>PMBI01000029.1 GCA_003153775.1 Syntrophaceae bacterium | reverse complement strand
ACTACATCCTGATTATCAGACAGGCTCATCTTTGCCTGGGTGCTCACCCTGAATAGTTTCACGGGTTCCAATGTTATTGAAATTGAACCGGCGTCAGACGAAAAAGCTATTGATGCCTTACTGGGGGAAATGCCCGGGGTTCTTTTTTCGATGTCCGTTGTTAATTTAATTTCCTTTGTGACCGTTGTTCCAGTACGGCCATCTGTATAAGGAACTTTTTGGATAGTGCACTCATAAGATTTGTCCTTTAGGACAGTTGCAACTTGTGCCAATACCGGATGAATTATATCTTCCACAAATGTTTCCCATTCTTTGCTTGATTCTTCTTTCTCTCTTTTCCTTATTTCGTCAGCCTCTTCTTTAGATTTCGTTTCCTCCGCTTCTCTTTTTTCATGTTCATTAATGATGTCCTTAATCCAGTTCATAGTTTGATCTCCCGGCATCTTGATAAAGATAAAGAAAGAAATACCCTTGAATGACCTGGTGCAGCGTCTTCATCTGCAACAAGCCCTTCCGGGTCAATTATTAGAAAGACGTTCTTTAGTCGCCAATACTGTCCGACCTTCCGAAATCCTTTTATCTTTTTTCGCAAGCCCGTGATTTACATCTTGGCTTTTTTCTTATCCAGGGCGGCATTGAATTTTTCCGCGTTTATGACGAATCTCTCGTGGGTCGCCTCGGATATCTTTTCCACGTCGTCGTATGCTTCCATGAAGAAAGTCAGTTTACGTCCTTCCATCTTTTCCAGTCGCCCTTTCACCGTGACTGTCATCCCCGCCGGAGTGGCCGCTGTATGGGTCATATTTATGCCGATACCAACGCTCTGCTCATTGGGCCAGTCAAGATGGGGGTTCGTGGCCTTGATACAGGAAAATTCAAATAGCGCCAGAAGAAAACCTGTCGCAAAAACCTTGGGCATGACATGCCCTTCAGTGAATTCCGGATAGATAAAAGGTACGGTCTTGTTTTCCGGAACTTTGTACTTGAACTCCACAGTCATACCTGGCTGCAAGGAATCTTTCATGGCAAACCTCCACTTCGTAATTTGAACGGCATCGCCCGCAATAAAGCGAAATTTTCCAAATAAGTCAAACATAAAAATAGCCTCTCCACGGCCGTTATGTGGTAATCTTAAGTGGTGAAGACAGGCCGGAAATGCTATTAAGAAGCAAATGCGCCGGATTGCCAATGAGGAACTCTATGGACGATCACACTGTCTTGAGTCAACTTGAAGGANNGGGAGAAAGCGTCATAATTGTGAACGCGAGGGCGCCTCTGAAAGATAAAATCCAGACGCTCGCGAAGGCCCTGAAGAATTTTGACTTCCATGATGTCTATGTGAGGCCCGCCGTAAGAGAGTTATTGGAAGGATAGACATCCACATATTTCATGCCGGCGAAGCACGCGATCTGCCTCTTATCCGGTTAGACAAGCGCCTTCGTTCTTTTTTCCAAAAGTGAGCCCATCAATAATCAAATGCACGGCAGTCTCTCAATAATCGTTTGAGGTGCCGCGTCCGACATCTCACCCTTACTTCGTTAAGGAATTTAGAACAGGAAAATCAGAAAATGACCAATGGATGTTCTTATGGTCTTGTAATAGGCTTATAGAAAAGAAATGCTCAAAAGCGAGCCTGTGGTGTTTCTTAAATCGACGGCAGCATGAATTGAGGAGAGACACACTTGTCCTAAGAGGGGGATGCAACATGCAGAAGACGGGTCAGAACGCAGAAGTCAGGAGTTTCAGCAAACCCGATGAAGTGAGAACTTTTCCGAAAGGAAAGCTGGAACTGTTGAAAATTGGCGGCGCAACAATCGGACGCGCCACATTCGAGCCGGGATGGAAATGGTCTACCTCCGTGCAGCCGCTTGTAAAGACAAAGAGCTGCGAAGCGCCGCACTTTCAGTATCATCTCTCGGGAACCATCAAGATCGTAATGGACGACGGAGAACAATTTGAGTGCAGGGCCGGCGATGTATCGTTATTGCCCATGGGTCACGATGCATGGGTAGTAGGGAACGAACCTGTCGTGGTTGTAGATTTTCAAGGCATGATAGACTATGCGAAGAAATCTTCATAAGATGAGATACGCGGGCAGAATGTAATACAGTTTAAGGTAAAGAGGTAAGAACTTGGCTGACGATATGCCTGATATACTGCTTGTAGACGACGACAGGTACAGTGTGGAGTTTATCCTCGAAGCCCTGAAAATGCATGACTTCAGCCATAGGCTGAAGGTCTTCAGAGAGGGCGGGGAAGTCCTGGATTATCTCTTCCCGGCCGGGACGATTAAACCTCGTGATTCATATGAACTTCTCAAGGTGATCGTCCTGGATCTGAGACTGCCCAAGGTCAGCGGGTTTGAGGTTCTCCGGAAAATCAGATCCACTGAGGAAACGAAGATGATACCGGTCGTAGTTTTTACGTCGTCCACTGAAGACAGAGACAGGGTGGAGAGCTACAGGCTCGGTGCAAACAGCTTCATAGTAAAGCCTTTTGAGTATGAACGCTTCGTCATTACGGCCGCTGAAATAAGCCTGTACTGGACCTCGCAGAACATGCCCCCCTGATGAAGACGGACGATAATATTCCTGAGCCTTTTGTCTTCCTCACGGCTTAAAGCCCTTCCTTAACCTGAGCAAACCCTGGTCCCATACCGATCTCGTATTCCATCTCCTCTGCCGGGTATGGCTTTAAGATGGAGAGCAGGATGGCCCCGTCTTCCATGCTATCGCTGATCCAGATATGCTCCTCTTTCTTGGGCACGATTGCGGGCATCCGGTCATGGATGGGCGCAATCAATTTATTCGCTTCTGTCGTGATGATCGTGCAGGATCTGATCTCCTTTTTGTCCGGTGACGTCCACGTTTCATACAGACCGGCAAGACCGAAAGGCTCTTTCGACTTCAAGTGGAAGTATAACGGGGTATTCTTTGCGCCGACTTTTTTCCATTCATAGAAGCCGTCGGCGACGATGAGGCAACGTCGTTTTGAAAAAGCGCTCCTGAAGCTCGGTTTCTTGTCGATGGTCTCGGCCCGCGCATTGATAAGCTTATGCCCTATGGAAGGGTCCTTGGCCCAGGACGGGATGAGTCCCCAGAGAAAGGGCGCGAGAGAGTTCTTGCCCTCGCGGCGGATAACGGCGCCGATAAACCGGCCCGGAGCTATATTCCAGTCAGGTACGAAATCATAAGAGTCGTCCCGGACGTCAAATATTTCCGCGATGGCCGCTTTATCGGAAACCAAAGCAAACCTGCCGCACATATTTATATTCTCCCAATAAGAAAATTATAACAAATAACCAGTTCGACGGATATGCAAATTTTTCCTTGACAATAGAACGATTGTTCTATATATGGTAATTATGGAGAAAAAGAGAGACGTCAAAACAGTCGAAAAAGAAATTCAGTCCTTCTGTAGTGGAAAGAGGAGAATGCCTACATATAAAGAGATGCTCGACCTTCTCGGAGTCCGGTCGAAGAGCGTCGTCCACTATTGGATGGAGAAGCTTTGCGCCGAGGGCGTCCTCGCGAGGGATGCAAAGGGAATTCTCAAGCTTGTGAGGCCGGCTCCAGGCATTCTCGTGGCCGGAGCCGTAGCTGCCGGATATCCGTCGCCTGCCGAAGAAGAGCTGCGGGACATTATNNGGGGACTCGATGACCGGCGCCGGCATTATGGACGGCGACATGGTGATCGTGGAGAAGGGGAGGGAACCGAAGAATGGGGACATCGTCCTTGCGGAAGTGGATGGGGAGTGGACCATGAAATATTTCGTGAAGAAGGGAAAAGAGATTATCCTTGAGGCGGCAAACCGGAAATACCCGACCATCAAACCGAAGAATGAACTGCGGCTGGGCGGCATCGTCACGGCCGTCATAAGAAAATATCACCTTTAGCAGGGACTAATCAGAATGAATGCAAGCTGGAATTATAAAAGACAGGCAAATACGGATTACTGTATATGTATGCGACGAATGGGGAAAGCAAGGTATGTTTCACCGCCCGCGGGGCTGATTACGCGCTTCAGACGCTCGGTAACAGAAACCAACTGGGATCAGGATCTTTGGGGCTTGGAGAAATGGATAGACCTTTTCTCCTGGACTGTTATCGCATCTTCCCTCCTCTTTCTTATCACTGTAACTCTGTCTGCATTCGGGAAGTAAGGGGCGAGTTCTTCCGGGCGCTGCTTGGACGCCGGCAATCGTTACCAGTGCAGACGAAGGCATCACAGCTTATCATGAGTGCAGCGCCTTTTTCTCCATTCCTGACAGCCTCCTCACCATTTGCCTCCTACCGGCGCCGCGCAGAACTCACATTTTCCTTCCTTCACGTGGGATTCGTTGACGGTAAAGTACGTCCGCTTGGCGAGAAGGGCGTGGCAGTTATAACAATACGTATCCGATTCTTCATTGACGTTACCCATGTAGACGTAACGGAGGCCGTGTTTTTCCCCTATTGCCTTCGCCTTTCTGAGAACGCCTAAGGATGTTGGTTCATGGGCGTCGAACTTGTAATCCGGATGAAACCTGCTGATGTGCCAGGGGATCTCTTTTCCGGTCTCCGCAATGAAGGCGGCAATCGCGTTGAGCTCATCTTCCGAGTCGTTCTCGCCGGGGATGAGGAGTGTTGTAACCTCGACCCAGATGCCAAGCTTTTTCATAAGTCTTATGGAGTCGAGGACAGGCTGGAGACTTCCGGAGCAGATCTTCTTGTAAAAATCATCCCGGAAGCTTTTCAAATCGCAATTGGCGGCGTCGAGGTAAGG
>PMBI01000016.1 GCA_003153775.1 Syntrophaceae bacterium | reverse complement strand
GGTTGTATATTTCATCCTCTGCGAACCTCCCAGCAGTCCCGTTACTACCGTGCCGGTGAAGATGCCAACCCGCGTCCCCATGGCGGGAAGCCCCTTTTTTGTCCAAATCTCATTTAGTCGACGCATTTCCTTTTCCATGTCCAAGGCACAAGCAATGGCATTTGCGGCATCCTGGCTTACCTCTTCGTCATTTTTACGCGGCAGCGGCACACCGAAATTTGCCTTGATACCGTCCCCGGCATAATCATCAATGACACCGCCATAATTCATGATCAACTGGGTCATGACTTCCATATAGCTGTTCAGCCAATCAATGAGGTCTTGTGGATCCAACTTTTCCGAGGTCGTGGTGAAACCCCTCAAATCTGAGAAAAAAACTGTTACTGTCATCTTCTGTGATCGGGGACGACCGTTGTTCATGAACTGATCCCGTTGATCCCAGATAACCTCGGCAATTTCCGGGGATACATGACGGGAGAACAGCTGCATCAGCAAAGTCCGCTCTTTTTTTTCCAGGCCAGACATGATCATCGCAACAAGAACTGCGGACAGAAAGTATGACAACCCCGGCGGCGCCACAGGAATCCACCAGTGTGACCAAAATGCTGCTAGAGCTGCACAGAATAGTATGATCAGGCCGCCGGACATCATGAGGAAAAACCGCCATGCCGCGCGGATGCGCAAACCGATAAGTCCACCGGCAAAACTCCAGAGCATCAGCCATATCGCTTTCTGTTTTTCCGTTATCGTCTTGATTGGTGTCGTGCGATCAAGGGCAAAACGAAGCAATTGGCTTACAATGTGACCGTGCAAAACAACACCAGGAACCTGCTGTGTTTCCTCAAATCCTCTGCTCAAGGGCGTATAGAAATGGTCCTTGACGCTTTGGGCGCTCACACCCACAAGGACAACCTTTCCGGCAACGGCTTGGGAGGGAACCTGGCCATCCATAAGATTTGAAAATGAATATATTGGGAAAGGAGTTCCAATATCCTTAAAATCCAGGAGGAACTGGTAGCCGCGTGCATCCGCCCCAACGTACCCGCCGTCATTTTCTTCAAACGGTTTGATGGTTTGATCCTTCAGGCGCATATACTGGGGATTTTCCGGGTCAGCCTGTGGCGTGATCCCTTCTTCCTGTAGATAGAGAGAAGCCAGTCGCAGAGCGAAAGAATAATACAAATTCTTTCCGTCATCCAGAAAAAGAAGCCCTCTACGGACAATGCCACCAGGATCTACAATGACGTCGCTGAATCCCACCTGATCTGTTTTGCTGATCACGGCAAGGGGCGGCACGCCTTTCTCTCCAACGGTCATGACACCGATGATTCTAGGATTGGTGGCAAACAGATTGATCAATTCCCCACTGCCGGGAGGAACCAGAATATCCCGGTAAATATCCAGTCCGATGGCACGGGGATGATCCTTGAGAAGATCCTTCAGGGCACGGGCCAGAGACTCGTCCGTTATGGGCCACCGGCCATAACGGCGAATATCATCTTCGGATATTTTGATGAATGTTACCCGAGGATCTCCATTTGTCTGTTTCGGCGCCAGGCGGACGAACCAGTCATAAGCCGCCAGTTCCAGCCATTCCAACTGTCCATAGACCCGTAGCGACATCATTAATAAAAAAACAGTTAGTCCTGCGAGGATAACGACTGCGGCAGGTTTCTGGAAGAACTTTATAACACGATTCATTCCTGTTTCTGCGCCTCACAACCAGTTGTTGATGAGAAGAAAGGGAGCCCAGTATCCGGGGTGGTCATAACGCTGATCGGCAATCAGCTTCATTTGAGCCGCCTGGAGAGCTGCAGCTCTCGATATTAAAGGATTGCGCAATTGCCGGTAAAATTCGGTAATTAATTCGTAAGAAGCCGGATCGTTGACATGCCACAATGATGCAAGGGCGCTGCGTGCACCCGTCCGCACGGCAACACCGGCCAGACCAAGTGCGGCCCGATCATCACCGGCTGCCGTTTCACAGGCGCTCAGGGTCAGCAATTCAAGTGGTTCTTCCCGAAAGCGGAAAAGCCCCACATATTCACCGAGCCGGTCCATATTAAACTTTTCATCGTAAGCCAGGAGAAAAGTGTTTTCTACATTTCCACCGAATTGACCATGTGAGGCGATGTGGACCATACTGAAAGGATTCTTTTTAAGTTCACTTTCCACATTAGACAAACGGAAGTTTTCATCCATCAGAAGCGTCCCCCCGTAAATTTCCTGAAGAGTCTTCAGTTCATCGGAGACATAGGGAAGTCCCGGGAAACCCTGAACGGCCTTTGTCAAACCCAGGGAGAGCAGTTTTGCATTCTCACGTTTGAACGGCCTTGGATCCGCCAAATTCAAACTTGGTGTGACGGCAATAGGATAGCGGGTGATAAGAAACTGTTTTCCGTCATGAAGAGCGCCCATAGGAATTGTTCTCAGTGCCCCATCAGGCACAAAAACAATTGTATCAGGTTTTGCTGCGTCAATATCCTTTTCCATGGGCCGGATGATCCAGTCATAAAGCCTCTGGGCATGGGGCAGGAACTCCCATGTTGTGCGCTTGACAAGCATTTTCCGAAATTCCCTGATCTCTTTCGTCAACTCATTAACACCTATGGAAAGGGTGTATCTTTTCAAATGACCGGAAATACTGACAAGCATCTCCACCCGGTCATCCAGAATAATCGGATAAACAACCACAGCTTTATCCGAAACCGCATCCAGGCTTTTTTCCGTAACGCGGGCAGCATCGATACAGTCGTCTTTGAAATATTCCCGTAGCTCATATACTTTTACAACTTCAAGTGTTTCCCTAGCCTCGGCAAGATATTTGTCAGCAGTTTCGCCGGGCCGGAGTTGTGACGAGCGATTAATAAGCAGCCTGACAAGATCAAAACAGACGCCGCTTACATTCTTGCGATAAGAAGCATCCGGATTAGCGTAGCACGAAGACATTTCTTCTCGGATCTCGTGGATATCGTGAAGGGCGTTCCTGTAAGAAACAATCGCTTCGTCTATTTTTCCCATGTGGGCAAGAATCCGGCCGCATTGCCATTGCCATTTATACGCGGCTTCTGTTGCGTTTGTCTGCTGGGCGGAGAAGACCGCCTTTCTGGTCAGATCCAGCGCCTCAGGATACTGACGTTCGTCTTCATAGAGCTTTCCCAGGTAGCCATAGGCATATGACGCCGTTCTCCGGTCATTGACGCGTAAAGAGACGGCCAGTCCTTCCTTGAGGTTTGTATAAGTGTGTCCCAGTAGGGCGCGCTTGCGATCGGGAAAATAAGCGCATAATGCGCTGTAAGCCAGGGCTGAATTTATCAGTCCATAGGCTTTGTCATGAGAATCCTTCAACTGACGGTATTGCCGTGTTGCCCATTCGATCTGCGGCAGCGCATCGCCGGTACGATCGCATTTCATCGCCGCTTGCACGCCGTTGAGTGAAGCAAGCGCGGCAAGATGCATGTCTTGCGATTTCTCAGCCAGGCTCCAGCTTTTTCGATAGGCGTCCATTGCTTCAAGACACCGGTTCCCAGCCATATGGAGGTTTCCCAGATTATTCAGAATCGAGGCCGCAACACCGGCCGTGTTTGAATTTTCCGCCACAGCCAGCGCCTCATTCAAAAACTTCAGCGCCGTCTCATCATTCCCCATCCCGACATGGACGTTGCCGATGGCTCCCAGAACAATGGCTGTCCGCCGCTGATCGCTTTTTTCTTTAGCCAGTACAAGGGCTTTGTCCAGATTTTTCAAAGCTTTTTTATATTGACCTGTGGATTGAAGAGCATCGGAAAGCATAATGAGAATTTCAAAACGCTTTTCGGAGTCCGCTGTATCGTTATACTGGGAGAGGATGGCGTCGAAGTTGGCAATAGCCTCTGCAAAAGCACCGCTTCGTAATGAAGAAACAGCCCGTTCATAAGATGGCCCGGATAATGCCGCAACGGTTGACGCTGATACATCGGATTTCGATTCCGGTTTTGCCTCTGCTGCATAACCTTGAAAAGGATCGATAGAGAAGCCCCCATAGAAAATAAAGCATAATAAAGCGATAAGTGCTTTATTTTTCAATTCTGTCCTGATCATCATTTTCTGCATCNNGTATCCCCAATATATTTCAGATTCGGCTTTCAAATTAAAGAAGGATTTCGTTAATGAAGCGGCCCATCGTAGGCCGACGCCAACACTGGATATTTCCTGGGGATCAGGGGTCGGCATGCGCTTATTGTCCCCCCGGCCATAGTCATAGAAAGGACACACCTGGATGTAATCCGCCAACAATTTGTTTTGTATGACCGGAATGCGTGCCTCCAGCGAAGCAATAATGCCTTCATCTCTTTCCAGGAAGTTCTCGCGGTATCCCCGAACGCTGTACCGCCCACCGATTGAAATTTGTTCCATGGGAAGCAGGCTGTCGTCCGTAACCTGGCCATCGACGCGGAAAAGCAACTGTGCATCGAGAAAATCAAATATCCGAGCCCATTGAAACTGACCCTGCCACGCAAAAAATCGACCATCCGGTTGATCGCCATGAATGGTTGCGTCTCCCATACCTATACCGGCTGAAAATCGTGAACGCAGAGCGAACACCTGCCGTTGCGTCCGGTACGTCCATTCCTGGGAAAAGCGCAGAGGGATGACTACGGACTGCCCGTCTTCGGCGCCAGGATAAAACGAGAAAGGTTCCCCAAACATAAAGGTTCGTTCGCGCTCATGCTCCAGACCAAGAACCAGGGCCAGTTCCTGGTTAAGCGTTCTGTAAACGGGCTGGCGCAATGACAGTTCATAGGCTTCCGATTTGTTCTCAATATCTAAAGATTCGAAGACGTCTTCGACAACCTTGTAATCATTTTGTCGATAACGGATCAAAAGCGACGTATCATACACCGTGAAAGGGATCGTGTACCAGGCGTCAATCATGGCCGTAAGACCTTCCGACCGGCCATAAGTAAGACTAAGCGTATCGGCATGTCCGGTCAGGTTCTGATGGGCAAACGTTATCAAACCTCTTTCCGCGCCGATGGATGGCGATTGGTAATTATTGAATGCCAACCATACTGACATGGGCGGCTTTTCCTCAATCGTAACTTTCAGTTCACTTTCACCGAGTCCGGCGCCGGGCTGAAGCTCGGCTTGAATTCGCTCGATTCTCTGGTCCTGCTGTAAAAGCTGAAGACGATCCTGAAGCGGGCTGAGATTTAACGGGGTTTTGGCGCCCAGGGCAATCCGGTCGCTAATAAAAGCCTCGCCGAACCATTTATTTCCTTGCACGTCGATATGGGTCAGTTTTCCCTCGATGATTTGATAGGTAATGACGCCATCAGCCACCGTCTGGTCGGGAAGAACAGCGCCGGAGTTCATATATCCCTTGTTGATGTACAGGATTGTGAGAGCACGGCGAATAGTTTCCAGGTCTTCCATGTTGATGTTTCGGTTTTCGTAGGGTGTAGTCACTGCCGCGATCTCCTGTGCCGAAAAGACCGTGCTTCCCGTAACATTAATCTTACGGACAAAAATACTTTTCAGCGGCTGTCCGCCTGTCTCTTTTTCCCTAGCGGGCGCAGCAGGCATCTGCAAAGTCGGCGGAGGCGGAGGCACTTCATCTTTCAAAAGCTCTTCAGGTTTTTCACCGGATCTTCCGAAAGTATCAACGTTCGGCAGCACCAGTGCAAAACATTCAAACCCGGTCATTATCAATATCAAAAAAGCCAGTAAAATATAAATTGCCCGAAAGGACATGTTATTTTTATGGCGAAGCCTGATCTTGTTTTCTTTTCTGCTTAAGTCGTTTTTTTTCTTTTTAATGCCATATAGCATTTCCATGTGGTTGGTTCTTTCATTAAATATTAGAATTCGATTGCGTGGCTGGGTAAAAGATTCCCCGGTTCGATAGGAAGTCCATCACGTCCGTTGACGATAAAACTGCTGTATTTTCCACCACGAAGGCGTGCCATGCAAGGTTCACGAAGAAGATTTGCCGCACTTACGAAATCCGCTGACAATGGCGTCAAAAGACCGTTGACATTGGTGATATTTGCCTGAATATCGACGACGCCGCTGATACCCAGTGTGGATGATGCGTCCACAACGCTTTGGTTATCGGACAGGAAGGTATCAGTGACAATCGAAATGCTGCCACCCTTACCTTCATAAGCATTGGCGATAATCTGGCTGTTCTTCAAGATGACATATTGAGGATCAATGGAAATATTTCCGCCTGTTGTCTGCGGTCCTCCGCCAACGCTCGCCGTTATTTTACTGTTATCGAGTTTGACCATATATGGGGCATTTATCTGGATGTTGCCCCCATCGGCTTGTATGGCCTCAGTGGTAATGGAGCTGTCTCTCATCAACACCGAATTCGCGGCGGTGATATTGATGTTCCCGGCATTGCCTGCACCGGTACTGGAACTGTTAACGGCACTCTGATCGCTGAGTGTGACGTTTTGTGCTATAATATTAATGTCGCCACCCGTACCGATTCCTTGGGTATCTGCTTTGATCCCTCCTCCGCTCGTGATTGAAAGATCACCGGTAAGAGACACATTAATCGTTCCGCCCCACCCATCTTTCGTTGCGGTCGAAAGTCCCGTAAAATCGGGAACCGGATAAAGCGCCTGCGAACCTCCGAAGCCGGAGATGCTCATGCTGTTTGCGGTAATATTAAGGCCTCCCGAATCGCCTGTGCCACGGAAGGAGTCTGCATAGATCTGGCCGCCGCTGCTGATATTTATCGCCCCCGCGTTGACGGTGATATTCCCGGCCTTGCTAGGGGCATCTTCAAAGAGGTTCGTGCGGATAGCCCCTCCGTTTGCTATGTTCAGATTGTCTGCGGTGACGGTAATGTTCCCCCCGATACCACCGGATGTCGCCGCGCCAACCACACGCGCATCTATCCCTGACAGTCCATATGGGACGGGGGTTAAGGCTGGATCAAGAACAAATCCCGAAATCAGGATATTCTTCGCTGTAACCTCAATGTCCGCCCCACGGCCCGAACCGAGGAGGACCGTGCTTATCTGTCCCCCGTCGAGGAGCTGCAAGCTGTCCGTGTTTATGGTTATTTTGCCACCGTTTGCGGTGCCAGCGGTTTGCGCACCGATGCCGGTAATATATTGGCTATTGGTCACAGATGCTTCATTCGCTGCAGAAATCAGGATATCACGGGCTGCCACATCAACAATGCCTCCCGTCCCTGACATAAAAGCATTCGAGGCGATGTTCCCCTGATCAAGGAATTTTATGGTATCAGCGCGGACCGTGATATTGCCCGCATTTCCCTGATCCAGCGCCGCGGTACCGATATAGAATCCATTCTTAACTATGAGATTATTATTCGCTGAAACATAAATATCACCGCCTTGTCCGGATGCATAAGACCA
>PMBI01000007.1 GCA_003153775.1 Syntrophaceae bacterium | reverse complement strand
TTGGTACGTAATCAGCCTTATCAGATTGCCTGGAAATATACGGGTGATCCGGGAGGACATGTCCGGATAGATATATTCAACGGCGCGGGAGCCAGCCCAACCCAACTCATTTACACAATAACCGCCAGCACTGATATCGGGCTATGGGGAACGGGCCATTATTCATGGGACGGCTACGGTATGTTCAGTAAGATATACATCCAGATCCAGGGTGTGGAAACACCGACTATGAAGGACAGCCGCTTATATACGACTGTTTCCGGCAGCGGCGCCACAAGCGGCACCGTCAGCACCGGCGCCAGTTCCAGCAGTAGCGGCAGCACGGGAAGTACGGGCACGAGTACTGGCAGTAGTTCAAGTGGCACTACCCAACAGTTAAAACAGAATACATCCATCAAATACAATTCCAACGGCAGCTCAGCCACGTTTCTTACAGGAACTACGGTTACGTTGGACGGAAACGGCTATGCCGTGAACGGCTACCTGTCGATGTCGGATCAATCCCTCTACTGTAGTTCTGGCAAGTCTGCCCGATTCTATGCCGGTTCATACGTCACGTTCGGCGGCGGCTATGTCACTTCCGGGTTGTTGTCCTTGACAGGTAATCAGTCTCTGGAATACAAGTCCGGCAAGGCTGTTTCCTTCCTGCCCGGTGGAAAAATTACCTTGAGCAACGGCTATGTTGCCTCCGGTTTCTTGGCCTTGGGAAGTGATCAATATCTCGATTACGCGTCTGGCAAGTCAGCCCGATTCTATGCCGGTTCATTTGTCAACGTCAGCAATGGCTACGTTGCCTCCGGTTATTTGTCCTTAGCAGGTAACCAATCTCTCGACTACAGGTCTGGTAAATCAGCCCCATTTATGGCCGGTTCATTCGTCGCGTTCCGTTCCGGGGGGTATGTCAAGTCCGCCTTTGTGGGGGCAGCCACGACTTTTGATACCACCAAGGGAACGCAATCAGTACCTGCCCTGTCATACGTCAAGTTCGATGATAATGGGTATCTGGCCTCGTTCAACCCGCCGGGCGCAACGGCATGCTACAAGTGCGACCCCCAGATGGATCCGACATGCTCGAATTCCGGGGGACTCCCGCCCTGCAAGTGAGTTGAACGCATGAAGCTGCATCGCACATCGAGATGAACGTGAAATAGAAAAGGAGGTTTTATATGATGAAGAAAAGTCTCGTTCTTGCAATAGCCTTGAGCCTTATCTTTGCCGTGTCGGCATTTGCGGCGCCCAATTATCAGGAAGGGCTCTGGGAGATGACGACCACGATGAATATGCCGGGCATGCCGAAGGAGATGATGCACCCCATGAAGAATACGGTCTGCATGACTAAGGAGAATGCCGTGCCGCAGCCGCAGCAAAAAGGCGAGCAGCAATGCAAGATGACAGACCAGAAGACGGTCGGCAACAAGGTCTCNNTGGACTATGACATGCAAGAATGGCACGGTCAGCAAGGGTGACATAACCTACAGTAAGACTTCATTCACCGGGTCCCAGACTATGGTGACTAATCAAAGTGGAAGGCAGACGACCGTAAAGAGCACAATGAGCGGTAAGTACATAGGCCCCTGCACTAAGTGAGGTCTCCGAACTGAGATCAGTGCCCGCTCCGGCCAACAGTCGTTGCTCTCCTCTGATCGGAAGATGAATGCACCAGAAGAATCCGGGGGCATAATACCAATTTCCCAGCACTGGTATTACGTCTCCGGGTTTCCCGATTTTGCTGTTGACACACTATCGCAACTTCTGTTGACGGCATATATGAAAAATTGGAACGTGAGCTAATATAATTTTGCGTGTCCCGTGTGCTTCAGTGTTATGTCCCCGCATCTTCAGTAACATTCGCATGTCTATCCGTCATAGCGGCTCTGATAAAGACCGGTTCGCCGGAATTTTGTGGAGCCTTTTTCATTGACATTTTTTTATCTTCTGCATTATTGTCTCCCACGGCTGCAGTACACATCTATCAGAAGGGAAGATATCGTGGCATGTATGAAAAGAAGCCCTGGCTGAAATTTTACGGCGACATCCCGGCGTCCATCAGTTACCCGCGAGTGACCATGTATGAAGCGGTCATGAAGACCGTGGAACGGTGCCCGGATGCCGTCGCTTATGATTTTTTCGGGTATTCCTCAACTTACAGGCAGTTCAGCCGCGACATCGACCGGTGCGCGGATGCGCTGGCCGCTCTCGGCATGAAGAAGGGAGATCGGATTACCATCTCCATGCCTACTACGCCTCAGGGGATTATCTGCTTTTATGCAGCAAACAAACTCGGCGCCGTTGCGGCGATGATTCATCCTCTTTCCACGGCAAATGAGATCGAGTTCTATCTCAACTCGAGCGGGAGCCGCTTTGCCCTGACCCTCGATGCATTCTACGGCAAATTCAGGGAGGTCAAAGACAGAACACCACTCGAAACCCTGATTCTGACCCGCATACCCGATTATCTTAAAGGAATAAAAAAAATCGGTTTCAACCTTACGAAGGGAAGAAAGATACCGCGGGTTCCGAAAGACCCCATGGTGAAGTGGTGGGGAGAACTCATGAAAGGCCCCTACGCGAAGGCCCCCAAGGCAGACATGGACACGGATGAGATGGCCGTTATCCTCTACAGTGGCGGAACAACGGGCATCCCCAAAGGAATCATGCTTTCCAACATGAACTTCATCAGCGAGGGCATGCAGGTCTCGGTTATCGCCTGCCTCTCGGAAAAGGACACCATCCTCGCCATCCTCCCTATCTTTCACGGCTTCGGCCTCGGCGTTTGCATAAACGCCTGCTTCATGGGCGGCGCGAGGAGCCTCCTCGTTCCGCAGTTCACGCCGGATACCGTGGCCGAACTGATCAAGAAGAGGCGTCCCACTTTCGTAATCGGAGTGCCCACCCTTTTTGACGCCCTCGGCAGGAATCCCGGTTTCCAGAAGGCAGACCTGAGTTGTCTCAGGGCCACCTTCAGCGGCGCCGACACCCTGCCACGAGGTGTCAAGGAGCGCTTCGAAAAGATCGTTAGAGAACGGGGCGGGACATGCCAGCTCCTCGAAGGGTATGGCCTCACGGAAGCGGTGACGGCCATCATGGTTACTCCTTTTGACCAATACCGGGAAGGAAGCATCGGCCTGCCTTTCCCGGATATGCTGGCCAAGATCGTGCGGGCCGAAACACTGGAAGAAGCAGCTCCCGGTGAGGAAGGCGAGATATGCCTCCACGGCCCGGCGGTTATGCTCGGCTATCTCGATAACCCGGAGGAAACAGCAGAGACGCTGAAGACGCACCCCGACGGAAAGATATGGCTGCACACCGGCGATATAGGCACCATGGACGAGGACGGATTTTTTTATTTCAAGGTCAGACAGAAACGGATGATCAAATCTTCCGGCATGAACGTCTATCCCGCCCAGGTGGAAGAC
>PMBI01000076.1 GCA_003153775.1 Syntrophaceae bacterium | reverse complement strand
TGCAAGAGTCAACCGAACTGCTTTAAGTTGGATTCAACCGACGACGACCCTTATACCGGTCTTGTAGCTATGGATTTCCGCGCGGGTCTCACGCTCCTCCCCTTCGGCCCGATGAGCCCCGGCGATTTTTCTCTGATATGGAAAGGTATTCGCAGAGGGTCTCTCGTGCAGTTCGACAGGGGCGACCTCAAAAAACTTGAAGCATTTGTGCTCGCTCACAAAAATCGATTTGCAGACATGCTGGGCATGCTTGGGGAGCTGAAAGCCGCGGAAGAAATCTATCGCAATTCGGTTCCCGATGTTACTCACAATCATCTCAAGCTGCTTTACAGCGGAAAACTCTGGTCCACCATTTCTTCCAGCGCGATTACCGGCTGGAGAATCAAAAATATAATCGACGCGCAGACGCAGGAACGATTCCGGAAACACAAAATCTCTGCCCTCCCCTTCTCCCTTCTCGGCCTGATACCGTTCCTGGGCAGCGTACTGCGAAAAGCCTGGGGGCACGCCGAATGGCGGGCGCATTATAAAAAATGCTTGAGCAGTATGGAATACCTTCTTAAAACGCTTCGCGGCAAAAGGCTGGAGCGTGTGATGTCATGGTGTCGCAGCGGCAGGATAACCGAACAGAACGCGCCGGCGCTTGCCCATTCCCTCGGGCTCTTCCTCCTTCATCTCCCTCTGTCGATTCTTCCGGTCGGACTATATAAGTTCTTAACAAGCTGGGAATATGCAAAGGAGAAATTGGCTTTCATATTCTTGCGGCCAGTCCGCCTCTATTTTAACGCCGAGCTGCGGGAGGAATGGCTCTCCGACATGGTGGAACATGGAAAGAAAAAGCGCATCATAAGCACGAGCGATGCCGAAGAAATAATCAAGACCATCAAAGAGCCTTTTATTCAGAAGTACCTAAAGAGTCTCGCTGTTCATATCTGTTTGATGCCGACAACTCATGTCGTTGCGACAGCGCTTGCGATCTACTTTATATGGACGCATCCGGAAATGCCGCGCGCACAGGCCTGGGCAATAGGATTCGGGATAATCGCCTTTTTCCAGCTCATACCGATATCACCAGGATCGCTGGCGCGGGGGCTGTATGTGCTCTTCCTGGTTATAAAAGAGAGAAATTTTAAGGACTACAGCATCGCCTTGTTCTTAGCGTTCTTCAAATATGTCGGGTATCTGGCCTTCCCTATACAGATGACCTATCGGTACCCCACGCTGGCGCGGTTTATGGCGGGACATTGGGCCACGGAATCCGTGCATGTCGTACCGGTGTTTGGAGAGAGCGGCGCTCTTCTTGAACACGGCGTCTTCTGTCTGTTTTACAACTGGCCGTTGACCATCCGCAGGCACATGGATTTGCGGGCATACAGAAGATCATTGATGAGACCGCGCTACTGGCACGCGGCAGCCCTGGCGATTGGCGCTGCCGGAATCTTGCTTGGAGCCGATATGATCTATCTTAAGTATACCGGGGCAATTCCGGATCTGAGACACATTTGGTGGCTAATGGCCGCTCTCCCGTTAATCGGAGGCGTTATGGTGAGCAAAGGATGCGGGGGCGCTCCGATGATGAAGCGGATTGCAATAGCGGCGGTCTTCGGCATCTTTGCGAGCCTTATCTATATGATTATCGCAACCTCTATCGGTTTCCATAATTACGCAAATATTTTCCGGCTCGGCATGGCGTGCTTATGGAGGCTGTTCGTGTTCGGTCTCTTCGCAAGCATAGGCGCCATGATAATGGAGTTCAAACTGGAAAAATCTGACGGCTATTAATGCGCCGCTGAATTCTCAGGTGGCAGTAGGCTCGGTTACGGGTGGTCGAAGATATACCCGATGGAGCGGATACTCTTGAAGTAGATGGGATTTTCCGGGTCGCTTTCAAAGTACTTCCTCAGGCGCACGATGAAGTTGTCAACCGTGCGTGTCGTCGTCTCGCCGGAGTACCCCCAGCCCACTTCCAGCAGGACCTTGCGTGATAAGGGTTTCCCCCGGTTGGCAATTAATATCTTGAGCAGCCTCACCTCCTGGTCTGTCAGGCGAATCAGCCCGTGAACGCCCTCGGCGGTCATAGTTGCGAAGTCAATCGTGTTCTTCCCGAATACATATGTATCTTTTAATTCTTGTGCTTCCAGTCCCTCATTTATAGTGCCGCCGCGGCTCCAGGATGACCTTTTCATGAGGCGCTCGATACGCATCAGAAACTCCTCGAGGTTAAAAGGTTTGGCGAGGTAGTCATCAACGCCGTAAGAGAATCCCTTGACCTTGTCATCGTGGCCGCCTTTAGCCGAGAGGATAAGTACGGGGAGCTTTTCGTCCTCCATGCGAATATGGCGCAGCACTGACAGGCCGTCCAAACCGGGCAGCATGATATCAAGGACGATGAGGTGAGGATTCCACTCTTTCCACAAGCGGAGCCCCGATGTTCCCTCGCCGGCGATTGATACCTCATAGCCCTGAAGGGAGAGATTCAATTTCAGCCCCTCGGCTATATGCTCGTCATCCTCAATGATGAGAATGCGCTTTTGTGGAAGATCTTTCATGGTTTTTCCCTTTTCGGTTTTAAGGGCAATGCCACCGTGAAAACGGATCCCTTTCCGGCTCCCTCACTATCCGCGGTGATCCTTCCGTCATGGAGTTTTGCGATCTGTTGAGCAAGGTAGAGTCCGATGCCGCTGCCCCCTACCACGGCATGTTCGCCGCGGTTTCGACTCTGATAGAATTTCTTGAAGATTTTCTTCCTCTCTCCCTTTTCGATACCGATCCCGTTATCCCGGAAACGGATCAGTTGGGTATTCTCAGCCTCCTCGAAGGTGATGCGGACGCTGGGTCTGCCTGAATTGTTGTACTTCTTGGCATTGGTGAGGATGTTCATCAGAAGCATCTCAATAAGCGATGCAACGACAGGCTGATAGAATCCCTTCTCTTGGGGGTTTTCAACATGGATGTCACATTCCCGGAAGATGTGGCGGTTGCTCGCAAGAAATCCTCGCACGAGCTCCACAAGGTCGACGTTTGTAAATATCCCTTCGTAGACCTTGCTCTCAATCCGGGCAAGATTCAGGATACTGTTGATGTTGTTGGAAAGGCGTTCCGCGTCCTGGAGCATGAAGCTGATATATTTGAGTTGCTCATCGCGGGGGATTTCATGCTTTGTAAAGGTCTCGAGATATAGCTTCAGAGAGGTAACCGGGGTCTTGAGCTCATGGGTGAAGTTGCTGATGAAGGTTTGCTGCAAGCGGTAGAGCTGGAGGGTTTTCAGGTGATAGATGAAGATGATGAGAATCCCCGCCAGGATGACGCCGACCAGGAGCGACAGGACAAGGATGACTACCCAGGGGCTGGCCTCGATGAACTGGCCCGGATCAAGCTGGTAACGATAGGCGAGTGATTTGACTCCCGCGCTTATCCCGACATACCAGTAGATATACAGGGAGAGGGAACAAACGAGGGCGACCGTCGACAGAACAAAAACAAAGATAGGATGGAAAAACCATTTCGCCTGTTTCATAATTCTTTATAATCTATACGATACGTTTATTCCCGTCAATTTTCCTTCGCTCTTCCAACTTATCCTGCATTGTAAAAGTATTGTAAAACGCTAACTTATAACTTCCTTTCTGTAAATAAATTTCCTATGCTGCCTCCGCACTAAAATATTTATACTCTCATGGAGGAAGAACATGCACAACCGTTCGCTCGAGACCCACCCTGTCCATCCGCAGGGAACACGCGCCCGCGTCCTGCTCACCAGCGTTTTCGGGCCATATGCTCAGGACGATGAATATGGCAGCCGCAAGATCAATCCTATGGAGCTATATCAGAATCAAGTGACCCGTGTCCAGGGAGGGTTTTCTCTGCGCATGTTTCATCGCACCTTCGGTCTGATGATGATCCATGCCAATATCGAAGCCCCCTGCACGATACTGGATTTTCCCGACCTCGATCGTTTCGTCGAAGAAATTCGCGATTGCCAGTATGATATCATCGGCATCAGCGCCATCATTCCGAACATCGGCAAGGTGAAGAAGATGTGCGAACTGATCCGGCAGCATCAACAGAGAGCCACGATTATCGTCGGCGGACATATAACCAACAAAGAGGGAATTGATAAGATAATTGATGCGGACATGATCGTCCGCGGCGAGGGCGTCCGGTGGTTTCAGAGATATCTCGGACAGGATGACAAGGCGTCCATCAAGCACCCGATGACCATATCGGGGTTTGGAACAAGGGTTATGGGTATCGGTCTGGGCAGCAGACCTCACCGCACCGCGGCAATCCTGATCCCTTCCGTGGGCTGCCCCGTTGGCTGCAACTTCTGTTCAACATCGGCGCTATTCGGCGGCAAAGGGCATTTCGTTAATTTCTATGAAACGGGGGATGAACTTTTTCATGTCATGTGCGAAATTGAAAAGAAGCTCAAGACTCGATCCTTTTTCACCCTCGATGAAAACTTTCTCCTCCACAAGAAGCGGGCTTTGCGGCTCCTCGAACTGATGGAAGCCAACAATAAAAGCTGGGCAATATACGTATTCAGCTCCGCACGGGTCCTGCAATCCTATACGATTGATCAACTGGTGAGGCTCGGCATCGGCTGGGTCTGGATGGGTCTGGAGGGTGAAAGCAGCGACTACAATAAGCTCCATGGAGTAGATACTCGGGCCCTCGTGCAGCTCTTGCAATCTCACGGCATCCGTGTGCTGGGATCATCGATCATCGGCCTGGAAAACCATAAACCGGAAAATATGGATGCAATCATCGACTATGCCATAGGCCACGAAACAGTTTTTCACCAGTTCATGCTTTATACCCCCATTTCGGGGACTCCCCTGTATGAGAAGCATAAACAGGAAGGAACTCTCTTGCCAGAATCGTATTTACCCGATGCCGATTCCCATGGACAATATCGCTTCAATTACCGCCATCCGTATATCAAAGACGGACAGGAAGAGAAATATATTCTGGAGGCATTTTGGCGTGACTTTAAGTCTAACGGCCCGAGTCTGCTTCGCCTGATACAAGTGTTGCTGAACGGATGGCAGATGCATAAGGATCATCCCCGGCGCGTGAGGGAGCGTTTTGCACGGGAGGTATTTCCTTTACGCTCGACATATGCCGGCGCCGTATGGGCCATGAGAAAGTGGTATCGCAACGATGCGCGCCTCGCCGAAAAGGCGGATAAGCTTCTGAAAGATATCTATGCCGCATTTGGATGGAAAACGAAGCTCATTACGCCGCTTATCGGCAAGTTTATCCTTCGTTACTTGAAGAAGGAGGAAGAGCGGCTGGCTCATGGGTGGACATACGAACCGTCATGCTTCTATGAAAAAAACCCGGCAGCCAGAGCGCTCGAAGCGGCGCCGGCTGTGAAGCACGGGTTAAAGGTGCAAGGAAACCGTCCCGCAGTCAATGAACCGGTTCCCAATTACGGCAAATAGGATCGAGCATTTTCTCTAATTATTGGATTCATCGATCATACCGCGCACGGAACAGAACGGCCGGGCAATAACTCCATCCTGTATTTTCGCACCGTCAGTTCATTTGCCGGCAACAGCTTGCGTATCTCGGAGAGGGTCGCAAATCGGTAATCGGCCTTCTTGATCTGCTCGATCAGCTCAATGAATGGGCCGCCCCAGATGCCTCCTTCCACTTCGGCATGCACCGGCAGCACATGGAGCCCTCCGTCTTTGAGGATAGAGGTGATGATTGAAATGCCTTCAGAAACGCCAACCTCCTCAAAGCAAGGGAGATCGGACGGAATTTCCACAACGCCTGTCTTCTCGTGGATGAACGGCTTTTTAGCCCGGGTACAGCTCAGATAATCAAACCGGTAGTCCACGAGTATCTCCATCACCCTGTCGTCGATGACCCACGCAGGCGCACCGAATGCAGAGGGCTTTTGCCCGGTCAGCTCCGCAAAACCGCGGATGCCTTTTTCGAGCCAATCCCGTATCCAGTCCCTCGATCTTGTGTGCAGTTCGTCCTGCCAGCGTCTGTGATCCCAGGCATGAAATTGTATCTCATGACCTTCAGACAAAATCTCTTGGACGATTTCCGGAAACGAAAGGGCGATCATCGGCGAAGGAAGCACGGTACCATAAAGGGCCGTCCGCAAGCCATAGAGACCGACGGCATTGGTCCTGACCATCTTCTTCAGGAAGCGTGGATTCTTTATGAGCTGAAGGATGGCCCTGCCGGAGGCGTCGGGACCTATGCTCAAGAAGAAGGTGGCCTTGATATCATGTTTACCCAAGATATTGAGAAGACGGGGCACACCATTTTTCATACCATGATAGGTATCAACGTCGACCTTTATGCCCAGTACTTTTTTGCTTCTGTCATCAGACGGCACCCTTGTTCTCCTCCAGGAAAGAATCGAGTGTCATCCTCAGTGCGTCCTTCAGGCCTATCTCCGGTTTCCAATCCAGGAGCTTTCTTGCCTTCTCAATACTCGGTTTCCTGGAATAGATATCCTGGTAGCCTTTGCCATAGTAAGACATGGCGGATGCTTCGATGATTTCCGAGTATGCCTTGTCATTTCTGTGGGCCGGATGCGCCATAAAGAGATTCTTCAGAATATCGGCCAATTCCTTCACGGAGCATTCATTGTCCGGATTTCCAATGTTGATGATCTCGCTTTTGCATATATCATTTTTGTTTTCCAGGATTTTCATCAATGCGGAGATGCCGTCATCCACATACGTAAAACATCGCTTCTGATGGCCGCCGTCAACGAGCGAAATCGGGCGTTTCATAAGCAGTTCGGCGATGAATTGTGTGACGACTCTGGAGCTCCCCTCTTTGGCCACATCCAGGGAATCCAGCCGCGGTCCGATCCAGTTGAAGGGTCGAAACAGGGTGAATTCAAGATGACCGCGGGTGCCATAGGCGTAGATCACGCGATCCAGGAGCTGCTTGCAGCAGGAGTAAATCCAGCGCTCTTTTTGAATCGGCCCGACGACGAGGAAACTTTCATCCTCCTTGAATTCGGGGTCGGTGCAGGCACCATAAACCTCGGATGTAGAGGGGAATACAACACGCTTATGATACTTAACACATTGTTTGACAACGGCGAGATTCATCTCAAAGTCCAGGTTGTATACGCCGATGGGGTCTTCGACATAGAGTTTGGGGGTCGCAATGGCCACAAGCGGCAATACGACGTCACATTTCTTTATGTGATACTCAATCCATTCCTTGTTGATCGCCATATCACCCTCAAGAAAATGGAAACGGGGATTGTTCACGGCTTCACCGAGACGGTCATCGGCAAGGTCCATGCCGTAGACGATCCAGTCTGTTTGAGCGAGTATCCGATTGGTAAGATGATGGCCGATAAATCCATTTACCCCGAGAATTAAGATCTTCATGTTAAGACTAACCCTTCCTTGTTCTTAAAATAGTTAAAAATTTGGCCGCGTTTTATTCTCGACCCCGCGACCTCAATATCTAATAGCTTCAGCCTGCCGTCTCCCGTTATGACAAAGATATTCTCATTTTCAACCTCTATTCGTCCGGCAGTATGGTCATCCCTTCTCACCCCTTCGGGAATGGCCCACCAGATCAATATCTTCCCGACTCCGGGTAAAAAACCAAAGGCTCCCGGATACGGGTCAGCCACGGCCCGGATTAGATTATAGATCCGGACTGCCGGCCAAGTCCAGTCAATGCGCCCATCTTCCGGCCTCCGCCCGCCGTGATAGCTACCATTCGTCACATCCTGTGGAATTCTCGGGGCACTGCCTTCCCGGATGAGAGGCAGGACTTCCGCAAGCATTTCTCCCGCTGCCACGCAGAGCTTGTCATACAAGGTCCTGGCTGTATCTTCAAATTCTATTTCAACCGCCTTCTGCCCGACGATGTCGCCTGCGTCCGGTTTTCCGATCATATGATGGAGCGTGACCCCGGTCTCTTTCTCTCCGTTTGCGATGGCCCAGTTTACGGGGGCCCTCCCCCGGTAGGCGGGCAAAAGCGAGCCGTGGAGATTGTACGCGCCGGAAGCCGGTATGTTCAGGATGTCCTGACTCAGCATATGGCGAAAGTAGAAGGAGAAGAGCACATCGGGAGTAAGGCGTGAAACTTTCTCTATCCACACAGACGTATTCACATCCGGGGGACAGAACACCTCAATATTATTCTTGCCTGCCCATTCAACAACGGAATCGAACCAGCAATTTTCCCCAGGGTCGTCTTCATGAGAAAAAATCGCCGCGATATCAAAGCCTGCCTTCTTCAGGGCTTCAAGCCCGCAAATACCCATGTTGTGGTATGCAAATACAACGGCCCTCATTGCGCCTGCCTTGCGCTCTCCGACGAGTGGACCTTTTCAATAACATACTCCGGCCTTTTTCTCACTTCCCTATAGATCCGTCCAATGTATTCCCCTACGATGCCGAAGGCAAAAAACTGCAGGCCCACAAAAACAAACAGAATGGCAAATAATGTGAACACACCCTCGGCAGCCCACAGGGCGCCATACAGAATTCTCGCAAAGGCAAGAAATATGCCGAAGCAGACGCCACCAAGAGCCATAAATATGCCCCCGTACATGAGGAGCTTCATGGGCAGATCAGAGAATGACGAGACGAGATCAAACTGAAGATTGATGAGCTTTCGCAGAGGATAGTGAGATGTGCCGCCGGCCCGCTCGTCGTGGGCAACCTCAATCTCCGTCACGCGCTTGCCAAAGAATGTCGCCAATGCCGGAATAAACGTGGCGTGTTCGTGGCAGGCAATCATCCGGTCAACCACAGGGCGCCGGTAGGCCCGGAGCATGCAACCCCAGTCGGTCATCCTGACCTTCGTAATCCTTCTCGCTATGATGTTGATAATCTTTGACGGAATAATCCTGAACATGGAATCCTTGCGCCCTTTTCTTATTGTGCCCACCACATCATAGCTGCCCGCTTCCATCTCCTTTACAAGTTTCGGTATCTCTTCCGGGGGATTCTGGAGATCCGCATCCAAAGTGATTATGATATCACCTCTCACCACAGAAAACCCGGCAAGGATCGCCGCGTGCTGTCCATAATTTCTGACGAGCTCTACAACCTTCACCTCCGGCTCAACGGCAAGGCCTTTCAATATGGAGAGGGAACTGTCGCGGCTGCCGTCGTCGATAAGAATTATCTCATACGGCCTGCCCATGCCCTGCATAACCGGCCGGATGCGCTCCATGAGGTTACGCAGGTTCTCCTCTTCATTGTAGACGGGAATGACCAGGGAAATCATCGGCTGTGAACTCATGGGATCGTCCTCATCGTTGCAGATCATTTACTCGCTTATGCACGAGCAAAATGCTTTTACAAAGCTGCTAACTCTTTAGTATCTCTTTTATGGCATCGCAAACATAGGATACGTCATCATTCGACATGCCCGGAAAGAGAGGCAGGGAAATGATCCTCTCCGCTGCCCGCTCTGTTTCAGGGAGCATTCCTTTCCCTGTTGCAAACTGCTTCCTGATATAACTCAAGCGGTGGCACGCCGGGAAATGCAGGCCGTAGCCGATGTTGTACTCGGACAGTTTTTCCATGAAGACTTCCCGAGCCATGGAGAGAATCTTCACGATGAACAGGTGCCAGGCATGAACGTGCGGATAATCAGGCACTCCCGGCAATTCGATGCCTGCTGCATCTTTTAGCCCTTTCATATAGAGCCCTGCCAGTTCGGACCTTCTCTGGTTGATTTCGTTTAGCCTTGCGAGTTGCGCAAGCCCCAGGGCCGCCTGCATGTCGGGGAGATTATATTTGAAACCCGGCATATTAATATCGTACTCGGGGTTTCCNNAGCGCATCGTCGGTGTGTGTAATCATCCCGCCTTCACCGGTTGTTATGTTCTTTATGGGATGAAAGGAAAAGATGGCGGCATGGCGGAAACCTCCCGCATGGACTCCTTTATAATAGGTGCCGACTGCATGGGCGGCATCTTCAATTACCGGAAGATTGTGACGCTTTGCTACTTCGAGAATCATATCCATATCGGCGGGAGCACCCGCAAAATGGACGGGAACAATGGCCTTTGTCCTGTGGCTGATTTTCTTCTCTATAAGGTCCGCATTTATGTTCAGCGTATCGTAGTTGATGTCTACAAACACAGGCCGCGCCTTCAGCATGGCTATCATATTTACAGTGGAGGCAAAGGTCATGGACGGTGTGACGATCTCATCTCCTTCGCCTATCCCCAGGGCAAGAAATACAAGATGCATGCCGGCTGTGGCGGAAGTTACGGAGAGTGCATGGGACGCCCCCGTCAATTCGCAGAATCCGTCCTCGAACGCCTTGCATACGGGTCCGGTAGTGATCCAGCCGGATTTCAGGCAATCAACAACGCCCTTAATCTCTCTCTCGCCAATGGAGGGTTTGGACAGGGGCAAGAAATCTTGTCTGACTTTCATATTCAATCAGTCACTCATCTTTAAGATGCACAAGGCTATAATAACCATTATCCCACAGAACGTCCGAAAAGGCTGTCTTTTTTTTCAGCTTTTCCACAATCTCGTGTTCCGTCACGCAATAGATATCCTTTTTCCCCCGACAAAGACGAAAAAATATATCGGAGGTAAGAAAATAACTGTTCCTCTCTTCGAGAGGTAGTTTTTCCACCCCCGGTCTCAATTCGCCGATGTCATCGACTACGGGCGTTCTCCTCTTACTGTAAAAATCGATACCATAAAGCGACATCCCATACTGATAGAGCTCCTCACCGGCGGGGACGTAGTCTTTTATAATCCTGGCAATGGGATATGCCGACTTATACGGCGTCAGGAATTGAGACATAGGGAATATCAGCGAACTCATAAAAAGAAACGAGAGTACATAAATAGTTATAAACCAGCCGCTCCGCCATTTTCTTCCGATGATCTCAGGGAGAAATATGATCGCAATCTGCATCAGGATCGGGAAGATGACCCACGGCAGCCACGTATGGAAAGGTATCCCGTGGTTCTTAAGAAAGGGCGGTGCGAGGAGCACGGCGATAGACAGGAGGGATTGCAGGACCACGGGGAGACGATAGAGAATCCCTGCGTCCTTGCCGTAATCGAGATTCCCCCTTCGGTCGTCATGTGTTCTGAAAATGTGTCCCATAAAAACAGCTATGGGCAGGAACACCGGGGCGATATAGGGGATGAGCTTGGATGAGGAAATAGAAAAGAAGAAAAATATGAAGCCCGCCCATGCAAACAGGAACAGCTTTTCCGTGGGAGCAAAAAGAGAAAAGCGTTTGGCCCCGCTTTCTTTAGCTGCCTTGAAGAGAAAAGCCCACCAGGGCATCGTACCCGCGATAATGATGGGAACGTAAAAAAAGACAGACTCGTTTCTCGAGTGCATGGTCGTGGTATATCGGAGGAAATGTTCCTGAACGAAAAAAAACCACAGGAAGTCTTTATTTGCCCTTTGCACAAGGATTAACCAGGGTCCGGCGACAGCCAAAAAGATTATGATGCCTGTGGGTGAGAACAATCGCAGTGTATCTCGCCACCTTCCGGCGAACATGAGCCATATGATAACGATCGCAGAAGGAAAGACTATCCCTATCAAACCTTTTGTAAGAAAGGCCAGGGAACAGAATAAATAAAAGAGATAGATATTTTTCTTTCCGTATCCGCCATCTGAAAAGTATCTGAAGCCAAACCATACTGCGACAGATACAAAGAATGCGAGCGGCATGTCGAGGATATTAAGACGTCCGATGGCAAACGGAAATAAGGAAGTCGCCAAGACGAGAGCCGCATAAAACCCCGTCTTTTCGCCGTGGAAAAAAGTACCCATCCTATAGACGAGGAGGATGCATCCCCACGCGCAAAGCGCTGAAAAGAGCCTTGCCGAGAATTCATTCTCCCCGAAGATCTTAAATGACATGGCCGTCGCCCAGTAGCACAGCGGCGGCTTTTCCAGGTAGACGGTCCCCTTCAGATGCGGCGTCACGTAATCTCCCGACTGGTTCATTTCACTGGGGATGGCGCTGTAACGCCCCTCATCCGGCTCCATCAAGGGCACAACGGCAAGAAGGCCCAAATAAATAATGAAGGGCAGGAAGAAAAAAATAATTTTTTTATTTTTGGCCCAATCCATAAGCTCTCAGATATTTTCCTATTTCAGGTTAAATTTAGTAATTTAAGGTCATCCCTATTGTCAAGACAAAAAATCGAGAATATCCGAAATACGGGGCGTGACAAGTCCGCAAATACTTTGTGTAAGACTGTGCTTGTCGGTTCAGCGGGCAATCGTCATGGTGACGTCTTCTTAAGTCCTCCGTTCGTTCTGACGGCCTGATGTATCTCCCACCGGGGATGATCGGCCGTCATGCAAAGTCTGTCACTGCCTCTTAGCTTGACACGCAAACATATTTCCCCTATGTTGTCTCCATAGAAGACATTGCGATACTGTTTCAGTAAATCGATTTGATGAGGTTTGACATGACCCGGCGTTTGAATTTCTTGATCCTCGCCTCCATTTTTTCTCTGCCCCTTTTCATCCTCCCCGCGTTGTCGTTTGCGGATTGGACGCCGCTCATTGAACGCCTTACAGCCGACAATTTCGACGAGCAGGTCATAAGAAAGATATTTGACCGCCCGGGCGTAAACTTTGATCCCAGCGCTATGTCATGCAAGCTCAAGGAGCTCATAAACAAGCGCTACAAGAAACAAGATGCGGTTTCTGCCCGCAAAGTCAGGGCTGCATACGGCCGCTTCTTAAGACCGGAAGTCATTGCCGAAGCGCAATCCTATTTACAGAGAAACAGAGACACCCTGCAGGGAATTACGGAGAACTACTGTGTCCCCAAAGAGATTGTCGTATCAATACTGCTCGTAGAAACCGGGCTCGGCCGGCATCTCGGTGATCGGGGCGCCTTCAATACCCTGGCAAGTATGGCGCTGTCTTCCGATCTCGAAACTATCCGCCCCTATCTTGCGCCGGACCTCGTCACCCTAAGAAGTGAGGAATTTGCAAAAAAACGCTGCCGCCAGAAGGCTGAGTGGGCTTACGGAGAACTCAAGGCCCTGATCAGATACGCCGCGGACAACGGCATCGACCCTCTCAGTATCCCGGGTTCACTCTATGGCGCAATCGGGATCTGCCAGTTCATGCCGACAAAGATCTCTGTTTATGGGGTCGATGCCGATAGAGACGGCCGCGTCAACATCTTTGCGGAGCCGGACGCACTGTACAGCATGGCAAATTACCTGCGCTCCCATGGTTGGCGCTGCGACATGAGCGCGAAAAAGCAGCACCGGGTAATCCTCGCTTACAACCACAGTAAGATCTATGCCGATACCGTCCTCACCGTGGCTAAGAAACTGAAGGAATAAGGTTGAACAGGCCGAGCCGCGGACGGAATTGATAGTCGTCATGCCAATGATATTAGAGTAACTCTCAGGGTTTCCTTAGAGGGGAAGAACTGAAATTGCTATTAATAAAAAGTAGCGCGAGTTCCCTCATGCCTTGAAGGCCTCAGGAATCTTTACGGGGACATCTATAGGTTTTATATACTTTCCGACAATATCAGCGGTATCCTTGACGTTCAGCTTTTCAAACAAAAAAGAGAATTGGTTTTCCAACTCGCGACCTATGGCATGGAGCGCCCCTTCCGGGAGATTCCAAAGCTCCTTCTTAAAAGGACCTAAGCCCTTTTTCCTGGTTTTGTAGATAAACTGCTCTTCCGTATCCGTGTCTTTCTTTTCGCCCATCATTTTGGCTTTTATGTATTCATATATCTCGTCCCTGAGAGCTGCCGGGAAGTGTTTGCTTTCGTAGATCATATTTTGAAACCCTGTCGCCAGGTGGATTTCGGCAGTGCCCGTCTTGGGAAATTTATCGAAGGCCTCGTTGGGGAGCGTCGATGCGCCGTGCTGAACCGCGCCGGCGAGGCCGAACTCCACCCGTGCAACCTCGGATAATTCTTCGAGGGTATTGAAGTCCAGTTTGACCTTGGCGATAGTACCGTCAGGCAGAGGAACGCCTCCATGCGTGGTACCGGACTGCACGCTGATCTTGCTGATGCCTTTCATATCGCCGCCGTCCCTCTTGATCTCTTCGAGATAACCTGCCATGTAGGCGCGCAGCTCTTCAACGGTGCTGTTCTTTCCGCCGACTTCACCGATCTCACCACCGACAGAGATCGTCACGCCCGCCGGCTCCAGATCCCGGATCATGGTAGTCAGCTCTGCCGCGAGAGAATAATTCGTCTCCTGCTGTTCTTCCACTTTCCGTTTTGACAGGTCTACAAGCGTTGAGGTATCGATATCGATATTGTAGAACCCCGCCTCGATGGCTTCCCAGATAAGGTCTTTGACCGCCTGCACTTCCTTCCCGGGATCGGATGCAAATTTTTTCGCGTTTACCTGAAAATGATCTCCCTGCAGAAAGAGAGGGCCCTTGTATCCCACCTTGATTGCTGCGGCTGTTACCGCGGATATATATTCGTAAGGACGCTGCGCGGTGTAATCAATTTCAGAACGGGCGATTTCATAAATCACGGGGCCGACCTTGTTCTTCATGGCAGCGCGGAAGACAGCCTGGGCAACATCGTAGGTGAGGGCCCGGATATTGATGGCAGGCACCGTAAAGCCCGACACCTCCTTACGACCCATGGCCTCATAGAGAGGCATTATGGATGCCGATAAAATACCCACGGCCGCTCCGGTTCTTCGAATCAGCCACCTTGCCGCTTTTCTGGTATCATCCTGAGAGCTGAAGACCGCCGTAAATACAAGATCGTCAATGAGTGAACTCCGGAGACTTCTCTCATCCAGTACCCTGACATCTCCCTCCGAAATCGTGAGGACGCCTTCCAAACCTTTCTTCAATTGATCGATGCTTTCGTAGGTCGTTGCCATAGCTCTCGCCCTCCATCAGCCGTTAGCAAGAAATTCCTTCGCCTTTTCCACCTCGAAACGGCTCCCGATGTAGATCGGGCAGCGTTGATCGAGGTCCGTTACCTTGATGGACAGTATATCCTGCTTGCCGTCTGTGGCCATGCCGCCCGCCTGTTCAATGATGAATGCCATGGGCTGCAGCTCAAAGAGAAGTCGCAACTTGCCGTTCGGGCTTTTCTTGAGTGCAGGGTACGTGAAGATACCCCCTCTCTTGATCAGCACCTGATTTATGTCCGGCACAAACCCGCCGCTGTAACGGAGTTTATAGCCTTCCTTCTCGAGGAACTCTATGTACTTGAGGTGTGCCGGGGTCCATTCTTTTCTCAGCCCTCCGAGGCTGTATATGTCTCCCCGTTCCTTCAGGACTATGTTCTCCTCAGAGAGGACGTATTCGCCCTCCCTGTTCAATACGAATTCATGGGTTCCCTTTCCCGCGGAATAGACCATCGTAATCAGAGGGCCGTATGTAATATACACGGCCGCTGCCAATGTCTTCTTTCCTTCGGCCAGTATGGCTTCCTTGTGAATGCCGATTATGGTCCCTATGGCCAGATTGGTATCTACCAAAGATGAGCCGTCAAGCGGGTCTGCTGTAATAAAATATTTCTCATCACCTCTTCCGATCTGTATGACTGAATCACGTTCCTCCGAGGCATACTCCCGGACAAACCCCGAATACTCGAGCTGGTTCTTGAGAATTTCGTCGGCGCTTCTGTCCAGAGAAAGCTGCTCTTCATCATAAATATTTTTGAATCCGGCGAGCTTCCGGTTTGATTCATGAATCTTGGCGGATATATATTTCCCCATGACCGCGATCTGCCATATAAGCCTGCGCAATTCCATTTCCACGCTCGCCTTCCACATATGTCTGCGGAGATCTACAGTAAATTTCGTATAATCCGAAATGCCCTCACCCATGATCGTCCATCCTTCTCATATTTTTGTTTTTTGTAACAATAAATCACTCACTTGACAAGTACATTTTCAAGGCTCCTGCCCTGCATTTCAGACGAAACAAATTGTAACTATGGGCCGGATATGTTAGCCTGTTCGAAGGTGTAATGTGAGGAGATGATCCATGATTACGAAAGAAGATGCGAATGCATTGCTCTCTCAATACATCAAGAATGAGAGGAGCTTATATCATTGCTATGCCGCAGAGGCGGTCATGAGGGCATTGGCGCGAAGGTTGAAAAAAGATGAGCTGAAATGGGGCATTGCTGGGCTGCTCCATGATCTGGACCTGGAGCTGATTGACGGCAACCTAACAGCCCATACGCATGAAACCGCAAAGATCCTCGCTGAGCTGGGCGTCGATCCGGAGATCATCGACGCCATTAAGATGCATAATGAAGATGCCTGGGGCATGAAGAGGAATACTGTATTCCATCACGCTCTCGCCGCAGGCGAGACCATCACCGGCATGATCGCCGCTACGGCCCTCGTTTATCCAGATAAGAAATTGGCAAGCGTGAAGACGAAATCAGTTACCAAGAGAATGAAGGAAAAGGCCTTTGCTGCATCCGTCAATCGGGATACGATCATGGAATGCGAGAAGCTTGGCATTCCGCTGGCTGAATTTGCGGAGATTTGTCTTGGGGCAATGCAAGAAATCAGCGACCGTTTGGGATTATAATCAAACTATCCGCGGGAGGAAAGTATAATGGGTAAGTCGTACAGAGTCGCCGTAGTTCCGGGTGATGGAACAGGACCCGAGGTAATCGCAGAAGGATTGAAGGTCCTCAAGGCTGCCTCCGCAAAGTATGGTTTCAAACTGGACCTGTCCCATTATGATTTGGGAGGCGAACGATATAAGCGCACCGGTGAGATATTGAGTGATGAAACCATAGAAGAACTGAGAAAATTTGATGCAATATATCTCGGCGCCATCGGCCATCCCGATGTAAAAGCGGGCATCCTCGAGAAGGGCATCCTCCTTAAGCTCCGCTTCGCCCTGGATCAATACATAAATCTGCGGCCAGTTAAGCTCTACGCCGGCGTCGATACACCCCTGAAAGACAAGAAACCGGAGGATATAGATTTCGTTGTCGTCAGGGAAAACACCGAAGGCCTTTATGCAGGCGCGGGCGGGTTCTTGAAGAAAGGCACGGCAGACGAAATCGCGACTCAGGAATCCATCAACACTCGGAAGGGTGTGGAGCGCTGTGTGAGGTTCGCCTTCGAATACTGCCGCAAACGCAACAAGGCAAAGAAGCTGACGCTGTGCGGAAAGACCAATGTGCTGACGTATGCCTTCGACCTGTGGGAGAGGACGTTCTACGAAGTGGCCAGGGAATATCCCGACATAAAGACCGAATACGCCCACGTGGATGCGACCTCTATGTGGATGATAAAGAACCCTGAATGGTTCGATGTGATCGTGACGGACAACCTGTTCGGCGACATCATCACCGATCTCGGAGCGATGATCCAGGGAGGCATGGGCATAGCCGCGGGCGGCAATATAAATCCGGAGGGCGTCTCCATGTTTGAACCCATAGGCGGCTCAGCGCCCAAGTACACGGGGCTAAATGTGGTCAATCCGCTTGCCGCCATCATGGCCGGACAGATGATGCTGGAGACATTGGGAGAAGAGACTGCAGCCGCGGCCATCGAAAAAGCCGTCATGAAGGTTGTAGCAGAAAAGACGAAAAGCATGTCCGCCGGACAGATGGGTTATTCGACAAGCGAAGTGGGCAGCCTCGTGGCCGGTTTGATTTAGATGTAATCCATTCTTTCAAACATGCGTCTCCAGTCCCGCTGGTGGAATACTCAGCTGCTTGCTCGTCTTGTGCCGGTAATCAACTACATTCTCCCCGGTCTTTCCTGTACTCGACTTCTTCTTTCTCATTTCCTTGCCTCAACATTAAGCGTCAATGTAAGTCAACGGCTCACGCCATTCCAGGACCGGATCATGTCGACGGCATCGATACGTCCGGAGAACGAGTCGATAAAACAGTAAAAAATCGACACGTTTTTATTTTGTGTCGACGGCATCGACATGTTTATTTCGACAGCAGCTTGTACAACTTTACGTTCAAATAAAGCGTTTCCTTGCCGATTTTGTGAGGTTTAAGAATACCGATTTGTTCTAATTCCTTTAAATATTCCGCCGCAGTCTGGCGTTTTGCGATCCCGCCGTCAACAATAAATTGGCCTTTCGTATAGGGTTGGCGGAAAATGAGCTCTATCAGTTCCTTGGAGTAAACCCTGGCAGGCAGCTTTTTTCTCGCTGTTTCCATCGTTTCGGCCATTAAAGCCCGAATCGCCAAAATACGTTCGCGGGTAAATACGGCAGTGTCTTCAACTGCCTTCAGCATGAAGAGAATCCATGGTTCCCACAGGCCTTTTTCTGTTACCTGACGCAGCAGTCGGTAGTAGTCGTTCTTCTGTTCAATGATTGCCTTGCTGAGATAGAGCACCGGAATGTTCAGCAGTCCGTTCAGGACCAGAAAAAGGATATTGATGATTCGCCCGGCCCGTCCGTTACCGTCGGAGAAAGGGTGAATCGCCTCGAATTGGTAATGGATCAAAGCCAGCTTGATCAAAGGATCTATATCGTCCTGGCCGTGCATGAAATATTCCAAGTTCTTCAGTTTGTCCCGAATGACGGTTTCTCCCTCGGGAGGTGTATAGATGACTTTTCCGTTTGCAGCATTGACAACGGCGGTCCCGGGTAACCGGCGGATACCGCCGGAATGTTCCTTGATCGTTTGGACAATATCTATGAAAAGGTTGGTGGCAAGGAGCGGCCGCTTTTTTAAGATGTTGTATCCCTTCCATAGAGCCTCCCGATAGCGAAGAACCTCTTTCGTAGCCGCATCTGTTTGTTTGTTCTTTGCCGCGAAGGCCTGGAACAGAGCATCGCTGGTGGTTATAATATTCTCGATTTCAGAACTGGCCTTCGCTTCCTGCAAGATCAGGGAATCTACCAGCAGTGCCTGATTAGGAATCGTCTCGCCCAGGCCTTTCAATTCCGCCAACGCACTTCTGGCCGTGATTGTTTTCTTGAGAATTGACTTGGTCTCCACATCCATTTGGGGTGGTAGTGGTGGCAGATCATTATAGGGGGTCTTCTGATTAAACGCCATAGCCGATGCCCTCCGGATTGGCCCTATTATGGTTATGTTTATTCAGGGATGAACTCATTGGAGACAGGTGATTAATACGCCTGAAAGTCAATAATATCAATGAAAAAATGTGGTTATTCGTGCTCCTCATAGTGAAATATTTTCATCTAATAGTCGCGGAACTGGTGGCCACGTTTCAATTCTTACATCATGCCGTATTTTTTCAGTTTCAGGTGCAGTGTCCGCCGGGTGATGCCGAGTCTTCTTGCTGCCTCGCTCTTGTTCCCCCCGGCTGTTTCCAGTGCCTTCAGGATCGTTTCCTTTTCCACGGATTCGAGAGACGGCTCTCCCGTGCCGGTCTGATGATCCGGCGCTTCTGGCGCTTGCAGCTCTCCCCGTAAGACAAGGGCAAATTCCTCTTCACCGAGGTATTCCGAGCGCGATAGCACAACCGCGCGTTCGACGGCATTCATCAGTTCCCGAACGTTACCCGGCCAATCATTCTTCAGGAGCCGATCCATGGCCTGAGGTGTGAATCCCTTGATGCTCTTGTGATTCTTCTTGGCAAACAGGGTGAGAAAGTGTCCCGCAATGAGCGGTATATCTTCCCGCCGTTCCCGGAGCGGCGGCACGTTGAGTGTCACTACATTAAGACGGTAATAAAGATCATCACGAAAACGTCTCGCCTCAATTTCGCGCGTCAGGTCCTTGTTGGTGGCGGCGATAACCCGCACGTCCACCTTGATGACATCATCACCACCCACGCGGGTGATTTCCCTTTCCTGCAAAACGCGCAATAACTTGACCTGCATGGCAGGAGACATCTCGCTCACCTCATCAAGAAAGAGAGTCCCTCCCTCGGCCTGACGAAATCTTCCTTCCTTGCGCTTATCGGCGCCGGTGAACGCGCCTTTTTCATGGCCGAAAAGCTCGGACTCGAGAAGGGTTTCCGTGATCGCAGCGCAATTAATCTTCACGAAAGGGCCTTTCTTCCGGAGGCTGTTGAAATGTATGGCGCCTGCAATCATTTCTTTACCTGTTCCGGACTCGCCGGTGATCAAAACAGTTGCCTCGGAAGGCGCAACCTGGACCATGGTTTCTATGAGTCTCGTCATAGCCGGACTGTGTCCGATCAGGTTTTGACTGTTAAATTGACCGGCGAGACTCTCCCGGAGGTGGCGGTTCTCCTCCTTTAGGCGGCTGTGTTCCATAGACCGTTCGATGGTCAGTTTCAGTTCGTCAAAATCAAGGGGCTTGGTAAGATAATCGTAGGCGCCTTCTTTGAGGGCCTTAACCGCCGTTTCCACCGAGGCATAGGCAGTCATGATGATGACGGGGATAGCGGGATTGAATCTCTTTATCTCTCGGAGGGCTTCTAATCCGGATACCTTGAACATGCGAATGTCCATCAGGATCAGGTCGAAAGGTTTCTCTGAAACGGCTTCGACGGCCTTTCCACCGTCATCGGCTTCGGCAACATCATAACCCCAGCCGCCGAGCAGCGTCATTAACATTGTCCGATGGGCGAGATCGTCGTCCACAACCAAAATGGTATTTTTCGATTTCATATATTTCTCACCAATGTCTGTCTCTTTTGGTTCAGGCAGAGATCTGAACCAACAAAGAGGTTATGCGTACGCCTCGGATGCCCGGCCGACGGGTAGAAAGATTGACACCGTGGTCCCCTTCTCAGGTTCACTTGTCACCCGGAGTTCACCGTCATGGGATTCCATTATTTTATGGACGATGGCGAGCCCGAGACCCGTTCCTGAAGATCTGGTCGTGAAGTACGGATCAAAGATGCGGGCAAGGTCCTTTTCATCGATACCTTTTCCCGTGTCGGTAACATCGATCCTTATCATACGGCCTTCGTGCGGGAGGACTGCTACCGTGAGCGTGCCGCCTTTGTCCATGGCCTCCAGAGCATTCAAATACAGATTGAGCAGCACCTGTGTGATTTTATCTCTATCTATGAAGACATTCCCTAAATGGAGAGGCAAATCCGTTCGAACGATAATATTTTTCGCTTTCGCCTGGTCTTCGATCATTCTTAGAGTATGTCTAATCACCTCCTGGATGGAGGTCCACTGCCTGTTCATCTCCATCGGCTTTGCTAATTCAAGGAGCTGGCTGATAACCCGGTTTAGCCTTTCGACCTCCTGAACCATGATGTCTGCAGTTTTCTGATCCTCGGGGTTATTCTTGTAGCGCTCTTTGAAAAAAGTGGCGAAGCCTTTGATGGAACTTAAGGGGTTCCTGATTTCATGAGCAATGCCGGCTGCCAGACTGCCCACAGACGCGAGGCGTTGACTGCGTTCCATTTCTTTCTTCAAATGCTGCACCTCGGTGATGTCTCTGAAAAGTATTACGTAGCCAAGAAATTTGCCGTCATCTTCCACGAGGGCTGTGGCAATCACTTCGAGGAAAATTGTCCTGCCGTTTGCAAGAGGGCAATCTATCTCTTTCTCGATTACTTTTTTCTCAGCTTTCAGGCCTTGCAGTAAGGCCATGCACGGCGGGGGGACGATCTCCTCTGCCTTCTTTCCCAGGACATCTGAATGCAAATAGCCGAGGATGGATTCGGCGGTCTGGTTAAATGAGATGATTTCTTGCCGGTCATTTATGGCAACGAGGCCGATGGGCATATTTTCCACCAGGCTGTCGGAAAAGATTTTTATTCTCGAGAAGGAGGTCTTTGCCGAGCGATACCCTTGCGCGAGAAAGAGAGAAATGATTCCCGAACATCCAATCAGAATAAGAATGGCGGCAATCAAGACGGTGCGACGTGTATCCTGCTCTCTTGCCGCGATGACCGGCCCCATATCCATCCCGACAAAAATGATGAACCCCAACGGTGTTCCCGCTGGCTTATCGATTGTTCGCGGCGATGGCTGCTTATCTGATTTTGGTCCTTTCAGAAATCCCTGAAAAGGTTTCTCTGTCGGGGAAAATTGCCGGTACACTTCAAACGTATCGGCGCCCTCAGGATTGGGAACCTGACGCCATTCCACTTGCTTTAAAGAAGCAAGACGTGCGAGATCAATATCTGTCCCGTACGTTTCCCCGATCATCGAGGGATCACTGTCGGCCACGATTGTGCCACTTGCATCAGTTACGATCAGATGATCGATATCCGGCTGCTGCGCTGTTTCAATCAACAGTTTCTGGAGCTGAAAACTGCTCCATTGCATTCCTATCCCCGTTCTCGCGCCGGCTTCAAAAGATCTTATCAGCGCCGCTCCCTTCTCAACCAAAAGCTGGGTGGTGTATTCCTTTTGTTTGTTTATACTCTGGAGAGTCAGTACAACAAAGACAGGCACAATGATGACCACGGCCCCGATGATAAACCAGGGCGAGACACCTGCCCAGAATTTCCTGCCTCTTTCATCAATCTTGTTCTTCATCTTCATCTGGATATTTTTTATTCGACTGGATACCATAAGTGGATACTTATTATCCATATTTTTTCTTTAGAGCAACAAGACACGGTGCTGAGTAACGTAGATGATTCGCCAATACCATTGTTATATAATCATGTTACATGTTTGGAAATTAATCTGGCACAGGCCTTGCTTTGCATACAAGAAAAAGAAAGAAATAATATCTAAGGAGAATGTAACCATGAAAAAATTAACAATGACATTAGTAACAGTGTTTGTCGTGATGGCTTTATCGGCTTATGCCTTTGCCTACGGTCCCGGCATGGGAAGAGGGCATGGCGGAGCAGATTGCTATGGACCGGATAGATCAGTTTTAGCCCAGCTTAATCTGACATCCGAACAGACGGCAAAAATCAATGCCCTCCGTGAAGCCAATCTGAGGGACACAAAACCCCTCAAGGACAAGATGTACAGCAAGCGCGGCGATCTAAAGCTGCTCTGGCTGCAGACAAATCCCGACCAGAACAAGATTACGGCAGCGCAGAAAGAGATCAGAGCCCTTCGCGATCAAATGCAGGATAAGATGACCGCCTTTAGGCTGGAGGTCATCAAAGTCTTGACGCCCGAACAGCAGGAAAAGATGAAGTCCTTCAGAATGGGACGCGGTGGTGGTCCCGGCATGAAGGGTGGCCCCGGCATGGGTGGTGGTCCCGGCATGGGCGGTGGTCCCGGCATGGGCGGAGGTCCCGGCATGGGCAATAGAGGCAACTGGTAAAATATTCCTTTCTAACGATCATCCGGGAGGCCACTTTCACCTCCCGGATGATCATCGTATTGCCTTCCGGAGTTTCGCTACAACCAACCATTTACATTTTGCATCGTCTCAAAAAAATTCAGTTTTGATCTTCGCAAAAATGTTGCGGCGTTTTTCAAATCTTCTGCCTCATGCAAAAAGCCCGGCCACCTTCTTTCCATATTCGACGCACGCCGCAATGCTCTCAGTATCCGGATTCCACAGGGTCTTTATGCCTCCGTCGACCACCTCGAAGCCCGCAGATTGGAGATTCTCGGAAATGACCTTTACAGATTCGCCGCTCCAGCCGTAGCAGCCGAAGGCGGCNNGCCTTCGATTTAAAAATCTCCGTGATCACGTCATTCTTGTCCGATTTGGCAAGGTTGTACAGCTTCACATTTACCTTCTGATCGGATTGCTTTATGCCGGAGGCGATGTTTTCCGCCATGACGCGGGTGCCGTTCCACATGGAATCATAAATAATGGTGATCTGGTTTTCTTTATAGCTGTCGGCCCATTTCAGATACTGCTCAACAATCTGAACGGGGTTATCCCGCCAGATGACGCCGTGGCTCGTGCAGATAATATCCACGGGTAACTTGAAGGATAAGACCTCCTTGATTTTCTTGCCGACAAATGCGCTGAACGGTGTCAGGATATTAGCGTAATACTTTATGCATTCCTCCATCAGTTCGGCCTGGTCGACGAGATCATTAAACATGAACTCCGTTGCATAATGCTGGCCGAATGCATCATTGCTGAACAAGATATTATCATCCGTCAGGTAGCAAAACATTGTGTCCGGCCAGTGAAGCATCGGCGCTTCCACGAAGATCAATTCCTTTTTCCCAAGACTCAGACGGTCGCCTGTCTTTACTGCATGGAAATTCCAATCCTGGTGGTAGTGGCCCTTAAGGGATTTGATGCCGTTTGCGGTGCAGTATATGGGCGTATCGGGGATATGGCTCATGAGCTCGGGCAGCGAGCCGCTGTGATCGATCTCCGCATGGTTTGCGATGACATAGTCGATTTTCTTCAGATCAATTATCTTTCGCAGGTTCTCGACATATTCTTTTGCGAAAGGAAGCCAGGCCGTATCGATCAAGGCTACTTTTTCTTCTTCGATGAGATACGAATTATAGGTCGACCCGCGATGCGTGGAATATTCATCACCATGAAACTTCCTGAGCTCCCAATCGATCTTCCCGACCCACGACACGTTGCTCTTAATATGTAACTTCATACCTTGTCTCCCTTCTTCCTATGACTAACTCTCTTGCAGTTTGATCAACAATGTCCGTCCGTATTATCCGGCGATCACCTCGTAGAACTGAGGCGTTGGATGACCGTCAAATAGAGGCGCAACACGTTTGCCCGCCTCGTCATGGATGGGACTGGTATGCATGACCATAAAGGTTTCACGACTGTCATGCTCTACAATTGCAGCGTAGTTACCCTCCTTCAAGGGTTTCAATAATCGGCGACTGATAAATCCTTTATATTTCGCAAACTCTTTATTTGACCAGGCGAACCATTCCTTAAATTCGGCGTCCTTGCCTGCCTTTATTGGCGGGAAATTGATTATGACCACAAACATGATATATACCTCCTTTCTCAAATTTCATTTCACTTGTTTAGTTGTATTCTATAATACCCGTATCTCTCATCGAGGTCAAAAATATTTTTGTGGTTTCGCGGTTAGCAGCCGAACCAGATACACCTTCCCCTAATGTGGATTGATGTCCTAAAAAACCAATCCCCTCTGCAAAGTAAGTTCTTTAACCCATTGACTGACCCATAAATAAGATCATTGAAGAACATAATTGACCATTTTCCTTATAATATGTTAATTTTGAAACATAATATCCTTCTTTTTTCAATGACCTGTCGTCCTGGAGAAGGTCGAAAGTACGATGTCTCAATGAATAATATGGAGGAGTTTCCGTATGGCAAAATGGATTATCGACACAGATCATACGGTGGCCCATTTCACGGTGCGCCACATGATGATAAACGACGTTCACGGTCAATTCAATAATATCTCCGGCTTTATCAACTTTGACCCAGCGGATATAGCCGTTACATGCATGGCGATCGAGATAGACACAGCGAGCATCTTCACCGGCGTTGAGGCGAGAGACAACCATCTCCGGAGTTCCGATTTTTTCGAGGTGGAAAAGTATCCCCGTATTTTTTTCAAGAGTACTAAGATCGAAGAGGTCGGAAGCAACATGCTCAAGGTCCATGGGGATCTCACGATTCGCGGCGTGGAAAAGCCCATGCTCCTTCACGCTGAATTCTTCGGTCCGACCCACTTCACAGACGAAACCGGTTTATATACCACTATGGGATTCGCCGCTTCTGCTTACCTCCAGCGGGAAGATTTCGGAATGACGTGGAACTATAAATATCCGGGAGGATTCACGGTGGGGAGACATGTCGACATTACCCTGAATGCGGAAGCCGACCTGGAAAAAGAAGATTGAGAATAACGGCGATCTTTTTAGGATGACATTCAGAAGAGTTTCTATAGTGAATTTTATTTAGAGAACAGGTAACGCCTATGAAGAGCACCAATTCCGGGAAACCGCCCGTCATAATCCGCGAGACCGCTTCCTGCCTGTGACTCACTTTGTGCTTTTGAAAAAACGTCTTGACATAGTTTCTGTTCTGATTTATTCTGAGTCCAAGATCAAAAGGATTTTCTGAAAAGGACGTTCGGCATGAAGAAGGCATTGGTTAATCTAAACAGCGACGCAACCCTGTTGCTCCTCGCCCTTCTTCGCCTTTTGCCTAACGGCAGGCGCCCGTCGTTTTTAGGTAATCCGTAAGTCAACCCTAAATAAAACGTACCTAAAGGCCATGGGCTCCGGAAGCTCCTGGCCTTTTTTATTTTTTGGATCGGATTAAATGGAGGGGAATATGGATGCGAAGAAAAAGCGGGTATTGATATTTGACACGACGCTGAGGGATGGAGAGCAGTCGCCAGGGGCGAGCATGAACCTGGACGAGAAACTGCGGATCGCGAGACAACTCGAAAAGCTCGGTGTAGATATCATCGAGGCGGGATTCCCGATCGCTTCCGACGGCGACTTCCTGGCCGTACAGCAGATCGCCCGTGAGGTCAGAGAGCCGCAGATTGCCGCCCTTGCGAGGGCCAATGCCGCAGATATCGACCGCGCCTGGCAGGCCATTAAAGAAGCGGCGCATCCACGGATCCACACCTTTATTTCGTCATCCGATATCCATCTGAAGTACCAGCTTAAAAAAACACGGGCCCAGGTTCTGAAAGAAGCCCGCGCCGCCGTGGCACGTGCCTGTTCCTACACACCGAATGTGGAGTTCTCTCCCATGGACGCCACGAGAACGGATTGGGATTATCTCTGTGACATGGTAGAAGCGGTTATCGCAACCGGGGCCACCACCGTGAACATCCCTGACACTGTGGGCTATATAGTACCCGATGAATTCGGGAGCCTCATCGATTATCTCTTTGCAAAAGTCAGGAATATCGGCAAGGCCGTCATCTCTGTTCACTGTCATAACGATCTCGGGCTCGCCGTGGCTAATTCTCTGGCCGCCGTCAAGCACGGCGCACTACAGGTGGAATGCACAATCAACGGGATCGGAGAGAGGGCCGGAAATGCGGCCATGGAGGAAATCGTCATGGCCCTCGCGACCAGGAAAGACTTCTACGGATTTCGCACGGGAATCAAGACGGAACATATCTATCAATCGTCGAGACTATTAACGCACATAACCGGCATACCTGTTCAACCGAACAAGGCGATCGTCGGGGCCAACGCGTTCGCGCATGAATCGGGCATCCACCAGGACGGTTTGATCAAGGAGAAGATCACGTACGAGATTATGACTCCTAAATCCGTCGGCATCTCCGGGACCCATCTGGTTCTCGGGAAGCATTCAGGCCGTCATGCCGTCTCCGAACATCTCAAGAAGATGGGTTATAAGCTGAACGCGGGTGACGTCAAGAAGGTCTTTGTGAGGTTCAAGGAACTGGCCGACGTCAAGAAAGAAATCTTTGATGAAGACCTGGAGGCAATTGTATATGAAGAAGTGTACAAGATTGCCGAGAGGTACAAACTGGTTTCTCTGACTGTGTTAAGCGGCAACGTGGCCGTACCCACGGCGACCATGCAGATGGAAGTGGACGGGAAGACCATTCAGGATGCAGGTTTTGGCGTAGGGCCTGTGGATGCAACATTCGCCGCCATCAGGAAAATTACCAAGACCAACTACCACCTGCTCAAGTATGCGGTTTCCGCTATTACCGGAGGAACCGATGCCTTGGGAGAAGTCATGGTTCAACTCAAGTACAACGGGCGCTCTGTGGCCGGACGCGGCGCCGAGCCTGATGTTATTGTCGCTTCTGCAAAGGCGTATATCAATGCACTAAACCGCCTTGAGTTTCTCAAAGGCGATGTGAAAAAGGTTAAAGTTGTGTAAAGAAGGTTAATGGTGTAAATAAATACTCGTATAGAAAAGTGGAGAGTTAACGACGTGGGAATGACCATCACAGAAAAGATACTGTGCCGCCATACAGGTCTCAAAGAGCTACATCCGGGGATGCTGATAAACGCAAGAGTGGATATCGCGCTCGGGAATGATATAACGGCTCCCATAGCTATCGCGGAATTCAGAAAGGCCGGGGGCCTCAAGGTTTTTGACCGGGATAAGGTGGTGCTTATACCTGACCACTTCACGCCCAATAAAGACATCGATTCAGCCCAGCAGTGTAAGTTCATGAGAGAATTTGCACGGGAGCAGGGATTAACCCACTACTATGATGTTGGCGAAGTGGGCATTGAGCATGCCCTCCTTCCTGAACAGGGTATCGTTCTCCCCGGAGACCTGGTCATCGGCGCCGACAGCCATACCTGTACATACGGCGCACTCGGGGCCTTCGCCACCGGTGTCGGCAGCACCGATCTCGCGGCCGTCATGATGACCGGTGAGGTCTGGTTCAAGGTACCTGAGACGATGAAAATCGTCTTTTCCGGCAAGATGAAAAAATGGGTTTCGGGCAAAGACCTGATCCTTTATATCATTGGCTCGATCGGTGTCGATGGCGCCCTTTACAAAGCGATGGAGTTCGCAGGTGACACCATAGGGCAACTCAGCATGGCGGACAGATTGACCATAGCCAATATGGTCATTGAAGCAGGTGCAAAGAACGGTATCTTCATACCGGACGATATAACGAAGGCCTATGTGGCGGAAAGGGCAAAGAGGCCTTACAGTTTTTATAACTCTGACCCCGATTGTCAATATGCCGATGTCATCAATATCAATGTCAGCGGAATCGAGCCCCAGGTGGCATTTCCCCATATACCTTCAAACGTCAGGGGAATCAGCCAGGTGGGCGATGTCAAAATTGATCAGGTTGTTATCGGGTCTTGCACGAACGGCAGAATAGAAGACCTCCGGGTTGCAGCGGGCATTCTCAAAAACAAGAAGGCCGCGCCCCGCGTCCGTTTGATCATCGTACCCGCCACACAGGGAATATACAAACAGGCCCTTCAGGAAGGCCTCATAGAGATATTTATCGACGCGCATGCGGCGGTCAGCACGCCGACCTGCGGCGCCTGTCTGGGCGGTCATATGGGCGTGTTAGCTGATGGCGAGAGGGCCGTTTCCACAACGAACAGGAATTTCATCGGGCGCATGGGGCATACCGGCAGTGAAGTATATCTTACCAGTCCCGCTGTTGCCGCGGCGTCGGCCGTCTTGGGACGGATAGCCGGTCCGGAAGAGTTGTAGAAAAAAATATTACCTTTGTCATTTCGACCGAAGGGAGAAATCTTTGTCCTGATCAGAGGGAGGGTTTTTAAAAGATTCCTCACATTCGTTCGGAATGACATTAAAAGCATTTTATCAAATACCTCAAATACGAAAAAGGTATAGGCTTGTAAAGGTGAATGGTTTATGAAGTTCAGAGGGAAAGTCTGGAAATTTGGAAATAACGTAGATACCGATGCGATCATCGCGGCCCGATACTTGGTATCATCCGACCCTGCGTTTCTTGCCGCGCACTGCATGGAAGACGCCGACCCTGATTTCATGAAAAAAATCAGCGCCGGTGATATCATTGTGGCAGGAGAGAATTTCGGCTGTGGCTCATCAAGAGAACACGCGCCTATCGCCATCAAGGCCGCCGGGATTTCCTGCGTCGTCGCCAAGAGTTTTGCCCGCATATTTTACCGGAATGCATTCAACATCGGACTGCCCATTTTTGAATCGAGGGATTTGTGGGATGCGGTCTCCGATGGCCAGGAAATCGAAGTGGATGGTGATAATGGAACCATCAGAATCTTAAACAGCAATAGTGGTCCGCTTCGTATAGAGCCCATTCCACCGTTCATGCAGCAACTTGTGAGCGACGGTGGCTTGATGAAGCACATCGCAAAGAAAAAAGCATAACCGAAGACGCATTCCGCAGTCCCTCAGCAAGGAAAGGAATCTTCTCATCATCCATCATGGCGCCTGTCCTTTTTTTTGAATCCATATCAATCCCTGTGCCCCGCAAAAATATATACAGACGTCTGGGCTTTGTGAAAGGCGTTACAGATATACCGGCAGCGCAGCAGGAAGAGATCGAAAGGTACATAGGGCACGCGTCATCGCTCATTCACCTGAAGGGCGCGGGCCTGCGAATGCCTATCACAGAGATTAAAGACGCCAGGATTCTCCTTCCTGACGGTGCAGAATTTGAAAGTCGTCAACTTGCCAGGCTCCTTGCCAATTGCAGCGAGATAGTCTTGATGGGAGCCACGGCCGGCCGGGAAATCATGGACGCCATCGAGAAAGATGCCACCGGTGCGAATGTGACCCGCGCCATCGTCCTGGACGCAGCAGCGAGTGAGATAGTAGATGCCTCCCTAGACTGGATCATGGACTACTTCAACCAGTCGCTGAGGAGGGAAAACAGAAAATTGCTGGGGAAACGCTATTCCGCAGGCTATGGTGATTTATTCCTGGAAACACAAAAAGCAATGTACCGCCTCCTCCAGCTCGACAGAATCGGTATAGAGATAACAGAGAGCTCGATACTCATCCCGGAAAAGTCCGTTACCGCCATTACCGGCATAAAGGCGCAAGGTTCATGAAGCAGCCTTTATTGTTATGACAATGATGTTTGATGTTGATATTATGGAATGCTGATACTATAAGATAAAGGTTGCCATAATAATAAGAAAGACACTATTTACGACGGGTACAGATCATTGGACAAGAAACAAAAAATCCTCAATCTCTTGAAGAGAAGAATTCTAATTCTTGACGGTGCGACGGGAACGGAGCTGCAGCGGCAGGGAATGCCGTCCGGTGTCTGTCCGGAGGTGTGGTGTCTGGAAAACCCCGCGGCGATTGAGGATATCCATAGGGCTTATCAGAAGGCAGGTGCGGATATCATCTATACCTGTGCCTTCGGCGCGAATCGATTAAAGCTCGGCCAATACGGCTTTACGAACGTCAAAGAAATCAACAAACAACTTGTGGTTCTGGCGAGGCGTGCCTTAGGAAACAGGGCACTGATTGCCGGCGACATCAGCTCGACAGGACATTTTGTCGAGCCTTTCGGCGACCTGATGTTTGAAGAGGCGGTTGATATCTTCAAGGAGCAGATCCGGGGCCTTCTTGCAGGCGGCGTTGATCTTTTTGTCATCGAGACCATGATGGACATTCAGGAGGCGCGCGCGGCGCTCATCGCGGTCAAGGAAATTACCGACCATTTCACCATGGTCACCATGACCTACGAAACGAACGGCTATACGTTAAGCGGCACAGATCCCGTGACCGCCCTCATTACGCTGCAGAGCCTCGGGGCCGACGCCGTAGGTTGCAACTGTTCAACAGGGCCGGAAGCAATGGTGAAGTTTATTGCCGCCATGAAACCACATGCCACAGTGCCGCTGGTGGCCAAGCCCAATGCCGGGATGCCGAGGCTGTCAGGCAAGACCACCGTCTATGATATGGACCCCAGGGAATTCGCCTCATGGGGAAAGAAGCTCGCTGCTGCCGGTGTAAACCTTATCGGCGGATGCTGCGGGACCACGCCCGCGCATATCGCGGCACTGAAGAGGGCGTCAGGCAGGGCCCCGGCGCTTGCTCCCGTGCGAAAGTCCATAAGCGCTGTCAGCTCGGCCAGGGCATTCAAGATATTTGATGAGGAGAGTCCGCTCCTCATAATCGGCGAGAGAATTAATCCGACGGGCAAGAAAGCCCTGCAGCAGGAACTCCTTGACGGCAAACTGAATATCGTGAGGCAGATGGCAAGGGACCAGGAAGCGCAAGGGGCCGCTCTTCTTGATGTGAACGTCGGGGTTCATAAAATTGACGAACTCGATACCGTAAAAAAAGTCATCCGTCTGCTATCGACAGGCACTGCCCTGCCCCTCGTCATCGATTCCCCGAATATGGAGACGATAAAGGCGGCTCTTCGCATCTATCCCGGCCGCGCCCTGATAAACTCCATCTCCGGTGAAAAGCAAAAATTGAAAAAGCTGCTCCCCGTTGCCGCGAAATACGGCGCCATGTTTATTCTGTTACCGGTGACAGATAACGAGATACCGGAAACAGCGGCACGAAGAAAAGGAATCATCAGAGATATATTCCGGGCGGCCCGGCGTTTTGGATTTTCAAAAGATGATGTCGTCGTCGATGGACTCGTTATGACCGTTGCTGCGAACCCAGGTGCTGTTATAGAAACGCTGAAAGCCATCGCCTGGTCTGCGAATAGCTTTAAGTGCAGAACCGTTCTCGGTCTTTCCAATGTGTCCTTCGGCATGCCGGAGCGAAAGTGGATGAATACGGCATTCCTCGCCATGACACAGGCCGCGGGACTGACGATGGCGATTGCCAATCCTGCGGACAGAGAGCTCATGAAGGTGAAAATGGCTGGCGACGTCTTCTTGCAAAAAGACAGAGACGCCCTGTCGTATATCCGGCATTGTTCGGAGCACGCCAAGACGGACGCGGCCGTCGCCCCGGCGGTAAAATCGTCACCGGATCAGGATGTATCTGGAGCGATACTGGAGGGCAACAGGGATAATATTATAAACCTCGTCGATATTGCCCTTGCAGCGGGCATGAGTCCTTCCGGGCTTGTGGATGACATTATGATCCCGGCAATTAACCGGGCGGGTGAACTGTTTGATCAAAGAAAATATTTTTTGCCGCAGTTGATAGCGAGCGCCGAGGCAATGAAGGCGGCTCTGGCGCGCGTTGAACCAAGGCTTAAACGCGAAGAGGGAGACAGGCCGGGAAAAGGGGTTATCATCCTTGCCACGGTCAAAGGGGACATCCACGACATCGGTAAGAACATAATTTCTTTGATGTTAAAAAATCACGGCTACACGATTATTGACCTTGGCAAAGACGTACCGGCCAAGGCCGTTATCGACTCCATCAGACGTTCAAAGCCCGATGTAGTAGGCCTTTCCGCCCTCATGACCACGACCATGGTAAACATGGAGGAGGTCATTGGTCTGGCGCGGGCGGGCGGGTATTCATGTCCGTTTATCGCCGGAGGCGCCGTAGTCACGAAAGCCTATGCAGCCTCTATCGGCGCCGCTTATGCCAAAGACGGCGTGGAAGCCGTGAGGGTAGTTGAACAACTGATAAAATCGTTTTCAAAGGGGCGTATATCAAAATGACCCATGACGAAATGAAACATAGACTCGCGGAAATAATCCTTGAGCGCTCCTTCCAGTACAGAGACAACCCTCCCTTTACGCTTGCCTCGGGAAAAACGAGCAACTATTATTTCAACTGCAAACCGACAACCATGGACCCCGAGGGGATGTACCTCATAGGGAATCTTCTCTTTGACATGCTTGCTGACGCCGATGTGTCGGCGGCCGGCGGCCTGACATTAGGTGCCGACCCCATAGCCAACGCCCTTTCACTCATTTCTTATCAGAAGAAGAAACCGATTAAATCTTTTGTCGTAAGAAAAGACGCCAAGAATCACGGTACAAAAAGCGGCATCGAAGGGAACATAACATCAGGCGAAAGGGTTGCGATCATAGACGATGTGATAACAACGGGAGGCTCGACGATTACTGCCATAGAAGTTGCGCAAGAAGCCGGTCTCAAAATTGACAGAGTAATCGCCATCGTCGACAGGGAAGAAGGCGGCAGGGAGAATATAAAAAAATATGTAGACAGGGTCGATGCCGTATTGACAAGAACAGAGATGATGAATCTCTACAAAGGTCGTTCGAAAGGCGCAAAGTGATTTAGTATGAAAAGAATGTTATCTCTGATTATCTCCGTATCGCTCTTCCTGGCTTTCATTCCTATATCAGGATGTCAAAGAGCAGAAGAGCCCAAGAAGCCGGAGGTAGAGACATCGGCTGCTGCACCTGCATTGCCGCCCTCATCTCAGACTGCAACACCTCCGTCAGTTCCTGAAAAACCGAAAACTCCCGTAGCCCCATTGACGGCCGCGATCCCGGTTCCCTCGCCTGCGCCTCGCACGTACGAACCGACGGCTGCTCCGGAGACCCCGGCCGCGCATGCGAAACCGCGGGGTACGGATATCGTCCGGGTCGCGGGATTTGACTCCGCGCAGATGCAGAAGGGCGCTCCTCCAGGCTGGTTACTGGATATCAAGTTGGGTGACCCTCAGATCAGTCTTGAAAGAGGATCGCAGCTCTACTACCTTCACATGATAAGCAGTGGAACATCCTACGGTGTGAAGAATGGCATAAAGGTTGATATCAAAGAATACCCCTATTTGAACTGGAGGTGGAAGGTTACCAGACTTCCTGATGGAGGCGATGTCAGAAAAAGCGACACGGATGACCAGGCAATGCAGATCTATATTGCATTCACTCCCACAGGATTTCCCGAGGCCCTGAATACCCCCGTTCTGGGTTACATCTGGGATAATATGGCCCCGAAGGGCTGGACGGGCAGGAGTCCGGCAATCGGCGGAGGGAAGCTCCGGTACGTTGTTGTCCGGAATAAGACAGATCGCCTGGGGCAGTGGTATACGGAAAAAAGAAATATATACGAGGACTATCAGAAGCTTTTGAAAGACGTGGAATGCGCCGATCCTGCCGGGGTGACTCATGGTGTCGAGTTTTATATCAATTCGCAGAACACCAAGAGCGCAGCGGAAAGCTTCATCGGCGACGTGTATTTCAGCAAGAGGTAGCCGCCTTTGATCGGATTCGATTAACTGCAAGATGCGCCCTTCTCACCGGCTCGGCAATCCGGTAGCCTCTGCAACATGAAAGAACCACATCAACTGCCCTTCGCAAGCCTATCTTATGCCCCGGTGATACATATAGCGGTTTTACTTTTTTCTTGGTTCGGAGAACGGCTCCCATGATTCGACCGTCCAGCATGAGATCCGCATAGTCTCCAACCTCAACACCCACTTCATCATGCACACCGACCAGCCTTTTCTTGGCACAACCTATGGTTGGTATATCCAGGAACAATCCCATATGCGAAGCGAGACCAATGCCTCTCGGATGAGCAATTCCCTGGCCGTCGAAAATAACGCAGTCCGGAACGTTCTTAAGCTTCTCAAATGCCTTTAATAGTGCGGGGCCTTCTCTAAAGCTCAGCAGTCCGGGAATATATGGGAACGGCGCCTTCTCGGTGAGAGAAACCTCTTCGACGACGTCCATGGTCGGGTATGCGAGCAGAATAACAGCGGCGAAAAACATGTCGTCTTGTTTGGAATAGGATATATCGGCGCCGGCAATGGCGCTGATCCGCCCGGGAAATTGTTTGTCATCGAGTATCAGCTTCTCCTTGAGCTGCTGCTGGATGTTGACGGCTTCTTTATATGTGATGTTCCAATGGTGGAGATATTTGATCTTCATGGCAGAGGGGAACTTTAATCTAACGTCTCATTTCGAAGGAGCGGAGCGTGGCACAGTTCAGAAATTTCGATGCACTATTGTCATTTCGGTGAGCCGAAGCCCTGAGCATCGCGAAGGGGGTCGCGGGAAATCCTTGTGGGGGGGTAATACTGAAAGATATCTCCCGGAGTTTACCCCGAGTAAACCGAGGGGGTCGATATGACACCATAAAAATGATGTGCTAAAAATACGGTTTCAGTATAGCCCGCGCTTCGTCGATGTCTTTTCTTATCTGTTTTACCAACAGCTCGGGACTTTCAAATTTTACCTCATCCCGTATCCTTTCGATAAAAAAGACATCCATTTTTTTACCATAAATATCTCCGTTGAAATCAAGTAAGAAAACTTCAACAGAAAGGTCGGTATCGGAAAAGGTGGGATTGAAGCCGATATTCAAGACCCCCTTGTGGCGGTCTTTCCCCAAATGGGCAATGACGGCGTAAACGCCTTGGGCGGGGATTAATTCCTTTTCCGGCATTATGTTGGCCGTGGGAATTCCGAGGATGCTGCCCCGTCTCTTCCCCTTGATGACAATGCCGCTGACATTGTAAAGCCTTCCTAAGAGCCTCGCAGCCGTTTTTACATCACCTGCGAGAATCAGGTTTCTCAGGCGGGTGCTGCTGATGGTTTCATCGTCGAGTTTGACGGCATTAATGATGTCAACCTCAAATCCAAGTTTTCTCCCGAACTCTGCGAGAAACTCTTTGTTCCCCGTCTTGCTTTTCCCGAAGCTATAGTCATGGCCGACAAATATTTTCCTGATGTGAAGCTTATCCCAGAGAATATCACGGACGAACGACTCGGCTGTCATCTTGGAAAAATTTAGATCAAAAGGGATGAGTATTAAACCGTCAATGCCAGTTTCTTCAAGAAGCTTGATCTTCTCCTCGATGGAAGTGATTAGATAAAAAGGTCTGATATCCGGACGCAGGACTTTTTTGGGGTGCGGGTCGAAGGTGATCACTAAGGCTTTTCTCTTTTCCTTATGGGCTTCCTCTATCAGCTTCTTGAGTATCGGCACGTGGCCCAAGTGGACGCCGTCGAAATTCCCTATTGTTACGAACGCATCCCTGAATTCACCGGGTATATCTCCTAAACTTGTGATTACTTTCATTCCATGGCCTTTCTTGATTCGGCGCTAACATAGCATTAATGTAGTTAAATTCAAGTCCATTTTTTCTTGACAATGGTCGGAATCTCAGTGTACACAACCAAGGTACTGCCTTCCATAATTACAAGCAGAGTGCCGAAGTGGCGGAACTGGTAGACGCGCTAGGTTCAGG
>PMBI01000082.1 GCA_003153775.1 Syntrophaceae bacterium | reverse complement strand
ATAGCACGTTATTGGACAATAAACAACAAAAAACCCGCTATTTCGGCGGGTTTTTGCACTTCTTTGGATTTCATTGGATGAGGTTTTGGTGGAGATGAGGGGGATCGAACCCCTGACCTCGGCATTGCGAACGCCGCGCTCTCCCAGTTGAGCTACATCCCCACTTTTTTTCGCAACCGGTCTCGTGCGAAACGCGGCCCGTGAAGGCGATAATATACGATGCCCGCGATGCATGTCAAGCAATAGTTAAGAAAGGGCTTTTCACCTTGACAAACATACGGCCTTTTCCTATACTCCCACCGTGCCGGATTGAAATCCGCAAGCTTTACTAAAGTAAAATTCCATTCTCCCGATACTTCTATAAGGTTCTTGACCTTGACCACGAGTAGCTCGATGATGTACCTGCCCTGCACATATTTATATTTCACGGCGACCAAGGAGACTGTTTATGGCAAAGATTGATGCCTTCTTCCAGTTGATGCATGACCAGGGAGCATCAGACCTTCATTTAGTATCAGGCCAGCAGCCTGTCCTCAGGATAAGAGGTGAGATGGAACGGGTGAAGTTCAATGTGTTGAATAATGATGAACTCAAAGCCATACTCTATGAAATTGCGCCGGAGCATAAGGTCAAGCAATTTGAAGAAACAGGAGATGTCGATTTCGCATATGAAATTCCCAACCTCGCCAGGTACCGTGCCAATTTCTTCTCACAGAAATTCGGAGTGGCAGCAGTTTTCAGAGAAATCCCGAGCAGAATTTCGACATGTCAGGATTTGGGACTGCCGGCTGTGCTTTCGAAACTGGCCACGCTACCGAGAGGACTTGTCCTGGTCACGGGTCCGACAGGATGCGGAAAATCAACGACCCTCGCCGCCATTATTGACGAGGCAAACCGCATGCGGAAGGATCATATCATCACGATTGAAGATCCCATCGAGTTTGTCCACCACAGCGAGGGCTGCATCATAAATCACAGGGAGGTCGGACTCCATACCAAGAGTTTTTCAGCGGCTCTTCGCGGGGCACTCCGCGAGGACCCCGATATAATTCTCGTGGGCGAGATGCGGGATCTGGAAACCATATCTCTTGCTGTCGAAGCCGCCAACACGGGGCATCTCGTTTTTTCCACCCTGCATACCAACAGCGCCGCGAGAACCGTTGACCGCATCATTGAGGTCTTCCCTGCACAAGAACAGATGCAGATACGGTCCACGCTGGCAGACGGCATCCGGGCGGTTATTTCCCAGGTTCTCTTCAAGCGGATTGACAGGAAGGGGCGTTGTGTAGCGCTGGAGATAATGATCGCCAATTCGGCAGTTCGCAATCTGATCCGGGAATCCAAATCCTTCCAGATTCCTTCCATGATACAGACGGGTAAGAAATTCGGCATGCAGCTGCTCGACGACTCCATATGGGAGCTTTACAGCAGGGGATGGATAGGCGCGGACGACGCATACATGAAGGCCAACGATAAGACAAGGTTCAGGCCTCTCCTGAAAGCGCCGCCGCTCGACTTTACGGAAGCCTGAAAATCCGGTCGTGGTTAAAGGTCACGTCCTGTATTAAGAACTATATATCCCGGGGAAGAAACCATGAGAAAACAGGAAATAGATTATATACTGACGAAGATGCTGGATTCTCAGAAAAACGTGTCTGACCTGAACATCACTGTAGGTAAGCCATTCCAGGTAGAGACCTCAGGAGTGTTAACAGTAGCGGAGTTTGACCCTCTTTTTGAAAAACTGACCCCTTTCCAGACGGAAGTCTTCGCCCTGAACCTCATTAATCAGGACCGCAGGCTGACGGAAATGCTCGTTAACGAAGGTTCATGCGACTTGTCTTACGAGCTGCCGGGAAAGGCGCGCTTCAGGGTAAATGTATTTTCGCAGAAGGCTAATTACTCTGTAGCGCTCCGGAAACTGGAATCCAAAATACCCACGTGCAAGGAATTGAATCTCCCCGACGCCTTTTATCAGATGGCCCAGGAACAGAACGGGATCATCCTCGTAACAGGCGCCACGGGAACAGGCAAGACCACATCTCTTGCCGCCGTATTGAATGAGATGAATGAACAGAAATCAATTCATATCATCACTCTTGAAGACCCTGTCGAATACGCGCATCCCCATAAGAAGGCTACCTTCAACCAGAGGGAATTGGGCACGGATTTTGACACCTTTGGGAGCGGACTGCGGGCCGCTCTAAGGCAGGCGCCGAAGGTCATCCTGGTCGGCGAGATGCGGGACAGGGAGACCGTGGAGATAGCCCTGAGCGCCGCAGAAACAGGGCATCTGGTCTTGACTACCCTCCATACGGTAGACGCGGGACAGACCGTCAACCGCATCCTCGGCATGTTTGCCGCGGAAGAGGAAACCCAGGTGCGCATACGCCTTGCCGACACGGTCCGGTGGATCGTCTGCCAGCGGCTTCTGCCGAGAGAAGACGGAGGTCGAGTTGCGGCCTTCGAGGTGATGGGCGCCAACATGCGCGTCAGGGACACCATTCTGCACGGTGAAGCGGAAGGAAAAACCTTTCACGACATCATCCTGGCCGGTAAGGCCTTCGGCATGGTCACATTTGACGATTACATCATTGATCTCTACAAACAGGGTTTTATCAGCGAAGAGACGGCCAAGGCCTATGCGTCCAATAAGGGAGAAGTGGGCCGCGGCATAGATGCTGTAAAAAATGAAAGAGGACAGAAAACTACGGATATCCTGGGCAAGCTCGAGGTCGACAGGGAATACGGAAGATTCAAGAAACGGAAATAAGGAGGCGGCTAAATCCCCATGGAAGAAGAGACGACCATTTTCAACGAAGAGGAATCATACCAATACGATGCCTCCGACAAACCATTCGATTTCGTGGAAGTGGGCATTGGCACGGCATTGGTCTGTGAAGCGAACCCCGCCGCGAGAGAAAAAATCAGCAGCTCCCTGAGGACCATGGGTTATCAGATTACAGAACCTGCGTCTATAAAAGAGGCGATCAAAAATATGCGGTTCCACATTTATGATGTGGTCATATTGAACGAAAATTTTGACACGGAAAACCCCGATGCCAACATAGTGATTAGTTCCCTCGCCAATCTTAACGTAGGCACGAGGAGACAGATCTTCGTGGCACTGCTGAGCGACAGGGTCCGCACTATGGACAACATGACCGCCTTCAACAAGAGTGTAAATGTTATCATCAACATGAAAAACATAGACGATATCGATACCATTCTCAAGCGTAGCCTCACCGACAATACAGCCTTTTACCACGTCTTCAAGGAAGCCCTGAAAAAGAAAGGGCGGCTCTGATTTATTTTCTGCGATCCCGTAAAACATTTCACACCGGTTGAAGATGGACAGCTCTCAAAAAAGTCCTGAAGGGCGGGCGGTTTCTCATGAATTCGTCATTTAAGAGATTCGGCCTGAAGGTAAGTTTTTTTTGCCTGATCGGCAAGGCCAAGCGCGGCATATGAATCTGCAAGATGGACATAATAGAAAGGATTATGAGGATCAGCGGCAATCGCCTTCTTGAAGGCCTCTATCGCCTCGCTGTGGCGATTCCCCCGGGCGAGGGTATTTCCAAACCTGTTGTAGTAAGCACCCGCTGAACTGCGATGAAGATCAACGGCCTTTTCATAGACGCCATGCGCGTCGTCAATCTTTCCCTGTTTCACGAGAACATCGCCAAGACCGCAGTGGTACATGGGATCATCAAACCGGAATTCGAGACACTTCTTGAAAGCCCTCTCTGCCCGCTCGTCATGCCCCTCACTGCAATATACGTTAGCGAGCCTGTTATAGAAAGTACCAGCCTCTGATGGGTCAATCTCCATTGCTCTTCCGTATGCCGCCTCTGCGCCGTCAAAGTCCCCCGCATGGACGAGGGCGTTCCCAAGACTGCAATATGTTGCTGAAGCATCCGGTTCCATTTCCACCATTTTTCTAAACACCCTGATAGACTCGGCGGCCTTGCCCGCCTTGAGATAGGCATCACCAAGATCATTGAGAAGCGCTATGTCATCGGGTTGCGCTGCCGCCGCCCTCTCGCAGATATCAAGAAGACGCTCATAATCTCCCTTTTCCTTAAAGATCCTTACAAGTTCATCGAAGGCAAACCCGGTAAAAACTCTGCGCTCAAGTTCAACGGCAAGAAGGCGCTCGAAGCAGGCGATTGCATCACCGAGTCTCCCGCTGTCATGATAGGCCCAGCCCAATGAAAGAAGAAAGGAATCCTCACCCGGATGCATCTCAACTAATTTCTGATAGAGGAGGATCGCATCATCGTGCCTATTTGCTTTCATGAATTCATCAGCAAGGTAACGGAGATAATCCGCCTTCCTTTCCTCAGTCATAGGCCCCCTGCTATCTTAACAACTGCATGACCCGCAACATGAACTGCCGGCATCCAGGCCGGATGTCAGTCTGAAACCAGACCCTTGCGGTGTGGTCACAAAATCTACTGCAATCGGTTTAGCCAACTCAAGCACTTCTTTGTTGATTATGAAGGTCAACCCGTCTTTCTTAAACGTTTCATCGCCATCTTTTGGCTCATCCAGAGCCATGCCCAGAGAGGGCCCGGATCACCCACCCTCATTCATCATGATCCTGATGATATGTTCTTCACTCCTGTCTTTGAGAAAGTCCTGAATCATCTCAACTGCTTTTTCCGAAACTTCAAACATCGTATGCTCCTTTCAGATTTGCTGCCTTGTTGACAGTTTATTTGCATCTAACGTATACACTTAAGCCATTTTGTCAAATGATATTTTGCATCTTGGCGGCCCCTGATCATTAGCGGAAAGATAACTCAATTTTATGATTGACACGCGGCTGATGCTTGCCTATATACTACTTTGTCATTCCACCTGTAAAGCAGCATAAAGTATTTTCCTATGGAGGCAAGCTGTGATGTCTGAATCTTCTCCTTACCGCGACACATCCTGCCGTTATTTCCATAAATCAGGAAGGACAAATACTAAGGGCGTCCTCGAAGCCGTCTCCAAGAGGGCCAGGGAGCTTTCCATGGGAAAGGTACTGATCGCCACGGTGAGCGGACGAACCGCCTTTGAAGCCTTGAAGATTCTTGACAAAGGCATCAAGATCATCGCCGTTACCCATGTCACCGGATATGCTAAACCCGACATCCAGGAACTGGACGAAAAAGACAGAAGGGAACTGGAATCTCAGGGTGTCAAAGTCCTTACCTGCCAGCACGCTTTCGGCGGGGTCGGCCGTGGCGTGAGGAACAAGCTTGAAACCTATCAGGTAGATGAAATCATGGCCCACACACTGCGCGTATTCGGTCAGGGCGTCAAGGTCGCAATTGAAGTGACATTGATGGCCGCAGATGCCGGTCTCGTGAGAACTGACGAAGATGTAATATCCGTAGGGGGAACCGCTCAAGGCGTCGATGCAGCATTGGTTCTCAAGCCTGCTAACAGCGCCCGCTTCTTTGATCTGAAAGTGAAGGAAGTGATCTGCAAACCAGCGGTTTTTTGATTTGAAAGGAGAGGAACAATGAAAAAGCTGTTTGCCGCAATCTTGGGTATGATATTATTATGGCCGGTCCTGTCCCCAGCCGAAAATTATACAGTCAAGGGGGACATGGGGTCGAGTATCCGATATGAACTTCAGGAGCAGGTCACGGCAGGCGGAGGCATCCAGAAGATGGTTCTTAGCTTTGTCGTGCCCCAGAGCTTCCAATCGCCAACGTCCAGTCAGGAGATAAAAGAGTTCGGCCTCGCTTTTTCCCCTGAACCGCAAGACAAGAAAAACTCCATTGACGGGCGCGGCAATCAGATTATCGTGGCAACGTGGATAAAACCTCCGGACGTCATAGATGTGCGCCTTTTCTGTAACGCTAAGAGTGAGACGAAGCTCCCTGCCCTCTCAACACAGGATCCGTTTCCGCTCGTAACGGTGAAGCCGGAACTGGCGGATTATCTTAAACCGACAGAACAGGTGCAGTCCAATAACCCCCGCATTCGCGAACTCGCGTCCCAGCTTACCTCGAATGTCAAGACAGAGTTCGACGCGGTGCAGCGTGTCATCGCCTGGGTAGTAGATCACGTCCATTACGTGACCCCTCCTGCAAAATATGACGCCGTTTATTCATTGGAATCCGGAAAGGGTAATTGCCAGAACTTTTCCCATCTGACGGCCGCATTGCTCCGGGCTGTCGGCATACCTGTCCGGATCATCAATGGCGTCACATTCAACCAGCCTTTTGATATTGCATGGCCGAAGGGAACCCTGACCTTCAAGATGGGCCAGGGCCGGCATTCATGGGTTGAGGTCTGGTTTCCCGAGTTCGGCTGGGTGCCTTTTGACCCCCAGAATACCATGCTGTTCGTGTCCACCCGTTACCTTCGCATAGAAGTCGGCATCGACAACAATGAAACAAAAAATGATGGGCTTCTCAAGTGGGCCCAAGTAAGAGATGCGGAGAGGCCAAAACTCCAGGAGAGTATCGCCGGTAATTTTAATAGCGATAAGGTTAATGTAAAGGGAAACCGGGAAGCCTATGGCCCCAAAAATCTCCTCCTGTCCCCATTCGTGAAGGCGGAGTTCAAGCAGATCGAAGTGGTCCCGCCGCCGCCGCCGCCTGTGATTGCGGAAGAGGACAAAAAAGGTCTTAGGTATGATGTGCCGTTTGTATACGGCAATTTGGAGTTTCCCGAAAACGTGGATTTTGCATTCCCGCGTGTGACAAAGGCCTCCGGGGTAAATCAATTTGAGATGTCCCGGAACTTCCTCGTGGAGACGGCAGAATATGTAACCACCAACCTCACCCAGTACGCCCAGGTCCTTGTCCTGAGAAAACCTGTCAGACTCCAGAAAGTGGGTCTGGCACTGCACAAGTTTGGTGGCGACGGCTTGCTCTGGGTTGATATCTTTCAGGATGACCAGGGGAAGCCCGGTCAACCCATTTCCACAAGCGACTTTGTCAATCTCGATCAGCTCTCTCTTAAACCCGGATACAGATGGGCGGACTTCGACTTCGGCCGGGATAATCCGGTCCTTATGCCGGGTTCCTACTGGATAGCCCTCGGCTTTACGGGGAGCCCAATTGTCAACTGGTTCTATACCTATGGAAAGCCGGTCGGCCCTGTAGATGGAACGCGCTATAAGAGCGTATTCCAGCAGAATTGGAGCGGCGCCATGAATTATGAATTCAATTACCGGGTGAGTGGTCTGACGGTTAAGTGAGCCGTTACGTACGCTGCCGGTTCTCGAACAAGTAATTGCAGCTGCTATATTGATGTACAGCAATCAAGGGGGAAGGGAGGTGGCAAGTTCAATTAGCGAGTGGGGCAAACGCAAGAATCAAGAGGTTGTCAAGAGATAAAGGTGGAATAATCTTAAGACGTAAAAAAGGAGAAGGGGAAAAATGAAAAAACTGATAACGGTAATTTTGGTGGTGGGCCTTTTGGCAGGAATGACTACTTTTGCACTGGCCAAAGGCACGGCTAAAGAGGCTAAAGGCATATTGGACAAAGCAGTTGCGTATCTCAAGGCTAACGGGAAGGCCAAGGCATTTCCGGCATTTGACGACCTGAAGGGACAGTTTGTGAAAGATGACCTGTACATCTATGTGCTGGACCAGAAGGGCGTCGTCGTGTCTCATGGCGCTAACCACTCACTAATCGGGCAGCCTCTGATTGATCTCAAAGACACTGACGGGAAAAAATTTATTAAAGCCATAGTCGATGAGGCAAATACAAAGGGCAAGGGCACGATGGATTACAATTGGACCAATCCGCAGACCAAAAAAGTTGAGCCAAAGTCTGTTTTCTTCGAAAAAGTGGGTGACCTGATCGTCGTCTGTGGATATTATAAGACCAAGTAAAGCAGTGTACCAAATGTGGTCAGAAGGGCCGCTTCGGCCTTTCTGACCATAAAATTTGACATATGTTAAAGACGTCTTATCATGACCCTTTGCGGGAAATTAAGAACGCCGGTTTATCTATAATCATCATAGCCTGTATTCTCACTATCCTGGCATGTGTTCCCAAACCGCCTCCCCTCCTGCCTCCTCCTAAGCCTGCCAAGATTGCCCTGGTTTTGGGCGCAGGGGCGTCGAGGGGATTTGCGCATATCGGCGTGCTTAAGATCCTCGAATCCAACAAAATACCTATCCACATGATAGTCGGCACGAGTGCCGGGAGCTTTGTGGGAAGCCTGTATGCGTATGGATTTGACGCCTACACACTGCAAACCATGGCTATCTCTATCCAGAGGGACGATATTATAGACCTGACCATCCCGGATAATGGATTTGTCAAAGGGGAGAGGCTCGAAAATTATGTGAACTGGGCGTTAAAGGATACTCCGATGGAAAAGCTGCAGATCCCTTTTTATGCGGTAGCCACGAAGATACAGACCGGTGAAGAAGTCGTTTTCGGCACCGGCAACACGGGAACTGCAGTGCGGGCAAGCTCTTCGATTCCCGGCATATTCCAGCCGGTGAAACTTTCAGGCGGGACATACGTGGACGGAGGCGTCGTAAGCCCGCTGGCTATTGATGCGGCAAAAAGATATGGCGCCGATGTCGTCATAGCCGTCGATATATCCGCGAATTCTGCAAATTCATCCCCCAAGAGCACCATAGAAACGATCCTGCAATCAATCGACATCATGCATGCCAAGATATCCCAGATACAACTGGGCAGGGCAGATGTCGTGATAAGACCCGATGTGGGGCACATAGGAGCGGCGGATTTTTCCAAGAGACATGAAGCCATCCTCGAGGGAGAGAAGGCAACACTGAGCGCTCTGCCGAATATTAGAGAGATCATTTCCAGAATGAGCAAGGAAGGCAGCATCAAGTAGTACATGCCCTGAGATTTCATCACCATCTGAAAAAAGGAATTGACCAATGAAAAAGGCAGGCAGCGGCGACAATGTGAAGGTTCATTATAAAGGATCATTTGATGATGGCTCAGTCTTCGATTCCTCCCAGGATTGTGGTCCTCTCGAATTCAAAATCGGCGGAGGTCAGGTCATTCCCGGCTTTGAAGCTACTGTAGTGGGAATGCAGGTAGGAGAAACGAAGACTGCGAGAATCACGACCGACCAGGCCTATGGATCGCGCCTTGAAGAAATGATCGTTGTCTTCGAGCGGGATCAGCTTCCTAAAGATTTTCAACCGAGTGTCGGTCAACGGCTGCAATTCCGCAGGGATGACGGACAAGTTATCGAAGTTACTGTGACCGGCGTATCAGATACGAGCGTTACATTCGATGGGAACCATCCATTGGCAGGTAAGGATTTGATTTTCGAAATCGAGCTTCTCGGAATTGCCTGATCAAATCGACGATTTTTTTTACCTGATGGGCAGATGAACAGAATCCGGCTGAATACCGGTTAATTTGTCACAAAGATTTTATAGAAAAAACTTGACATTCGATAAAAAGTCATAATAGATTGCCCAATATTTGAGGGAAGAGGCCTTTTTACGGTTCAGAAAATCATAAAAAAGTTGGGTAATGGCATTTTGCAGTATAAGGTAGACCATCATGTTCGCAAGGGATATGGTGAATTGTTCTTTCTGTCAACGTGGAAATCCAACTTTTGAAAAATCTAAGAAAGGAGGATGAAAACAATGTCAGAAGGAGTCGTTAAGTGGTTTAATGAGAAGAAGGGATTCGGATTCATTGCTAATGATGAAGGCGGCGATGTATTTGTTCATTTCAGCGCCATTCAAGACAGCGGTTTTAGGACGTTATCTGAGGGCCAGCGCGTCAAATTTGACGTCCAGCAGAGTCCAAAAGGTCCGTCTGCTGTTAATGTAAAGACTGTATAAGAGGTTCTTTACAGAAAGAGGCACCCCTATAAATACCTTAAACGGGGTGCCTTTTTCTGTCTTCAGGTTTTTCTGCGGTAACCCAAAAGGAGACGATACATGAACAAAAAATTATACATCGGAAATCTGTCCAGCAAGGTTACTGAAGATGATCTGACGTCAAACTTTACCGGGGCTGGTCAAGTCATATCGGTAAATATTATAAAAGACAGGTTAACCGGACTATCCAAAGGATTCGGGTTTGTCGAGATGGCCTCGGAAGAGGAAGCAAAAGAGGCAATTGAAAAATTCAACGGCGGCCAGCTTGACGGAAATACAATCGTCGTCAGTGAAGCCAGGCCGAAAAAAGACAGGGATAGCGGAAGAGCAAGACCGTACCAGTCGGATTCCGGCGGAGGATTCAGAGGCAGCCGCGGTAGGCGGTAATAGAACCAACACCTACTCTTAGACTATCACATACAATATCCGGAAACACATCTTTGCGTATTGAGATCCCGCAAGAAGTCATTTGCGAATTCACTATGTCTTAAATTTCAACCGATGGATAAAGTAGATGCATCTGCCGAATCTATCGGCACTCTGCTTTCATAAGAGAATCTTAGATTCTTAAGGGACAGCATCGTCGGCATGCGCTGCCGAATCCCAAATACCTGCCAAAGCCCTCCTTCACATTTTTAAATGCCTTTGGAATGCAGTTCACAAATTCTTATGTTCCCGCAGGAATCAGTATTGATTTTTGTGTGATCATTATCACAGCTTTTTATAGCGCTGCGGCTTAGATTATTGACCAAAAGATCGTGTCAAAAAAATTGGCAGTGAATCAGGGGGCAAAGATCAAGCATATCTGGGAAAGGAGGAAAGTAATATGGAGGCATTAATGTCAACACAACTATCGGTGCCACTTTCTCATATCCTCGCCCTTCTGTCCCTCACTACACTTGTATTGATTTTCGGCTACACCAGGATGGCCCTGCTTCTCAACTACGGCTTTCTAATTTACTGGAGCTACCTCTCCAACGTCATGCTGTTCACAGAAAGGGGAGAATTACAGCTCAATCGCATCACTTTGCTCTACATAGCGTTCGGCTTCGCCATTCTCGTGCTTGCTATGATGGGCCTTATACATAATAGGGAGTGATCAGATTCCGCATTTCTATTTTGCATTCTGTTCCGGGCATGTTTTGTTATACAGATGGCACCTGCAGAGCAGGAAATGCTGCTCGGCAGTTGTCGACCCTGAGACAGGCAACACACCCTGTCTTGGCCTCCTGAAGACCGGGCGATGGTACCCGATTTGATGGTATACTCCCGGCCGCGAAGCTCCCCGACCTGCCGGCGGGGAGCTTCACGAAAATTGGCAGGATTAAGCCCCGTCAAATATTAAGGGGGTATTTCCGGCAAAGGATTTTCACTTCGGCGGCAATTTTCCGCAGCTCCGGCATTTTCTTGATTTTCTCTTCAAATTCGGCGGGCTTCAGATCACAATCAGGTCCGACAACTCTAATGACATAATCAATCCACTCGGCAATCTTATCCATCTCCTTTTCCTTCATGCCGCGCGTGGTGATGGTCGGCGTGCCCATCCGCAGTCCTGACGGGTTCATTGGCGATCCGGTTTCATTGGGAACCGAATTGCGGTTCATGATGATCCCCGCCTGGTCAAGGGCTTTGGCAGGATTCCGTCCCGACAGTTTCTTACTTCTCATATCTATGAGCACCAGATGCTTGTCAGTTCCGCCGGAAACTACATCGTAGCCTTTCTCCATGAACCTTTGCGCAAGCCTCTGAGCATTCTTTACCACCTGGAAGGCATATTTTTTAAATGCCGGCGTACACGCCTCTTTCAGGCAAACCGCAAGCGAAGCGATCGTGTGTTCGAAAGGGCCCCCCTGCAAGCCCGGGAAGACACCGAAATCTATTCTCTCTGCCAAATCGCCTCTGCACAGGATAACGGCGCCCCTCGGCCCGCGAATGGTTTTATGCGTTGTAAAAGTGATCACATCCGCTTTCCCTACAGGTGACTTATTGGCGCCCGCTGCCACGAGGCCGGCCTCATGGGCGATATCTGCGAGATAATAAGCGCCCACTTCTTTCGCAATGGAGTGAAGGGCGTCATAATCGATTTCGCGCGGATATGCGGTACCCCCTGAGATGATCATTTTCGGGCGGTACTCCTTGGCAATAGCCATGATCTTCTTATAATCAAAGAGCCGAGAACCGGGCTCTACTTTGTACTGCACCACTTTAAAAATTTTTGAAACGATGCTGATTTTTCTCTTGCCTCCCAGATAGATGGCCTGCTCAACCTGCCCTCCCAATCCCTGTTCATCTTTCTCGGGAAATGACCAACCATGCGACAAGTGTCCGCCATCCGGCAGATACATGCTCAGGATGGTATCTCCCGGATCGAGAAGCCCGTTATAAACGGCCAGATTCGAATTACCTCCCGCAAGCGGCTGCACGTTCACATGCCAGTCATCAGGGAGAGAGAAGGCCCGCCTTGCCCTCTGCTGGCAAAGTTCTTCAAGATTGTCCACGAACTGGTTTCCTTCATAATACCTCTTATGAGGATATCCCTCGGCATATTTATGCACAAATACTGATGATAAGGCCTCCCGCACTGCGGGACTGGAAAAGTTTTCCGATGGGATCATTGACAGTTTATACTGCTGCTTCTCTTCCTCCTTCTTGATCAGCTTGTAGATCTCACGGTCCTGTTTCTTAAGATTCCGAAAATCCATGAAGTTGTTCCTCCTGTATTTTATGACAAAGCGCAGGCATATTACCCTATGTCATGATTTATCTCAAGGGGGCGTTTTGGAAATTCTTATGCACAAGATCGATGCAATCATTTTTAATGGCCGTTCCCTGTCTTATGTGATATTAGAGCCGCCAGTAATTTCAGGTGTTCAGGTTTTTTTGATGGGAAAAACGACAGCAACAGCGGGCGCATCCGGCCAGAGGCTGGCTATGATAGTGCTTACGAGTATGGTTTTTTCCGGCGCCCTCCTCCTCTTCGGAATGGAGCCCCTTGTCGGCCGACTGCTGACGCCTTATTTCGGGGGTGCGGCCCATGTCTGGCTTACGTGCCTGATGTTCTATCAAGCCATGCTCCTCATCGGATATCTGTATGCGCATCTCTGTGCAAAGAAAATGGGAGGCTGGCATTTGCTTCTGCTTGCCCTTCCCCTGATAAATCTGCCGTTGAATATCAATGCCCAACCAGACGCCCACGCACCGCTCTTCAACATCCTCGGCATCTTGTTTATGCATGTAGCGCTGCCCTTCATTGTCCTTTCGACAACGGCGGTCGTCGCCCAGTTATGGCTCTATCGATCTTCAATAGGAGAGTACCGTGAGCCATATCCGCTGTATGCGGCTTCAAATGCAGGGTCCCTCATTGCGCTTCTGGGTTACACGTTTATAGCCGAACCTCTGGTGGGACTGAGAATACAGAGCCTTGTCTGGACAGGAACATATATTGTTTATGCGATTATTTGCGTGGCGGCATGGTTTCAACTCCGTCCGGATAAGGGGCCGCATATCCAATCTTCAGATGTCGCAAGTGAAATTGGAAAGGATAAGGTTACGCCTTTAATCTATACTCGGTGGCTGCTGCTGAGCAGCCTCCCTTCCGCATTCCTTCTCGCCGTCACTAACTTCATCGCTCTCGAAGTCGGCTCTTTCCCTTTGACCTGGGTCCTCCCTTTAGCCCTTTACCTGGGCAGCTTCATCGTGACCTTTTCTAACAGAGGCGGCGTTCCCAGGTTTCTGAAAATATTATGGCCGGAAATCCTGCTCATCACATTCATACTTTATCTGTGGGGACCTTCGCATTGGCTCGCCATAATCGGACATCTAGCTGCCTTCTTTATGATCTGTCTGGTTGCACACGGCACGCTCTATGAGCGTCGACCGTCCCCCGGGCATCTCACCAATTTCTATTTCGCGATCGCCTTGGGGGGCTGGATAGGCGGGGCTTTCATCAGCCTTATCGCCCCCTACATGTTTAAAGGGCTGTTTGAATATCCAATTCTCATCGCATTATTCGGCGTGTCCTTCTGGTGGTGCTGTGACAGGTCTTCCGTCCTCTGGCCGGCCCGCTCTTCTGTTCTCGCTCTCGGCAGCCGTATCCTGATCGTAGCGATTATGCTCACGGTCATCGGCGTGGAGTCCTGGACAGCATGGCAAGAGCCGATTAAATTCCGTTATCGGAATTTTTACGGAACGTACCGAATTAAGGACGAGCCGTCCGTCGAAGGTATGCCGGGAGGACTGAGAAAACTGCTTCATGGCAGGACCCTGCACGGAGCCCAGTTGCTCCATCCGGACATGCGGCAGACGCCGATTTCTTACTTCTATCTCGGGGGAGGAATCGCCGACGTCTATCAAACAACCAACAGCCCACGGAGAATCGCTATACTGGGGCTCGGATCGGGCGCTGTCGCCGCGTATGCAAAAGATACCGACCGCATCACCTATTATGAAATAGACCCTGACAACGAAAAGATTGCCCGGCAGTGGTTTACTTATTTGGATGACTGCAAGGTCAAAGTTCGCGTCATTGTCGGCGACGGGCGACTCTCCATGCAAAAGTCAGACGGCGCAGATCACGACTATGACATTATCCACATGGATGCCTTTACCGGCGACGGCATCCCGACCCACCTGCTGACACGGGAAGCCATGGAAATATACCTCAGCAGACTGGCACAAGATGGGGTCATCCTCTTTCACGTCTCTAACCGCTACTATGAACTGAGACCCGTAATCAAATCCACATCCGCGGGACTAAACCTGTATGGCGCCATAAATATACCGGCAACAAGAGATAAATTAAGAGATTACCAGAATGCATCCTGGTGCGTCGCCCTGGCGAGGAATCCTGCGCGCCTCCAACCATTGGTGAACCGCGGTTGGGTGAGGCTGGGTCATGATGACGGCTTAAACGGAAGTGCGTCATGGACCGACGATTACATAAATATACTGGCGCCGTTAGGAGAAAATATTAGATACCACTTGGCCCAGTATAAAATCATCCGTTAAATCTCCTTGCTCAACAAGATATTTGAAAGCAGGGCACAGTTCCCCCAGACCTCGCAACTGTCTTCCCGTTGGACATTCGTGTAATTATGCAACAATTATAACATAATAATACTTCTCCAAGAGAATCAAAAAGATTTCTTTTCAAGTGCGGAGCAATGTGAAAGAATATCGATCTATACTATCCCGCATTGGAGAATTCTTTTAGCAACCCTCCCAGGAGTGATCGGATGAAATTTAAACCATATGAACAGGGCGCCCTTGACTCGCTTTGCGGCATATACAGTATCGTAAATGCCATGCGCGTCGTCAGGGGACTCGGTAACGAGGATTCGCAGGAACTGTTTACTCAGATTATTTGCTACCTTGAAGAAAATAAGAATCTCGCCGTAACGCTCGCGCAGGGAATCAGCATAACGGTGATGGGGAGCATATTCAAAGATATTATCGGAGAAAAAATAGACCGGGCAATACCTTTCCAAAAGCAGACAGATGTGGGTATCAGTGAATTCTGGACAGAGATGGCAAGCTTTCTTTACGAGAAACGTGCAAAAGGAGAAAAGAGGGCCATTCTTCTGAGCCTGGGCGGTCTGCATGACCACTGGACGATCGTTCGCAAGATCACGTCCAAGCGCATCTGGCTTTTCGATTCAATTGGCTTGCGGAACCTGGACCGCAGCAAATGCACAACCCGTAAGGCATCATCGAGCAGGCGTCATTTAATATATCCCACGCAAACATATTTTTTAAAGCAAAATCAGTATGTTCTGTAGTCACTCTTCTGCCATCACCAGATGCGTGGCTGATTAATATAAACAGTTGCTGACAACTAAGGCAGAAACTCGAGATATCCTGTCTTTTCTCTCCTTAAGAGAGTGACCACAACAGTTATGGGTGTGCAGTAAATTTCCGGCTGGAATACTGCTTTGTGTCCATTAGCACCGATTCCGAATAAAGTTGAAATAAGATCATTTTAATGTTGCTTTTTTGATGCTCAGAATTTATAAGGGTTCATTAATGTGAAGATGCTGATGTTTCCGCCTTTGGCGGATCGAGACCATTAGAATACAAAAGGGAGGAGATGCTATGAACAAAGAAGATCTGATCAATGAGGTTGCAAAGTCAACGTGCAGCAAGGTGGAGGCAGTCGGCGCCGTTAATTCCGTCCTTGATGCAATCAAGAAGGCCCTGAAAAAAGGAGACAAGGTGACCCTCGTCGGTTTTGGAACTTTCTCCGTTGCGAAAAGATCCGCAAGGACAGGAAGAAATCCCCAGACCGGCAAACCGATCAAGATTGCGGCCAAGAAAGTGCCCAAGTTTACTGCCGGCAAGGCACTGAAAGATGCCATTAAATAACGTTCAGACATTATAAGAACTAAGTTCAATATTTTTTAGACTATTTGACGGATTTGGGCGGGATAAACTCTCGCCCATTCTTTTCTTTTGAGAAGATGTTCCGGCGGCTGTTTCAAACCTAGGCCTTACGGGCATACAGTATTAACAGAGATGTATATCTTTCCTCTGACCGTCCAGCCCCTTTTCGGATTTTGCATCTATATTTCAGCTCGCATTTTTGAAAACATTTATTCTATAATAATGCAAAACAACTTTTCTTCACAGTGCCTGTGGGTCATAAATGCATGCCCTTCTCCTGACCATCACCAAGTATTCTTATCTCGGCATCTTTGTCGCGCTGGGGCTGGGAATCCTGGGCCTTCCCTTCCCTGATGAGACTCTGATTGCATTTGTAGGCTTTTTAGTTTATGAAGGCAAATTAAGCTATCTCTATGCCTTTGCAGTCTGTTTCGTGGGAAGTGCATCGGGCGTAACGCTTGGTTATATCCTTGGCAGGACATTGGGAAACCGGTTAATAAAGAGATATTCCGCCAAGCTTAATGTAAGTCCTGACCGTATTCAAGATGCAAGGAAGTTTTACGTGCGATATGGGAAATTCGCGTTGTTCGCCGGTTATTTTATTCCAGGAGTAAGACATCTGACGGCTATTTTCGCGGGGTCATCCATTATGCCGTACCCGGTGTTTGCCACCTTTGCCTATTCAGGGGCGGCGCTCTGGACGATTGTTTTTATGAATCTTGGATTCTTTCTCGGCGAGAAATGGCATCGCGTTTCCGCATATTCAAATCGCTATATCATACCTTTCGTACTTGTTGTGACTGTATTTCTTGTCATAGCTTTCTATTGGAAAGCCACGGGAGGGAACGAGAATGAGCATGACAGACAAAAATGAAGATATTAACCAAATTAAGTAATGTGAGGAGAATGGACCATGGCCACGATTATGCCCGAAGGAGAAGCTATTCGCAAAGCTGTAAAATGGATTTCTGATAAACTGCTCGATGATCCGAACAAGTCCGTTCAGAAACTTATCAATGAAGCAGTCATGCGTTTTGATCTTTCTCCAAAAGATACGGTGTTTCTGACAGACTTCTACAGCAAAGGCAAAAAGGACGTACCAGAATAATTTTATTCGGCAGGTATTTACAGGGGTTCGTTTGCGGCTGTGATCGGTAGCCTTTGGTTCTCTGCGTATTTCTCCCGGCTGCATATAAGAAATACGGCGCTTGAGCAATCCCTCCTACCCAAGGACAGCGGATACGGCGTTTTATTTTCTTATGTGCGATTCGCGCCAGAGCATGCATGCAATCCCTGCGAAAAATACGATTGCTATAGCGCTCGCCCATAAGGGAATGTGAAGGCCGTTGATAATGACGTCCCATCCGAAGAGAACGCGAAGGAGATGCGCGAAGGCAATCAACGATAAAACGGAAACGGACAGATTCGTAAATGGCTTCATATCCTTCGCTCCTGCCTTAGAAAAGAAACACTGTAAAAATTGAAGCTCTCCGCAGCAAGCTGCGGAAAATCTTCGATTCTCAAGGAACATTATTGTTCGTCATTCGTTCGCTTACCCCGCAGCAAGCGAGGGTGTTTGCGCTCGCTACCGAATTCACTTAACTCTTTCCAAAATATGAAGCCCCGCTCGTTTTACAAAACGGGGCTCCGATTTCTTCGAACCTTGCCTTAGACCCTCTCAAAGATGGTCGCCGGAGCCATTCCCCCGCCCGTACACAGCGAAACAAGGGCGTAGCGGGCCTTTCGCCGCATCAGCTCGTAGATTGCCGTAACAGTCAGGCGGCAACCGGAATTGCCGACAGGATGGCCGAGGGCAAGGGCGCCTCCGTTCACATTGAGTTTACGCTGATCAGCCTTGAGCTCCTTCGTCCAGGCAAGCGGTATGGGCGCAAAGGCCTCATTGATTTCAAAGATATCGATATCGGCCATAGAGAGGCCGGCCTTCGTGAGAACCTTGGGCGTAACATAGATGGGACCTGTCAGCATGATCTCCGGATTGGATCCGACGACGGCGCTTGCTACGATGCGGACAAGGGGGTTCAGCTTCAGCTCCTTCACCTTCTCTTCGCTCATGAGAACTACGGCAGACGCGCCATCAGTGATGGTGCTCGATATGCCTGCAGTTATCCACTTGGTATTAGGGAGAACCTTGAGGGCATAAAGACTCTCCTGGGTTGTATCCGGCCTGATGGGTTCGTCCGTATCCCTCACGATCTCGTCGCCGTCTTTATCTACACCCTTCATGGGCAGAATCTCATTCTTGAAATATCCATTTACAGTTGCCGCATGGGCCTTTCTGTGGCTTGCTATGGCAAACTCATGACACTCGTCGCGCGAGATCGCCCACTTGTCAGCGATCATCTGTGCGGCTGCGATCTGATCGGGTTTGCCATACTTCCTTGTATAGAAAGCCCCGAAGGGATTACCCATAGGCTTCCCCGTATATAAGGTGCCGTTCAAATCAGAAAACATCCCATACTTGGTCAGGAGCTCGCATCCGCTCGCGATCACGACGTCCATCGTCCCGGAAGCAATCATGCCGTGCGCGAGCTGTACCGCCGTGAGGCTGCTTCCGCACTGGCGGTTCACGGAGACACCCGGGACTGTCATGGGTAGTTTTGAGGCCAACACCCCCATGCGCGCCAGGGTGAAGCCCTGCTCGCCTATCTGATATACCGTGCCGGTAATCACATCATCCACGGTCGCGGGATCAAGATCAATCCTGCGGACAGCTTCATCCAGCACGGCGCCCAGAAGTTCCGGGGCCGTCCAGTTCCTCAGATAGCCATTCTGCCTGCCGATAGGCGTCCTCACGGCGCTGACGATAAAAACGTCTTTCATGATCTTCCTCTCACTCTCTTGATATCAGTCCCTGTCCATTAATAGAAACGTCTATTTTTTCGAGTAATCATAAACCCCTTTGCCCGTTTTTCTTCCAAAGCGTCCTGCCCTGACCAGCTTCACCAGCAGGGGCGCAGGGCGGTATTTATCGCCGAGTTCCCTGTGCAGACCCTCCATGACGTGAAGCAGGGTCTCATTACCCACAAGGTCTGACAGAGCTAGGGGACCGATGGGATGATTGCAGCCCAGCATCATGCCCTTGTCTATATCCTCTGCGCTGGCTATGCCTTCATCGAGGGCAAAAAAGGCCTCGTTAAGCATGATACAAAGAATTCTGTTCACCGCAAAGGCGGGGGCTTCCTTTACAACGATAACTTCCTTACCGATCTTTTTCCCCCATTCCTTGGCAATCGCAAGGGTCTCATCGGATGTTTCGTAGCCTCTGATGATCTCGAGGAGGCGCATCACCGGTACGGGATTGAAGAAATGGGTCCCGATAAACCTCTCCGGCCGCTTCGTGATAGCCGCCATCTCCGTGATGGAGAGGCCGGAGGTGTTGCTGAAAAACAGGCAGTGTGCCGGCACTGTCTGTTCCAGCTCCTTATATACCTGCTTCTTGACATTCATCACCTCGATGACGACCTCTACGACGACATCCGCCTTGCCTGCTGCCTCTTTGAGGTCGAGGGTCGGCTTTATTCTGCCCAAAATTGCGTCCATATTTTCCTGGGTCTTTTTCCCCTTTTCCACGTCGCGGCTCAGGTTCTTCCTAATCGTATTCATCCCTGCATCAACGAACCTCTGCTCTATGTCCCTCAGGGCAACCTGAAAACCTGCCTGGGCGCACACCTGTGCAATGCCGCTCCCCATCAAACCGGCTCCTAAAACGCAAACATTCTTAATCTCCATACCCGTCTTCCTTTCTTATGATAATATTTTCTGACCTGTGCAAACATCTACACAGCGCAATACTGCTGGTGAATCACCTGATATTATTTGCCGGCAAAAATCTCTTTATAGGACACGCGCATTTCCCTCTTGAGGATCTTTCCTGTCGGCGTCTTGGGAAGCGCGTCGAGGAAGATTACCTTTTGGGGACACTTGAACCGGGCAAGTTCCTTCTTGCAGTGTTCCATTATTTCCTGTTCCGTAATTGTCTCACCCTTCTTGGGAACGACCACTGCTGTTACCGCCTCAACCCATTTGGGATGCGGCAAGCCGATGACGGCGACCTCCTGAACTCTCTTATCCAGGTATATGGCCTCTTCCACTTCCCGCGTCGGGACATTTTCGCCGCCCGTTTTGATCATGTCTTTCTTCCGATCGGCAACCGTTATGTATCTGTCCTCATCCATAACTCCGACATCGCCGGAGTGGAACCAACCCCCCTTCATCGCCTCTTCCGTCTTCTCCGGATCCTTGAAGTACATGGTTAAGGCATGGGGACCCTTCCCGCATATCTCTCCGGGGATACCCTGTTTGTCGATGGGCTTAAACGCGTCGTCTTCGAGTCTTGTCTCCATGTTGAGACCGCCCATGCCTGCGGAACCCAGTTTGCTCAATGCATCCTTCGCCTTAAGAATCGTATGGTACGGCGCAAGTTCAGTCTGGCCGTAATAGTTGTAGATTCTGGTGCCGGGCAACCGCTCCATGAGCTCTTTCAGCACCTCTACGGGCATGATAGATGCGCCATAGTAACATTTTTTCAGACTGGAGATGTCATATTTGCTGAAGTCGGGATGCCTCAAGATTCCGATCCAGACGGTCGGCGGTGCAAAGAAGAGCGTAGCTTTGTAGTCGGCAATATTTTTGAGGATCTGACCGATATCAGGAGCAATTAAAATATTTGTCCCTCCGACCCAGAAGATCGGGTTCATAAACACGTCACGCTGCGCGCAGTGATATATGGGAAGGGCATTGACAGAGACGTCGTCCTCATCATACTGCCCGTCAATGATAGCCCCCATATATTGGGCCATCAATGCCTGATTGCTGATGATAACGCCTTTCGGAAGCGTCTCCGTGCCGCTCGTATAGGTCATCTGCACGGGGTCCTCGATATGAAGGATTGCGGGAGGTTCTTCTGTGGGATATTTCTTGTACCACGCATCAAAATCCCGGAAGAGATCATTGACAGGGGGTTTGCCGGCGCCCTGATTGGACCATATCCATGTCTTAACGGTGGGCATATCATTGAGGACATCCTTCACCAGGTCATAGAGGCTGTCCTCTACGATAAAGACCTTGCTCTCCGAGTGGTTTATGCAGTAGGAGATATCCTTTCCCCGCAAGAGATAATTGATCGCCAGGTAGACGGCGCCTATCTTGGCGCATCCAAGCCACGTCAAGACGTGGTGAATCGTGTTATGAGCCAGTATGGCGACACGGTCGTACTTCTTTATACCCAGTGCCGCGAGCGCGTTGGCCGTCCGGTTGCACTCGTCTTCAAGCTGGGTGTAGGTGAGCGTCTTATCCTGGAAGATCAAGGCCTTCTTGTCAGGATAGTGGTAGCTGCTGCGCCGGATCATGTCTGCAATGACCCACCTGTTGACCCTGTTGTACCGATCCATCAGGAATTCGACATTCTCCTTATCCAAGGTGTGGTACCTTGCCTTTTCCTTGTCCGTCAAAGGTTTCCAGTTATCTGCCATACTCTATTCCCTCCCTTTTTTCCTGACCCTCTTTAGAAAATCAGTCGTGTGAATCCAGGGCACGTCCTGGAACCGTTTTCGCAACGATTTGGGAAATGAAACTAATGATGTTACTTGCAATAACCGTGATGGTGAATTCGACCTGTCAGCAGTCTCCTTACCATATTTTTACCTATACTTCTTTAGATTTTTTGCAGGAAATTTTCCGGATGCCGCGCTCCGGCAAGAAAAGCTTCGTCAGGACCTTTTTTCTTTTGACACGTAATTTCATTCTTACTATACTTAAGTCTGTCAAAAAGTGCATCCACAAGAATAATTCATTGCGAACCTTGGTGATTGATGAGAGAGACCCTTGGTCAGTATTTAAGAAGGAAGCGGGAATCACACCTTATTTCGCTCGAGGATATTGCCCAGGCCACGGGCATAAGCGTTCCTCTGATCAAGGCATTGGAGGAAGATAATTTCCATGTCATCCCCCGGTCCGAGATGAGCATGAGATATTTAAGGAAATATGCCGCGCATTTGAAATTAAACAAGAAAGACGTTCTGCACCGTTATAAGATGCAATATGATCCCACCAATCAAACCAAAGACTTGCCTCAATTGTCCCTTTTCTCCTCGGGAAATGCATCTTACAAGCAAATAAGAGCCGAGAAGAGTCTTTTCAGGAAGCCTTCCTTCCAGGTCGTTTTCTGGTCAAGCATCATCCTTTGGGCCCTTGTTTTCTTCTCCCTTTATGTCCATATAACGACGACTAAGAATGACGCGCGTGAGAGTGGAGAGGCGCCTGCGTCGAAGGATGTCAGGAAGGAGATTCCCCGTGAAAGAACCGTACCCATGCCCTCTGTGGCCTCCAGGAAGACTGGACCTTCACCCGGCCAGGCCGCCGGCAGTTTGGCGGAACATCACGCTCAGAAGCCTTCTGCGCCTCCTCTACCTTTGAAGCCCGAGGTGAAGCGCGGGGACAGTGCCAAGGAATTTGCCGCCCTGGCTCCGAAGATTCCGCCTGCGCAGGGTAAAGCGAAGGTCATCGGAAACAGCGACAGCAAGAGATATCACCTACCCGGCATGAAATATTACCACAAAGTAAAGGCATATCATCAGGTAATATTCAATTCCGAGAGAGAGGCTATAAAGGCGGGCTATACGAAGGCCCGGGAGTAAATCACTATATTTTTCTTAGAGCCAATAATCTGTTTCGCCCTTAGACGCCGATAGCGTCTGGCATCCAAGAAACTGTTCCGGCAAGCAGGTGAGGCTCTCTCTTAATCAGTTAACTTCCATGAACTTGCCGTCCTTCCACTCGCCGACGTATTTCTCGCCGGTGGGAAGCGTCAACGTCCCCTGTCCGTGATACTCGTCGTTTCTGAACTGACCCACGTACTTTGCGCCGTTGGCAAAGTTTATCGTCCCCTGTCCGTTTTTCTTGCCGCTCTTATATTGACCCACATATTGCCCGTCCGGCCGGGTCATGGTCCCTTGTCCCTGCAGCATGCCGCTCTCAAACTGGCCTACATATTCGCCCCCGTCAGGGTAGGTTATAGTCCCCTGCCCGTCGAAGAGACCGTTCTTCCACTGACCCACATACGTCCTGCCATCTGGAAATGAGGCAGACCCCTGTCCTTCCAAAACACCGTCCTTAAATTGGCCTGTGTATTTCCTTCCATCGGAAAAAGTCAGCACGCCCTGCCCGTTCATTTTGTCGTCTTTGAACTGTCCCTCGTATGTCCTCCCATCGGAGAACTTTATCATGCCCTTCCCGCTCATCCCGTCGTTCTTCCATTCGCAAACATATTCGGTGCCATCGGGCAGCGTCAGAGTCCCGCGTCCATTCTTCTTGCCGTCTTTGAACTGACCCGTATATCTCTTGCCGCTGGGCTCGGTGAGAACGCCCTCTCCGTTGATCTCATTATCCTTGAATTGCCCTGTATAGGATCTGCCGTCCTGAAAGGTCAGAACGCCCCTCCCCTCTCTCTTGTTATCTCTCCACTCACCGACATAATGCATACCGTCATCATCGGAAATCGTCCCGTGCCCATGAAACAAATCGTTTTTGAATTGCCCCACATAAGTCTTGCCGTCGGGAAAGGTCATGGTTCCCTGCCCGTTGAATTTGCCATTCTTGAACTGGCCTATATATTTGGAGTTGTCCGGGAAAGCCATTGACCCCTGGCCGTTGGGTTCGCCATCCCGCCATTCACCGGTATAATTCTTCCCATTGGAAAAAATCATGGCCCCTTGGCCGCTGAATTCTCCATTCTTGAATTGGCCTATATATTGTGCACCGTCCGGAAAGGTCATTGTTCCCTGACCGTCCATCTTGTTGCTCTTCCATTCACCGGAATAGCGCAAACCACCGGGATAGCTCAGCGTTCCCTGTCCGTCCCATTTCCCGTCTTTCCATTCCCCCACATAATTCATCCCGCCCGGATAGGTCATCGTACCTTGTCCGTCCATCATCATTTTCTTTTCCGGACTCATGCTTTTGGGAGATTGTTTTCCGGCCAGCTTCGAGAAAAATTTGCTTAAAAAAGGGGACATCTTTTTATCCTCGCTTTCGCGGATACGAAAAGATATCTTTCAGACATTCTCACATCCAGACGAAGCTCAACGATTTATCTCTGACAGGAACTCTTCTTGCGCTTGTGGGAAGTCTACGGAAAAGTGGGTTGTGTGTCAAGGGGAAATGACCGCGGTATGGAGTGCGCATCTTGGCTGCTTTGACGGCAATGCTTTTTAAGGTTTTCGGTTCTTGCTCTCTTTTTTATAATACTCGAGAGCCTCTTCAATCAAGGCAACAAAATGTTTCTGGTCTCTCTTTGCAGCTTTGTACTGATTGATTGTCATCTGCTTCTTGTACTCCGTGTAGAATTGGTCCACCAGCTCTCTATACTCATCCGCCTTCTCTAATGGCTCAGCATGGCTTTTCAGGCGCTGCTGCGTGCACATGAGGACGAACTTTATCCCCGACACGAACTGCAATTTTTTCATCGCGGATGAATCCGCGTTGACGTATTTGGAACACCAGTTGCCGGGGTCGCATGGCAGAAGCAGCTCTTTTCTCGCGGGATGCGCGGGATCGGAATTCTTCGCACGATCAGGATGCCGGCAATAACCTACAGGAGAGACGGCTTGATCTTTATGATTACTGCGATGGGGTCTGTGATACCAGCAGTTCGTACAATTCTCTTCCGGTCTTCGGAACGCAAGAATCTTAGCCATGGCCTTCCCTTCTATTTTGCACTCAATATCTCTCTTGCGATGATGAGTCGTTGAATCTCGGACGTCCCTCCGCCGATCGTCTGCAATTTCGCATCCCGCATCATCCGTTCTACGGGAAATTCTTTCATGTACCCATAGCCGCCCAGGATTTGCACGGCTTCCGTCGTTACTCTCATCGCGACTTCAGATGTGAAGAGTTTCGCATAAGCTGCAATCAGGTTCAACTCCCGCGTAAGACCCCGATCCGCCATTGCCGCGCCCCGGTAGGTGATCAATCTGGAGAGTTCAATTTCCATCGACATATCGGCAAGCTTGCTCTGGATCAATTGAAACGCGGCGATGGGCTTTCCAAACTGAATCCTCTCCTTCGCGTACTTGAGGGCACATTCGAAAGCCCCTCTGGAGATGCCGAGGGACAGGGCGCCAAGGAGAATCCTTTCCGTGTTGAGTCCGCTCATGAGAACGTCAGCGCCTTTATTCTCCTCTCCCAAGAGATTCTCCGCCGGGACGAGGCAATCCGCGAAAACCAACTCACCCGTGGGCGATCCGCGCCATCCCATCTTCTCGAATTTCTTTCCCCGCGAAAAGCCAGGGAATTCCTTCTCCACAATAAATGCCGAGACCCCATGCGCGCCCTTCTCCGGAGCTGTTTTTGCGTAAATCACAAAGATATCTCCCACCGGACCGTTGCTGATAAATATCTTCGATCCGTTCAGGCGGAAAGAATCGCCTCTTCTTTCCGCCCGCAACTTCATGGAGAGGACATCCGATCCGGAAGACGGTTCCGTCATGGCGAGGCCGCCGATCCTGCTTCCCTCACACAGGGGCGGCAGATATTTCTTCTTCTGTGCATGATTGGCATTGCGGCGGATATTATCGACGCATAGATCCGCGTGCGCCCCCCAGGTCGCGGAAGTGGAACAGCATACCACACCGAGCTCCTCGCCGATAATGCACATCTCCGTATAGCCAGCCCCGGCGCCGCCATACTCGGCGGGAACGGTAACGCCCAACAAACCCATCTCCGCCAGTCTTTTGAAGCTTTCGCTCGGAAATCTTTCCTCCCGGTCTATTTCATAAGCGAGGGGCGCGACTTCTTTTTCCGCGAATGTCTTAACGCTCTCGCGAAGCATTTTTTGTTCTTCCGTAAATTCCAGATGCATATACCCTCCCTCTGCGCTCGTGAACTCCATGAGATGGAAATAAAATGGAAAGAGGCATCCGCAGGCGGATGCCTCTTTTTTTCCTTTTAAAAGATTAAAAAATCTTTTTCTTTATCAGTCCCCGCTCGCGGCCACCCTTTTCCAGTTCTTCCCGGAATTTCGGGTGGGCGATTTTGATCAGCTCCACGGCCCGTTCCGGTTCTGACCGTCCGTAGAGATCAGCAGCGCCGTATTCTGTAACCACATATCCTGCATAATGGCGGGGAACCGTCACGCGAGCCCCCTGTGCAATGTAGGGAACGATGCGTGATACGGTGTCGTTCATGGTCGTGGCGGGCACCAGATTGATCGCCCGGCCGCCCTTGGACCAGAAAGCGCCAATCACAAAATCGAGTTGGCCGCCGGTCCCCGATCTTATGATATTGCCGACGGACTCCGAGACAATCTGACCGGTGAGATCCACCTCGATTGACCCGTTGATGGCTACGATGTTGTCCTCCTGGGCGATCACGGGGATATAGTTGGCATAGGAGGTAGGCCGGAACTCGCACATGGGGTTGTTCCCTATCCAGTCATAGAGTTCCTTATCGCCCAGGGTAAAGGCCAGAACGATCTTGCCGGGATTGACCTTCTTGTACTTGCAGGTGACAACACCCTTTTCAACAAGCTTGTGGGTCCCCGCCGGCATCATTTCCGTATGAATGCCCAGGTCTTTAAGGCCCGAATTTTCAAGAAGCTTGCTGATCATGGCGGGAACGGCTCCGATGCCAACCTGGATGCAGTCCCTGTCCTTCAGGAGAGCCACAACATTTTCGGCCATTTTAACCTCGAGGTCCGTCGCCGGAGGCGTGGGGACGGCGATAATGGGGTTGGGGTTTTCGACAAAAGCGGTGAACCTTGAGACGTGGAAGTTCGTCTGGCCGTAGGTTCTCGGCATATTCGGATTTACTTCGGCAATCACCCACTCGCTCTGGTCCATAACGGCTTCTGTATAGAAGGTGTCCAGACCAAGATTGACGTATCCGTGTTCATCCGGTGGGGTGACCTGGGTGACGATGCCCGTCCGTCGTTTGTAGATGCGTTTTCTGTGCTCGTATTTTCGCCCGGCGTCGGAACTCTGGTATGGAATAAAGTTCGCCCATTCCGAGGCGGCCATCTGCTGCATATGCGGGGTGCTGTAAAATCCACTGAGAAATGTGAACGTGTCCCGGTATTCCGGCTTGAAAAGCTTGTAAGGCCTCAGGGTCAGGCACGTGATCCATTCCACATCCTTGAGTTCATCTTTTCTGTCTGCAATCGCGTCCGGAATGAGCATGGACGGCTGGCCCATCAACAGCGGGAACCAGAAACAATCTCCTGACTGAAGGATCTTCGCCGCGTCCTGCGCCGACATTACATGACTCTTATAGTAGTCCTGCCAACTCATAGTATTCCCCCTTTTTTCTCTGTTATTCTGTATCCGTAAGGTTTCCCTTTATCCTGCCCCGCCATCTCTGACCGTTCTTTGCGCAATCACCACCTTTCTTACGATTTCTCTTCATGCACACACATGTTGCTGACCAAAAAAGTTCGAAAGACCGCCTGCACTACAGAGGCCTGAAGTACTTGATGTCCATGATGTGTCCTTTTCTGTCATCGCTCCAGACCGCTTCCACCTTCATACCGCTCTTTATTATTTTCTTCACCTCATCGAAATTGTTGAGATCGAAACCCCCCATGAGATGGAGAAAATTTACGTCCGTTCCGTTCAACCTGATGAGCGACCCGATAAAAGGAGGCTCCGTAGGCATCCCGAAGTATTTATAATTCGTGTAGCACCAGGCAATTAAAGTCCCTACCTGGGAGACCTCCACCCACTGATCGGCGTCAACGAAGCAGCGCGGGCAAAAACTGCGGGCAGGAACGAGGATACGTCCACACTTCGTGCATTTCGTTCCATAGATGGTCTTATTTTTGAGACCTTCGAAAAAGCGTGTCCACGTGGCGCCGTATGCGAGTTCATACGGCAGACGTATTTCTGTTTTTATTGTCTTGTATTCTTTCGCTTCCATATCTTCCTCCATATTTCCTATAGCTTTGATCCGAGAATCATAATTCCGTTGAATTGGTCCACGCCGCCCATCGCATGAGAGAGCGCCAATTTCGCCTTGGGTATCTGATGATCTCCGGCCTTGCCCGTCACCTGCAGGGCCGCCTCGGCAACCCGTATGAGACCCGTCGCCCCGATGGGGTTCGTGCACAAGGTACCGCCGGAAGGATCACAGGGGAGTTCCCCTTTCCTTGTGAAGGTTCCTTTCAACACCATGTCCGGGGATTCTCCCGGTTCGCAAAACCCGAAGCATTCATAAAAGAGCATCTCCTGGAAGGTGAACGGATTATAGACCTCCGCCACATCCAGTTCCTTACGCGGGTTCTTAATTCCTGCCTGGTCATAGGCCTGCTTTGCCGCCTGGATCGCGCTTTCCCATACCACCTTATCACTGTCGCCAAAGAAATACTCTTCACCCCGGTAGCCGACGCCCTTGACCCATGCCGGCTTTCGCCCCAGTTTCTTCACCATATCCTTGGAGGCGAAGATGACCGCGCAGGCGCCGTCCGAGTTCGGGCATACATCGAGGAGGCGAACCGGATAGGTGATGATCCGCGCATTCTTTACCTCGTCCATGGTGACCTTCATCTTGATGTGCGCGTAAGGATTGTCGAAGGCGTCGTCATGATGCGTAACCGATATGAAGGCTGCGGCGTCTCTTATTTTCTCTTCCGGTATATTATAGCGGTCCATCCACATCTGGGACTGCATGGAAAAAACACCCGGCGCGCCGGATATGAAATACCTCTGATAGAATGGCTCAGCCACCGTCGTCATGGTCGCCTGGCTGTTCCCCTCGTTCATCTTTTCATGACCCACGGCCAGGACAAGATCGGCCATGCCCGATGCTACCCAGTAATAGGCCGTATGGGCGATGGAGACGCCTGTCGATCCGCAGGTTTCCGTCTTCATGATTGGCTTTCCCGCGGCCTGCATCGCATCGGCAAAATAGAAATGGGTCAGGGCAATCCCCTCCATCATGGAAGGCATGGTGCCGGATACAACTCCGTCTATATCATTTGGCGTCAGTCCCGTTTCATTAAATACAGCCACGACGGCTTCTCTAACAAGCTCCGGATAACTGACATCCATTCTTCTTCCGTGTTTCGTCTGTCCTACACCTATTATGGCTACTGGTCGTCCCATATGCTCCACCCCCTATCTGCCCAAAATGGCCACGGCGTGACACTGGCCGGCATAGCCATGAGTACCGTGCGCTAAGGCCGTCTTTACAGTCTTGGGAACCTGCTTCTCTCCGGCCTCGCCTCTGATTTGTAGAACAGCCTCCACGACGCGCTGGAGTCCTCTCGACACATAGGGATTGTTGGCAAGGACGCCGCCGGAGGGATTGACAGGTATCCGTCCATTCATCCCGGTGAAGCCGCTGTCCATTAGACGACCGCCCTCTCCTTCTTTGCAAAATCCCAACCCTTCATACCACATCAGTTCCTGGAAGGCGTAAGGCTCCGTGATTTCCGCGACGTCGATCTTCTTCTCCGGATCAGTAATCCCCGCCATCTTGTAGGCCCTGTCTGCTGCATTTTTCAATTGACCGTTCAAGAGGTCGCGGTCACCGACATAATAATTATCGAGAGAGCTTCCGAAACCCTTGATCCATACGGGTTTGTCGGCTACTTCTTTCGCTTTTTTCGCCGAGGCGAGAATGAGCGCTACCATTCCCTCAGATTTCGGCGCTACCTGAAGTGCGGTCAAAGGATCGATCAGTCTTTCCGACCCGAGGATATCATCGACCGTATAGCGCCCCTTCTTATGGGCATAGGGGTTTCGGAGGCCGTTTCCGAGATTCTTCACAGCCACCTTGGCGCACTGCTCTTCCGTGACGCCGTATCGTTCCATGTATAGCCTCATCTGCAAGGCCGCCGCCATCGTCTCCGTCAGTCCGACGCCTCTTTGATAAAAGGGATCGGCGTACATGAGCGTGCATGTATCGTTGGAAGGGTTTTCAGATCCCTTGCACAGGCCGATGACCAGGGCCGTATCATAATGCCCGGTCATGATCCGCATCGCGCCGTAAAACAGGGCGAAAAGGGATTCTCCGTCCTGACGTGAGGCGTTCTTCAGGAAGGCGCCCGTTGTTTCCCAATAGTAAGAATTGGCGCAGGAGATGCCGCCGTGAAAGACGTCGGACGACGCACTGATGACAGTGCCGATATCGTCCCTCGTCATTCCCGCCTTATCCAAGACCTCCTTCGTGACCGCGTAGGCCTGGTCGTAGAAGTTGTCTTTCGATTCGGCTCCGGCATTCTGCGCAACCGCTACAATAGCAACTTGTTTCGCCATACCTTCATATCCTTTCTCTCTATTTTATGATTTCCTTCCAACAAGGATCTTAGTCGTATAAACAATAACATCCTCGTTGCGTTGATTCTTGATTATGTTCTCCGCCTCGACAATCCCCCTCTTTGCATCTTTCGCCGTAAGACTTTTTATCTTCACCTCGCAACGAATGGTATCGCCGATCTTCACGGGCCCTGTAAAGCGTACGTTCTCCATGCCGTAAAATGCAATAAAGCTCTTGGGGAGAACTACATGAGGCCCGAGGCGGAAGGGCAAGGCCATACCGACGACGAGACCCAGCATGCCGTGGGCGATCCTCCCCTTGAAGGGCGTCTTTGCAGCGTATTCCACATCGGTGTGCAGGGGATGCCAGTCTCCGGTGAAGGCCGAAAACAAAACGATGTCCGTCTCCGTGATCGTCCTTCCAGGTGATACAAATCCCTCACCCACTGTGTAGTCCTCAAAATAATTTTTCTCCACGGACGCACCTCCCTGTTCCCTTCCTGAAACTATTATAAACGGCCGGCCTCACATGCCTAAAATTTCCCGCGCCACGATCAGTCTTCTGATCTCGGATGTTCCCGCCCCGATGGTCCCGAGCTTTGCATCACGCCAGAACCGCTGCACCGGATACTCCAGGCAATACCCGTATCCTCCGTGAATCTGAACGGCCTCTTCACAGACCCTGCAGGCCATCTCGGCCGTATACAGAATAGCGGCAGCGGAAATCTGATGGACTTCCGTTCCCTTTCCGCCCTTCTTCGCCGCATCGGCGAGAATCGCCGCCTTGTAACAGAGCAGGCGCGCGGCCTCGATCCCCGTGTACATATCCGCGAGTTTCTCCTGTATCATCTGGAACGACGCTATCGGTTTTCCGAACTGCACCCTTTCCTTCGCATACTTAATCGATTCGGCGAAGGCGGCCTCGGCGATACCCAGTGCGTAGGTCCCGAAAAATGCCCGCTCTACATCCAATCCCCCCATCATCACCGCGATGCCCTTGTTCTCCTGGCCGATGATATTGTCCGCGGGGATCATGCAGTCCTGAAATATCAGCTCGCCCGTCGCCGATCCCCGGTTGCCGACCTTGTTCAATTTCTTGGAGACGGAAAACCCGGGAAATTTCGTATCGAGGATAAATGCGGTAATCCCCTTGGCGCCGGACCCTTTGTCGGTCTTTGTGTAGAGCACGATGGTGTCGGCTATAGGTCCGTTGGTGATGAACATCTTGGTTCCGTTGACTACGTAATGATCCCCGTCTCGTCGCGCCGTCGTCTGAATATTCACCGCGTCGGAGCCGGCATTGGGTTCCGTCAGTCCGAGGGCGCCGATGTGCTGACCCGTACAGAGGGGAGGGAGGTATTTTCTCTTTTGCGCGTCGCTGGCATGGCTGTTCAGGTTGTTGCAGCAGAGGTTCGCATGGGCCCCCCAGGACAGCGCGACCGCTGCGGATGCCTTCGCCAGTTCTTCACAAACCAAAGCGGCCGACAGAATATCAGCGCCCGCCCCTCCATAGAGAGGGTCTACGGTAATTCCCATAATTCCCAGGTCACCGAGCTTCTGCCAGAGCCCTTCCGGCCAGTGGTCTTCACGGTCGATCTCTTCGGCAATGGGTTTCAATTCCTTCTCCGCAAAATTGGCAATGCTGTCCCTCAACATCCGATGTTCATCACTCAGATTGAAATCCATTCTCATCCTCCCCTTCTTCGATTAAAGATTAGATATTGGCAATGAAATTATCTTCAGCCATTTCATATATTAGCGGCAGCAAGCCGCGCACCAATGCGCCTGTGCCGGTCCAGCACTTCGATATTCACCAATAATTTATGGCCATAATGAACGGAACGGGAATTCTTATTCGGAAATTTCTGATAATTAGACGCCACGGTTTGACTTTCAAAACAAACTGAAGTATAGATCTCAGGCAATGTGTCAAGGGTTGTTAACGAGCAATCATCCCGTATCGAGACGAGATACACTAAGAAGCGGATGGTAAGTAACATTTACTTACCGTGCGTTTCTTGATATTATATACGCGGCAAATTGTCAAGCCGTTTCTGTAATATTTTGCTTCTATCATGCCTTGCTTATCGCAGGGTGAGAACGCGGTCGGCAGCAGTAGCGAACCCGGATAATATCCTCCGGTCCGCCTTAATTGAGGGGAAGAATCACAAAATCGCCTCTGTCGTCCAACTTCATGATCGTCCCTTGGAATTTATGAAATCTCGAATCATCGGAAAGAAAACTATACCATCCCGCAGGCTGTGTCAAATCCTAATTCTTGCGAACGCGGAAGAAAATGTACTTTTTCTGCCATATCGGAGTCTTAAAAAAATTAAATCCTGGCTCTACATGGCCAATTATACAGGACAGCGGCTCCGTTGCAGTCCGCACACGCAGGCAGGTGTGAAAACGAACTTTTTACAGGTGCATCATATTTGACGAAAGGAGAATTGCTATGCTTCAGGATGTATTCTTAACCAAGGAAGAGCTGGCCTTGAAACAAGAGGTCCGGGATTTCGTCAAGAACAACGTGTCACCCGATCTTCTCAAAAAAATGGACCGGGATGAGATTCGCTACCCGCGGGAGTATGTCAAAGATTTGGGCAATAGGAATCTCCTCGGTTTGAGATTTCCCAAGAAGTACGGCGGCCGCGGCATGTCCTGGACGGGCGAGATAGCCGCACTCGAGGAAATCGGCGTTCTCGGCACCGCCCTCGGCTGCGCCTTCGCCATGCCCTCGATCGTGGGAGAGGCCTTGAATGTCTATGGGACTGAGGAACAGAAGGAAAAGTTTCTCAGACCGATGCTGAGGGGAGATCTGGTATCCGCCGAGGCCCTCACGGAGCCGCGCGGCGGGTCGGACTTTTTCGGAGCTACGACCCGCGCGGAATTGAAGGACGGATATTTTACCATCAAGGGACAGAAGCGTTTCGTTGTTGCCGCGGACGGCGCCGACTTTTTTATCGTCTACTGCAACACGAACCCGCAGGGCAAGCCTCATGAGAGGATCAGCCTTATTCTTATTGAAAAAGATCGGGAGGGCGTGGAGGCTAAATACCTTTATAAGCTCCTCGGTACGAGGGGCGGGGGCACAGGACGCCTCCTTTTCAAGGATGTCAAGGTCCCAGTTTCCAACCTGATCGGCGGGCTCAATGAAGGCGCAAATATCTTCAACACGATGATGGTCCCCGAACGCATGACCTCGGCCGGCGCCTCGCTCGGAATGGGACGCGGCGCCCTCGAAGTAGCTGTGAGATACAGCGACCGCAGGAAGGCCTTCGGCCAGAAGATCAGAAATTTCCAGGGCGTCAGTTTCAAAGTAGCCGATGCCATCACGCAACTGGATGCAGCCCGCGCCCTTACTATTGCGGCGGCGAAGAGCGTCGATGCCGGCCTGCCCACCGCCCGCAGGATGGTGAGCGAAGCAAAGAAATGCGCCACCGATACGGCGTGGAATGTATGTAATCTGGCCATGCAGATCGTCGGGGGGATCAGCTACACGAGCGTCTTCCCAATCGAGAAAATGGTGCGGGATGCGCGTCTCATCCAGATATGGACGGGGACAAACGACATCATGAACCTTCTCATCCAGCATGAATTCTATCGGGAGATCCTCAAAGACGCCAATCCCGGCCGGATGATCGAGATCGATGCTGAGGACGCCGACAAAGACGACGAGAAGGTCTACGAAGACGATGAAATGTGGATTAAGGGCTGGTAAATGCATAGGCGCCTGTCCGGCGTTTGAGGAGTGACGAGACGATGATGAACGGAAAAGAGTACCTGAAAACATTAAGGGCGATGAAGACAGTCCTCTACATCGACGGCGAGGAGGTTGCCGATTTTGCTTCCCATCCGGTTATGAAACCGGCGGTGAATGCCCTTAAGGCAACCTATGACCTTGCCAGTGATCCCGAGCTGAATCCGGAATTGCACCGCTTGATCACAGCCGAGAGCGATCTCACGGCCGGAAAGATCAGCAGGTTTCTCAAGATCGTCAAATCGCAGGACGACCTCATGGGAAGGATGAAACTGCAGCGCACCATGATGCGCTACACGGGCGGCTGCTTCGGCGGACGCTGCGTCGCAGGCGCCGTAATCAATGCGCTCTGGTCGGTGACGCACGATGTGGATAAAGCGAGCAAGGGACAGACGAACTATCATGAGAGATTCAAGAAATACATGACCATGTGCCAGGAAAAAGACCTGGCGGTCTCCGGCAACATCACAGACGCCAAAGGAGACAGGTCACTCCCGCCGCACCGTCAGGCGGATCCCGATCTTTATGTCAGGATCGTCGAGCGCACCCCGGACGGCATCATCGTCAACGGTGCGAAGCTCCAGCAGTCCGGCGCGCCCATTGCCCACGAACGGCTCGTGGTGCCGACGACGGCCCTTGGCCCAAACGATGAGGCTTACGCAGTCGCCTTTGCCGTCCCGGGAGACGCGAAAGGCGTGATCCATGTGAACGATTCCGCGTGTTCCAACGCAAAGTTCATGGTCATGGAGACTGAAGATATCGGCAATGCGGCATTCGGCATGCATCAGAGCGCGCACATCCTTTTTGACAACGTCTTTGTCCCCTGGGAGCGGGTTTTCCTCTGCGGTGAATGGAAGGCGACTGCCAGCCTTGTTCATCGCTTTTCCGATTTCCAGCGCTTCGCATCATCGGCCTGCCGGTGCGGCTACATCGATCTTTCCATAGGAGCAGGTATGGCGATAGCCGATTACAACGGCGTTGCCGGCAAGACGCACGTGCAGGACAAACTCATCAATATGAGCGTAGATGCAGAAACCCTCTACGGCCTTGTGGCAGGCTCCGCCGCTTTGGCCACGGCTACGGACTCCGGCGTGATGCTGCCCGAGACCCTCTCCATAAATGCGGCAAAGATATATATGAACGACGCCATACTGCGCGCGGGGCAGACGCTCGCCGATATTGGCGGCGGCATCCTGATTACGAGACCCAGCAGCCGGGATCTCAAGATACCGAAGGTGGGAGAGCTCCTGGCCAAATACCATAAAGGGAGGGAAGGCGTGGATGTTCATGACCGTTTGAAGATGGCGCGTCTGTGCGAATCCTTGTCGGGACTCTCTGCGCCGACGATCATCCTTTCCGTCATCGCGGCCGGGCCTCCGGCAACGCAGCGATTGAATTTTCGCCTGATGACGGATTTCAAGCGCGACAGAAAAGCGGCAGAAAGGTTAGCGGGAATTTCGTCCAGTCAAGAATGACAATTTGAAAAGGAGCAGATAGAGATGAAAGAGAAAGCTGTTATCACCGCGGCCATTACCGGCAGTATTCACACCCCGACGATGTCGGAATATTTACCCATCACTCCTCAGCAGATCGCAGACGAGGCCGTGCGGGCCTATGAGGCAGGCGCAGCCGTGTGCCATGTCCACGCGCGCAACCCGGAGAACGGCATGCCTGTGCCGGACCTCGAACTGATGAAACAGATCATCACCAGCATCAAGAGCCGGTGCAACATCGTCGTCTGCATCACGACCGGCGGAGGAATGGGCATGACCGTCGAGCAGCGCGTGGCGCCCGTCACCTTGTATAAACCGGAACTAGCCTCTTTCAATGCCGGGTCGATCAACTTCGCCCTGTTCCACGCGATCCCCAGATTCAAGGAATTCAAATTCCCCTGGGAAAAGCAGTACCTGGGCATGTCCGAAGATTTTATTTTTCCGAACACCTTCAAATCCATGAAGGAATACTGCACAATTTTCGCCGCGCACGGAACGAAACCCGAATTCGAGATATATGATTCCGGCATGGTAAACAACGTCGCTTTCATGATCCAGGCGGGATATGTCAAGAAGCCCGTCTACATCCAGTTCGTCATGGGCGTCCTCGGCGGCATCACGCCGAGTTCGGAAAATCTCATGTTCCTTGTGGATTATGCGAAGAAGCAGATCGGCGATTTCGAATTTTCCGTCTGTGTCGCAGGCCGCGCACAGTTTCCCATCTGCACGCAGTCCCTCCTCATCGGAGGTAATTGCCGGGTCGGGCTGGAAGATAACCTCTACCTGGACCGCGGCAAGATGGCGAAGAGCAACGCCGAACAGGTTGCCAAGATGGTCCGCATGGCGCGCGAGCTTGGCATCGATCCGGCGACACCGGATGAGGCCCGCCAGATCCTGGGCCTTAAGGGAATAGACAAGGTCAATTATTAGGCGACCGCTAAATAGGACAGAAGACGTCATTCCGAACGAACGTGAGGAATCTTTTGGGTTGTCTCTATTTGGTCAAAGAAAAGATTTCTCGCACGGCTCGAAATGACAGACAAATACGTGTCACTCCCGCGGAGGCGGGAGTCCAGTGTTTATACTTGCAAACGGTTCTTAATCCGTAGTACGAAAATAGCCACATAACCTTAAGTATCCAAATACCGCTGAGGAGTTTCCGTAATGCAACAGTTTAAGCATCTATTCACCCCTATCGAGATCGGCACACTGAAAGTAAAAAACAGGATCGTAATGCTGCCGCTCACATCAGGCTACGGCGAGCTTGATGAGACAATCGGCGATCGCCTCATCAGCTTTTTTGCGGCGCGGGCGGAGGGAGGCGTCGGGCTTATCATCGCTCCCTTCTCGCCGGTTCATGCAGGATCGCCCTTAGAGCCCGGCTTATACGATGACCGTTTTATTCCGGGCGTACGCAAGCTCACGGACGCGGTGCACGCGCGCGGGGCGAAGATCGCCGCACAGCTCATCATCTCGTACCATGTGACGCTCAAGGATGGGATTGCCGAAGTGGTGGGCCCGTCAGCGGTATTGAACCAGATGACGCGCACAACAGCGAGGCCTCTTACCGTTCCTGAGATACAATATCTTGTCAGAGAATATGGACAGGCTGCCCGCAGGGCCCGTGAGGGCGGCTGCGACGCGGTCGAGGTGCTCGTGGGCGGGGGCTATCTCTTGAACCGCTTCCTTTCTCCCATCACCAATAAGCGGGAGGATGAATACGGCGGCAGTCTGGAAAATAGGATGAGGATCATCCTCGAAGTTATCGCGAGCATGAGAAAGGAAGTAGGGAAAGACTTCCCCATCGGCTGCCGTCTCAACGTCGCAGAGCAGATGGAGGGAGGGCACACTATAGAGGATTCGAAAGAAGTGGTGCGCATCCTCGAAAAGGCCGGCATCCAGATGATTAACGTTTACACGGGCTGGCATGAATCGCCCGTTCCCACCGTCCAGGCAGTGCTCCCGAAAGGGGCCTTCCTGCATCTTGCAGAAAAAATCAAGGGCTGGGTCGGCATTCCCGTCATTGCGGCCAATCGCATAAATGACCCGGTCGTTGCCGAGAAGGCGATTGCCGAGGGCAAGGCCGACATGACCGGCATGGCCCGTGCGCTTCTCGCCGATCCCGAACTTCCCAACAAGGCGCGGGAAGGAAGAGTCGAGGAGATCGTTCCCTGCCTCGCATGCTCCAACTGCCTCACGGATATTCTGACAACATACAAAGACTGGGGAACGGCGGCATCGACCAGTTGCTCGGTCAACCCGCTTGCGGGAAGAGAGGCGGAGTACGCAGTCGTGCCCGCAAAGGAATCGAAGAAGGTATTCGTGATTGGCGGCGGCCCCGGCGGCATGGAAGCGGCGATGACGGCCGCATCAAGAGGCCACAAGGTCACGCTCTACGACAGAGGAAAGGAACTGGGAGGAAAACTTCTGATCGCCTCCATACCGCCTTACAAGAATGAAATTCAGTCCCTGGTCACGAGCCTCGCAGCCCGCGCGCGGAAGGCCGGCGTGGAAATCAAACTCAGGAGCGATGTAACACCTGCCATAGTAGAAAGAGAAAAGCCCGACGTCCTGATAATGGCTACGGGCTCCTCTTCGCTCATTCCGAATATACCAGGTGTGGCTGGTCCAAATGTGGTGTTGGCGGAAGACGTATTGACCGGCGCCAAGACGGTAAGCGGCGGAAGTGTCCTCATTGTCGGAGGCGGTATGGTCGGCTGCGAGACGGCGGAATTTATCCTCGAACGCGCAAAAGGTGTCGCCCAGGTCACTGTTATAGAGATGTTGAGCCGCATGGCGGACAATGTCTCTCCCACTTACAGGCCTTTCTTTCTCGCGAGATTAAAGAAAGCGGGAATCAAAATGGAAGCTAACACCATCGTGCAGGAGATAACGAAAGAGGGTGTAAAGATAGAGCAGAAGGGGGTCGCCGGCTTTATCAAAGGAGATACGGTTGTGCTCGCCGTAGGCTTTAAGTCAAACCCCACCTTCGATGAAAAGACCAGGGCGAAGATTCCCGAGGTATATGCAATCGGCGATTGCGCCAAGCCCCGCATGATAAAAGAAGCGATTGAAGAAGGTTTTACTATCGGCAGGAAGATTTAAGACGCAGTATCCGCACCCGACAGAAACACTCTCAAGGGATCTTTATGAAGACCGTTTATCTTGACCATTGCGCGACCACGCCGCTGCATCCCGATGTCCTCAAAGCCATGCTGCCCTTCCTGCGGCATTCCTTCGGCAATCCCTCGAGCGCTCACGCCCTGGGCAGAAAAGCCCGGGAGGCCGTAGAAAAAGCGAGGGGCAAAGTGGCAGCCCTCATCGGCGCCAATGCCGCGGAGATCGTGTTTACGAGCGGTGGGACAGAGGCAAACAATCTCGCGATCCAGGGCATCGCCCGCGCCCGCAAAGATCGCGGCAATCATATCGTCACCTCCATAATCGAGCACCACGCCGTCCTCAAGACCTGTCAGTATCTCGAAAGAAACGGCATCACCGTAACCTATCTCCCTGTTGACCGGCACGGCATTGTGAATCCGGAAGACGTCAGGAAAGCATTGACGGACAAAACCATCCTCATAAGCGTCATGCACACGAATAACGAAGTCGGGACCATCGAGCCTATCTCCGAGATAGGAAGGATCGCCGCTGAAAGAGGCATCCCCTTTCACACGGATGCCGTGCAGTCAGCGGGGAAGGTACACATCGATGTTAAAGAGATGTCCATCGATCTCCTTTCCATTTCCGCGCACAAATTCCATGGTCCGAAAGGCATCGGGATCCTGTACATCAGGGAGGGGATCAAGATTGATCCCATTCTCCACGGCGGGGGACAGGAGGGGGACATGAGGAGCGGCACAGAGAATGTCGCATCCATCGCAGGATTGGGGAAGGCATGTGAGCTCGCCAAGGAAACTGTTGCGGTACGTATGGATGAAATCAGAAAAATGCGGGATGCTCTCGAGGAGCGGGTTTCAGCCGTCGTCCCGGGCCTCGTGGTGAACGGTCATCCTCTCTCAAGATTGCCCAACTGCCTCAGCGTATCCGTTCCCGCGATCATGGCTGAGACAATTGTCCGCGACCTTGACACGAGGGGCATTGCCGTCTCTGCCGGCTCTGCCTGCACGTCTCACTCAGTTGAAATCTCACATGTCCTTTCGGCGATGGGGATACCCAGGGAAACGGCGCAGGGAACGGTGAGATTTAGCCTCGGGATAATAAATACACCGGATGAAATAGAATACGCCGCGTTTTCTTTCATAGAAGTCGTGGAGAAACTCAAAACGCTTTCGGAAATCGAAGGCTCCCTCGGTTCAAGACGCTGCTACTGATCTCAATCGACCACTTTTGCAAAAACACGCCGATGCCTTTTGTTTTCGTTCTCATCTCTTTCCGTATCCCTTTACTGACGGGCGTACGTGAAGGTGCCATCTTTACCATTCTCGGTTATGCTGCTGCCGTCTTCGCTGATAGTAAACTTGCTATGAATAAATTATTGAAATAAAATGAGATATGCCTTGACTTTGCGCAAATAATAGAATATAATTTTAAATATTGTACCATACAATGGTCTTTAGTCAGTACGGTACAGCTAAAGTTGAGTTATAACAATTTGAAGTGCAAAGGTGGCCACCATGCTCTTTAGAGTCTTGGTGGCTTTTTTATTTCTGTCATNNTAAGAAAGGAGGATACTAATTATGTCAGAAGGTAAAGTAAAATGGTTTAATGAGAGTAAAGGTTTTGGATTTATCGAGAAGAATGATGGTGGGGATGTTTTCGTCCATTACAGTGCCATTCAAGCCGCTGGCTTCAAAACTCTAACTGAGGGCCAGTCTGTAAGCTTCGATGTTGTTCAGGGTAAAAAAGGCCCTGCAGCAGAAAACGTGAAACTCAGTTAATTAAACCTTGGGTAAGGAAAGAGGCGCTCAGATTAGGGTATTCTATTCTGTGGCGCCTCTCTACTTTCAGCAAATTCTTTACGTGTGAAAAAAGACAAAAAACAGGAGCGTAAAAATGGGAAAATCCATGTACGACTTTGGCAAACGGGCGAAAGAAAAAGCAAGACAGCAAAAACAAATGGATAAGGCTTCAAAGCGCATAATGGCCAAGCAGCAAAAGGCTGATATAAAAGCAAACACTCCGAACGCAGATTCGGATATAGCTGAACCGGAACTAATGGAAGACGGCGTCAAAAGCAACACATAGGGGCTATATACAATAATCTTAATTAGACTTTATGATGGTTGTAATGACCTTGCAAAGCGGAGATGAATGTTTGTTTTTGTTTCCGGGATTGTGAACTTGAAGGTGAGTTGAAATGGCTGAAGATCTTTTGAGTATGAACAAAGACTTAACAGAGGCGCTATCACCCGAGCTCTGTGCGAGCAGAATATTTGAGATCAGCGGCGCAAAATTTGACCCTGATGCCGCTGCTGACCTGTGGCCAAGAATTTTGCAGCATAAATGGCTCATGTCCGAAAAACTCCGCCGGGATGTTGGCTTGCGGGTCGCATGCATCGATTTTCTCGAAAATATAGAGCAAGCTAATGAGGAATACATGGCCTATAAAAGGAGGGACATCCTCAGTGAGATGGGGGCGCAGACTATCAGAAAAGAAATATGGGACACCATCTCAGATTCGCAGCCTCCAAAACAGTTAGTTCAGAGAAAAATCATACTTCCCTTGACAGAGCGGGATCTTTCTAAAAAGCATGGGGTTGTTCCCCCCAAGACTATTATTTTTTTTGGACCTCCCGGTACGGGAAAAACTCATTTTGCCAAGGCGATAGCCGGTATCCTCTCCTGGTGGTTTATCGAAATTGCTCCAAGCATGCTGATGGTTGACGGAACCGAAAGGGTGGGCGCTAACCTGCACGTAATGATGGAAAAGGCACGAAACCTGGAAGAAGCGGTCATCTTTATCGATGAGTTTGAAGAGCTTGCCGGCAGTCGTGATGAGGCAAACCGGGTCGATAAGTCTATTACCAATGAATTCCTTAAGCAGGTGCCGCTGCTTAAAAACCAGGGGAACAATATACTCCTGATTTGCGCTACGAATTATATCAGACACCTCGACACCGCACTGCTTCGCCCGGGAAGATTTGATTGTATTATTCCTGTAGGCGGTTTGAACGAGGATGAGAGAAAGACTATTTTGGGACACTACCTCTCCAAGCTTCATACAGGGGAGATCGATCTTGAACGTATCATAAAGATGACATCTCAATTTACACCGGCTGATATGGAGTACCTCTTCCAGCAAGTTGCACAGTTTGCCTTTGAAAAGGAACTTGCCACGAAGCGGGACTATCGAGTAACCATGGAAACTATTTTTGAAATTATGCCGAAAATCCGTCCTTCCCTGACTGACGAAATCATCACAGAGTTTGAAAAAGACAAGATCACATATTCCCGCGTGTAGTGCGATCAATATAGAATTGACGTACGCGACCGTTCTCCCCCTATTTCCATCTCCAGATCACAAAAGCGATGACTTGACAAACTTGCCGCGGATAAGCGGATTATGCTTGGATAATTCCGGCCGTGGCAGTAGAATAAGAGAACGCAGGAACGCATTATCCCTCTTGGATCAAAAGCGGAGATGAATTCATGAGTTTGAAATTAAAACAAGAACAGTTTAACGCTGCAATGGAATTGTATGACAGCAGGACGGGTTATAAATTATTTGGCAGATTCGTGTCGATTACAAATATCTCCATGCAAATATATATCTTGTCGCGCGCGCTTGCGCTTACCGTAGGGTTCTGGCGGCAAATTGTGTCGCTAATTGCAGCTTTTTTAATAACGGACTTCATTAACGGTCTCGTGCATCTATACATGGATGCTAATGACAATTATGAGTCATTAGCAGGTCCTTTAATTGCAAATTTTCACCTGCACCATAGAACACCCAGGTACCAGGATAACAATTTACTTGTGGTGTATTTTAATGAAACCGGATCAAAAATATGGCTGGTTTTCTATCTTGCTGCCGTGGCCATTTTATTCCATCTGCCCAACATTAATCCTGTCCTTTTATTTACGCTGACATACATAGGGATTCTATCCTCGATAGCAGAAGTTTCACATTATCTGTGCCATAATTCTAATTCGGCGGTTGCAATATTTCTTATGCGCATCAAATTGTTATTGCCGAAACGAGAACATGCCAGACATCACCTCGCAGATAATGTCAGCTATACGTTCTTAAACGGTGCAACCAATCCGCTCATGGATTTTATTGCCAAGACGTTTTCCACCGGATATAAGAACAAGACGGATCTGCATTATGCCAAGTATTCCGGGTCGGACGCGCCGCGACGCTAAACAGCAGGAATTGTTTCTGAGAAGCTCCTGCCTTCTTTTAGATTTTCAACTGCGGCATCAAAGCACAATTCGCACAATCACTTTTTAAGGATTGACAACGGCGATACCCATGGTATCTTCGCACGAATGCCTGAGACGGAGAGGCAGCCTGTCTGACGAGCGAAAGAATAACTGCAAAGAAGGGGGATTTGCTATGGCACGAGATATCTATAAGAAACTGGCTGAGCATCTGGACAACCTGCCGGGAGGCTTTCCAAGCACCCCGAGCGGCGTGGAAATTCGTATTTTGCACCGGCTCTTCACCCCTGACGAGGCCAAGCTCGCGGTCCACTTGACCCTGATCCCGGAGGAGCCGCGGGTGGTCGCCCGGCGCGCCAGGGTTCCCGTCAAGGACGCCGACCAGATATTGGAGGCGATGAATAAGAAGGGGCTGGTTATAGGGATTAAGCGAAAAGGCCGACCGGTCCAGTACATGGCCCAACAATTTGTCGTGGGCTTCTGGGAGGCTCAGGTGAACAAACTGAGCAGGGAACTTGTCGAGGAGTTCGAAGAATACCTGCCCTCTTTGTTTGACCCCTGCGCCTGGCGCAAAGCGCCGCAGATGCGTACGATCCCTGTAGAGAAGAGCATTACGGTTCAGCCCGAGGTGATGCCCTATGAAAGGGCAGAGGAGCTGGTGCGTAAGCACACGACCTTTGCCGTCTCCAATTGCATTTGCCGGCAAGAGCTTCGCATCCTGGGAAAAGGCTGTGATAAGCCGGAGGAAAGTTGTCTGCAGTTTGGCTTAGCGGCGGAGGGTGTCGTGCACATGGGCCGTGGTCGTGCCATCAGCCAGGAAGAAGCCCAGGCGATTCTTCGGCGGGCCGAGGAGGCGGGCCTGGTGCTGCAACCGGCAAACGCCAAGAACCCCCTTTTCATCTGCACCTGCTGCGGGTGCTGCTGCGGTGTGCTGAGACTTCTGAAGCTTAATCCAAAGCCGGCCAGTCTGGTGGCGAGTCCATTTGTGGCGAACCTCAACCCTGACACATGCAAAGGCTGCAGCATCTGCATCAAGCGCTGTCAGATGGAAGCCCTTCATCTGGACAACAAAAAAGCAATCCTGGATCCGGACCGATGCATAGGATGTGGACTGTGTGTCGATACTTGTCGCACAAAATCCCTCACCCTGCTTCGCAAACCGGAGGCCCAACAATCCTACGTGCCTAAGAACATTATTGAGACAAGTATCAAGTTGGGAAAGGCGCGCGGCAAGCTGAGCGTTGGCAAATTGGTCGGTATGCAGGTCAAATCAAAGCTGGACAGGCTACTGGCCCAGCGATAACTTAAGCCTGCGGCAATCTGTATGTTGCAAATGAATGCCATGAAAAATTCGCGTCGAAAGGGGTGACGCAAATATGATTAGACGAAGCAAGGAGATGCGCCAAGAGAGTGTTCCTGAATTGAAGGGAGGAAGAGGAACATTAAGGTTATTCCATATCCTCGAAAAAGATGAGTTGTCGGGAAAGGGACGGCTCTGCTCAAGAGAGATTATACCTCCGGGAAATTCTGTTGGGTTTCACAAACACGAGGGAGATTTTGAGTTATACTATGTCCTCGAAGGAGAAGGCATTGTAAATGACAATGGCTTTGAAACGACTGTAAAAAAAGGTGACGTGGTTCGCACCGGGCATGGCGAGTCTCACGCCATTAAGAATGTCGGGGATAAAGACCTCGAGCTAATTACTATTATATTATTTGAATAGCAACCGACCGGGATATGCAAAGGAGGATGCTCATGGATACTTACGAACAATTAAGGGAGATTCTGGATTCACATCCCGCGACGGCGCCCAAAAGCAAGTCCATTGACGAAATACTTCGCACGCTCTTTACACCCGAAGAGGCAGAGATCGCTGTAACCATGAGCTTCAAGCCGAAAAAGGCGGCAAGCATCGCCAAGGCAACGGCTATTTCCGAAGATGAGGCGAAAAAGCGGCTGGAGTCCATGATCGGCAAGGGGATTATTTTCTCCAAGGCTAAAGAGGGTGAACAACTATACGGATTGGTCGGGCTTATTCCGGGCGTGTTTGAGTACCCCTTCATGAAAGGGGGAGGGACATCCATGCACAAGCGGCTGTCCCGACTATGGGAGGAGTACCATCACGAAGCCCTCGGCGCCTCTTTTGCCGGCAATCCCACACCTCTCATGCGGGTTGTTGCCGTGGAAAAATCCATCATGCCTCAAGACCGCGTTCACCCCTATGAAGAGGTTAAGCATCTGATCAACAACTCAAACTATATTGCACTCACGCAATGCGCCTGCAGGGTAAGCGTGGCAAAATGCGACAAACCGAAAGAGGTTTGCCTTGCCTTTGAAGGCGTGGGTGAATTTCTCGTGGAGCGTGGTTTTGCCCGCAGGATCAGCAAGGAGGAGGGGGTGAAGGTCCTGGATCAGGCGGAGGCTGCGGGGCTGGTTCACACGAGCAACAACAGCGCAGACCAGGCCCACGTAATCTGCAACTGTTGCCCATGCTGCTGCACGATCCTGCGGGGGAAAACCCAGTTGCATCATCCCCATGCATTTGAGCCCAGCCGTTTTGTGTCACGCGTCAACAGCGATGAATGCACGGGATGCGGCATATGCGCTGATGAGCGCTGTCCGATGAAGGCAATTGAAATAGTAGATGATGCCGCCATAGTCGATGCTGCGAATTGCATCGGCTGCGGGCTCTGCGTGACTGGCTGCCCGGCTGAGGCAGTTGAACTTTTACAGAAGGACCAGATCCCCCCGATTCCCGCTACGGCCCAGGAGATGATCGTTAAAGTCCTGCAGGAGAAGGGAAGGTTCGAGAAGTTCATGGAGATCATGCAGCGTTGAGGTCCATGACTCTAGGGCTCCCTCCCTTTATTTTCAGTATTAATACTACGGCATTTGATGATCGGTTTTCGTCCTTTTACTCAAAAAGTCTTTAATTGGAAAAGGAGGTAGGCGATATGTTGAAAGTAAAGAATGTGGGCGTCGTCGGAACGGGATTGATCGGGGCGAGTTGGGCTGCTTACTATGCAAGCAAGGATTTCAAAGTGAAGATGTTTGATAAAATAAGCGCGGCGCAGGAGAGCGGCCTGCAGAGGGCAAGCGGCTACCTCGACGGGCTCGCCCAGTATGGTCTTATCGATAAGTCGCGGGCCAAAAGAATGAAAGGGAATATCCGCTCCGCAGGCTCGCTCGAAGAGGCTGTTTCCGACGCGGATTATGTCCAGGAATCCGCATCGGAAAATTTCGAAATCAAGATACCGCTGTTTTCCGAAATGGATGCCATCGCAAAACCGGACACGATCCTGGCCAGCAGCTCCTCTTCTCTTCCCATGACACAGGTACAGAAATCCGTAAAGAGACCCGGACGCTGTGTTGTTGCCCATCCCTTCAATCCGCCGCACCTGGTGCCACTTGTTGAAATTGTGCCCGGAAATCAGACGAGCCCCCAGACCGTTGAAGACGTGAGGACTTTCTTTAACGGTCTGGGAAAAATGCCTGTCGTCCTGAAAAAGGAAACAACGGGGTTCATCGCCAATCGCCTCGCTGCCGCCCTGTGGAGGGAAGCTGTCGATCTTGTGCTGAAGGGCGTCGCCAGCGTCCAGGATGTCGACCGGGCGCTTTTCGCCGGTCCCGGCATACGTTGGGCATTCATGGGTCAGCACCTCATTTATCATTTAGGCGGCGGCGAGGGCGGGTACGATTATTTCATCAAGCATATCGGAAAGGCCTTCGGAGATATCTGGAAAGATATGGCCACCTGGAATGAGATTTCCGATGACGCCAAAAGTAAGCTCGTGCAGGGTATGGATGAAATAATGTCCGGCAAGAAGCTCAATGACGTCGCCCAGTGGCGCGACAAGAAGATCGTCGCCCTGCTCAAGACGATATACGGCGAAGAGCCGCCAATCGAATAGCCTTGCCCGCCGGCAAGCCGCAATCTCAAAAAGTTGTTGTGTAACAAATATCGGTAAGGTAAAGTAACAAGTAAGAGATAAATGAAAAAGGAGGTTCACTTTATGTTTGCACCAAAACACATTCTCGTTCCGACAGATTTTTCCAAGTATTCAGATGCAGCCTTGAAGAAAGCCATTGACATCGCAAGCCGCCATGAAGCCAAAATCTACCTCTTGCATGTCATAGACAAGGGAATTCAGGATTGCGCAATTGACTATTGCCTCGACTATAGGCTCATCGAGGCCCTGAAAAGGGATAGCCTCAGAGAAGCCAAGGCCAAGCTGAAGAAGGAAGCTGATGGAATTGCCAAGAAGAAGAAAATCAAAATTTCTTTTGATATCAAGAGAGGCTTCCCTGCTGAAGTTATACTCAGTGAGCAGAAGGCGAAGAAGATTGACTTAGTCGTGATATCATCGCATGGAAAAACAGGCATCCTGAAGCAAATGATGGGCAGTGTCGCAGACAAGGTGGTCAAAGGCGCTTCCTGCCCTGTCATGGTAGTTAAACCTTGAGATATCAGGCTGACAATATTTAAACTACTGAACATTTTATAGCAAAGCTGATACCATCTCTCTCCCGCAAGTTCCGATGAGCCGCCAGTTTCCATATGGGCGGCTCTCGTTTTTTGAAAAGACATCCGCTTCGCACTCATCGATTGTCAACCATATTCTCCTTGACAAGTCAGCGTGAGTTATCTATGTACGCCGCGACTATCACATTGAACAGAAGGATCTCAGATGATCGACAAGAAACTGTTTGGAATGGCAGAGGAGTCGGGACGATGGCTCTTTGTGGTATTTGGATTCATCATCAACCTCTGTTTAGGCAGTGTTTATGCGTACAGCGTTTTCGCGAAGCCGGTGCGAGAATTGATGAAAGTCACCGCCACGGAAGCGGGGCTTCCCTTCATGATTTTCCTGGCCTGTTTTGCCGCACTGGTGTTCGTCGGTGGCCAGTTGATAGCGAAATTGGGGCCGAGGAATCTCGGCATTTTGGGTGGGGTTATACTCGGGATCGGCTGGATGTTGGCGAGTCAGTCGTCAAGTATCCTCATGCTGGCTGTCAGCTACGGCGTCATCGGCGGCGGCGGTGTAGGGTTAGCCTACGGCGTGCCTCTCGCCGTTGTCGGCAGATGGTTCCCTGATAAGAGGGGACTTACCATTGGACTCACACTGGCCGGTTTTGGCGGCTCACCCTTCGTTTCCGCGAATGTCGCAGCCGTTCTCATCAAGTCCGTCGGCCCGATGCAGACGTTCCTGTATTTAGGCGCTGTCTTCCTCGTCTTGGTCTGTGTTCTCTTCATCCCCTTCCGTTATCCCCAGGAGGGATGGGAGCCTGCAGGATGGACTCCGCCGGCTGCCGCCCATCTTGGCAGAGCGGATTTAGATATGAAACAGATGGCTGGTACATCCACATTCTACGGCCTCTTTCTTTGCTACACCATCGGCTCTATTGCAGGTCTTATGGCCATCGGCATCTCCAGCCCTGTTGCCCAGGAAATCATTAAGATAGACGCCGCGACTGCCGCTACGCTCGTCGGCGTGTTCGCCATCTTCAACGGCGCCGGGCGGCCCATCTTCGGAGTTCTCACAGACAAATTTAGTGCCCGGATCGCAGCCATCATATCTTATGTTATTATCCTCGTCTGCTCACTCGGTATGTTGATGGCAGGCCAGGGAAGTATCGCCCTTTACGTTGCCTGCTTCATAGGCTTCTGGCTTTGCTTAGGCGGATGGCTGGCCATAGCACCGACAGCCACGACATCGTTCTTCGGCGTAAAGAACTATGCGAAGAACTACGGCCTCGTCTTTTCCGCCTATGGTTTGGGCGCTATTCTCGGCGGCATCATTTCCGGTCAGGCGAAGGATACGTTCGGCTCTTACGCCGTTGCATTCTATCCGACGGCAGCTCTCGCTATCGTGGGTATGGTAATTGCTTTTCTGCTCTTGAAACCGGCTAAGAAATAGGAAGGAGAAATCATCCCATCAGTCTCACATGGGAAAATGTGGGACTCGCATCGAACCAGACATGAAGGCCATGGCTGAATCAGCTATGGCCTTTTGCTTTGAGCCTGCGGGTATGAAAATTAATTGCCCGGAGATGCCGCCCGATGGATCTCCTGACAAATATTCTTGGCGCCTTCCATCAGACTTTTTGAAGAGACAAATCAGGTTATTCCTGATTGCGACTCGCCGCTCAACTCTGTATCTTGAATTAAAATTTTGCGAGGGGAGTCGAAACCATGAACAAAGCTTCGCTTATCCCATCCTTCATCATCGCGGCCATATTGCTGACGGGACAACCTGGATATACAGACAGCAAGACAGCCCTCGAGAAACTTCAGCAAACAAAGAAGTGTCAGGCCTGCGATCTTTCACTCATGGACTTTTCCGGCGCGAATCTTACCGGTGTAGATCTGGCAGGTGCAGACGTGTCCGCCACAGACCTCTCCGGCGCAAACCTCACTGGCGCTGATCTGACGGGTGCAACATTGACCGGAGCAGACCTGTCCGGTGCAAACCTGTCCTTCGTAAAATTCCGTGATACAAGCTTAGCTAAGGCAAACCTGTCCAATGCGAATCTGACTTCCGCAGACCTGTCCGGCGCTGATCTGAGAGATGCAAATCTGGTCGGCGCAGACCTCATCGATGCTACCGTCAATGGCGCATACTTAACCGACGCTGACCTTTCCGGCGCCGTCTGGATTGATGGGAGCAAGTGCCAGGAAGGCTCGAGCGGCGACTGCTTGAAGTAAATTCCATCCGCCTGATCCCCGTGGCTAACCTGAAGACCAATTAATATGCGGTTTGCTTTTCCTTCCGACGATTTCTCAAGAAGGCAATGCCGCCGAGGAGTCCTATTCCTGACAGGATTAAAATGATGCCAAGCCCTTCGCGCGAAGACGGGATTTCACCCAGCTGAATGCGGGCGAAGATAAGGGCAAGCACCGGAGTCACAAGCGTTCCCATGGTCGCCATCCCTGCCTGAAGCTTCTCCAGTACATAAAACCAGAGCAGGAATGCAATGACGCATACAAGAATGATATTATATAGCAGGGCGGCAATGAATACGGGTGTCCACTGGATGGGAGGCGACGGCATTAAAATGGAAATAATTATAAGAGGCACCGTGCCGTAGATCATCTGCCAGGTCGTGGCCGACAGAACGTCGAATTCAGGGTCACGCCTCATTATCCTGGTGATGATGGCGCTTCCCGCCCATGATATTCCCGCTATCACCGCAAGGATACTCGCCCAGAGGTTTGCTCCGACGGCATCGACGGCAATAATCAACGCAAGTCCTGCGAAGGCGAGAATTACTGCCAGCCATTCAAGCCCCCTTATCCTCTCACCCAAGATAGGCCAGGCAAGGAGAATAGTCCAGAACGGCATCGTATAAAGCAGCACGGCCGTCTTCCCCGCGGCGCCGCCTGCGAGCGCCCATAGCGGAAGGCCGGAACCCACTGTCGTGGAAAGGAATCCGAGAAGGATTGTCCATTTCACCTGCCGCGGACGCCAATCTTCTTTGGTCAGGAGAAGTATGACGAAAAGAATGACAGCCGCCGGCAATATCCGGACAGCGGCAAACACAAATGGATCGCAGAAACGGAGACCCTCTTTCATAACCACCCAGTTATAGCCCCAGATGGCGCTCATGACGGCGAGGGCGAGAATGGGTTTCCCGGTCGTGGTTTCGGAGGTTGTCTTGGGGCACATGGTTGGCAAACTTAAGAGATTGCACCCGTCCTGTCAAGAAATTCTGTCGTTCTTGGTGACCGACTCTTTAGGCATACACCGGATACTACGGCTGTTCATCTTGACACAGGCACCTTTCCTCTATATCTTAGTTACGTCAAAAAAAAGAAAGAGTCCCTTAGGAATCGTCTGCATCCTTATCAAGCATTAAGTGTTAGGAGAAAAAAATGGAGAACTTTAAGCTTATTCAGCCTCAAGAACGAAAGTGGGACCCACATCCGCAACTTCCCGGCGTTGAAGTCGCTTATCTTGTGTCCAAACGGGCAGACAAGGTCGACATTACATGCGCCCTTGTTCATCTGCCGGTAGGATCACACGTAGATAAGCACCTGCACGAGAACTCGGACGACATAATCTACGTGCTGAAAGGCAAAGCCAAGATGTGGGTCGATGGTATCGGCGACGTGCCGCTGGTTGCGGGAACCTTTCTAAGAATCCCGAAAGGAACGATGCACCAGCCCCACGATATCGAAGAAGACTTCATAGCTCACGATACCTGGTATCCGGCGCTCGCTTGATCAGCGCAATTGCGTACGCTAAGATTTGCCTTCTCTCTTCTTCGCCTCCATGTTCCGGAGTTCCCTGCGCAGTATTTTCCCTACGACGCTCTTGGGAAGAGCGTCGATGAACTCAACCAGCTTGGGTACTTTGTAGCCCGCAAGTTTTTCTTTGCAGAAGTCAATGACTTCTTCCGCCGTCATGGTTTGGCCAGGTCTTGTAACAACAAAAACCTTTACGGTCTCTCCGCGATAGGCGTCAGGAACACCGATGGTGCATACTTCCAGAATCTTCGGGTGCGTCATCAGAAGCTCGTCGATCTCTTTGGGATAGACATTGAAACCGCTCGCATTGATGACATCCTTCTTGCGGTCCACAATAGTGACATATCCGTCCTCATCCATGAAACCGACGTCGCCCGTCTTGAGCCAGCCATCCTCCATGACTATTGCTGTTTCTTCCGGTCTCTTGTAATAGCCCGTCATGACCTGCGGGCCTTTGAAACATATCTCACCGATTTCGCCGATCTTGAGCTCGTTCTTCCCTGTCTCGAGGTCCACGATTCTCAGGTCCGTGTTCGGCAGAGGGATGCCTACGGTTTCCGGTTTTTCCTTTCCGCCCCAGGGAGTAGCTGTCCCCATGGGGGTGATTTCCGTCAACCCGTACACATTGATCAAGGGCGCATTGCGGACCTTTTTCAGCTTCTCGATGGTATCTATCGCCATGGGAGCCGCGCCGGTAATAAAGGCCTTGACAAAAGAGAGATCCATATTGACAAATTTTTCACTATTCAGCAGGGCGACAAAAATCGTGGAAACGCCAGGCAGCAGGGTCGGCTTGAACTTATCGATGAGGTCGAGGATCTGGCCGGGCTCCGGCCGGGGAACCAGTATATCCACCCACGCGGCATAGACACAGGTATTGTGCATACCCGTCCAGCCCGCCGCGTGAAAAAACGGATAAATGGCGAGCATCCTCTCTTCCCCGTCTTTTCCGGCGCTGAACCACGTGCGGAACTGCTGCGTATTGAAAGAAATATTGGCATGGCTCAGCATGGCCGCCTTGCTGACCCCCGTCGTCCCCCCCGTATAGATGAGGGCTCCCAGATCGTTGAGTGTCGCCACATTGCGGACAGGTGTGTCCTCCTGGGCATCGAGCAAATCCATGAAACGGTACACCCCCTCCTGCGGCGGAACGTCCGCCGGCGGGAACGCGGGTTTGAGCGGCGGTGGAAGATAATCGCCGACGGAACAGAGGATGACTTTTTTTGCCTGCGTCCTTTCCTGCAGTTTCTTGGCCACGGGGAACATCACGTCGAGGGTAACCAGGAACGTAGAATTTGAATCATTCAATTGATAGGAAAGCTCAGTCTCCGTGTAAAGAGGATTGTTCATCACCGTAACGGCGCCTATGCGGAATGCGGCAAAATCAGCGATCACGATCTGCGGGATATTGGGGAGAACCATGGCCACCTTGTCGCCTTTCTTCACGCCCACGGAAAGAAGCGCTTTGGCAAATCTGTTGACCAGGCTTTCGAGCTCCTGATAGGTGATCTCTGTACCCATGAAAATGAGGGCCGTATGATTCGGAAACCTCCTGGCCGTCCTGGTGAGAACCTCAGGCATGGTTATTTTTTCAAACTGGATTTCTGGAGGTACGCCGGCAGGATAATTCTTGTGCCAAATCCTCGTAAAGCTCATGATAGCCCCCTTCATTTGGACATTCGAACGCTTCTTGATATTGGTAATAAATTTCTTCTTTACAAGAGGAGAATAAGGGGCCCGGTACTTATATGTCAAGAGTGTTTTTTCAAAAAAATGCAGCGGGCGCTACTGTAGCACCGGAACATGCGATAATTAATCGTATTGATTCCCGTATTCTTCATTTGAAAAATCATAGAGCATTACATCAGTGAGTATACGGACGCAGGATTCAGCCACAGCATTTGGCCGGACTGCAAGGAGAAACTTTATCCCGGTCTCGGGAGGAACAGGTGAACGAGTTTAAGGCAGTACAGAAAAGCTGTAGAAAGAGAAGTGGCAGGGAATGGCTTACTGGATATCAATGGAAAGATGGGGGAAAGATGGAGAAAAATCCGATGCCGATGCCTTCAAGAAAAAAGCATCAGCATCAAGCATTAGCTGGTTAACTGTTTATTGCACCGGCCGGTCTTGCACTACTAAAATTTCAACCTGCCTTTTTCCATTAACTCAACCACTTCTTTGTGACCTCTTCTCGCCAGACCGGAGTCAATATATTCTTTCATATAATAAAAATGGTTAACATCGCTCCTGCCATTCTTATCACATTTATAGACATGTGTTGCATATTGCCGTGGGAGAGCAGAATTCCCGTTTACGCTCTTGTATATTGGAGCTGACGTATCTTGCCACACACGGGTTGTCGATACACAGTAATAGTCCCAGGGCCACCACTTTGCTACGATTGTACAATCAACCTGCGGGAGTTCGGGCCATAAAGTATCAAGCACCCAACGCGCCTTCATTATTATTCTCAAGACCTCTCGATTAGATAAGCATGTACGGCTGTAACAAAAAGGCGCTCCATCACATGGTAAACCATATAGGAGCGCCTCTTTCTTTCCGATCATGAACTTATATGGGTTTCACGTTTTCCGCTGCCGGGCCTTTTGCACCCTGCGTAACATCAAAACTGACACGCTGGCCTTCAGTCAAGGTCTTAAATCCTTCGGCCTGAATAGCGCTGTGATGAACAAACACATCCCCACCGTCATCCTTTTCAATGAATCCGAAGCCCTTACGCTCATTGAACCATTTTACTTTACCTTCTGCCATCGCTTTTATCCTCCTTTCTCAAAATTTTATTAAGTCGGATTTCCACCATGACAGAAAAAAAAGGCCATCAAGACTAGAAAAGCTTGGCGGCCATCTTTGCACTTCAAAATGTTATATCCAAACTTATATCTTTCAATAATTATATGATTCCCTTCAGGGGAAGTCAAGGATTATCATTTAATTATTTTCGTAGCTTTTTCCATGATTTCAAATGCAGTCTCCATTGAGGAAACAGGGCCCTTGGCTTGACATAGATTTCACCAGCGGCTGGGGTTTCTTAAGAGCTCTTTGGAGTAGCCAATGGTGAGTGCGCTTAGTGATATTTATGTTCCGTTGTCTGCTTTTCAGTGGATGAGTTTCAAATAACTAAATCCTGCCACAAACTGACAGCCTTCTTAATATCGGCGTTTGACAGCAGAGATTTATTATCAAGCCTGGCATAGGCTATTCCCCGATTGACATAGGCCAGAGCATAGTCAGGTTTCAGCTCTATTGCTTTAGTGAAATCAACGATCGCTTGCCGGTAATCTCCGATATATCCATAAAGGTCTCCGCGATTGTTATAAGCTTCTGCATAGCCGGATCTTAATTCGATTGCTTTGGTGAAATTCCTTATTGCCTGCTGGATGTCATCGACATCTTTTCTATAGGCGCAGGCCCGGTTATAATAAGCCGCTGAAGACTCCGGTTTCAGTTCTATAGCGCTATCAAAATCCCTTATTGCTTCTCCATAATTATCATAATATTTGTAGATCATGTCTCGAATATCGTTTGCTTCGACGCATTTTGAATCACTTAAGATAAAACTGTGAAACGCCGTTATTGCAATATCGTAATTCCCGCTTGCCACTGCCGATGAGCCAATCTCCAACAGGCCGTCTTTACTGATCATCGTGTCATTTGTCATTTTATACGCCTCGTATCCGTCAAGCCTTAAGCTTTTGTATTATCAAGACTATGTTGTGGTCAGAGTCATGATGTTTAGAAATAAAAAACCCTGCCTCGTTGTAAAAGACAGGGTTTCAATATTTGCTTTCATTCCCCTTATATGAGGGAATCAGCAGATGCTAATGCTTTTCTATGGTGTCGATTACTTCTTCTCAATCTAGTACGCTCAAAGTATCCAAAGTCAATGGAATTATTTAATTATTTTCAAAGTATCAGATGTGTCCGTTAATGTTCACGAACCTATCGTATTTCCTCTAAACAAGTGGCTCAACATCGACTTATCTATACGGCATTTCATCCGGGAATCATAATTAAACATTACTTGACATATTAGAATATACATTCTAATATAACATCACATATGGGACGGAATGCACAATTCAAAAATGAAGAGTTTATAGATGCGGCATTGAAAATCGCTGCGGATCATGGTCCTGCAGCAGTGACCATTGCTGCTGTCGCCAGGGAAGTGGGCGCACCTGTCGGATCGGTCTATCACCGTTTCCTGTCGCGGGACGTGCTTATGGCAGAGGTGTGGCTCCGGGTAGTTGTTTCGTTTCAGGAGGCATTTTTGGCGACCTTGCAGAAAGGCGAGGGGATTGAGGCTGCCCTCCACACGCCGCGCTGGGTTCGTCAGCACTCGGCTGAGTCCCGTATCCTTCTTCTCTACCGGCGCGAGGAACTGGTGACAGGCGCCTGGCCGGAAGATCTCAGGGAAAGGGCGCTTACAATCAAACGCCGGCTGGAGGGCGGCATCCGCAATTACGCGGAGCGGACATTCGGCAAGACCGGGAAGGAAGAGATAAACCGGACGGTCTTTGCGCTTATCGACGTGCCTTATGCCGCTGTGGTTCGTTATATACGGCTGGGGAAGAAGCCGCCCCGGTCAATCGATGACTATATAATGCAAACCTATTTTACCATCATGGGGAGGAAGAAATGAAGATATTCAACAAGCATGATAGAATTATCCCTGCAACGCAGGACGCCGTAGGCCGGGTTATCGACAGTCTTTCCGGTCCTGATGATGCCTTATGGCCATGGGAAAAATGGCCGCCGATGATACTGGATTCCGTCCTCGGAGTAGGGGCGTCCGGAGGTCATGGACCGGTCAGGTACCGGGTGTCCGAATACGTACCGGGACGCAGAGCCGTGTTTCAGTTTGCCGAAGCAGGTCTCATGAAAGGCGTGGACGGCCACCATTATTTTGAAGTCATATCCAGGCGCAGATATGTCGTCATCCGCCACGTTCTGGACGGTGACTGCAATTTCAGTGCATGGTTGAAATGGAGATTACTTGTCGAGCCGCTGCACGATACGGTGATTGAAGATGCTTTCGATAAAGTGGAGAGCAAGTTCAGTGGTGCAACTGTGAAACGCTCGCAATGGGGACTATGGGTTCGACTTCTGCGCTCAATGAGAGCCCGGCAACGGCGTCGCACGGAAGCCATGGGGGGATGACAAAAAGTGATCTCGAAGGAAAAGTCTTATGTCGGACTTTATCCTAAACGAAGTGAAGTGCTAAACTCTGGAAAAATAAAGCCTTTATAATTTTCATAAGATTTTGCCTCCTTCAGTTCTTTGTGTGGAAGAATATGTGACGTGAGGAGCAATGGGCAATGGTAATTAACGGTACGTTTATCGGTAGATGAATTCTATTACCGGATGACATCATTGATCATGACTTGAAGTAAAGAAAGCAGTATCCTCTCTGGCAGGCATTATATCTTATCCGAACTCAGGGCCGAGGGAAGCGCAAAGCAACCTTATTTGGCCGGCATACGTGTTTGTTCCACGGAACATCCTGATCAAAGGGCGAGAGAGTTCAAAGCCGCGGGCTTTAACCAGCGGAACTGCCCAGGGGTTCAGCCGCAGGCAATCGACAAATATAAGTTCTCTTGATGATCGGAGCAAAAACAAATTCAGCAACCTCTCCGCTACGTCTTCATTATGAGCAACCCATGGCCCCATGTGATCGGCACGCGAACCCAGCCGACCGAAACTATATCCGGTGATTTTGCCGTCTTGCTGATCTACCAGAGTGAGGTGCGGCGCCTCTTGAGCGAGAGAGCGGAGAAGTCCGCTCCTATCAGCTCCGAAAACCTCCCTGTCAATCAGCAGAACGTCCTCTATTGATGTTGGCCCATTCTTCAGAGCATTCTCTTTTGCTGTGCGATTGAGCATCCATCGTTCAATTTCATACTCGCTTATGAAGCCGAATTTTTCGTAAAGGGGTTTGCCCTGCGGTGTGGCATCAAGCTTCATGGTAGGAACTCTTTGCGAATCGAGGAAGCTGATTGCGCGTTCGAGCAGAGCGGTTCCGATACCCTGACCGCGATATTGCTTGTCAACTATGACCATGCCAATCCATGCGAACCTGCCCTCATAGATAATTGTCGCCGATGTACCTATGATATCGCCGCGATACTCCGCTACAAAGCACCTCTCGGGACTGGCAGAAAGAAAACGAGCCCAGTCAGTGGTTGTCTGGTTCCAGCCGGCTGCGTCCTTCAACTGCATCGCTTGGGGAATGTCCTCAACGGTCATCGTGCGCAATTTGAAATTCATCAATTCAACTCCGCGGGTGTTTTCTTAAAGGTAGTCGATATAGCTACTGTATGTGAAGATTATGAGGCGCAGCGGAGGGTTCTTGAGGAGCCTGCCGGTTCATATTCTTGAGGTTACGGCGATTATCAATTCGCTCGATATGCGCCACCGCTTCAAAAAATCTGTGTAAGAGTAGGAGATTTCCCCCCCATATCCCGGGTCTGCTATGATCATTCTTCTTGCAGTATCGTCATATCCTATCACGACCGCCGCATGACGACCCCAGGACCTCCCGGACCCTGCGGCGTGGAGCCATAGTACGGGGATGTCATTGTCTATATATCTCTTGATCTCTTCAAGTTGGCCCTTATGGTGGTATTCAAGATCGAGCTTGAGAGACTTCAGAGTTCCGAAATATTTCAGAATCGCTTCCAGCGTCATGCCCCTCTCAAGGGGAATGCCGGACTCGATCGACACCTGCATCGGATCTATGTGGTAGCCATAATACTGGGCAATCATGGCTATGCTGGTCAGGGCGCACCAGTTAGGATCCTGTTGCATAATGGGAAAATTTCTGAGCTTGTGGACAGTGCCGGGCGCTCCCCCAGGCACTCTTTTTGCTGCTTTTGTTTTTCGGGGCGAATCGGTTTCCTCTTTGGAAACATCTGTCTTCGTGTCAGGTTCTTCAGCCCTTACTGATTTCGCATTATTTACATCTTGCGGCCGTTCATCCGAAAAGTGGATGACGCCTTCGCTGTCAACCCACTTGTACATTTGAGCGGCGTGTGAAGGCGCTAACAGCATCGCAATACTGATCACAGTAATCAAGAATTTGAAGCAGGTTGACTTAATCGCCGTGTTCATAAAACGTATTCACTGGTAATATCGTTACATTATTTTATCGGCAGATCTCTTAAAAATGTTGAGAATGCGAGGGTGATTATGCATTACGTGGTGAAACATTGCAACAGGAATGGATGGGAATGATTATTTTGTAGTGGAGTAGATTATTGCTGCGGCCTTCTACAAGGCCTTGCTCGGAAGCATCTTTTCTTACGATTACGGAGAGAAGTTCTTGATATGAAGTGTTTCAGGGTTGATATACCTCTTAGTATATCGCAGTAAATGTGAACTCTCTGATATTCTCATTGAGGTACTTTGCTGTTTCCTCTGCACCTTCGTCCGATGTGCCTTGCGGTAAATCAAAACCAAATATCCCCGTTGGCAAGCCTTCCCCTTGCAACTGACTATCACGCGATTCAAAAGCGATCCAAGGTGTGCCAGTAGCGTACGCTTTGAGGACAAATGTAAATCGATCTGTTGCTGTCATTTGGTACCACTTTGTTTGATTTGAGAAAAATTCCCTGTGGGGCGGGTCACTTATAGCAATAAGCCCCTTGTGTGTCAAGATAATTTGACCACAATATATAGTGGTTTTTGCGGTTGGGTTTGCGTGTGCCCATTTGAGATCTATTGTTAATTGTCATTTAATGGGTACGCTTGAGGAGTATTCACGTTACCCGGGTCAGCTTCTATTTCTACTATTAAGAGTTCGATTTGGAAAATTATTCTTCTTCAAATAATCTACTGACCTGCGCACGAAACATGTAACGCCGGCGCAGGAAAATACGGGGATATGGGATCGAACAAGTATTGGAGTACGAATGGGAATGTGAAACCTGGTTACTAACGTGAGAGTTCAAAGGAAAAGCCTTATCCCGCAATGCTATTACATCTGCAAACACACGGCCTGTCCGCTATTGCCCGATCATCCATGCAGTATCTCAGGCACGTCAAGATCGCTTTTGGATTTGTGAACAACTCCGATCTTCATCATAAGGGCGGCTCTCTCAAAATCGTGTTTCGTATGTCATGACCGCCAACTCTTTCATAACTTCTATCCCTGTCATTTTCTCCACCTCTTTGGTCCCTACAGTTTACATCCCTCCCGACGCAGCATCCTCCAATAGGTGCAAGCATCATCACTAACATCATCGCCCCCTCCTTTGATAAGGACTCGTTTTTTTATTCGGTAATGAAACGGTATCAAGATCCTTTAAAAGTCTGCCGGCACCTTGGCCGGTTACAAATCAGGAATCCTTGCCTGCTATGATTGCTGCGCCTGCAAGTCAATTGACGCGGTGACCGGAAAGAGCTGAAGACTGCTGTTGCTGTTTTTCCCCACACATTATCCCACGCGTGCTTTGATGTTTTGGCGCATTTGCTGAGATGCCAGAGTCGTTTCAGGTAAAATAATCAGATATTTTTTCAGGCCAGCCGCAGCAAACTGCTCTTCAACCATCGCTGCGAGGGAAGGGGTAAATCTATCATCCATGGAAGTTTGTGGGGACCGAAACACAAGCTTGTTATCCAGGGTTCGAAAAGACCATTCAACGGCGGCAATGGCCAGTTTTACCACTGTAGGCGAACCGATTCCCATGCGTTCAAGGATGAAGCAATTGGTCATAATCATTTCATGGAGATATTCGGGAAGTTGAAATCTTCGTATGATCCGTTCTGTGAGATATAGATGATTCTCCTCAATAAAGCCATCGGATAAGACAAAATCACCTGTGTGATAATGATTTCGATAGACCGTCATCATCAAGGCGCCGATACCCGAAAGGAAGCAGGCGAGTTCCACTTTTCGTGCTCCATCATCACGAAAGCCGAGACCACGAGCCATAATTCTTCCCACGACGGAAGCGGCAAAATTTTTCGCAAAGATAATCTCTGCCTCATGATCTCCCTGGGCCAGACGATGCGAGGCAAACTGTATAATCAGCGCTTTTGTATGCTGCATACCGATGCGGTTGACAACGTCGAAAAAATGCTTGATCGGACCCACTTTCAAGCTGCCATGATAAGCGGAATTGGCGATCTTGAAGAGATATAAGAAAAGATCGGGGCCCAGTCTGGACTTCAGATTTTCAATTTCGTCCTGCGCGATTTCTACATCGTCCAATACAGCGAGCATTGTGGGATCAAAACCAAGGACGGAGTCTTTTATCAATGTGCGCTCGATCGTTTCAATTTGGGACGCAATCTCATCATCCATGACTTATTATCACCTATCGCATAGCGCCCAGCTTGATTCCGGAACACTCGCTTCCGGGAAAGTGCTGGAAGAACTATCCCAGTGATGGAACTTATTAAACCAACCCTATATTGTCTTATCGGAATATTTTCAAAAAAGTTGAGGAAGGTTGAATTCGGCAGCGAGCGCATTCCCCGTAGCTTGTGTGGAGAGCTTCAATTTATCTGGTGGTCCCACCGGGAATCGAACCCGAGTTTCCGGCGTGAGAGGCCAGCGTCCTAACCGCTAGACGATGGGACCACGGACGATATAATTGGAGGGTGATTTTTAGTCAATCAGGCAGGAAAAGTCAAGGCCAAAGTAGCGTCGTGTGTTTTTCGTCTTGTCAATATGGCGGATGGACAAGATTGTCACGTCGCTCCGCTCATCGCAATGACACTGGTGCAGATGCCCTGGATTCCCGCTTTCGCGGGAATGACAAATGAGCGCGGGAATAACAAGAAAAGATTAAGAAATCATGCCTTGGCGGCGATGAAGGCAAGGGCTTTCCTGATTCTCTTTACCACCTTCTCCTTCCCGAGGGTGATCATAATTTCATCAACGCCGGGACTTACGGTTCTTCCCGTCAGCGCGACCCGGAGGGGTTGCGCAATAATCTTGAGGCTAACGCCCCTTTCTCCGGCTATGGCGCGGAGAAAAGTTTCCATGCCGTTTTTTGTAAAATCATGGAACGCGGGAAGTCCGTCGGCTATGGCGGTCAGATGATCCACAATCCCTTTATTGAGAAATTTATCCGCCGCTTCCTTTTCATAGACAATATTATCCGTGAAGTAAAAGAGGCTTGCATCGGCAAGCTCGGCGAGGGTCTTTGATCTCGTTTTCAGGTCACCACACACACGTTTCAGAAGATCGCGGTCTGAAGTATCAACACCCAGTTTTTGCCAGAACGGCAGCGTCTCCTCTACGAGTCTTTCGGATTCACATTCCTTGATGTAGTGCTGATTCAGCCAGAGGAGTTTTTCCGGATTAAACACAGCGGCGGATCTTCCGACGGACTCAAAGGTAAAGATTCGGATCAGTTCATCCAAAGAAAATATCTCCTGGTCACCGTGAGACCAGCCGAGCCTGACGAGGTAATTCACTATGGCCTCGGGGAGATAGCCCATTTCCTTGTAGGCCATGACCGATGTCGCACCGTGACGCTTGCTCAGGCGCGCCTTATCCGAGCCCATGATCATGGAAACGTGCGCAAATTGAGGGACATCATATCCGAGCGCCTGATAGAGAAGGATCTGTCTCGGCGTATTGTTCAGATGGTCGTCTCCCCTGATCACATGGGTTATCTCCATCTGGGCATCGTCAACGACCACGGCAAAATTGTACGTGGGGTAGCCGTCGCTTCTTTCTATGACCAGATCATCGAGTTCCTCGTTATTGAATGTAATCATCCCCTTGATCAGGTCATTTACGCAGGTCACGCCTGTGTCAGGGCACCGGAAGCGCACCACTGCAGAGGCCGACCGGGGAAGGTTCTTATCCCGGCACGTACCGTCATATTTTGGTTTTCGCCCTTCGGCGAGCGCCTTCTTCCTCTTGCCTTCCAGTTCATCGGGAGTACATACGCAGCAATATGCCTTGCCTTCATCGAGGAGCCTTTTTACCATTTCCCTATGTATATCTACACGTTGTGCCTGAAAAAAAGGTCCTTCATCCCAGTTGAGCCCCAGCCATGCAAGGGCGTCGAGAATCGCCTTTGTTGATTCCTCCGTAGAACGGACCTGATCGGTATCTTCTATCCGGAGAATAAATTTTCCACCCTCGTGCCTGGCATAAAGCCAGGAAAAAAGAGCCGTTCTCGCCCCGCCGACGTGCAAGAAGCCCGTCGGAGACGGGGCAAAACGGGTTCTGACATTTTCCTTTTCAGACATTATATTTAACCATACCCACCGCCTTGATGACCTTCTTATAGGGCTGCAACTTTCGCTTGTCAAGCCGGATTTCGAAAGGTAAAATTATACTTGACAACCAGGCCATTTTATAATCTACTTCGCACCTTACAGCAAAAGCCGATCGCATGCCTGGGATACATTTTTACGAATAGAATCCGAAGCATATAATTAAAGAAGTACCGTGAAAATTATTATCAACAACATCCCCGATGAGGGATTGAATATATCGCTCCACAAGGACGGCAACTGGTTTCGGGGTCTCCTTCCGGAGAAGGAAAAAAAAGATTTTTCCATTGAGGGGATTGATGTCCTCTGCCAGGCTAAAAGGATCCGCGAGACCGTGTTTATCGAGGGGAGTCTGGAAACCACCGTTACTGCGAATTGCTGCCGGTGTCTGGAAGCCACCCATTTGCCTGTAAAGACTAACTTCAGATATACCTTTGTGCCGGAGAAGAAAGGGGCGAAGCAGGAAGACGAACTGAGTACGGAGGACCTTGAATACGGGTATTATCAAGACGATGTAATAGACCTCGATAATCTCATATTTGAACAGGTCATGCTGCAGATTCCCATCAAGGTTCTTTGTACGGACGCCTGCAAAGGCCTATGTGCACATTGCGGGATGAATCTCAACACGGCAAGCTGCGGCTGCCATACCGACTTCATCGACGAGAGGCTGGCGGTCTTAAAGAAACTCAGATTAGTAGAAAATAAATAAAATATAGAGGAACAGAACAATGCCAAACCCAGTAAAACGACATTCACGAACAAGGAGAAACAAGAGGAGGTCGCACGATTTTCTCAAGCCTCAACTGGCTTCTGCGTGCCCGCAGTGCAGTGAACCGAAGCTCCCTCATCACGTCTGCACGAATTGCGGAACATATAAGGGCCGGCAGGTCATTCCGACGGAAAAGATATCTTAAGGCTTGCGACCGCAGCAATCCGTTTACAGCAGATGGATTTTAAAGATTCCGCGTCTACGGCGCGGTCTTTATTTGTGTGATACGGCATCATAAATTAGTTTACGCGTGGAGGAGGAAGTATTCATGAAGCTCGAAGATAGAGTCATAGAGATTATAGTGCAGCGCCTGGATGTCACAAAGGAAGAGTGCGTACCGGAGGCAGCCTTTATAGATGATCTGGGAGCCGATTCCCTTGACTTGGTTGAACTGATAATGGAAATGGAAGAAAATTTCGGAATACAAATCTCCGATGAAGAATTGGAAAAAATCCGCACGATAAAAGACGTAATCGAATTCCTCAAGAAAAAAGGGGTTACGGTTAAATAATATTAATACTGCGCGAGGGAAACAGGCCTCTTTGAAAAGAAGAATCGTTATAACCGGAATCGGTGCGGTCACGCCTCTTGGTAATTCTGCCCGGGATACGTGGAAGGCAATCTGCAGAGGACAATCGGGAATCGGGAGGATAACAAAATTCGATGCCTCCGGACACAGGACGCAGATCGCCGGGGAACTGAAGAATTTTGATCCGCTGAATTATGTGAGCAATAAAGAGCTTCGCAAGATCGATAACTTTATTGTCTATGCCCTGGCAGCCGCCGGGATGGCTGTGTCGGACGCAAAACTGCGCATCAGTGAAACGAATGCCGAGCGCGTGGGAGTGATTATCGGATCGGCAATCGGCGGCCTGGGGACCATTGAGAGAGAGAAAGTGGCATTACTCAGCGGCGGCCCCAGAAAGATGTCCCCCTTTGCCATCCCGGCCGTCCTTGCAAATCTTGCCGCAGGTCATGTATCGATCAGATTCGGCGCCAAAGGCCCGATAAGTTGTCCTGCTACCGCCTGCTCCTCCGGCACAAATGCCATCGGGGACGCTATGAGGATCATCAGCGGCGGTTATGCAGATGTCATGATAGCCGGCGGTACTGATGCCGCTATTGTACCGCTCGGTGTAGGCGGCTTCAATGCCATGAGGGCCATATCCGTAAGAAACGACGAGCCCGAGCGAGCAAGCCGTCCCTTTGACAAAGAGAGAGATGGCTTTGTCATAGGAGAGGGTTCCGGCATCGTGATCCTCGAAGAGCTGGCCTCAGCCATCAAGAGAGGCGCCAGGATATATGCGGAAGTGGTCGGCTACGGATCGACGAGTGATGCCTACCACATGGCGATACCTCCTCCGGGACATGAAGGGGCAGCAAGATGTATGGCAGCAGCCCTGAAAGACGCCCGCCTGAAACCAGCCGACATCGACTACATAAATGCGCACGGCACATCGACACCTCCGAACGACCTCTATGAAACACAGGCCATTAAAAAGGTCTTTGGCAAGCATGCCTCAAATCTTGCCGTCAGCTCTACAAAATCCATGACCGGCCATCTCCTCGGCGCTGCCGGCGCACTGGAAGCCATTATATCGGCGATGTCTATTTACAAAGGCATTATTCCACCGACTATCAATCTCGATAACCCTGACCCCGATTGTGATCTCGATTATGTTCCCCATAAGGCGCGGAAGAAAGATATCGATACGGCCATGTCGAACACATTCGGTTTCGGCGGAGTCAACGCCGTCCTGATATTCAGGAAATCCGATAAACTTTGATAAGATGGGCCAGATAATCTTAGGTAGCGACCACGCGGGATTCCCCTTAAAGGAAGTCGTCAAACAGTACCTCACTCACATGGGATACGCCGTGACGGACGCCGGCACCGGCAGTCCGGAAAGTGTTGATTATCCGGATTTCGGCGCCATAGTCGCCCAAAGGGTATCTGCCGGAGAGTTTGACCGGGGCATCCTCGTATGCGGGTCCGGCGTCGGCATGAGCATTGTCGCAAACAAATTCCCGGGCGTGAGAGCGGCGCTATGCCTCGATGAAGAGACTGCCCGCATGAGCAGGCTGCACAATGATGCAAATATCCTCGTCCTTGCCGGGAGACGAACGGGAGAGGCGGCGGCAAAATCAATTGTCCGCTTGTGGCTGAATACGGAATTTGAGGGCGGCCGTCATCAGGGAAGGCTCGATAAAATCGCGGCGATTGGAAAGCTGCTTTACAAATAGGAATTGGTGGTTATATAAATTTAACAGGGTACGGAGAGGCTGACGGGTAGCAAGATGGCGAAGACCGGACGTTCAAAGCCGCAGGTCCCCAGACGGAAAAAGCGCAGGCCGGAATGGGACGAATATTTCATGGACATCGCCGATCTCGTCTCGAAACGCTCCACATGCTTAAGACGGAGCGTCGGCGCTGTTATCGTGAAGGATCGCAGGCTTCTCGCCACGGGCTACAACGGCGCCCCCTCGGGCCTTCAGCACTGCCTGGATACAGGCTGCTTGCGCGAACAACTGGGTGTACCTTCGGGCGAGCGCCATGAACTCTGCCGCGGACTGCACGCAGAGCAGAATGCCATCATTCAGGCCGCACTCCACGGAGTAAGTGTAAATGGTTCCTCACTTTACTGCACCAATCATCCGTGTATAATATGCGCCAAGATGATTATCAATGCAGGCATAGTGACGGTGATAGTAAAGGCAGACTACAAGGATGAACTGGCGACGGATATATTAAAGGAAGCTGGCATCACGGTGACTCAGTTATGAAGTGTCCTTTTTGTTCCAATACAGAAAACAAGGTTATCGATTCCCGGATCAGCAAGGATGGGGATGCCATAAGGAGAAGGCGGGAATGCATCGCCTGCGGAAAACGTTTTACGACTTACGAATTCGTGGAAGAAGTTCTTCCGGTCGTGGTCAAGAAGGATGGACGCAGGGAACCATTCGACAGGACAAAGATACGCTCCGGCATCAAGAGGGCCTGCGAAAAACGCCCCATAAGCACGGATGCAATCGAAGGCGTCGTGGATAAAATCGAGAGGCACTGTCAGGAGTATCAGGATAAAGAGATCCCCTCATCGGCCATTGGCGAGCAGGTCATGAAGGAACTCCAGAATCTGGACGACGTCGCCTATGTGAGGTTCGCATCGGTATACAGGGAGTTTCGCGACGTCAGTGATTTCATGGAAGGACTGAAGGACCTCCTCAACGTAAAAAAAGATGAACACAGATGACTGATCAAAAAAGTTATCGGCGGGAAATTTAAACGGTCATGTTCACAGGGATCATAGAAGACTTAGGGACAGTCAACAGGATAACGAGAAAGGGAGAAGACGCCCTTCTCATCATCGATACGTCCATGAATCTCGGCGACATCAATATCGGTGACAGCATTTCCGTCAGCGGCGCCTGTCTTACAGTAACGGAGAAAGGAGACAAACGCTTCTCAGCCGACGTCTCCGCGGAAACCCTGGCCAGGACAAATCTTAAATCGCTGAAGTCAGGCGATAAGGTGAACCTTGAAAAATCGCTGCGGCTGAACAGCCTCCTAGGAGGACACCTGGTCCTCGGCCATGTGGATGGCATTGGTAAGATTCAGGAAAAAGTGAACAAGGCCGGTTCAATCCAGTTCGGTGTGGAAATCGGCGCCGAATTGAGCCGCTACATCGTGGAAAAGGGATCAGTCGCAGTTGACGGCATAAGTCTGACGGTAAATCGTTGTGAAAAAAACAGATTCTATGTTAATATCATTCCACACACGGCCCGGAACACGACTTTAGGATTTAAAAGAGCGGCCGACCTGGTTAATATTGAAACGGACATAATCGGAAAATACGTGGAGAAATTCGTTAATCCCGGAAAAGGAATTGACATGAATTTCCTTGCGGAGCACGGATTCTTGAAATGAATCCCTCCCTTTCTCTTTTGCATAGGGACATGGAGATTGTGACAGGACAACGAAACATTGGAAACTAGAACATTGAAGGTGAAAAGATGGGTATAAGCACAATAAAAGAGGCCATTGTAGATATCAAGAGCGGCAGAATGGTCATCCTGGTTGATGATGAAGACAGGGAAAATGAAGGCGACCTCTGCATGGCGGCGGAATTTGTTACGCCTGAGGCCATTAACTTCATGGCAAAATACGGCAGAGGGCTTGTATGTCTTTCCCTGAATGACGACCTTGCCGATAAATTGAACCTCCATCCCATGGTGGTGGATAACCGTTCCTGCTTCGGCACCGCTTTTACGGTGTCTATAGAAGCCAAGCGCGGCGTGACAACCGGTATTTCCGCAGCCGACCGGGCGACGACGATAAGAACTGCGGTGGCAGATGACGTTACGCCTGACGACATCGTGAGCCCCGGGCATATCTTCCCGATACGTGCAAAGAAAGGCGGCGTGCTGGTGAGAACAGGCCAGACCGAAGGCTCCGTGGATCTCGCGCGGTTGGCCGGGCTGAAGCCTGCAGGCGTGATATGTGAAATCATGAAGGACGATGGCACCATGGCCAGAATGCCCGACCTGGAAATTTTCGCCAAGGAACACGATCTCAAGATAGTGACCATCTCCGATCTCATCCAGTACAGGATGCAACACGAATCCCTGATCAGGAGGGCGGCGGCGGCGATAATTCCCACCATCTTCGGTGGTCAGTTCAAGATTATCGTGTACGAAAATGATGTGGACGATATGAAACATGTGGCCCTGCTGAAGGGAGATATCCGGCCGGAAGACGAAGTCCTCGTGAGAGTGCATTCGGAATGCCTGACAGGCGATGTCTTCGGATCGGAAAGGTGCGACTGCGGCCACCAACTCCATAGGGCCATGGAAATGGTGGATGAGGCGGGAAAGGGTATTATCGTGTACATGCATCAGGAAGGCCGCGGCATCGGCCTCGTCAATAAGATCAAGGCCTACGAATTACAGGAGCACGGGAAAGACACTGTCGAAGCCAATATCTCGCTCGGTTTCAAGGCGGACTTGCGGGATTATGGTATCGGCGCTCAGATACTTGCAGACCTTGGCGTCAAGAAGATGAAACTGATGACCAATAATCCCAAAAAGATTGTCGGTCTGGAAGGATATGGTTTAACGATTACCGAGCGCGTCCCCATCGAAATAAAACCGAATGAGAGCAACATCAAATATCTGAAGACGAAAAAGAAGAAGATGGGCCATTTGTTGGAGATATAATTTTTTTATCAGAGCAAGCGGACATGAACTGAAGGTCAGGTTCCAGGATTACAAGAAGGAGAAGGAAATATGCCGAAAATCATAGAAGGAAAGCTTGTCGCGAAGGGGATGAAGTTTGGCATTGTCGCCAGTCGCTTCAACGATTTTATCTGCGGAAGGCTGATTGACGGCGCTGTTGATGCACTAACCAGGGCAGGCGCGGATGAAAAAGACATTATCATTTATAAGGTCCCCGGCGCGTTTGAATTGCCCGCTATGGCCAAGAAGCTCGCAAAGTCTGCGAAATTCGATGCCGTGATTTGCCTTGGCGCAGTGATCAGGGGCGCGACACCACATTTTGAGTACATCAGCGCCGAAGTCACGAAAGGGATAGCGAGCGTCGGTCTCGAGACAGAGATGCCTGTAGCCTTCGGCGTATTGACCACAGACACCATTGAACAGGCAATTGAAAGGGCGGGCGCGAAAGCCGGGAACAAAGGCTGGGACGCCGCCATGTCGGCAATCGAAATGGTAGACCTCTTCAGGAAATTATAGCCTGAGAACTTCTGAAACTTCGTCTGACGTCATTTCGAAAAAGGTGAGCGCATACTGTCCCCTCGGACGGCAGGGAGCGGTTACGGTGGTCGGGATGACGAGGCAACATTTATTCAAGACCGCTATGTCTTTTTTTTATTATCTGCAGACTCCATCATAAACGGCGTCTGATGCAACAGATTTAGAGGAATTAATGCATCAAAGGAGAAAGGCAAGAGAGATTGCCTTACAAGTTCTTTACGAGCTGGATGTTTTAGATATCGATGCCGCCGAGGCTATTGCGATCTTCTGGAACTATTTCGGTGCGCCGGAGGAGTCCAGAAAATTTTCTACGCTCTTGATAGAAGGCACTTGCGAAAAGAAAGAGGAGATAGACAGTCTCATAAGCAGTTGTTCCGACAACTGGTCCCTGGCGCGGATGTCGAGAGTCGACAGGAATATCCTCCGCATGGCCGTCTACGAGCTCCTGTACTGTCCGGACATACCCCCCAAAGTCACGCTGAACGAAGCTATAGATTTAGGCAAGTCGTATGGCTCCGAAAATTCCGGCTCTTTCATAAACGGTATTCTTGATGCCTTATACCTGAAATTGTACAAAGATGAAGCAGATCAAAAAATAAACGGACTCACCGGAAGTTCTCATTCATGATGATATTATCTCTTAGGCCTTGATAACAGGCGTTGAAGAAAGGGTATCCCTGAGCATTTTGGAGGCGGATGATTTATGGAGAATAAGTACAAGCCCCGGGAACTTGAAAAGAAGTGGCAGAAGATCTGGGAAGACAGCGGTATTTTCAAGGTCACGGAGGATCTTAATAGGAAGAAATACTACCTCCTCGAGATGTTTCCGTATCCGTCCGGGAAGATTCACATGGGCCATGTAAGGAACTACACTATCGGCGATGTAGTGGCGCGCTACAAGCGGATGAACGGGTACAACGTCCTGCATCCCATGGGCTGGGATTCCTTCGGTATGCCTGCGGAAAACGCAGCCATAGACCATAAGATTCACCCGGCAACATGGACAAATGAAAACATCGCCTACATGAGAAAACAGCTCAAGGAGATGGGATTCAGCTATGACTGGGACAGGGAGCTTTCCACGTGTGAGCCGGAATACTACCGTTGGGAACAACTGTTCTTTCTGTGGATGTACGAAAAGGGGCTGGCCTACAAAAAAAGTTCCATCGTGAACTGGTGCCGTGATTGCAAGACTGTTCTGGCAAATGAACAGGTGGAGGCCGGTCTGTGCTGGAGGTGCTCGAAAGAGGTCGAGGAGAAATATCTCGACCAGTGGTTTTTCCGCATCACCGATTACGTTGACGAGCTCCTCGAATATTGTGACAAGCTTCCCGGATGGCCTGAACGGGTCATCACTATGCAGAAGAACTGGATAGGCAAGAGTTTCGGATGCGAGATACACTTCCCCATGGCGGAAGGAAATGATGTAATCAAGGTCTTTACGACACGGCAGGACACCGTATACGGGGCCACGTTCATGCTCGTCGCCGCGGAACTTCCCCTCGTCATGGAGCTGGCCAAGGGGAAGCCGGTTGAGAAAGAAGTCAGAGAATTTGTTGACAAAGTCAAAAAGCAAGACAAGTTGATGAGGACCTCGGAATACTACGATAAGGAAGGCATATTCCTGGATGCCTACTGCCTTAATCCCGTGACCAAGAAAAGGATGCCCATCTTCGCCGCAAACTTCGTTGTTGCGGAGTACGGAACAGGCTGTGTCATGGCGGTTCCCACGCACGACCAGCGTGACTTTGAATTTGCGAAAAAGTATAATCTGCCCCTCATCGTGGTTATACAGCCGCCCAACAAGTCCCTCAATGTCCACACCATGACGGAGGCCTACGTGGAAGAAGGCATGCTCATCAATTCGGGACAATTCAACGGCATGGAAAATATGAAGGCCTTAGATGCGATCGCCGAATATCTCGAATCCATGGGACGGGGCAAGAAGACCATACAGTATCGTTTGCGGGACTGGGGTATTTCCCGTCAACGCTACTGGGGGGCGCCGATTCCCATCATCTACTGCGATAAGTGTGGCACAGTGCCGGTGCCGGAAACCGATCTTCCCGTAGTCCTGCCGAGAGACGTGGAATTAACGGGAGAAGGCGGGTCGCCGCTCGGGAAATACAAGGCCTTCGCGGAAACGCAATGTCCCAAGTGCGGCAGTGCGGCGAAACGGGAAACTGATACCATGGACACGTTCGTAGAATCATCCTGGTATTTTGACCGTTTCTGCTCGCCCCAGTGCGCGGAGAAACCCGGTCTTGACCGCAAAAAGGTCGGCTACTGGATGCCGGTCGATCAGTATATCGGCGGGATTGAGCACGCCATCCTCCATCTTCTCTATTCGCGGTTCTATACAAAGATGCTGAGAGACTTCGGCGTCCTTGACTTCGACGAGCCCTTCATCAATCTCCTGACCCAGGGCATGGTCTGCAAGGAAACGGCGCACTGCCAGGAGCACGGCTATCTATTCCCCGAAGAGGTGAAGGACGATAAGTGCAAACACTGCGAGGCTGCGGTCACAATCGGCAAATCGGAAAAGATGTCCAAATCTTTAAAGAACGTCGTCGACCCTGATTACCTGATCAAGCAATACGGCGCCGACACGGCAAGGATGTTCTGCCTTTTTGCCGCGCCCCCGGAAAAGGACCTCGAGTGGAGTGACCAGGGGGTCGAGGGGTCGTTCCGTTTTCTCAACAGGGCATGGCGGATTGTCATGGACTACCGCGATGACATCGAGGGTGTTAAATCCTCAGGCGGAGGCGAGACACTCGAAGGCGAACTGAAGAACCTGAGGCGAAAGACCCACCAGACAATCAGGAAAGTGACACGTGATATCGAGGACCGCTTTCATTTTAATACGGCCATAAGCGCAGTCATGGAACTTGTCAATGCCCTGTACCTGATCGAGAGGCCGGCAAAGGGAGATAAGGTCGCGCTCTCTGTCATCAGAGAGACTATTGAAACGGTAATAATATTGCTGGCGCCTATTGTTCCTCACGTAACAGCAGAGCTCTGGAAAGCATTGGGCTATGAAGGCAGTCTGGCGGACGTTCCCTGGCCGGCATATGATCACGAGGTTGCCGCAGAAGAGGAAATAACCATAGTCATTCAGGTAAACGGCAAGGTGAGGAGCAGGATGGTCGTCCCTGTGGATGAGGACGGCGAGAAGATCAAAGCCCTTGCTCTCAATGATGAGAAGATTGTCAGTTTAATCTCTGGCAAGAAGGTAGTGAGAGAAATATATGTTCCCAGGAAGCTCGTTAATATCGTCGTTCAGTAACAAACGATTAGAAGTTATTTTTCACGGAGGCCGTCCGTCGCTTCGTCTCCGCGGAATGACGGTTATCGCAGTTCTTCTGTCAGTCTTTTTCGTTGCAGGCTGCGGCTACCGCTTCAGTCCCGGCGGCGAATATATCGACAAAAAAATCAAGACGGTATTCATCGACAACTTTACCAACAAGACAAGTGAGGCCAATGTCGAAAATACCATCAGAAATTCCTTCATTGATCAGTTTATCATAGGAGGCAGGTTCACACTGTCCGACCGGCGTGAAACTGCGGATGCGGTCTTCAAGGGCAGCGTGAACAGCATCGTAACGTCCCCTCTCTCTTACCAGAGGACAGGCCTGGCGTCAGGAGAACGCCTGTCAGTAGGAATGGAACTCGTCTTTGAAGAACAGGACTCTCACAAGCTTATCTGGAATGACAAGAATTTTACGGCGATTCAGGACTACACCTTCACCGACCTGAATACCAGAGATACAAACCGGACGAACGCCCTCACCAAGCTGTCAAATGATGCAGCCGAGAAGGCATACCGGTTAATGATGTCTGGCTTTTGATAGGATTTTTCTGAGAGAAGGATGTAAGGCAATTACCCCTTAAGGGCGTTTACCTTCTTGGTTAACCTCGAAATCTTTCGCGAAGCCGTCTTTTTATGAAATACGCCCTTGGCAGCAGCCTTGGAGATTGCAGGTATCGCAGCGGCGAGGGCAGTTTCCGAACCCTTCTTATCTTTCGTTTCAGCGGCTGATAGTACAGATTTCATGTGCGTCTTTATGTTGGATTTTACCGACGTGTTTCTCACGCGTCTCTTCTCGTTCTGCCTGCTCCTCTTTTCCGCGGATTTATGTGTGGCCAAAAGGTCTCCTCCCTTGATTGTTGTTAATCTTAACTACGTGGCACAGTTTTTAGCTGAAATCCCCGCGCCTGTCAAGTCCAAAGTGGTAATGGACACCTTTCTTATTTCTAATATAGTTGACTTTTCCATCATGCAGCCCATAAAATAGGAGGCAAGTAATTCTCTTTTTGCAGTACTGATAACATACCGGTGGCCATATATGAAGACTTACGAAAGGAGGGCCCCATGGTAAGCGAAGTGACAAGAATTCTATCGGAGGCAAAGCGGCAGGGGCGTGCTGTGCTTACGGAGGTGGAGAGCAAGGAAGTGCTCGCGGCTTGCAGCATCCCGGTCAGAACGGGTCAGGTGGCGACCGATCCGGAATCAGCGGCCGAGATAGCCGGCAAGTTAGGATACCCTGTCGTGATGAAGATAGTATCTCCTGATATCCCGCACAAGTCTGACGTTGGGGGAGTGAGAGTAAATCTTGGTTCAGCTGAGGCCGTTCGTTCCGCGTTCACCGATATCTTGAAGAAAGCGAGACTGGAAAAACCTAAGGCTGACATCCGGGGAGTGTTGATCTATCAGATGGTGCCCGAAGGAGTAGAACTGGTTATAGGAGCCACCTTCAGCCGCCAGTTTGGTCATGCTGTGATGTTCGGCCTGGGAGGAATTCTTGTTGAAGCCGCGGCAGATGTAAGCTTCAAACTTGTTCCCCTCACGCGGAAGGATTCACTCGACATGACTCATGAGATCAGAGGCAGAAAAATCCTCGGCAATTTCCGCGGGAAACCGGCGGTAAATATTAATGCCGTAGCCGACATCATAGAAAAGCTCTCGGCGCTTGTGGCCGACCACCCGGAGATCCTTGAGGTTGACCTGAACCCCGTCATCGCATCTGCAGCAGGCGCCATCGTCGTTGATGCCCGCATGGCCCTTGGCGAACCGAAAAAAATTGCCGATACGACATACTCTTCCGAAGAAATCATAACAGGCATGAAGAGGATATTTTCACCGGCGGGGATAGCGATCATCGGAGCCTCCGGCGATCCTGCAAAACTCGGATACTCCACAGTGAAGAATATCATCGACGGCGGCTACAAGGGAAAAATCTATCCCATAAATCCCAAAGCGGATGAGATATTGGGACTGAAATGCTACAGGAGCGTCCGGGAGATTCCCGGCAAGGTTGATGTCGCTGTGATTGTGATACCGGCGAAGAATGTTGCCGATGCGGTCATAGCTCTCGGAGAAAAGGGGGTGGCCGGCGCCATCGTGATCTCCTCGGGCTTTGCCGAGATCGGCAATAACGACCTCCAGAGGGAACTCGTCGAAACAGCCATGAAGAGCGGGGTTCGCATCCTCGGACCAAATATTTTCGGTATATATTACACACCGGCGGACCTCTGCGCGACTTTCTGTACGCCCTATACGGAGAAGGGGCCGACGGCCCTGTCATGCCAGAGCGGCGGTGTGGGCATGGCCATCATCGGCTACAGCCGCTCCAACAGGATGGGTGTCTCGGCCATCGTCGGTGTGGGAAATAAGTGCGACGTAGATGAAGATGACCTGATCGAGTTCTTCGGCCAGGACGAAAATACGAAGGTGATCGCCATGCACGTGGAAGACATAAAGGACGGTATCGCCTTTGTAAGAGCCGCCGCAAAGATAAGCCGGCAGAAGCCCATCATCGCACTCAAGGCCGGGGCCACTTCGTTAGGAGAAAGGGCCGCCTTTTCCCACACGGGGGCTCTGGCGGGAGACGACAGGATCTACAGCGCTGCCTTCGCCAAAGCAGGGATAGTCAGGGTCGCCAATCTCGAAGACCTTCTGGACTGCGCCCGGAGCCTGGGAAAAATGCCGGCCCCCAAAGGCGAGAACGTGCTAATCGTTACGGGCGCCGGAGGCTTGGGCGTCCTCCTCGCTGATGCATGCAGCAAGCATCAGCTTCAGCTCATGCATTTGGAAAAAGACCTGGATGAGGCCTTCAAGAAGTTCATTCCGCCTTTCGGCGCCACGGGAAACCCCGTTGATATCACAGGCGGCGAGCCGCCGGAAACTTATGAAGCCACGATCCGGCTCGCCCTTGAAGACGACCGCATCGACGCCCTGATCCTCGGCTACTGGCATACCCTGATTACACCGCCCATGGTCTTTGCCGAAACCGTGATAAGGGCGAAGAAAGCGGCCGAGTCACTGAAAGCGCCGAAGCCGATTGTTGCGTCCCTGTCGGGTGATGTCGAGGTTGAGAGTGCCGCCTCCCTTCTGGAAACACACGGCGTTCCTGCTTTTGCATATTCGTCCGAAAAAGCCGTAGTGGTGCTCGGCGCTCTTTACCGATGGGCGAGGATGGCGGGCATGATCAAGCCCCGTTTGTAGCGATGCAACGAAGACAAAAAAAGAGCGCTGCTCAGAAACGGACAGCGCTCTTTTGCTATATGCCAAATATTTCAAATGTCAATGTGCCTTATTTTCCTCACCGGAAACCACGAGCGTGCCTTCCTCTTCCATCTCCTTCAACCACTTGGGATGCTGCTTCTTGAGCCAGGCCCTCGTAACCCAGCCGGAGAACATTGCGGGTGCGGAGCCGGGAGAGCCGATGGTCCCCAGGTAAAGATGAACAAAGAAGAACGCAAAGATCACCACGAACCCGAGGGCATGGAGGACAAACAACCATCGCACCAGCATTGCCGGGAATATCAAGGGGAACCACATGATGAGCCCCGTAATGACCATGACCAAACCGAAGATGGCCACAGCCAGAAAGAACATCTTCTGCCCGGGATTGTATTTCCCCACCTCAGGAACCTTATCCACGTGCCATAGATAGCCTCCGGCCACCATCATCCATTCCAGGTCTTCCGGCATGGAAAAAACGCCAGCTTCCTGCCACCACATCTTGATGGCCAAAAGAAGGGCCAACGCGAAAAGGAGACCCGTAAAGTTGTGCAGATACTTCGTGACCGTGAGCCCGCCCATGAGATTCGCGATAGAGTTGAGTGAATGAAACATCATGGCCAATCCCGTGAGACACAGGAACAGGCAGGAAAGCGCCAGCATCCAGTGGACTAATCTCTCATACCAATCCGTAGCCTGAATTAATCCTTTCTTCATGATTATTCACCCCCTTCCATTTTGTTCGCGCCATCTTCATCCGGGGTCTTGGGCCCGTGGATGATATAGTGCAGGAATGATCCCGCCAGGACGCCGCCCGCGGCAAGCAGGGCGAGTGGTTTCAGTACATCCTTCCACAGCACGATGGAGAGCGGCACGGAGGGATTAGTCGGAAGTGCAGAGTATAGGGCAGTCTTTTCCTGGAGCACGTATACCAGATGTGTGCCGTCTACAAACTTGTCTCCGTATACCTTGGCATCGCCGCCTAAGTCCTTCGCCCTCTTATAGGCCGCTTTCATCAGCTTGTCCTTATCTCCCCAGGTGAGCGCTCCTGTTGGACAGGCCTTGGCGCAGGCAGGTTCCATATTATTGCCGATCCTGCTTTCGCACATATCGCACTTATATACCTTGTCGGTTTTGTCATCGTATCTGGGGATGTCAAAGGGACAGGCCGTGACGCATTCCTTGCAGGCGATGCATATTGCCCGATTCAGGCCGACGGTTTTCATGTCCGTGTAGTAAAGAGCCCCTGACGGGCACACCTTCACGCATGCCGCATCAGTACAGTGCATGCAGGCATGATGCCGGAAGAACCACTTGACTCCTGCCTTGGGATCATCCATCTCCTGAAATCTCATGACAAGGTAGGTATTCGGCTGGAGGTCAGGGGGATTCTGATAGGTTCCCGTATTCCTTGTCTGCTTAGCCGCCAGTTGATTCCACTGCTTGCATGCCAGTTGACAACTGCGGCAGCCGGTGCATTTCGATGTATCAAAGAGTTTAATTTTCTCTGTCATTTATCTCACCCCCTCTTCACGACATTGACCATGAACGCCTTGCTCTCGGGTATCATGGTATTGGCATCGCCAATCGTCGGCGTCAGCAGATTGGCCGCATCCCCGTAAGTAAACACCTGAGGCTTCTTGTCCAGCTTCCCGTACTTCTTTTTTGGTCGCGCCTGGGTGATCCAGCCAAAATGCCAGGGAATGCCCACTTCGTGAATGATGTTACCGTCGATATTGAAAGGCTTGAACCTCGGTGTGACTATGGCCGTAGCCTCAACCTCACCTCGTGCAGATTTCACGATTACCTTCTCGCCGTTCTTGATACCCTTGTCCCTGGCCAGCTCCACGCTCATCTCCACGAACATGCCCGGCTGCATTTCCGCGAGCCACGGGCACCATCTGGTGAGCACACCCGTCTGCCAATGTTCACTGACCCTGTATGTGCTGCAAATGAAGGGGTACCGCGGGTCACAACCCGTAACACCGGAGTAAACATCCATCTCGGAGCCGACGCCGGGCTTATCAAAGCGGCGGATGGCGGGGTTGTGCTTCTGGGGAGAAAGGATGTTCTTCTCGACGGGACACTCGAGAGGTTCGTAATGCTCCGGGAAAGGACCGTCCACCAGACCCGGTCCAAAGAGACTGGCCACGCCGTCAGGCTTCATGATGAAAGGCGGTCTTCCCGAACCGGGATCGCCGACACCGTCCGGCACATCGCCTACCCACTTCTCGCCATTCCATGCGATGACCGGGCGTTTGGGATCCCATGGCTTGCCGTTCAGATCTACGGAGGCGCCGTTATAAATTATCCTGCGGTTGACGGGCCAGGACCAGGCCCATTCGGAAAAGAGACCGATACCGGATGCGTCTTTTGTGCCGCGGCGCGCCGCCATATTTCCCTTATCGGCATAGGAGCCGCAGTAGACCCAGCTTCCCGATGATGTCGAACCATCATCCTGAAGCCAGGCGAAGGTGGGGACAGGATCGCCCTTCTTGAACTCCTTAAAGTCGCCCTTCTTGGTGGGATTCTCGACCTTCTTGTCGGCGAGGAAGAACCCGTTGATCTCCTTAGCCACCATGTGGGGGTCGTAGTGGTAATGGCCATCCAGCGTCTTCTTACCATAGGGCCATGTGAGTTGCGTCAGGGGTTCTTTATAAGGGCCGCCCTGTTTTTCGTAAAGTGCTTTGACCTTGAAGAATAGCTCGCTCATGATGTCGCCATCCGGCTTGGCCACTCCGGGGGGTTCCACAGCCTTATAGCGCCACTGCATCAACCGGCTGCTGTTGGCAAGACTCCCTTCCTTCTCGATGGAAGAGGCGCATGGCAGCAGGAAGACCTCAGTTTTAATCTTGGTCGGGTCCATTCCCGGACCTCTCCAGAAAGAACCGGTCTCATTGTCAAAGAGATTGACATTCACCATCCAGTCCAGTTTTCCCATGGCCTGTCTGACTTTATTCGCGTGGGCGCCGCTGCAGGCAGGGTTCATGCCCCAGGCGAAGAAGCCCGTAAACTTACCCTTGTACATCTGGTCGAAGATCATGAGCCAGGAGTAATTAACGCCGTCATCGAGTTTGGGCATCAAGCCATAGGCCTCTTCGAGGGTGGCATTTGTCCCGTACATGGAACGCAGGAAACTTGCCGAGTACTTCGGAAAATTTTTCCACCAGTTCAGGCTGGTCTTCTCCTTGGTGGTGGGTGTTCTTTTTTCGTTGAACTCCTTCAGTGTCTTTAAGGACGCCGTAGGAGCCCCGATATATCCCGGCCAGATGTGGAACAGCAGGCCATGATCCGTCGAGCCCTGGACATTGGACTCGCCCCTCATGGCTGCGACACCGCCGCCGGCGATACCCATATTGCCCAGAAGAAGTTGAACCATGCACATGGTGCGGATCATCTGCGTCCCGACGGTATGCTGCGTCCAGCCCATGGCGTAAAGCTCGACACCCGCCTTGTCAGGCTTCCCCGTTGATGCATACTCCTTATAAATTTCTAAAAGCTTCTCTTGGGGCGTCCCGCAGATCCTGGAAACGAGTTCCGGGGTATATCGGGAATAATGCTTTTTCAGAAGCTGGAACACACAGTGGGGATCCTGCAGGCTCGTATCCTTCTTTATCACTCCGCCTGGCCCGGTCTGATAGGACCAGGTATCCTTGTTGTACTTGCTGCCTTCCAATCCTGAATACACGCCGTTATTGTCTCCCGGAAGTTTGAAGGCCGGATTAACCAGGAAGGAGGCATTGGTATAATTCTTCACATATTCTGCGAAGTGAAGATTGTTATCGATGATGTACTTTATCATACCGCCAAGAAAGGCGATATCAGTCCCCGACCGCAGAGGTGCATACACATGTGCCTTTGCCGAGGACTGGGTAAACCTCGGGTCCACGCTGAGCACCCTTGCCCCCCTCTTGTCCATGGCCTCCTGTATCCACTTGAAGGAAACAGGGTGGTTGGAAGCGGGGTTGCTTCCCATGATGAGAATCACGTCACTGTTCTTAAAATCAACCCAGTGGTTTGTCATTGCGCCGCGTCCGAACGACTCTGCCAGAGCCGGTACAGTCGGGCTGTGTCAGATACGGGCCTGGTGTTCGATATAGACCAGACCTAACCCCCTTAGAAATTTCTGATAGGTGTAACACTCTTCGAGATCCATGGCGGCGCTTCCGACTGAGGCGATGCCTTCCGTCCGGTTTACGGTCTCGCCCTTATCATTCTTGGACTTGAAGCTCGCATCACGGCTTTTCTTGATATTTGCTGCAATCTTCTCGAGCGCCTCTTCCCATTCCATTTCCGTCCATTCCGTGGCATAGGGCGCCCTGTAGAGAGGCTTTCCCAAACGGTTCTCGTTGACGGACATCTGGTAGATGGACCCGCCCTTGCTGCACAGAGAACCTTTGTTAATGGGGCTGTCCGGATCGCCTTCCGTGTTGATGACCTTGCCCTCCCGTGTAGCAACAATAATGCTGCATCCGACGGAGCAGTAAGGACAGACCGTTGTGGTCTCTTTAGTGTACTTGATCTTCAGCGGCTGGGCATGGGCGGATACGGGCTTCAAGCTTATGCCGATTCCGCTCGTCGCCAGAACAGCGCCGGAGATCTTCAAGAAACCTCTTCTGCTGACATCCATAAAAAGCTCCTTTCTGAGAATTACATGAGAAAATATTTTTCCGGTATATTTTCCTATTCCCCTTTCCAAACACGGGAGGCAGGACCGTTTCCAGTCATACCCATTGTCAGCCCTTCATGGAATAATCTTTAGAAGGAGCAGATCGGAGAAGCTTTCGCCCACAACAGGCAGGTCAGAATTTCTTGTGCGTACATCCATAGATTATGTAATGAGGATTAAAAGACCGCTCAGATGTGTCTGCCACGGCCTAAAACACCGGTTTTCTATATACTTTATTCCTCTCTATGTCAAGTATTATTGGCGATAATCCGGAATTATCCCAATAGTATATGTCATTTATGGCATACTATTTCTACACCGAGTTTACGCTGGTAAAATCAACGTATTTGTGATAGAAACGTTGTCAAAATTATGTCCGGGGAAGGCAGAGAAATGAAAATCAGATATAAATTATGGTTGGAAAGAAACGAAAAGACCATATTTGGCAAGGGCCGGGAGGATCTATTACGATCTATCGATGAACTGCAGAGCCTTTATGCCGCCGCCAGAAAACTGAAAATGTCGTACCGGGCTGCGTGGGGAAGGCTGAAGGCCTCAGAAGCAAGACTCGGCGTAAAATTGACCTATTCTGACGGACATGGCAAAGGACTGCACTTGACACCGGAGGCAAAAGAGCTTCTGGAGAAATTTGATAGATTGGAACATGATGTAGGTTCGTTCCTTAATGATTATGCCGGCATCTTTTCCGTAAGCAAAACGAAAATAAGAAACGCCGCAGAAAACAAGAACTTCAAAGACATCAAGGTCCTGAAAATATGCCTGCTGGCTCTTCTTGCACTTGCAGAGGACTATAATGTCATGACCTTTGTTGATGCGTGTTCGACTGCGCTGTAGATACCCGCATCTGGATCAAAACCTCATTGCTATCCCTGCGAGATAAGTAATGTCTCCCTCGGCCTTGTTCAAGCCTCCCTTGACGCCGAAATCGATGTCCATATTCTCTCTCATGGAATAGATAAACCCGCCTAATATAAATGCCGGATTAGTATCAGACGACTTGTCGGTATTTCGCTCCGCACCGATGTTGGCAACCAGCTTCAAATTTTTCATAACTTTATATTCGCCGGCCAGAGAAGCATGCCAGATATCTTCTCTCTCATCTATCGCATTTTCATTTCTCTTATAACCGAGGTTCAAATGAAACGCCCACGGGTCTATTTCCTTTGTGGTGATAAAATACAGCGTACCCGTTGCCTTTCCCGTGCCGAGATCCTTATCCTTGTCGCCCGCGGGGAGCGCTATCCCCGGTTTGACGGCAAGGCTCAAGCCGTCTTTTTCGAAAAAACGCCACTTCACCTCCATGGATATGTCCGCAATACCACTCACGTCAGACACAGTCGCATCGTTTACTTGCGTCTTCTGCCACTGGTAGGGAATAGTTAAGATAACATCAACATTGTCAATAACGCCGTAGGTAAGGGCCGCTCTTAATTCGGTTTCCCTCTCCTTTGCCGTTACATTGGCGCCGATCCCTTCGCCTGGCCTCTCTGTCTCATTACCCATTTGACCGTTCAGCTCGAAAAGATATTTCCCTTTCCCCTGTGTCCCTGCATCGTCGGTAATCAAAGGGTGTGCGGCAAAGCTCTGCGTCAATAATGCATGGCTCAGAATCATAATATAAAATATCGTTCTTAAGAATTTCATAATCAATTATCAGCACCATCGGGCTTCCGGTCATGGCGGTGAAACAGATAATGAGAATGGATATGGATGTGGGCATGATTCCCGTGGTAATGAACATGCTCGTGGATGAGATTTACTCTCAACAGCAGCTCCTCATCCTGTAATATCTCATCGGCAGTCCCGATTTTTTCAACGCGGTGATCTTCAGAAAGGACGGCAACACGGCACCTGAGCTCACTGATAAGAGACAAGTCGTGGGTGGCAATGACGAGGGTTTTTCCTGCGTCATTGAGAAGTATCATCAATTCTATCAGGAAGCTTTTTGTTCTCGGATCGAGACCGTTCATCGGCTCATCGAGGAGGAGAAGGCCGGGGTTCATAGTGAGGATGGAACCTATTGCCACTCTTTTCTTTTCACCTCCCGATAACCTGTAGGAGGGTCGATCCTTAAGATGAGATATCTCTAACATAGCCATAATCTCGCTAACCCGCCCGGAAGCCTCGTCCTGAGAAAGACCCAGCTGGAGCGGACCAAACATCAGTTCATCGAAAACGGTCGGGCAGAAAAGATGAACATCGGAATCCTGAAAGACATAACCCACGCTGCTCCTGAAATATTTGACAAATGTCCTGTCCCGGAGCGAACCTTCGGAAACCTCTTTTCCCTGGAAATACACTCTTCCTGAGCTGGGATAAATCAGTCCATTCATGATGTGCAGGAGAGTGGATTTACCGCACCCGTTAGAACCGATAACCGCAAATATTTCACCTTCAGAAATGCTCATGCTCACCCGCGATAAAGCGGGGATATTATGATGATAGGCATAGCTTACATCATCGATTTGGATAATATCTGCCATCTTATCCTCACAACCATAAAAGGAAAATCCCGGCAAGCACGAAGAAGCCGCCGGAACGCCGGTCCGTCGCAGTCAGCTCGCCGATATCGGATAGCTTTACCTCTTCGGCATAGCCTCTTGCCACCATTGCTCTGAATACTTCCTCATACCGGGACATGGACTTTCTAAACATGTGAGCAATTCTCCCCGCCACCCATATCCTCGCTTCGTCATCTCTGGCCATACCCACAAGCCTGCTTTTTCTCGCAAGGTACATGCTCTCCACTGTTTTTACAAAAATAAAGATGTACTTGTAAGAAAGGGTAATAACAAGGAGTAGCGCTTGAGGAACACGGAAAACCTGCAGCGCTTTGATAATCCTGTGAAACGGCGTCGTATAGATTACCAAGAGAGAAATGGCAAGAGAGTTCATCATTCTCAGTGAGAGCATTATCACGCAATCAAGCCCCTGCCGTGTGAGGCCTATCTCTTCGGGGATATGGTAGATCAGGAATTCGTAGGGATGCGACAAATGGATGATAGGCAGAATCATTTCTCCCGGTGTTACCACATTACAGGCGGACGGGAAGACAACCAGAAATCCAAAAATAAACGTCAGCCCGGCTATTCTTCTGTAGAATTGCGCGATGTTAATACGTGACGAGACGACGAGGAGAAATGTAAAGAGGGTGATTGCGGCCTCTGGTAATATATCCGTTTTCAGGCTGACAATGATGACAAAGAAGATAAGAAAAATCACCTTCACCCTTGGATCGAGCTTCTGAAAAAAACCTTTCCCTGAATCCTGGCCTACGTTCAAATACCCTGTCGTAATCATCTCCGACAGATGCCCTATTCCCTTTTCGATGTAAGAAGGCCTTAATGTGCCCCGCTCGCCGGCATCTTGTGCCCGCTTGGGTGTACACAGAAGAAAGTCCGGAATCTTATTTCTCATGTTTGAAGAGCAGCCTCGATATTATTAACACTATGACCCATACAAGAACGATTCCTATAAAAGCGGACACAATATAGGAAACAATTCTTGTGGAAATCAGCGCGCCTTCTCCACCGAATGTATAGTTCCGTATGGGGGCGGCCCAGATGTCCGCCGTCCTCTTCAAGCCCCCGGGAATATAGCCCAGAAGCTTTTCGAGGGCGTCTGCGCCCCACTCTCCCCAAGCTCCTTCAGCACCGAATTTTCCCGGTAGGATAATTCCGAGAGGAGACAAGAGAGCCATCACGAAGAGCCACAGCCACAGTTTTTTCTCAAGCCTCTTCACGCGAATCCCCCCTCATGGCATAAACGAGCGTTGATTCATTCTTGAGAAAATATTTCAGAAGCACAAGCGTCATGACCCCTTCAACAATACTGAAAAGAAACAGGTGTTCAATAGCCATAGCGGGAATGGCAATGGAGAGGGGATACGGTGCATAGAGCGGCATGCCGTCAGGACCGATGGCAATTACAGGCTGGATGCCAAACATGAAAGCGGCCGAGAAGGCGGCTGCAGAAAGTCCGACATACCCTGAAAGGAAAGCCGCCGCGAGGATCCTTACCCTGTTCTGCGAGAATCCTTTGATCAAATTGAATGTCCAGTAGGCAACGAAAGGCATGACAATGGCCATATTGAAACAGTTGGCGCCTATGGCCGTGATGCCGCCGTCACCGAAGACAAACGCCTGTATAATCAAGACCACGGAGACGGCAATGACCGCTGTCCAGGGACCCAGGAGCAGGGCGATGATACCCGCACCGACGGCATGCCCCGAAGTCCCCCCGGGAACGGGGATATTGAACATCTGGATGAGAAAGGAGAATGCTGCTGCCATGGCCAGGTAAGGAACGTACTTGGCGGAGAGTTCATTCTTAATCTTTTTCAGGGCTATTCCCCAGACTGCTATTGACGCCCCGTAAAGGGGAATATATGTCTGGGGACTCAGATAACCGTCGGGAATATGCATACCAACCACCGAAGCCTGCTGTGCCATGAACATATATTTCGTGCCACGCGTATACAAAAAAAATAATACGGACTGCCTTACCCCTGTCTCCCGCAATGCTTCCGCCGGATCGGCATATGTTTCTCTGTCATCGTGTTATTTTTTTATTTTTTGTAGCACAGATCGATACGTTTGTCAATGTAAGAATTCTACAAAAGCGAATGCTTTAAGAAGGCTCGATTCTTGCCATACCCTCCCATAGAAGAACATATAGGGACAGGCCGCGGGGAACAATGCATGATAATTTTGCAGACGTCTGCCGGTATTTATTTCAGTTTTTCCAACTCCTTTACGAGATCTTCCAATGGGGGTCTCTTGTTAATATCGTGAACGTCCATGTAACGTATGATTCCTTTCTTATCTATGATGATCAACGCCCTCTCCGCTACCCCGTCGGCGCGTAAAACCCCATACATTGATGCAACCTTTCCATGCGGCCAGAAATCGGAGAGCACCGGGAACCACAAATTGCCCATCTGCTTCGTCCAGGAAAACAAAGTGGGGATATTATCCACAGAGATGCCGAGCAGTATGGCATCATGTTTATCAAATATATCTTTCACGATATTATAGCCCGGCCATTGGTCTGAGCAGACGGGAGTCCATGCTGCTGGTACAAACGAGATGACAACATTCTTCTTGCCCCGGTACTGTCTTAAGGAGATCGTCTCCCCCGAAACGGCTTTGAGCGTAAAATTAGGGGCCCTGTCTCCTGCCTTCAGCTTCGAGACGCTGTCCGTGGGCTTCAGGAGTCCCGGGTTGTAGATATTATTTTTAAACACATCAGAAAGACCGAATGCTGCCTGAGACGCCGGAGCATAAATGAAAATCAGAAGACCCATTCCTGTCAGTAAGACAAAGAGAAAATGCCGGCCATGTTCTTTCATATCAGCCCTCCTATTGTAGTTCGGACAATTTAATCAATGTGGAGAGAAAATCATCAACTCCGCCAAGGGTACCGACTTTGGAGTAAATAACCCGATTAGTGCCGTCAGTGTTTATTTTCACGCCGATAAAGTATGGCGTCCTCACCTCCCCGACAATTTTATGAATGACATAATCTCCGTCTGCAAAGAGGGGAAATGGCACGTTGTATTTCTTTTTGAAGGTTCCAACTTCATAGGACGTATTTCCCGCACCGATACCAATGATCTTGATCTTGCCCTTGAGAGACGGATTATCGTCAATTTTTGCATACAACTGATTCACGTTTGGCGCTTCCCCCTGGCAATAGGGGCAGTACATGCTGAAAATCTCGATAATAACCAATTTGGCCTTGATCTCTGGAATCTTGAAAGTGCCGAATCCGAAGAAGCCAAGATCAAGATAGTTTTTTTCCGCAGAATCATTTGGTATGGGAAGCTTTATATCCGGCAGCGTTCCGCCCACCGCCGGCGGAGAATTTGCCGTTCTCGCGGAACCTGCAACCCCAAGAATAGTCAGCACAACTGCAAGCCAGCACACGATGATCTTTTTCATCATATCTCCTCCTTTTTCCCGTCGGCTACCAATCTCAGTCTATTGATATAAAGGTACTTCACCCATGCACATCTGTCAAAGAAAAATTTCTCATTGGAATGTCGACATGTTGACAACCTGTCGCCGAAGATGATAGTAGTATATTCTATGCTGAACTGACCATTACTACGGCGGCAGGTTATGACAGAGCTTTCCTCAAAATTGGAATCACTGGAAAACATACTGACTGATATGCAAAGTGTCCTCATTGCCTATTCCGGAGGTATGGACAGCACCTTCCTGCTCAAGGTTGCGGCAAACGTTTTGGGCAACAAAGCCATAGCCGTCACTGCGAGTTCGGAAACATACACAGCACAAGAACTCCGTGATGCCAAGAAGAATGCAGAAGCAATCGGCGCACAGCATATTGTAATGTACACAGATGAACTGGACGACCCGAATTTCTCGTCCAATCCACCGGATAGATGCTACCATTGCAAGAAAGAGCTTTTCACCAAGCTTACCGAACTGGCAAAGAGGCACGGTTTGAAATACATCGCAGACGGTTCGACACCTGACGACGAAAGAGATTTTCGTCCGGGAATGAGGGCGGTTCAAGAGTTCGGCGTCCGGAGTCCGCTTAAGGATGCGGGTTTCACAAAAAAAGATATCAGAGCCTTATCGAAGGAGATGAATCTCCCTACGTGGGACAAGCCGCCGTTGCCATGCCTGTCAACGCGGTTCCCATACGGCACGCAAATTACCAAAGAGAAGCTGCTGCGCGTCGGTCGTGCGGAAGAATTCCTGGCAGGTTTCGGGATTCGGCAATTGAGGGTCCGGGACCACGGCAATATTGCCAGGATAGAGGTGCTCCGCGCAGACATGCCCATATTTCTCGACGAGGAGATATCAAAACTGATTATGGAAAAATTCAAACTCTTGGGATACGCGTATGTCGCTCTGGATATTCAGGGTTACAGGATGGGCAGCATGAATGAACCATTGAAGGACGAGGAATAGAGATGGACAGAGAAAAGATCAGGAAGCTTTTGGAAAACGTTAGGGCCGGGAAAACGGGGATCGATGATGCACTGAGGGCCTTGCGGTCTTTTCCCTACGAGGATTTGGGCGACGCCAAGATCGATACCCACAGGGATTTGCGGCGAGGTTTTCCGGAAGTGATATTATGCCGGGGAAAGTCTATCGAACAAATCACGAGAATTGTAGAGAGCCTCTCACCGGAGACGAAATTCATCATGGCAACAAAGGCCGACAAGACGGTCTTTAAGGCCGTCAGGAAAATAAGGAAGGATGCCGTCTACTACGAAGCGGCCAAAATCGTCCTCGCGGGGAAAAAAAGGAAGAAGAAATCGGCCAAGTCGATCCTTGTGGTCACTGCAGGGACATCCGATGTGCCGATCGCTGAGGAGGCGGCGGTTACGGCGGAGATCATGGGGAATGCCGTCGAACGGATCTACGACATCGGTGTTGCCGGGGTGCACAGACTCTTCGACAGCAAGGAAAAGCTGTTCAAAGCAAACGTCATAATAGTTGTAGCCGGCATGGAAGGGGCCCTCGCAAGCATAATCGGCGGACTTGTCGATAGTCCCGTGATTTCCGTACCGACCAGCGTGGGCTACGGCGCCAGTTTCGAAGGCCTGGCGGCGTTGCTGTCCATGCTGAACTGTTGTTCACCGGGCTCTGTGACTGTGAATATTGATAACGGATTTGGGGCTGGATACTTTGCAAGTCTTATAAACCATATGGGTGAGGAAAAATGAGGATAGCCTATTTCGACTGTTTCTCAGGCGTCAGCGGAGACATGATACTGGGAGCGCTGATAGATGCCGGGGCTGATCTCAAGAAGCTTGAATTGGAACTGAGCAAACTGAAGATATCCGGATTCACCCTGAAGGCCGAAAAAACAACGAGGAAGGGGATCTCAGGAACAAAATTCTCTGTCAATGCAGACGAGAGCCACGCCGAGAGACATCTTACAGACATCGAGAAGATCATGGATAAGAGTGATCTTGGCGATGAAATCAAGGCGAAGGCAAAGGTAATCTTTCGCGACCTCGCAGAGGTTGAGGCGAAGATCCACAACGCCGATCCCGGACATGTTCATTTTCATGAGATCGGCGGACTGGATTCCATTGTTGACGTTGCCGGTTCTCTCATAGCCATAGAGATGCTCGGCATTGAAGCCGTGTACGCCTCGAGAATACCCGTGGGGACAGGATTCGTTGAATGTGACCACGGCGTCCTGCCGCTTCCCGCACCCGCCACCCTCGAACTTCTTAAGGGCATTCCCGTATATGCGAGCGGCATCGAGAAAGAACTTGTCACACCCACCGGGATTGCCATTCTCAAACACGTGGCAAGAAGTTTCGGTGTGATCCCGGGAATGACCATTGAAAGCATAGGCTATGGCGCCGGGAGCAGGGATTTGAAAATACCGAACCTGCTGCGGGTCTGGATAGGTGAGACGGAAGTAAGAGAGGGATACGAAGACGACGAGGTCATCCTCATCGAAACCAATATCGACAACATGAACCCGGAGATCCTCGGCTACGCCTTGGAAAGACTCTTTGAAAGAGGCGCCCTTGACGTTTTCATGACGCCCATATTCATGAAGAAGAACAGGCCGGGGACACTGCTCAGCATTTTGATTACACCTGATAAATTAGATGAGGCCCTCTCCGTAGTATTCACGGAAACAACTTCCCTCGGGGTCAGATTCCAGCGCCTGGAAAGAAGAAAACTCCCGAGAGAGCTGATCACTGTAGAGACTTCGTTCGGAGCGGTAAGGGTAAAGGTCAGCAATAGGGGCATGGAGAAAAGGATTATATCGCCGGAATATGAAGACTGCCGGGAGATCGCCGCAAGACAGGGGATTCCCCTGAGGACAGTGTACGAGGAAGCCCGCGCGGCTACAGAAAAAATATCAGCGGGCTGATAGTAGACAACCATCCGTGAGGGGCCCATATCCGTTCATCTGCGAAAGTGATATTGTAGCAGGTCTGTCCCTGACCCGCGGTGTGATGACCTGCTATCGCAAGCGCTATTTTCCCTTTGATACCTTCTCTTGTTTCTGCCCCACCGGACAGGATTTCATACAGTTCCAGCAGAAATATTGGAAACCTATGAACCCGGCCTGATACATACGCCAGAACTCCACGTCTTTGACCATCTTCTTCTTTTCTTCAGGTGTTGCATCAGCGAACTTTGACCAGAAGCGGATACTGTTGCCGATACCGTAGGGCTGCGAGGTGCGCAGGCATTTTCCTACGTCCGTCCTGTTCTCTTCATTAAGGGCCCCGGCGGGACACTCTTCGACACAGATATCGCAGTGAACACACAGCTCCTCTGTGCACGGAGTATCGGAAGAAATATCCAAATCGGTCAGTATGGCCGTGAAGATCACGCGCGTACCGAGTTTGGGATGGATAACAAGATTGTGTCTGCCGAAGACCCCCAAGCCGGCCGCAATCGCCGCATGCCGGAGCGAGACATCCCCGATGGCGCCCATAGTTTCCATGCTCATCTCCAGGGGATAGGACGCGGGAGCGGCCATCGCCGTCGCGCCGCATTCTCTCTCCAGAAAACGGCCCATCCTATAATTGCATGACCGCGAAAATTCCATCACATCCATTCTGCCGCCCATGGCCACCTGCATATTCGCACTCTCGCAGCTTGACGGCTCTTTGTAGGCCATGACCACGATGGATTTTACACCGGGGAAAATGGTGTCGAGTTTCGGCGAGCGGGGACTTTGATAATCGGCAGCCGCCGCAGTTCCCACATCGTCAACCCCAAGGCTTAATGCAAATTCCTTGATTCTTTTTTTCATGTTATTCCTCCTCGCATTATATATACCTTCTTCCTTAAAATATTTTATCGTGCCTTATCTTTCTTCCATATTCCGTTCGCGATTTTGCAGAGTACATCTGTCCCTTCCTCCCCAAGCAGACTTAGCGCCTTCTCTTGTGCGTCTTCCCACACCTCCTGCACCTTTCCCAAAAGCTCCTCGCCGGCGGGGGTTATTTTTAAAGCTTTTTTTCTTTCCGCCTTAACGGTGGCGATCTTGAGCCATCCCTTTTTTTTCATGCGCTCTATATTTCTGCTGGCTGTCGATTTTTCCATCTTCAGTCGTCTGCAAAGGGCATCATATCCAACCTCCCCGGCCAGGTAGATAAAAACCAGTATGCTTATCTGGTTGAGCTTGACACCGAACGGGCTCAACGCGGAATCGTAGATGTTTGTTATCATACGGTTGAGCAACCTTATCCGCACGGCTATGCACTGCTGCGACATACTTTTTATCAGAGATAACCTGTCAACGGATTTCTTCATAAGGGTGTGTCGAGAGCTTAGTTGTATATGCAACTATAACAGCAAAGATATCTTGTCAATCTTTTTCTGAAGATGAAAAGAGCAAGCGCACGATTTCCTCCGCATATAGAATTTCTTTCTAAAATTGTCTGAATCCTGTATGTTTCTATTATTAGTTAGTCCAGATGGATGGATGGCTCTCTTATAATAACCGATTCTGGAAATTGGCTTTGGCCGGCTAAGGAGGAGAGAATGGCGGCGATATTCGAAGAAACTACAATCAACGGTATGACCATGCGCAACAGGTTGATAAGATCCGCTACATGGGAGGGGATGTGCGAGCAGGACGGGAGGCCGGGCGAAAAGCTCATCTCCTTATACCGCAAACTGGCGCTGGGAGGTATCGGCCTCATAGTTACGAGCTATGCATACATAAGGCCGGACGGCAGGAGTTTACCCGGCCAGATGGGTATATATACAGATGCCTTTGCGGATCCCTTCCAACGCATGGCAAGGGCTGTGCACGATGCAGGTGGAAAGATAGCCGTCCAGATAGTCCACTGCGGCGGGCAGACGGATACAAAGACCGCCGGCCGCAGGCCCTTTGCCCCTTCAGCAGTCAAGGTTGAGCAGTTTCCCGAGACGCCTGAGGAACTCACGAAGGATGAAATCAAACATATCGTGGCGGCATTCGGCAACGCCGCCCGTCGCGTAAAGGCGTGGGGATTCGATGCCGTGCAACTGCATGGCGCCCATGGCTTCCTCATCAACCAGTTCCTTTCCCCTCTCACCAACCGCCGTACTGATGAATATGGCGGCAGCAGGGAAGATCGCGTGCGGTTTCTTCTTGAGGTCTACCGGGAGGTCCGGGAGACGGTCGGCGCGGATTATCCCATATTCATCAAACTGAACGCCGCGGATTTCATTGAAGGAGGACTGGAAATTGAGGACGCAATCTACGCAGCCAAGCGGCTTGCGGATACCGGCATCGATGCCATAGAAGTCTCTGCCGGAACCCCGTCGTCCGGTGCAAAAAGCCCGGTGCGCATCAAAATAACGAAACCGGAGAGGGAGGCTTATAATCTGGAAATGGCCCGCCGAATCAAAAGAGCAGTTGACTGCCCGGTAATCGTAGTGGGCGGATTCAGATCATACGAAGTCGTCGAGAAAGCCATCCTGGATGATGGTATAGATTATATCTCCCTGGCCAGACCCCTCATCTGGGAGCCGGGACTCGCCAATCGCTGGCTGCAAGGCGACCGGAGACCCGCCAGGTGTATTTCGTGCAATAACTGCTTCACAGGCGGACTCGAAGAAGGCGGCATCTACTGCGCAACGGAGAAGAAAGAAAATGAAAAAGCGGCGAGGCGCTGAGAGTTCTTATATCCGGGAGGAAGCCCAATGAATCTCCCGAAAGATTTATCGGCTGGCGAGAGCCGATTCGCCAGGCGACATCTCGGACCTTTTATTTGCGCTGTATAGCTATTACCCCGTTGCAACAGCTTTTCTCATGCGCACGGCGTCCCCGTAAGGATAATAATCGGGAAGAAATTTAGATTCCAGGTAACCGTTCTTGGCGAAAAAAGATTCTGCGCCGCCTTTCCCTTTCAGCGTCTCTAAAACGATAAATGACACATGGGATTTAATCAGGTATTCCTCCATCGCGTCCAGCAAGAGCTTGCCCGCACCTGTGCTTCTGTACGCCGGAAGCACTCCAATCGAATAGATTCTTCCCTTGTATTTGCCGTTTCCAAACTTGTCCCTTAGGGCTACGCCGAATCCGACAGAAGATCCATTATCACAAAGAAGAAAAAAAGATGCGCTTGGTGAAGATTTAAGATATCGGAGTTGCGATTGAGAAAAGCATTCATTCACCTTGAATATGCGCCCTTCGAGGTCATATATTTGACCGGAATTATTCTTAGACGTTTTGATAACAGTCAACTTGGAATCAGACATTCTTTTCTCAAACATCTACAGACCCGTTGTTCTTTTTATTCAACCGAGCAGCATGGTTAGCATCAAAAGCGGGAAGCTCTTCATTGTATGATTATGATCCCCGCGAGAGTGCCTTTGGATATCTCTTCCGGTCTGGCGTTGCTGCCTATGGGGTAGACGTCCCACCCGATTGCAGCTGCCATTTTATAAACATCGATGCCTACGGCTTCCATCGAAGGCCGAGAGCGCAGAGATATCCTGCACCTCTTCCCCTCCATGGCCTGGCAGCTCTCCTGCTGGCTGCAGAACGTATGCCGGCAGGAGCCGGCGGCAAAGCCGAAGGCCAGATAGTGGCCGTCGTAAAAAGCCATAGACTCGATCTCACTCACGATCTCAAATATTTTCCGATATGCTGCTTCTCTTTCTTTTATCGTAGCCCTGTCTCTGACTATAACCTCTGGCGGAACATCGAGGCTAAAAAAGACCGCCCACTCGAACCCTTTTAATAAGTCACGCAGCTCTGCAGGTTTCAATGTATGTGGCGGACAGTGCACGCTGGTCCCGTAACCAAAACACCTCGGTATCTGACACTTCAGTACAATTCTTTCATCCACGGGAATCTCTTTTACACTTATAATCGCGGTCCTGGTAGCACCCAGTTCCATGGCCTTTTCCTTGTACCTTTCCAGGTCCACGGGCAGCCTGGCCGCATTCATATCAACTGTGATCCTTTCTATTTTTGCCTCCATCTCATATCCTCTTTTGAAGCCTCTTAAACATTATCAGATTAGATTCTCGCCTTTCATGAATAAAATATAGATGGGCTTATCATGTATGTCAACATCATTCGACTGCGGGATGAAAGGAGCAGTGACAAATGCCGGGGACACATGAATAAAAAGCCCCGGTGAAAAATATCACCGGGGCTTTCATTATTTCATGCCCTGACAGCGCGTCAAATGGCCTTTATGCTGATAACGACGTTCCTGAATGGATTTCTTATTTACAGCTTACGCAGACCGCGAGCTCCTTCAGCGACGTGCCGGTCTTCTGGCTTATGTATTTCAGCTGGTCAACGGGGGCAAAATACCTACCGCATTTCTCGCAAGCCTGCATCTTGAAGCTACGTCCCCATATCTTCCGTTTGCCGTCCGTTGCCTCCATGACGATATGTTCCGTCGGACAGATATATGCACAAGCACCGCATCCGATACAGGCTTTGGAATCCTCGACGAATGGGGGGCCGACTTTTTTATCTTTGCCTCTACCCGATAGACCAATGGCACTAACGCCCACAACATCTTCACAGGCCTTAACGCAAAGCCTGCATAGCACGCACTTCCCTTTGTCTGTTTCAGGATGAAAGGCGGGTTGCGGTTCAATGCCCATCTCTTTAGCCATTGCCTTAAGCACGTCGGACTCAGGACACCTTGCCATGAGAAGCTGCATAACGAGACGCCGGACATTCATAACCCTTTCTGTTTTCGTTTCAACAACGAGACCTTCATCAACAGGATACAGGCATGACGTCACGATCCTCGTCCTCTTGCCTTTCTTGACCTCCACCACGCAGAGGCGGCATGCTCCCGATGGAGCGACTGACTCATGACAGCACAGGGTTGGAATCACTATGCCATTGTTACGGGCCACCTGAAGTACCGTTGCACCTTCCTTAGCCTCAACCTTCTTACCATCTATGATAAAGTTTACCATTTCCCCTACCTTCATTCTATGCTTATTGCTTCAAATTTACAGCTTTCCTTACAGACACCGCACCTGATACATATTTTCTGATCAATCACATGTGGCTTTTTCTTTTGACCGGTTATGCAGACAGTGGGACACTTCTTGGCGCAAACGCCGCATCCCGTGCATTTTTTTGCATTGATCTTGAAACTGATCAGAGCCTTACAGACACCGGCAGGACATTTCTTGTCCCGAACATGAGCGACATACTCATTACGGAAATATTTGAGGGTACTCAAAATCGGGTTTGCAGCTGTGCTGCCCAGGGCGCACAAGGCGCCATCGACGATACCCTGGGACATGGACTCGAGAAGCTCAACGTCACCCTTCTTTCCTTTGCCTTCGCAAATGTCATGCAGGATTTCATTCATCCTATGAACCCCTTCCCGGCAGGGAACACACTTACCGCAGGATTCAAATTCGAGGAAATCGATGAAATACCTCGCAATGTCTACCATGCAGGTGCTTTCGTCCATGACAATCATACCACCGGAACCCATCATGGAGCCGGCTTCCCACAGAGAATCAAAATCAACAGAAATATCTATCAGACTATTGGGCAGGCATCCACCGGATGGACCACCGGTTTGCACTGCCTTGTACTTCTTCCCTCCGGGAATCCCGCCGCCGATTTCATAGATAATATCTCTCAAAGGTATCCCCATGGGAACCTCAACCAACCCGATATTATTTATCTTGCCGACAACGGAAAATACCTTCGTTCCGGAATTGTTCTTACAGCCGATGCTGGAGAACCACTTCGCTCCTCTGCTGATAATGGCGGGAACATTGGCCCATGTCTCCACATTATTCAGATTGGACGGCCTGTCCCAAAGTCCATGCTCAACTGTGTGTATGTATTTTGCTCTCGGCTCGCCGGCTTTGCCTTCCAGAGAAGTCATCAAGGCCGTCGATTCACCGCAAACAAATGCGCCTGCGCCCTTGCCGATTTTCAGATCAAAATCAAACCCTGTATTGAGAATATTCTTCCCCAGGAAACCGCATTCCCTCGCCTGGTCAATTGCCCGCTGCAGATTGGCAACAGCCAGAGGATACTCATTTCTAACATAAAGAAATCCCTGACCGGAACCGATGGCGTATGCGCCAATAATCATGCCCTCGATGACACTATGGGGATCGCCTTCCATAACACTTCTGTCCATGTAAGCGCCGGGGTCTCCTTCATCGCCATTGCAGATCACGTACTTAATGTCTCCATGGGCGCGTCTGCAGGTCTGCCACTTGATGCCGGCGGGGAACCCTCCGCCTCCACGACCCCTCAAACCTGAAGCGATGATCTCTTCAATGATCTCATCCGGCTTCATTTTCGTGAGGGCCTTAAGAAGGCTGAAGTAACCACCCTTGGCGATGTATTCATCTATGCTCTCATAATTGATCATCCCGCAGTTTCTGGTGGCCAGCTTCAATTGCTTCTTGTAGAATTTGACATCCCCTATCTTGGGAACATCCGCCAAATCTTTCGGAACGGCGCCTTTGAAATAAGGCTTCTTTTCATTCAAACAGATGAAGTCTTCCTCATCCATTCTATACGTGGGTTTGTTACCGTTAGTCGCACCTTTCACAATCTGGTCGATAACCTCCGGCACCTTCTTGGCGGTCATCTTGCTGAAAGCCAGACGCGGCTTGTTCGGCTGCAGGACATCCACAAGGGGCTCTATGCAATCCATCCCCATAGCCCCCGTTTTGCTGAGGACAAAGTCCAGCTTCCGTTTCTTTATCTCCGCTTCCAAGGCATTGTAGACCTCCTGGGCTCCCGAGGCGATCCCACTCGTCGCCATTCCGACCATGATTTTCGTCTTTGATGGGATGATAGATTCCAGCCCTCTTTTTGCTGCCTTGTTCAAATCTTCAAGTGTATTGATCTTACTCACTTTTCCACCCCTATTATTTATAATTTGCCAAAACCTTCGGAATTTGGTCCTGCGTTAAGTTAGGATGAATGTTACCGCTTATCCGCGCGACAGGCGCCAGACTGCAACATCCGAGACATCTGACCTCTTCGAGGGTGAACTTTTTATCCTTCGTCGTTTCGCCGCAACAAATCTTGAGATCTCTCTCTATCCTGTCCATGAGATTGGCAGCCCCTTGAACGTGACACGCCGTCCCGGCGCACACCTCTACCAAGTTCCTGCCCCGAGGCTTGAGGCTGAAGGCGTTGTAAAATGTTGCAATCTCATAGATCCTGGTGAGGGGCACCTCCATCTGCTTACTAATAGAGGAAAGCGCTTCCTTTGGTAGATATCTGAATTCTTCCTGCACATCCTGAAGGATGGCTATCATTGCTGTCTTGTCGCCATCATATTTCTTTATGATGCTTTTAACCGATTTCTGCTTGTTCTTCGCTGTCTTCATACTTCAATCACCTTATCCCGTATAATAGCAACTTAACTTGTCATATCCGACCAGGATTTTGAATGCTTAATCCTCTCCAACACTTTATTGTATTCAAGCATTGCCATTCCCTTGAAAATCTGAATCTGATCCGGCGTGAGATGCCTGAAGCGTCCCTGAGGCTTCAGATAATCTTCTATGGGCCGAAGCTTCTTGGGCATCTCAATGGTCATTTTGTATTTCCCGTTTTCCACCTCGTACAGCGGGAACACACCTGTTTCCACAGCGAGACGGCCCATCTTGATACATGCATCCGACGGACACCGCCATCCTGTCGGGCAGACAGCCAGACAGTGGATGAAGGCAGGACCGTTCACTTTTTTTGCTTTTTTGACTTTATCCATAAAATCAAACGGGTAGCTGTGGCAAGCCGTGGCCACATAGGGCACCTTGTGGGCCACCATGATCTCGGCCATGTTCTTCTTCCACGTAGTGTTTCCGACGCTTTGCTTGCCCGCGGGTCTCGTCGTTGTCGATGCCCCGTAGGGCGTTGCGCCGGAACGCTGAATGCCCGTGTTCATGTAGGCTTCATTGTCGTAGACGATATAGATCATGTTATGACCGCGCTCCATGGCTCCAGAAATGGCCTGGAAACCAATGTCAAAGGACCCTCCATCGCCTCCGATGGAAACCACCTTTACATCCCTGTCAGCGATTTTCCCCTTCCTGCGAAGGCTTTTCAAGGCGGCCTCAACACCCGCTCCCACGGCAGCGGAATTCGGAAACGCCACATGCACCCACGGAAGCTTCCACGCCGTCGTCGGATAAGGGGTAGCAGTAACTTCCATACATCCCGTAGCATTGGTCACTACCGTATCTTTACCCAAAGCCTTTGCCATCAGGCGGATTGCTAATGCTTCACCGCAACCCTGGCAGGCGCGATGTCCTGAACAGTAATATTCCTCTTTATCAACCAGCTTTGGGGCAAACAAATCAAAATTTTCTACAATACTCTTCATGATTATCCCCTCACTCCGTAAATTTCATATGCTCTTTCGGGTTTAGCCTTGGCTGCCTTCTTGAAGATTTTTATAAAGTCTTCGACCCGTACGTCGCGACCACCGAGGCCGATGATATCGTTAGTTATCACGGGACGATCCGGCTCATCATAAAGGACAGATTTCACCTCGGCACAGACAGGAGCAGCAGCACCGCCAGACATAACAGCCCGATCTATAACAATCAGATTCTTGCATCCTTTCACTGCCTTTTTCAATTCATCCGCAGGAAATGGTCTGTAAAGCTTCAGGTCTAACAGTCCGGCCTTGAACCCTTCTTTGCGCAACTCATCAATGGCAACCTGCGCTGTTTCACCCATGGATCCCATGGTAAGCATGAGTACATCGGCATCATTTGCCTTATAGGACATGATGGGTTCATACTTCCGGCCGAACATGGTCTCCCACTCTTTCCATATTTCAAGGATGACCTTCTTCGAATTGATGAGCGCTTCATCATTGGCCTTTTTTGCCTCGTTATAGATATCCGGGAGTCCCAGGGTTCCCATGGACACTACATTATCCGGATGCAGGGCTGCGAAGGGTTTTCGCGGCGGGAGGAACTTGTCTACTTCCTCCTGATCCGGCATCATCATCGCCTCAACCACATGGGTAAGCTGGAAACCGTCCAGATTTACAAGCACCGGCAGCATAACATCCGCATGCTCACCGATCTTGAAGGCCTGGATGCACATATCGATGGTTTCCTGGCCGTTTGACGCGAACATTGAAATCCAACCCAGATCCCTCACGCACATGTAATCGCTGTGATCGTTCCAGATGTTGATAGGACCCGATATCGCCCTGTTGCCAAGGCACATGATAACAGGAAGCCTCATGGACGGCACGACCGGAACGATTTCATACATATACAGCAGTCCCTGTGAACTTGTCGCCGTAAAGACGCGTGCGCCCGCTGCCGACGCTCCCGTACAGGCGCTCAGCGCCGAATGCTCGGATTCCACAGCTATATATTCGCAGTCAAGATCTCCATCGGCAACAATGTCTGCCAGGTGTTCGGGTATATGTGTGTTAGGCGTGATGGGATAAGCCGCGATCACATCGGGTCTGCATAAAGCGACCGCTTCTGCCGCGGCCATAGCAATTTCCATTCCAATTCGTTTCGACATAAAGTATCCCTCCTCAGTCCTCTACCATCTTTATGGCGCGCGGCCAGCATTCGTGGTAGCAAATGCCGCAGCCCTTGCAGTAATTCAGATCTGCCATAAAGAACCCTTCCGCGTCTTCCGTTATGCACGCTTCAGGACAGAACAGATAGCAGACGCCGCACTTGATGCATTTCGTATTATCCCAGATAGGCTTCTGTGCCCTCCAGCCCCCGGTCAAATATGACCGTGAGCTTCCAGGTTTGAATATCATGAGCCCCGGATTTGTATCTTGCCAGGTTTCTGGCCACTTTTTCTCTGTCATTGTGATACCTCAACACTCATTCACTTATTAGTTAAATTTGACTTCGTCGTATGCCCGTTTCATGGCCGCCATGTTCTTGTTGGCGATCCTGCCGAACCTATGATCCACCGGATCCTTCACTGATTCAATTTTAACAGCATTCGTACACTTGATCACCGCCCCAAGCATGGTCGTATTCGTAATCGGAACGCCAAGCTCCTTCCACGCAATGGATGACCCATCGACTGTAGCGATCTTTCCCTTGAACTTCGTGATTTCCGCAATTTCTTTTGCTGTTTTTGCTGTGTTAACAATGAGTACGCCTTCTGGTTTCAGTCCGTCGGCAACATTAACCATGCCGATGAGACTCTCATCCAGGACAACCACTACATCCGGATTGTAAATCTGAGATCTGACCTTTATGTGGTGATCATCAATCCGGTTGAATGCTGCAACCGGCGCTCCTCTTCTCTCAGGTCCGAAACTTGGAAAACCTTGAGCATACTTCCCCTCGCCGATGGCGGTCAATGCGAGTAATTCAACCGACGTTACCGCTCCCTGACCACCTCTTCCATGCCATCTTACTTCTATCATTGGAAAATCTCCCAGATTGGATTGATGCAGAAATTGTTAAAAACGATGAACTAACGCTGAACAGAAATGATGTTGGGCTACCTATTACAAAATTCTGTCCCTGTCAAGTATTTTTTTGTCAACTATTTACTGGCTGAATCTCCAAAAAAAGTTTTCAGAGACCTCTGCGGTATTCCATGGACTTAGACAGCGTCATCCTGTCCATGTACTTCAGATCACCGCCAACGGGCACACCAAGGGCGATCCTGGTTACCCTGATGCCGAGAGGCTTGACGGATTTGTTAATGAGAAGGGCCGTTGCTTCACCCTGGACGCTTGGATTTGTTGCCACTATTATCTCTTCCGCTCCGTTCTCCGCGATCCTTTTTACGAGCTCTCGTAATCTCAGGTGATCCGGTCCGATACCGTCGAGAGGAGACAAGGCCCCGTGGAGCACATGATAGGTTCCTCTGAAGCTCCCGCTTTCTTCTATCGCAATGAGCGAGTCAGGCTCTTCGACAACACATATGAGGTTCTTGTCCCGTAAAGGATCCATGCATATTTCGCAGAGACCCCCTTCGGCAAGATTGAAACATACGGAGCAGAAGCGTATCTTCTGCTTTACCTCCAAGATGCTCTGCGCGAGCCTTCTTGCATCTTCCTCGGATGCACGCAGGATAAATGTGGCCAACCGCGTGGCTGTTTTTTCTCCTATGCCCGGTAATTTCCCGAGCTCCCCGATCAAACGTTTTATAGGAAGGGCGTAACCTGTCATCTCGAAACGCCCTACATCAGCCCGGGGATATTGAAGCCGCCGGTAATCTTGGACATCTCCGCAGTTGCCATTTCCTGGGCCTTGCGAATGCCTTCATTAACTGCCGCTATGATAAGGTCCTCCAGCATATCGACGTCCGCCGGATTGACGACCTCTTTATCGATCTTAAGAGACAGGAGCTCAAATTTCCCGTTTACCACGACGGTTACCATGCCTCCTCCGGCCGTAGCCTCCACTGTCTTCCCTTCCAGCTCTGCCTGTATGCTGGCGATTTTTTCCTGCATCTTCTTTGCCTGTTTCATGATGTTTCCAAAATTTTGTGTCAATTAAATACCTCCTAATGTGGGCGCTCCAAGAACGCCCCTTTTGCTATGGACGTCTTTACGAGACCCTCTTAATGTTCTTTTTATGATTTTACGGAATCGTCATTACTCCCTGTTGTTGTAACCTCACGCACAACAGCGCCATCAAAAACATCCAGAACCTTTTGCAGGAGCGGATGGTTGAGGGCGTCGCGTCTTGCATTATTATTCTTGTTGTTATTTGCAGCACTATTATGATTCTTATTGCGCTGGCCGTACTGTTCCGTATCCAAAGATTCGATTATGACGGTAACATCATCGCGGAAGTACGCTTTCGCTATCTCCGTAAGTCGTTCCTTCTGAGCCTTTCCAGTTATGTCATCCAAAAAAATATAATTCTTATGGAACCCGATCTTGAGCCGCTTGTTTTCGTATCCGAGAAATACGCCCGGCTCAATTTTGGAAAACAGCGGGTAACTCTGTTTCTTGACAAAGGCCTTTAAGTCTTCCCAGATATCCTCCATGATTTTACCTTCGGCCGCATCATGTCCATGGTGCGCTTCACCGACCATTCCCGACTCAGCGGCCTTGGCGGCCTCCCGCCCGCGGGAAGGAAGAGCGCTTGCTTCCCGCACCTCATATGAAGACGGTTTAACATGGACAGTCCCACCTGAAGCCAATCTCTTTTCCAGGCCTTCCATGCGTGAAAGCCATTTATCGATTGCTATCATGGGCTCAAGATAGGCCATTCTGACGAGTACCATCTCAAGGTTTATGCGCGGATTCTGACTTCTTTTCACATTTTCCTCTTCCGCCATCAATATATCCAACAGGCGCTGTATGGTCTCTTGCGAAACACCTTCCGTCTGCATGCTGAGGTTGGCCATTTCTTCATCTCCGAGATCAAAGAGGTCGTGATCTTTCCCAACGATTTTGGTGATGAGTAAATTTCTGAAATGACCGATTAGCATCTGATAAAAGTATTTCATGTCAAGGCCCGCATAATAACCTTCTTCAATGATCTTTAAGCAAAGGCCGGCATTTCTTTCAGACACTGCTTTGGAAAGCCGAAAAAGAAAACGTCTGTCCGTCAGTCCGAGTATGTCCTCCACATCCTGATCCCGGATTGCGAAGCCTGCATATGATATTATCTGGTCCAGGATGCTCTGCGCGTCTCTGAGACTTCCATCGCCCGCTTCGGAGACCCATGCCAGGCCCTTCTCGCTTATCTGAACGCCTTCCTTTTCGGAGATTCGCCGCAGGCTGTCTTTGATTTGTTTCAGCGATATCCGTCTGAATTCAAAGCACTGGCATCGGGATAGTATGGTCGCCGGAATTTTTTGGATCTCTGTCGTGGCAAAAATAAAGATGACATGCGCCGGCGGCTCTTCGAGGGTCTTTAGAAGGGCGTTGAATGCCTCTCTCGTCAACATGTGCACTTCGTCAATTATATACAGCTTGTAGCGTGATGACAGCGGAGAGAATTTGACATTCTCCCTGAGTTCCCTGATCTCATCTATGCCCCTGTTGGATGCGCCGTCAATCTCACGGACATCCATGGCTATGCCTTCCGTGATCTCCCGGCAATTGCTGCATTCATTACACGGCTCATCTGCCGGTCCTTTTTCACAATTGAGGGCTTTGGCCAATATCCTCGCTACGGTGGTCTTCCCTACGCCGCGGGGCCCGCTGAAGATGAAGGCATGGGCGATGCGGCCCTGATGTATGGCATTCCTCAGGGTCTTCACCGCATGGTCTTGCCCCACTACCTCTTCAAAGTTTTGAGGTCTGCACTTTCTGGCCAGAACAAGATATTCCACTCGCTGCTCCTCACATGCGGGATTATGATTAAATCTGAGACCCTCCGGCTCGGCTCTTGCTACCGGGGTCATTTGAAGCTCTCCGCAGCAAACTGCGGAGAATCTTCGATCCTTAAGGAATTATAATATTCCCCATTCGCCGCTTATCCCGCAGCAAGCTGCTGGGATTGCGCTCGCTACCGGATTCGACTAAGGCCTTTTCCGCGGACGTACCTCGGAAAAGGCCAAGTCTTATGGAGATAGCCAGGCTTACCCGCAGCACACGTCGGAAATTGCTACCGTTGCTTCCTTCCGGACCTGGCGGGGTTTACAACCCTTCGTTCCACGGGACCCGGCTATCATATTGAAGGATCAGAGGACAGGTGATAGAAATAAGAGATGACTTAACATGTCCTTGATCACTGTCGCCTAGCTGTTTCCTGCCCTCTATTCCCTGATGCCTCCCCCAATGCTGGCGGAGAGAGGGGGATTCGAACCCCCGGTACACCTTTGTGGGCATACACACGATTTCCAGTCGTGCCCCTTCAGCCTCTCGGGCATCTCTCCATCTTGGGGATCAGGTGTAAGTAAAAAGGGTTCAGAAAAAATTTGCTTCATCCCTATTCCCTGATCTCTATTCCTTAATGCTGGCGGAGAGAGGGGGATTCGAACCCCCGTGAGAGCTTTTGGCCCTCAAATCGATTTCGAGTCGATCCCGTTACGACCACTTCGGTATCTCTCCGCAGGATTCATTATGATCGCGAATCGGTGTTTGATGTTATCCTCTTCTCATGAAAAAATCTACTCAAAATTTCCGCGCATGCTTCCTTCTTCACGCCGCCTGCTATTTCCACAGTATGGTTCAGTCTCTTATCGTGAAAGAGCCTGTAAAGGGAGACAGCGCCGCCGCTCTTGGGATCATCTGCACCAAATACGACTCTCTGCACCCGCGCCTGTATGATTGCTCCCGCGCACATGATGCAGGGTTCGAGTGTCACGTAGAGTGCGGTATCAATGAGGCGGTAATTGTCGAGCTTTCTCGCCGCCGCGCGGATAGCGAGGATCTCTGCATGTGCAGAAGGATCAGAAAGTGAAATACATCTGTTGCGCGCCGCTGATAATATCTCACCCCTTAGGGTAATCACCGCGCCTACAGGAACCTCCCCTTCCCGAAAAGCCAGGGAGGCTTGTTCAAGGGCGATGGTCATAAATTTTTCATCAACAGAATCCACGAATCACCTATTGTGACAGGGTCAGGCAAGACATCTCCTGTACCTTAACAAATTGTTGATTTTTATACGCTCATTGACGTATTATCCGGGCAAGAAAAGGCCGCCGCGATGACGTCAAAAAAAATATTGATCATATCCGTACTGATATCCCTTGCCAGCCACGTGGCCATGCTGTGTGCCACAGGCTTTATAGACTTTCGCGGTAAAGCCCGCAAGGAAGATATCTTAATCGTCACCTTGAAAGAACCCGCTGCAGCTAAAGACAAAATCACGCAAGAAGAGGCCGAGAAGCCAGTCCATCAGGTCGAAGAACAAGTCAACAGCCGCCGCGTGAAAAGAGAAGAGACCGTAGACCTCGGCAGCATTGACATCAAATATTCGTCTTACCTTAAAAGGATAAAGAAAAAAATTGAAGACATATGGATATATCCCAAGGCTGCCTTTGACCGGGAGGAAGAAGGGGTCGCCGTCGTTAAATTTTCCATAGGCGAAGGCGGGGACATTACATCGAGCAGTATCCTCGAATCATCAGGACACAATTACCTCGACGAGGGAGCTCTTGATGTCGTCAGGTCTGCCGCCCCCTATGACCCCCTGCCGCGTGAGTTCAATATTTCGCAATTGAACGTTGTGGCAAGATTCCAGTACAAGATAGTCGAATAGAACGATGTCTGTGTCACCGACGGTGATGTCACACTTCAGAATTTATTTCCGTGAGGACGCGGTCGAGATCGAGGAGCTGATCTCTGATCTCTGTCTGTTCCACCCACGGCTTTGATTCCAGCCCTGCCCTTCTTTCCCTGAGCTGTGCAACCCTGGCGCCGATATTTTCAATTATGTAATTCCAGTCAATCGAGGGAACCGCTTTCTCCGGATACTCCACCCGCTTAAGTACGCGGCCCGGCTCGAGGGTAGTTTCTTCAAGATATTGAGGGATCATCACCTTGAAGCCGAATCGCTCCTTAATGAGGCCCGCAAGCACCTGCTGGGCTCCATATTCGCCGTGTACGAGGAAGACCTGCATATCCCGGCTCCGAAAATGTCTCAGCCAGTCCAGAAGCTGGGTTTGACCGGCATGGGCCGAAAATCCATTTATCGTAAAGACCCTGGCCTTTATGGCAATATCCTCATTGAAGAGACGAATCTTCTTTGCGCCGTCCACGATCTTACGACCCGTCGTTCCCTGGGCCTGAAAGCCTACAAACACAATACTGGCGCCTTCCCGCCATATGTTGTGCCGCAGATGGTGTTTTATCCTCCCCGCATCGGCCATGCCGCTGGCGGAAATGACAATCGCCGGTCCTGAGATATTGTTGATTGCCATAGATTCCGCCGTCGTGGGAGTGAAATGTAATTGCGGCAGATTCAAGGGATCCTCCCCTTTCTTTATAAGCGCCCTGGTCTCATCATCCAGGTAAGCCGTGTGGCGACGGAATATCTCCGTAGCCTGGATGGCCAAAGGGCTGTCCAGATAGACGGGCATGTCCTGGGGAAGCCTTCCATCCTTGGAGAGAAGATACAGACAATACATCATCTCCTGGGTTCTCTCCACGGCGAAGGCGGGGATTATCACCTTCTCCCTGTTGCCGTAACTATAGGCTATGGCCTCCGCCAGTTCGTTCAGGCTGTCATTTTCGTCCTTATGATTGCGGTCGCCGTATGTTGACTCCAGGAAGAGGAAATCCGCAGCATCGACAACAGTCGGATCTTCCATGAGCAGTTGGGCGGGTCGGCCTATATCGCCGGAAAAAACGAGCTTGACGGTCGCGCCGTTTTCTTCAATGGAAAGTTCGATGAGCGATGCGCCCAAGATGTGGCCTGCGTCCTTGAAAGTCACTTTGAGGCCGGTGAAAGGTTCGAAAACTTCGCCGTACGAAACCACCTTAAACATAGGAAATACCGCTTCTGCATCCTTCTGTGTATATAAAGGCTTGATCTTTTCTTCTCCCCGGCGGAGATGCTTCTTGCTTTTCCACTGCGCTTCCATCTCCTGAATATGGGCGCTGTCGAGAAGCAATATCTTCAGTAGATCCATCGTTGGCGGCGTTGTATAAATCTTTCCGTTAAATCCCTTCTCAACAATCCGCGGCAGAAGACCACAATGGTCTATGTGGGCATGGGTGATGAGAAAAAATTCTATGTCGGCAGGTTGATAGATATCGACATCCCAGTTCCTTTTCTCTATTTCCGCATTCCCCTGATGCATCCCGCAGTCAATAGCAAATCGATGGTCCTTAGTTTCGATAATGTAGCAGGAACCGGTTACTGTCCTTGCCGCCCCCATGAATTTTATTTTCATAAACATGATCCTCAAAAATTTCCCGCAATTTCCAACGGCTGATGCGGTTTTCGCTTTCTACAATAGAATAAGTCCCGTCCATGTCACCCTGTTCTTAACAGGGAAGGTTACGGGCAGACCTGCCTTTTCCGCAGTAGCTATGACATCGATTCCCATGGCCTCCATCGAAGGCCTCGCCTTGAAGGGAAACCGGCACGATGTGCCGCCCTGTGCCGCGACACACTCGTCGCACAACCGGCAGCAGCCTCCGATAAACCCGGCGGCAAAACGAAACCCGGCTTCGAATGCCTCTCTCTCCCCCAGATTAACCAACTCGTGAAGTTCTCTCGCTGGAATGAATACCTCCTCTCGAGGGGCATGCGCATGTGTTTCGTGGAGAAGGGCGGAAACCTGGATGAGGATAGCCTGCGTATAGTTCGTAAGGGCTTCGCGAAATTCAGCAACAGACGGTACATAGGGGGGACACATGAGGTTCTTGTTGTACGTGTCGCACACGGGTACACGACACTTCAGGCGAACCCTTTCGTCAACGACGATGTCGGCTACATTTGTTAGCACCACTGCCGAAGCGCCTCGCTCCTTGAGAAGCGAGATGATGTCATCAAGAACTTTATTATTCTTTGGCATTGGCATCTATCCCTGGGTAACGTCGACGACATAGCTGGCATTGGTCAGCCTCTGACTTCCTTTGTCCGTGATGGCGAATGTATCCTCAACGCCGACAACCCCTTCCCCCGGAAAGTTAAACTTCGGTTCGATGGCAATGACCATGCCGGGGGCGAGGAGCGCTTTTCCTCCTTTCGCGATCACCGGGTACTCGTCCAACTCCAGACCTACTCCGTGTCCGCAGAATCCCAAGCGACGATTTCCATAACCCAGGAAATGTTCACCCAAGTGATGGGATTCGGCCATGCGCTGCGCCTCTGAAAACAGATCGCCGACTGCGACACCGGGCTGGATCATCTTCCTCAATCTGTAGTGGATCTCCAGAGACACCTTGTAGGCATCGTCCAGTTTATCGGGGAGGGGGCCGAGGCTCAGCGTGCGCGTCTGGTCCACGCAGTATCCGTACATAGCTGCCCCGAGATCAGAGATGACCGGCTCCTGCCTCCTGATAGGTCTCCATCCCGAACTTTGCGGGAAGGCATTGTAGAGCCCGTGTCCGCCGGTCGTGCTGTCCGTGAAGGTCAGATCTGCCGCGTCAGGTCCGGATATTAAATGACCCCAGTAAACCTCCTGATTGAACGCCCTTGTACGGACATACCCCTGATGGCCGCGCGTTCGAGCCTGCGCCTCAATCGTGGCGGCAAGCTCTATCTCAGTCAGCCCTTCCTTAAGATTGTTCCGGCAAGTGGCGATAATGAAGTCTGAAAGACGCGCCACTTCCTTCATGAGCCCCGTCTCGTATTCGGATTTCACGGCCCGGACGGCTTGAATGGAAGGCCAGACGTCAACAATCTCTTCCGGCTTTATAATATCCAGATACCGAAGATAAAGGTGGACCGGCAGCACGTCAAGCTCCATCCCAAGCCTTCTTATTTGCGAATAGCCGTGCTCGGCGAGCAGTCCCGGCAATTCTCTGAGACCCCCCACAGGTATGATGTTATCGAGCTCGGACTCATCCTTGATCCGGTCTGCGTTCCTGCGCACAAAGAAAAGAGGCTCCCCGGAAGAGGGTATAAACAGATACCCTTGCGGCACAGTTCCTGTGAAATAGAAAAGGTCCGCGTTTTGAACGATCAGGGCGCCATTTATATCCCCTGATTCCATGCGCCCCTGCAGCGCTCTGATGCGCCTGTGTAGCTCTTCCTTCGGGGTTCTCTTCATGAGCCTCCCTCTTCTATTTTCCTGTAATTCCGTCGTCCCGAGCTAATATTCTATACCGGCCCTTTCCTTCAATCCCGTCGTGTAATGATGTCTAATTTCCTTCACCTCGCTCACGGTATCGGCAATCTCGATAATTTCCTGAGGGGCATATCTTCCTGTCATGACTACGTCCACATTCGTCGCTCTCCCTTTTATCATTTCGACAACGTCCTTTACGGAAACCAGTCCAAAGTCAAGGGCAACGTTTATTTCATCGAGGATGACCATGTTATATTCCCCGGAAGACAGGGATTTCTTGGCAAGGTTTAGCCCCTGTTGCGCCAGATCGATATCAACAGGGGCCGGGTTTCCCCTCATCACAAAACTGTCGAGACCGCATGGGCAAACGGTTATGGCGGGGAGAAATTTCTCGCAGGCTATCACCTCACCATATTTCTTTCCCTTCATGAATTGAATCACCAGCACCGTGAGCCCGTGCCCCACTGCCCGCAGCGCCTGCCCCATGGCGGCAGTTGTCTTCCCCTTGCCGTTCCCCGTATAGACGAAAACAAGTCCTCTGTTATATTTCGCCAGTGTTTCCTCCAATAAGCCGGACATCTTAATCTTCCTCCCCCTTTTAAGACCGATACGATAAAATGGACCCTTCGCTAAATTATGTTTTAAGAAGAATCCTTATTTGATATAACATATTAAAGATGGCCGGATAAGTAGCATATTCAGAAGATTCTGACAATTCATTTAAAGGACAAACGTGAAACGCGTATTGATCAAATTGATCTCTTAAAAAAACGAATTGCCGTATGAAAGTCGCGCAGGAAAATCACCATGAAGAAATGCCATTGAGCCCTGTCATAGAAGCGAAGAATCTGACCAAGATATTTGGCGACCTCACAGCTGTCGATAATATTTCCTTCAATGTATATCCGGGAGAGTGTTTTGGGATGCTGGGACCCAATGGCGCCGGAAAGACTTCAACCATCCGGATGATCTATGGCCTTTCGCCGATCACGCGCGGCGCACTGGCAGTCTTCGGTCTTGATATCGCACAAAACACGCGTGCCATAAAGTCCAGACTCGGCGTGTGTCACCAGGACAATAATTTGGATCCGGACCTCACGGTGAAACAGAATCTTGAGGTTTTTTCCCGGTACTTCAACATGTCACCCGCGGCAGCGCGGGTACAGGCCGAGAGCCTTCTTAGATTTATGGCCCTTGAGCACCGCAAAGACGCCAGGATTACGGAACTTTCGGGAGGCATGATGCGCCGTCTGGTTCTGGCGAGAGCGCTCTTGAACACGCCCGAACTCCTGATTCTGGATGAACCGACGACGGGACTCGACCCACAGTCCCGCCATCAGGTGTGGGAGCGTTTAGGTGAGCTCAAGGCAAAGGGGCTTTCCATTTTGATTTCCACCCATAACATGGACGAAGCATCCCGGCTTTGTGATCGCCTGATCATCATGGACCATGGAGGCATACTGGTAGAGGGAAAACCTCTTGAGCTCATCAATCAGCATGTGGGCCACGATATTATCGAGGTGCTTGAGCCGAACCAGGCGCTGCGGGCGTTCGTCCGGGCCAGGAATATGGAATATGAGGATCTGGGGCACCGGTTGATCATAAGTACCGGCGATGGAAATGCCCTGTTTCGTGAAATCAGCAACGAATATTGCAAGGAAGGCTGCATCATGCGCATGGCGACCCTCGAAGACGTCTTCCTGAAACTAACAGGCAGGGAGCTCCGGGAATGAGGAACATCTTGCCACTCCATCTGTCCATGCGCTTCCTGCGGGTCTGGGAGAGAAATCTGCTTGTCTACCGGCAGAACTGGAAGATCAGTTTCGTTCCCCCGCTGCTCGAACCTTTTTTCTATCTGGTTGCCTTCGGGGTCGGCTTGAGCGCCCTCGTTGGAAATATTAATTACGATGGCTCAGAAATATCATACATGCTTTTCATTGCACCGGCTCTGCTTGCCATCAATATCATGAACAACGCCTTCTTTGAAAACACCTATGCCTCCTTCGTGCGCATGTATTATCAAAAGACGTTTGACGCCATGATGGCGACGCCGCTTACCCTTGAAGAAATTATCACCGGGGAAATAGTCTGGGGGGCCACCAAATCTGTTATTGCAACATCGATCATGCTTGCGGTTATCAGTTTATTCGGCCTCATCCGTTACCCGGAAGGCCTCCTGATTATCCCGCTCTCTGTTATCGGGGGCATTGCCTTCGGTTCCATCGGAATGATCTTTACGGCGATTGTCGCCAACATAGAGCTGTTCAACCTGCCCGTATTTCTGTTCATCACCCCCATGTTTCTCTTCAGCGGGACATTTTTCCCCATAGAGAACCTGCCCGGATGGGCCCAATACATCGCCATGCTCCTGCCCCTCACGCACATGGTAAATCTTACCAGGTCGCTAAGTCTCGGCATAGTCGATATGTCGCTGCTGCCGGGGTTCTGCTATTTTGTGATCTCCTGCATAGTTTTTTTTCCGCTCGCAATCCACAAAATGCACCAGCGCCTGATCAAATAATATCTCGGAATAGGATTTTAAGATGATAGAGACATGCGACGGCATGTCTCTATCTTTAGGTAAGGCTTAGTGTGCGGACTCGATATACTCGACGGTCTTTTCCGCGAGCGTCTTCATGACGTATTCAAATTTATCCGCGTCGCGATCGAGCAAGGTCATCCTGAAACCAGGTACGGAGGTAAAAAAAGAAGTGAGCGGAACGACGCAAATACCCGTGGAACCCAAGAGGTAATAAACAAAGCGTTTGTCAAACTCTATTCTTTCAGACACCAGTTTCTCGACGTATTCCCTGATCTCCGGCTGCTTGATATGCAGTTTCTGCCTGTCATTGAGCGAGGCCTCGTTAAAGACCACCGACATATAGAAGGCGCCGTTGCTCCGGTTCACGATAAGATAGGGAACGTCCTTGAGACAATTATAGGCTATGTTGGAGAGTCTTTCGTAGTGTCGGACACGGGAGTCCAGGTAATTTTTATACTCCGGATGGGTCATGATTTTCGGGATCGCCATCTGTGGAAGTGTGGTCGAACACACCTCGGACATCTTCTGGTTCACAATCGTGTTGAAGTACCTCTCGAATTTCTCGTCCTTATGTACATTGTAGACCTCCATCCAGCCGCACCGCGAACCGGGCCAAGGGAATTCCTTGGAGATTCCCTTCATGCTGATGGCGGGCACATCTTCGATAATATCCGACAGGTTTACTGTTGATTTTCCGTTGTACACAATGTTGATGTATGTTTCGTCGAAAATAAGAAAGAGGTCATACTCCCTCGCAATCTTCACGATCTGCTGCAGTGCTTCGGGAGAATGGACAAAGCCGGTGGGATTGTCCGGATTTATGACAAGAATTCCGACGATCGATTTATAGCTTCTCACCTTCTGCTCGAGTTCGCGGATGTCCGGGGCCCAGTCCCGATAGGGATTCATCCGGTATGTATTGGGCGGGAACGAGGCATGGAGCACTTCCGCCAGCAGATGCGTGGAATAAGTGGGTTCAGGCATGATGATTCTCGCATCAACCCTTATGGCGCTGTATGCGCGGGCAATCGCATCACCCAGTCCGTTGAAGAAAATTATATCTTCAGGCGTTATCTGCACGTGGCCCATTTTATTTACCCGGTCCGCGAGGAATTCACGGGTCGAGTCGACACCCTTGGTAGGACAGTAACCGTAAGAAAGGTCATCTCTGAGGACTTCCATAAGGACTTCTTTCATCCAGTCGGGTATCTTTTCACCTTTATGAATGGGGTCGCCGATATTCTCCCAGGTTACCTCAATGCCGTATTCTTTCAGTTTATTGGCCACGATGACAATCTGTCGTATTTCATAAACGAGACCGCTGCCGTCTTTAGCAATATCAAACCTCATAAACACCTCAATGCATTTCAAAAGATTCTAAACTTCAGCATATTATAATTAATATGAAATTTCCAATATTTTTTTGACGTTAAGACTCTTGATTTTTATCATTCAAGCTCGGAGATAATGCCCATCTTGACGTAAATGGGACGAACCTTTTTTCTTATGTGCGGGAGCTTCAGTGCAAAGAGGAGCGATCCTATTATGCATGCTAATCCGCTCAGGATGAGGGTTTCGGGGGCGCCTATCAAGGACGCGAGTGCACCTGCCACGAGGTTGCCAATCGGCGCCATGCCGATGATGGCCGTCGTATAAATACTCATCACGCGACCGCGCTTATCCTCTTCCACGATGCTCTGCAGGATAGTGTTGCCCGATGCTATCTGTACAATCATACCGAATCCGGTAAAGAACATCATGGTCAGAGAAACTATGAGGATACTGGAAAACGAGAAGGCGATGATCCCTACGCCGAAAATAACGGAAGCATATACAATGAGTCGTCCCAACCCGAGAATCGTCTGCCGCGACGCGAGATAGACGGCGCCTGTGAGGGCTCCTATACCTGAGGCCGCCATGAGGAATCCCAGCGTGTGCGGTCCGCCGTGGAGAATATCTTTCGCGAAAACGGGCATGAGCACACTGTATGCCATGCCCATGAAGCTCATCAATCCAAGCTGAAGAAGGATGTACCTGATCGGCGCAAATCCAAAGGCATAGGAATAACCTTCTTTCAAATCATGCCACACCCGCGATGTGTGCGCCGCCTTTTTCCTTTTCGGAACCTTTATCGCAAGTAGCGCGATGATGATGCCGATGAAGCTCAACCCGTTGATGAGAAAGCAGATGCCTTCACCCAAGATCCCGATAAGTATGCCTGCGATAGCCGGCCCCACGAGCCTTGCACCGTTGAACATAAAAGAATTCAGGGCAATCGCATTTCCGAGGTCCTCCGGTTTATCCACTATTTCCACTATGAAGGACTGGCGGGTGGGCATATCGAAGGCATTGATCACACCGATTACGATGCTCAGAACAATAATCTGCCAGACTTGTATGGTTCCGGCAAGGGCGAGAAAGGCAAGGGTCAAAGCCTGGATCATGGAAAGCGTCTGAGTTGCAATCAGCATGCGATGGCGATTCCATCGGTCCGCATAGACGCCGGCAATAGACGCAAAAAGGAAGACGGGGATTTGACTGGAAAAGCCTACGACACCCAGGAGCAATGCCGAATTGGTGAGCCGGTAAACCAGCCAGCTCATGGCGATCTGCTGCATCCACGTTCCTATGAGGGATATGCTTTGACCGCCAAAAAAGAGTCGGTAATTCTTATGGTGCAGTGCCCTAAGAATAAATTTTGCGGTGACCTCTTTATTTGATCTGGATGATCTCATCTGGCACGATACATCATATCAGTTGATATTCTTAGATACAGTAATGATATACAATCTATCCTCTCATAATCAACATATATGATGCGCCCTGCATCCGCACAGCATCCCGATCGTTGCGCAAACCCCGTCAGAGACTGAACCTTACGGCAAAAAATATAATCACCGCAAGAATCATGGTGACAAACATCAGGGCGTTTGCACTCACTATATCCTTTCTGCTCATCTCCTTGACGGGATCTCCAAGGGTTGGTCTCATGGATGGTTTCCCGAAATAATAGTTCAGCCCGCCGAGTTGAACCGCGAGGGCGCCGGCCACGGCAGCTTCCGTGAGGCCTGAATTCGGGCTGGGGTGTTTTTTCCCATCTCTCAGCAGGATTCTGAGAGAATTCAGAGGACGGAGTTGCAGGATGAGGGCGGCAACAGGAATTATCAGGGCCGTCAGTCTCGCTGGTATATAGTTGGCAACATCATCCAGCCTTGCCGAGGCCCATCCGAATTCTCTGTAACGTTCGTTCTTGTAGCCGAAAGTGGAATCAAGCGTATTTACCGCCTTATAAAGCATTGCGCCTGCGGGTCCGGCAAGGAAGGCAAAAAACAAGGGCGCCGTAACACCATCGGCGGTGTTTTCGGCAACGCTTTCCACTGTTGCCCGGATGACGCCTGCCTCATCGAGGAGGGCCGTGTCCCTGCCCACGAGCATGGCAACCTTCTTCCTTGCCTCCTCGATTTTTCCCGCTTTCAACTCACGATAGACATCCAGGCTGTGCCGCGAGAGGTCTCTCGCAGCAAACGTCGTGTAGAGAAGGGCAACGGAAACAATATCGGCAGCGAGAGGATGGAGCAGACCTGCACCAGCGATGATCGCATACGTTGCCAAACCCGTAACCGTAAGGACAATCAGCACCGCGATCGCGCCTGCCATCCGCGCATTCGCGAATATACGTCTCAGTGGTGTCTCGAGGAAAGAAGCGAAACGTCCTATCAGTTTTACGGGGTGGGGAAGCCAGGGCGGATCGCCGGCGATGAAGTCCAGAAGTATGGCGGCAAGGATCTGATATTCCAGTCTCATTTAAAATTTTCAGGCCGGGAGATTTGAATTTTTAAAAATATCTCTCAGTCCCCCTCCCGTTGGATCAATATGCAATGCCCAGCAAAACCAAAGCTGCGATGGCCGGGATAATCTCCGTGATCTCGCAACCGGCTCCCAGGGTATCACCTGTATATCCGCCAATCTTGCGAAAACAGTAAACTGAAAAGAGAGCCGCCATGAGAAGCGCGGAAAAGCCTGCCGCGACGCCCATCCAGTGGCCCGCAATCCATCCTGCGGCAAGGAGAAACGCCGAGGTCCAGAGGACGGTCAGCCATGACTTCCCTTCCCCGAAGGCAGTTGCCAGGCCGCCTTCGCGTCTGACATATGGAAGAGCCGTCATCATCAAAACAAAAGAGCACCGCCCCGCCAGAGGCATGAGGACAATGATCCCCGGACGTAAAGGGGGAAAGATGGATATCAGGACAGAGACCTTCAGTATAATTACAAAAACCACGGCGAGAACACCCATGACGCCTATCCGGCTGTCTCTCATGATTTCCAGAACCCGCTCACGCGGACGGGCGCTGAAAAAACCATCCGCCGTATCCGCCAGGCCGTCCATGTGCAATCCTCCCGATATCGCTGTCATGGCAATCGCGGTCATCACGCTTGCCGGAAGCGGCGGGAGAATAAGGCCCATGACGTAATCAAAGGCCGCGATGATAATGCCGATGAGCAAACCAACGACGGGAAAGAACGGCACGCATTTCTCGAGTTCCTTTTCACCGCCGGTGAAACTCTTTGGAAATGGGATGACTGTCAAGAACTGGATGGCTGCCAACAGGGGTCTCATTTGTCCGCCTTGGATACGGCCGCTTCCTCAAAGGTAGCCACTTCCGTAAGAATTCGGACAGCGGCCTCCACAAGATTCATGGATAATGCCGCGCCTGTTCCTTCGCCGAGTCTCATGTCGAGGTCGAGAAGTGGTTTTTTCCCCAGGCAGTCGAGGGCTATCTGATGCCCCCTTTCCATGCTGCGATGCGAGGCGATCATGTAATCGCGGGCAGCAGGAGCCAACCGCGCGGCTATGAGCGCGCCGGCAGTGGAGATGAATCCATCCACGAGCACGGGCTTTCTCATGTAGGCGGCGCCGAGGATTAAACCGGCTATACCACCGATCTCAAATCCCCCGACCTTTGCGAGGACATCGAGGGCGTCGTTTGGGTTGGGCCTGTTCATCTCAAGGGCCTGCTCGATCATCGCATTCTTATGCACAAGCTGTGCATCATCAATGCCTGTGCCACGCCCCACAATCTCGGCAAGCGGCAACCCGCTGAATACGGCAATGACAGCGGCGCTGGGCGAGGTATTACCGATCCCCATATCTCCCGTGCCGAAGACGTCGGTCGATGGCCCCAATTCCAGGGCTACCTCAATTCCACTTTCGAGGGAGCGAATGGCCTCATTCCGGGACATCGCCGGTCCTGTGGCCATATTCCTTGTTCCTGCCCCCGTCCGTTTGGACATGATCCGCCCCGCTTTTACGAGTTCGCCCAGGTCTCCGGCCACACCCATATCGACAACCACAACCTGTGCGCCGACAAGCTTTGCGAGGGCATTGATGCCTGCGCCGCCCTGCACAAAGTTGTGCACCATCTGAACAGTTACTTCCTGCGGATATTTGCTGACACCTGCTGCAGCAATTCCATGATCACCTGCCATCGTAACCACAGTCTTGCGGCCCACAGGCGGCCTTACGGAACCCGTCATCCCCGCTAATTCTTCGGCCAGGTCCATCAAACGGCCCAATGCCCAGTGCGGCATAGTGAGCTGTTCAAGCCTTTGTCTTGCCTGGGCACGGGCGCCCTTGTCCTGGGGGATTATTTTATTGATCGTCGATTCCAATAAGTTCATAAGATTTTCTCTCCTTTGATATAGACGGGAATGCCGCTTATCATGAAGATGAAAACATCTGCGTGATCCGCCATGATCTGATTGCACCGCCCTGCCAGGTCCCGGAACAGCCGGGAGGTGGGATTTTCGGGCACGATGCCCATCCCCACCTCATTGGTCACAAAAATGACCGTGCCGGGAAGATCGCTGCAAACTCCCACGACATCCTCACACCTTGCACCAATCGCCTCTTCATCGATATGTCTCTCTTCCTGCTCCGCTTCATACATGAGATTGTTGACCCATAAGGTAAGGCAGTCAACGAGGGTCACCTGGCTTCCCCTTGACCTGCGGAGGGCCCCGGCGAGATCCGTCAACTCTTCGAGAGTCTGCCACGACGCCGATTCACGCGCGTCTTTGTGCTTCCGTATGCGGTCTTCCATTTCCTTATCGATAACCGGACAGGTTGCAATATACGTCCGGGCGCCGGAGATCGATTCGCCTACGCGTTGGCCGTAGGCGCTCTTGCCGCTCCTGCTCCCCCCTGTTATGAAAATGATCTTTGCCATCCGATTCGACCTTTTTACTCTGCCCGCCCTGTTTCATTCAGTCCCGCAAGGATGCCGGACCCGCCAAACAGTTCGATAGTTGTCAACGAGGCGTGTTTCACTCTAAAAAGTATATAGTGCCGGGGCTGGAGCCCCAGGAAATGGCAGATGAGGAGGCGGATGACGCCTCCGTGCGTACATACGAGAATGGTGTCGGCCGGGTTTCCCACCAGGCGCTCGGCAACGCCCACGATTCTTTCCTGAAAATCTCCGATTTTATCCCCACCCGGAAAAGCAAAATCGGCGTTGAACTCCGCCCATTTACTGATCTCCCCGGGAAAGGCCTTCTGAATTTCCCCGAAGGCCATGCCCTCCCATTGACCGAAATCGATTTCCCTCAGATCGGGATCGACGGTAAAATCCATATCAGCAGTCTCCATGACAGCCGCTGCCGTTTCTCTGCAGCGCGCCATGGGACTCGAGATACACCGGCAGGGCCCTTCTGTATCGAGCAGCGCCCGGACGGACCTGACCTGCTGATGCCCGAGGAGGCTCATGGACGCATCCGTGCTCCCGATATACCGGTCCTGATACTGTTTGCCGATATCTCCGTGTCTCAGGAGCAATAATTTTTGTGCCATAAGAATAATAAAAAATCCACGAACCATTTTATTGATCCGTGGATGCCGTTTTCCATCTACGGTGATTCCGGCTTTGCCTGTACCGCGCACAGGCCAAAACTACATTTGCTCTGCAGGCAGGTCTTCTGACTTCCGGCTCTTTCTACTCGCCGCGCCTTCCCATCCTTGGAGGAAAGTGGCCACTGCGGTTTTCGTCCCCGGTTACAGCGGCGGGCCCGTGGCGGATTTTCACCGCCTTCCCTAACGCCCTTGCGGGTTGCCTGTGTTGGATGCATGCGTAACACACGCGTGCGAAGTTTGTCAAGAGAATGAATCCCACGGGTTTTACTCAATGCAAAAGCCCGGCTGCTTTTTTATTGCGGGTGTTTACCCTGTCCTCATTTGGATACCGCAATCATCGGTTTGTTTACCCTTCCCCATTCGTCCATAAATTCATCGTACGAGAGCGATATTTCCCGACCATAGCCGGGATCGGCAAGCACGACTGCCTTATATACATCGTCATACCCTATTATCACCGCCATGTGGCGCGTACCTTCCCATTTCCCCGGTGCAATGCGTCCACACATTACGGGAATACCTTTATCAATATAGATTTTTACGGCCTCGAGATCGCCCTCTTCACGGTAATCAACATTAAGCCCCGCCCTGCTCATGAAGCGGGCCACCGTTCTCGTATCGAGTCCTTCTCCTTCCCTGACGGTGCTTCTCCTCCGCGCATTTAAATTTTTGTAAATCGCATCCTGATCAACATCGAAGCCATAGTACTTAAGAACCATTTCCATGCTGGCAAAGGCGCACCAATTACGTTTCTGGAAGACCAGGGGAAAATTCGCCAATTTCTGTTGTGTTCTGGAAGTTATCCTGTTCGAATCTTCTTTCGGCTTCGTTTGTGGAGCAGTGACCTTTCCTCCGGGCATTTCCAGTCTCACACCAGGGATTTCCTCCCTTGGCATTGCATCTTCCACCTTCAGCCGTTTAGTCCCGTTGATACCTTCCGGTTGATCGTCTGAGAAGTGCACTACTCCTTCTATATCAACCCATCTGTACATCTCTGCAGAGCGGACAGGCAGTGATATACACAGAACCACAAGAATAATTATCGCTGCTTTAGATTCGATTCTTCCCTTAATTCCCAGCATCACTCCCAGGCACCTCATAACAATAATCGGCTCTTGTGATAATTTGCTTTAGAGCATCAAATCAATTAAAATAGGATAGATGGGCTTAATTGAAGCTCTCCGCAGCATGCGGCGGAGAATCTTTGATTCTTAAGGAACAGTATGTCATCATTCGCTCGCTTACCTCGCAGCAAGCCGCGTGGAATGCGCTCGATACCGAATTCAGAAACATGGACAAACACACCGGGATACAGGAAGTTTCCTGAATATGAATTTTCGCACGAGACATGAAATACATTCATATCACGTAGCCCCTCTGCGGACACTGAAAGAATCTGCGGACGAGCAAATCGCTGCAGTCTGCTCGAAAATATTGGAGGAAGAGAAAACTGAAGAAAGAGAAGAGTCAATCATTTGTAAGAACTGCAGAAACGAGATCACAACCGTCGGATACAGCATTGCCGTAAACGGTCAGCATGCACATATATTTAAAAATCCTCTCGGCATTACCTTCCATATCGGCTGCTTTTCCAGGGCATGGGGCAGTTTCATCTACGGCATCCCCACATACGAGGCCACATGGTTTCCCGGATTCACCTGGTGCATCGCAGTGTGTGCAAATTGCTTCACTCACTTAGGCTGGAATTACCAGTCCGGCAGGGAAAGTTTTTACGGTCTGATTATGGCCAACCTGCTTACGGATCACAAAATCCACTGAAGACTGACATATATGGTTCATCAGACGCGGCAACACCGCCGGCCAGGGCCACACATCACTGCATAAGCGCATAGCACCTATAGCGTCCGCCTGAAGATCCGGGCGTCCACGACAAGGACACCCCGTTCATAAACGAGCACGGGGTTCAGATCAATCTGATCAATTTCCGGATTATCAATTGCCAGTCTGGAGACACCCTTCATGACTTCTATCAGCTTCTTTACGTCTTTCGGGCGTTGGCCCCGGACGCCGGCGAGCAGCGGATACCCGGTAATAGACTCGATCGTCTGGCGCAGTTCTTCATTGGAAGCGGGGAGCAGGCAGAACTGTACATCCCGGTAAATTTCCGTGAAGATTCCCCCCAGGCCGAACATCAAAATGGGCCCATACTGGGGATCCGTGAATACACCAACAATAACTTCCTGGCCGCCTGCCTCGGCCATGGGTGATACGGTTACCCCCTCGACCCGGGCACGCGGGGCGTGAGCGGCGGCGCTTGCCATGATTTCGTGATAGGCGGTGCGTATTGCCTTATCGGTGGATAGATTAAGGCGTATGCCGCCAATATCGCTCTTATGGGCTATGTCCGGCGAGGCCACCTTGAGGACCACGGGAGTGGCAAACGTACGCGCCAATGCTGCGGCGTCCTCGGGCGATTTGGCGAGTCTCGCGGCAGCCACTGGAATGCCGACCTCATCGAGCAGCGTCACTGCGTCACTCGCGCCCATCAATTGCAGGCCGGAGGTCGGCGCGTGAGTCGCAGAGGGAATAACGGTGCGGCTTTCGAACCGGAAGAACTGATGCAAGGCCTTGAGGCCGCGCTCCGGAGTGGGAAAGACCGGTATGCCCCGCTGGTGGATCAGAACGCGCTCCTCTCTTTCGACATCGGCGCCGCCCAGGAAGATAACCACCTCGGAAGCACCCGGAGTGACGATCTTCGATGCCCCGGCAATCGGGTCGCCAAAGATGATGACCATAGTGTCATAGTCACCTTTTGCCGCAGCGATAACTTTGCTGTACAGCGTCGGATCGCCGATCACGTCTCCCGTAAGGTCTATGGGGTTATCAACCGAACAGTGCGCCGGCAAGATTGCACGCAGGCGTTCCCTCAGGGTCGCCTCCGGCCGCGGCGATTCGAACCCGAGTTTTTCCGCCTGATCTATGGCCAGGATGGCAGAGCCTCCCGAGCTGGTGATATTGAGCAAGCGTTTTCCCGGAGGCTTGGACATGTAGGCTAACGCTTTGGCGTAGTCGTAGAGCTCTTCGATGGTATCGGCGCGGTGAACCCGGTATTTTCTGAAGATGGCGTCATAAACGGCATCCACTCCCGCCATGGACTTGGTGTGCGATTCTGCCGCAACACGGCCCCGCGCCGTGCGCCCGGATTTCAAAATAACGACGGGTTTCGTGGCCGCGGCCAGCGCCTTTTGAAATTCAACGGGTCGCTTGACGCCTTCCACATAGAGGGCAATCACCTCCGTATTGGGATCATGGTTAAAATACTGGATGCAATCTGTTTCATCGACGTCGGCGCGATTGCCGAGGCTTACGAAGGCGCTCACACCGAGGTGTTCCTCGCTCGCCCAGTCCATCAGCGCCGCCCCGACCGTACCGCTCTGGGAGATAAAAGCCATGCGGCCCTTCCTCGTAAGGAGCGGCCATGAGGCGCAGAGATTATAATGAGGATTATTCACCCCCTGACAATTGGGACCGATGACCCGGATGCCGTAGCGGCGCGCGGCATCGGCCAGCTCCACCTGAAGTTTCTCGCCTGCTTCTCCCGCTTCCGCAAACCCTCCCGTAATGACCACGGCGGCCTTGACCCCCGCCATGCCGCACTGGTCGATTGCGCCGGGCACTGCCTTTGCGGGTATGATTATCACCGCAAGATCCGGTGCGGGCGAAATATCGCCGATCTGCTTGTATGCGGGACGATCCAGAATCTGATCCGCTTTCGGGTTGACCGGATATATCGGACCGGAAAAGCCGGCATGGATCAGGTTGTAAATAACATCATAGCCAAGTTTGCCCGGAGCAGGTGAAGCTCCGATCACCGCAACACTCTTGGGCTTAAAGATGGCATCCAGTTGATTTATCAGCTGCATGGGTCCTCCTCGTCCTTTTTGGTTAGTAGAAATGAAGGGTGTCAAGCGGAAATGATATTAGAGTATAAGAAAAATGTGTATATGTGTCAAATGGAAAGACGCGACACAGAAGTAGTGCAGGACCCCAGTCCTGCCAATATGGCCGGTCTCACGGTCTGCGCCATGTCTTATGATGTCATTGCCGGAAAATATCCGGCAATCTCTTCAAGGAATTGTTCACGGTCCAGGTAATGGATAACCTTCAAACCCGCTTGTTCAGCCCTTTCGCAGTTCCCCGCGTCATCGTCAATAAAGAGTACTCTACGCGCCTCAGTTCCTAACGCACGGATCACATCCAGAAAATGCGTCTGGTCCTTCTTGCTCTTCCCCATATGATAGCTGTTGAAAACATAATCAAACAGCCTGAAAAAGTGATACCGGGCATCGAGTTCATCAAGCCAGCCGGTCTGGTCACTGAGGATCCCCACACGGACTTTAAGCACCTTGAGCCTTTTCACCGTGCCGATCATCCATTCTCTCATTTTGAAACGGGACAGTATTTCATTTCTCAGGAACTGGTCATCACCCCGGACGCCGGTAGTCCCTCTCAATATTTCCCAATAGGCGTTTTCGGGCACTTTGCCGGTAACGTATCCACAGGCATGGATCACATCGTTGGCAGTCCTGACAAAGGTCTCTTCGTCGAATCCGTTTAGCCTCGCAATTGCCCGGAGGCCGTTCCGGAAGCCTTCTTCAGAGAGAACACCCCCGAAATCAAACAGTACCACTTCAATGCCGCCGGTTTCTCGAAATGTATTTTCCATAAGATAAATTTAAGAAATCGATTGAGTTCAATGCAATTGATTATTACAATAATCCGAAAAGAATGGTAGAAAAATCCGACAAAGACAATTAATTTATTAATCCTCATCTTTTTTCGCGCATGAACAGTCAGGTCAGATTCATCATTTGCGTATGTGCCGCCGAAATATTCTCCATGGCCGGGACGATGTACTTCCCGGCCCTTCTTCCCGGCTTTCAGGCCGAGTGGGGCCTCAGCAATACCGAGGCCGGTTGGATCAATGGCATCTTCTATGGAGGATACGCGGCCTTTGTACCCATCCTTGTGAGTCTCACCGACAGGATCGACCCGCGCCGCATCTACCTCTATTCTGCCGTCTTCGGCGCAGCCTCGATGGCGGGCTTCGGGTGGCTTGCCGAGGGCACGCTCACGGCGATGTTATTCAGATTCTGCGCAGGTGTAAGCCTGGCCGGGACGTACATGCCGGGACTGAAGGCGCTCAGCGATCACATCACTGGAAAAACGCAGAGCAGGTCCATCGCCTTTTACACGTCTTCGTATGGCATCGGCACGGCCATATCGGTATTTCTATCCGGGTGGCTGGTGACTTTGCTTGACTGGCGCTCCTCGGCTGTGATGCTGGCCGTGGGATGCCTCGGAGCCGCATTGATCTTCGCTCTTGCCGTTCGGCCAAAGACGCCTGATCTGCCGCGAAAAGAACCTCTCCTCTCATCCTTTAATTTTCGCGGAGCTCTCCGGAACCGTTCGGCTATAGGCTACATGTGCGGATATGCGGTTCACTGCTGGGAGCTCTTTGGATTTCGTACATGGCTCGTCACCTTTCTCGCCTTCAGCATAAGCCTGCAAACTATCCGTGAATACCACATCACTCCGCAGAACCTGGCCACGATCGTTCTTTTCGCGGGCGTGCCTGCCAGTGTCCTCGGCAATGAACTGGCGCTGATATCGGAACGGAGGCGCGTCATCACGATCTTCATGCTTGCCGCCGGTCTCATCGGCTGCATCATAGGCTTTACCGCTGCTCTGCCTTTTATCATGGTCGCGGGACTCTGCGTGCTCTATGGGATTGCCATGATGCTCGACAGTGCTGCGCTGACAGCCGGTGTCGTCGCAGCGGCACATGACTCTGAACGCGGCAGGACGCTGGCACTGTACGCGTTTGTCGGATTCGGCATGGCATTTCTTGCGCCCCTCGCCTTCGGCCTCGTACTCGATGTCTCCGGGAGCGGAATCTACGGATGGGGATTTGCATTTGCCATACTCGGATTGGTTTCCATGAGCGGCCCCATCTGGCTCAAACTGTTTCGCGACAATGCCTGATTCCGCGCCGGTCTTCCCGAACATGTTCCTCCCTTTTGTAAAGGGGATTGGAGAGGGATTTCTATATGCTATTCCACTCTCTTGAACTCTAATGCGAGCGAATTGTCCGCAGCTTGGCTTGCTGCGGAGAGCTTCATATGTTGCAGAAATTAAAACCTTAATCGACAGGTTCTATCAAACATGCAACTTCCATTTCGTGTAAACGATCTCTTACTTCTCTTCGTGGTCCTTTCCTCCATGGCGACAGGGATCATCTTCCCCCACTTCGGTTCTTTTTTCCAATCCCTGCCTATTTACTGTCTGATGGTCCTTTTTGCCCTCAGTTACCTTTCCATTGAACTGGATACTGTCTGGAGGACGCTGAAAGACCATTACAAGACCATTTTAACTTTTACCGTTCTGAAAAGCCTGATTCTGCCTGTGGTCGTTTTTTATATATTTAAATTTTTTGCCCCGACTTATGCCCTGTCCGCATTGCTCTTGGTAGGTGTTTCCACAGGGGTTGTGGCCCCTTTCATATCCAATCTGATAAAAGGGAATAGCCCTCTTGTCCTGGTGGTCGTCGTGATCACATCGGTCCTGGTGCCCATCACTTTACCGGCTCTCATCCATGTTGTTGCAGCGAAGTATGCGGAGCTGTCGCTGATCGCCATGGTCCGCATGCTTATGCTGGTGATCTTCGTCCCCATTTTAGTCATTGAAGGCCTGAGACGCGTCACCCCGGGCCTGTTGAAGCATCTGATGAAAAGGCAGTTTCCCATTTCTCTCCTGCTTTTTGCCGTAATAAATCTGGGAATTTTCTGCCGGTATGCACCACTTTTCAAAAAAGAGCCCATCATCATTATCACGGCATCCGCAGTGGCCATAGTGTTGTCGGCGATCTGCTGCACCGTCGGGATCCTCTTCTTCTGGAAAAGTTCTGTGGAGAATCAACTGGCCGGCGCAGTCATGTTAGCGAACATGAATAATGTCCTGGTGATTGTTTTTTCCTCTGAGTTTTTCGGCCCTATCGAACCCATTGTGGCTGCCATGTATATCATTCCCTTTTTTGGTCTTGTCATGCCCCTCAGATATTATGCCCAGAGGCGCACGAGAGCAGATGGGATAATGAGAAATCAAGACAAGTATCCGTTTGATAAATAAACAAGCAAAACAAAATAGAAGTCGGGGGAGCAGCAATCGCGATCTGTTTTCACTATTACTTGTGCCGACGCGCCGGCATGTGGGTTTATAGAGGAAACAGATATTTCGGCATTGTATAAATTTAAAGCTAATCTTCCTTTCCCTGAGTCGATTTCTGGATATCAAGAATTCTCTCTTTCACCACCTCGGGGACAGTCACTTTCTTGCCCTGCCGATAATTGAAGATCACGATCACCCCGTCACCTTCAGCGGCCACCTTCTGATGCTTTTTACTGACGACAACGTGATTCATGATAAAACGGTCCTTTTCGATGCTGATTACTTTCGCACCGATGAGGACATGATCGGGATATGACAGGGGTATCTTGAATTTACAGGATATCGTGGCGAGAATGGGTCCAATCCCTGTTTCTGTCATGTAACTGAACATGTCCGCCTTTTCAAAATAGGCAATCCTGGCGCTCTCGAAATATCTGAAATATACGATGTTGTTCACGTGACTCATAGCGTCCATTTCACCCCAGGCGACAGGAAATTCAATGACGACAGGATAATCCTTAAGAAGCTTGCTCATGATTTTTCCTCGTTCTTTGTTATTGATAGATGTTTCAACTTGTTATGGATGAATTCTGCAATTTCTTCCCATCCGGATGCGACGAAGGCAATCTATGGGCGGAGGCGCGACTGGCAAGAAAAGGAACTCATTCAACCGCCTATTTCATATTTTGACTATCACGATTTGTGTTTGAAATCTACTACAGCAGTGAAATTACTCGACCTGACGCTTACAGGAAGCAGACATTACATAATTACCATTAAAGCCCATTTACATCATTTCGGATATTATGGTAACAAGGGCTAAGAACGAACTTCGTAAATACCGGGAATTTGTGCCAACGATATTCTTCCAGAGTTTCAAAAGTCTCTTTTAGACAAGAAAATGGCGCCGGAAAAGATATTACCGGCGCGGCAAAAAGTCCGTCGGACGCACTTTTCCGCCCTAAGAGAAGACCTGCGTTAGAACCAGAAAAGACTGATCAAAATGAATAAGACAGCAAAACCGGCTGAGATTGATTTTAATCCCGAGTTTAAGCATGCTCTGGAGTTGATGGAAGAGACGGACAAGAATATCTTCATAACCGGCCGGGCGGGCACCGGTAAATCAACTCTCTTAAATTATTTCCGCAATACTACAAGAAAGAAAGTAGTAATCCTGGCCCCTACCGGTGTTGCCGCTGTTAATGTCGGCGGACAGACAATTCATTCTTTTTTTCATTTCAAGCCTGATGTAACTCTAACTGCTATCAAGAAGAAAAGGGGCGCCGCCAAAGAAAAATCCTCTATCTATAAGAAGTTGACAACCATCCTCATTGATGAAGTGTCCATGGTACGTGCTGATCTGCTGGATTGTGTGGATAAATTTCTGCGCCTCAACGGCCCCAATTCCAAACGTCCATTCGGCGGCGTGCAAATGATTTTTATCGGAGATCTTTACCAGTTGCCGCCTGTTGTCACCAGCCGCGAAAGAGATATCTTCCAGTCGTACTATAGCAGTCCTTATTTCTTCAGCGCCAAAATATTGGAACAACTGGATATGGAATTTGTCGAGTTGGAAAAAGTTTATCGCCAGAAAGATAACGAATTTATTCGCCTGCTCAACGCTATCCGCAATAACTCCATCACGGATGACGATATCGCGCTGTTCAATAAGCGCTATGATTCTCAGTTTACCTCCCCTTCCGGCTCTTTTTATCTCTCTTTGACAAGCACTAATGATTTAGCCGACGGCATTAACGAGGAACAGTTGGCTAAGCTTCCCGGCAAAATATGGAAAGCGCAAGGTATGATTGACGGCGAATTTGGTAAAGAATATCTGCCGACAGCAACGGAATTGAAACTAAAAAAAGGCGCCCAAATAATGCTTTTGAACAACGATACTTATGGAAGGTGGATCAACGGCACCATCGGCAAAATAACGGGATTTGAAAAGGATGACGACGGCGAAGAGATAATTGCCGCCAAATTAGATAACGGCGAATCCGTGGAAATTAGTCCCTATACCTGGAAAATATACCGTTTCTTCTTAAAAGATAATGAGCTTTGTTCCGAAGATGTCGGGTCGTTCACTCAGTATCCCATCCGCCTGGCTTTTGCCGTCACTATCCACAAAAGCCAGGGGAAAACCTTTGAAAATGTTATCATCGACGTGGGGCGCGGAACGTTCGCCCACGGACAGATGTATGTTGCCCTCTCGCGCTGCACATCTCTGGACGGAATAATCCTGAAGCAACCGCTGAAGAAAAGTCACGTTTTGATGGATTGGCATATTGTAAAATTTCTTACACGTACACAATACGATAAAGCAGAACAAAAATGCTCTCGCGACGATAAATTGCAAATTATTCGTTCCGCTATAAGAGAGAAGAAGAATCTGGATATTCTCTATTTAAAAGCAAAGGACGAAAAATCGCGCCGCACAATCAGGCCGATGTCTGTCGGAGAGATGGAATACAACGGTCATCCTTTTCTCGGAATGAATGCCTATTGCTTGATGCGCAAAGAAAGACGAGTATTCAACGTGGATCGGATATTGGAAGTTTGCGTATCGTCAAATAAATGAGAAAAACTCCTACGCCAAAAGCGCGCCCGATTAAGACGCCTATTGTCATGCCGGACTCGATCCCCCATCGAGTATTTTGGATGGATGCCCGAATTTTCGGGAATGACAGGATTGATATAATTGTTTGCCGCCGTAATAAGAGTTCATCCATTTGCTTAACAAAAGTGAAGTTATTTTTTTATTTTGCATTTCGCATAAGAGCATAAGAAATGAAATGTTACGGGTAAGGGCTTTGGTTCAACATTCCAACCCGTCGGGCTTTCGTAAACGTTAACCTTGATTTATTTATTCATGTTTGATATTTTTTTATAAGAGAAAGGCGGATTAATGCTTGGTTCGTCATGGCGCTTGGCCATGGCAACCACATATCGTCACAGGTCCGGTAATCAGCTCTCCGCCCTTTGCCGTCTGGAAGATGTACATCGACCATTATCAACATGATAGAGTATAAATATCAGTTTATAACCGACCCCAATCCTGGGGAAATCGAGCAGATCGCGGCCTTATACCGGGAAGCCGGCTGGTGGGATGAGCAGGATAATGGAAATCACGAGTTGATCCGTCGCATCATTTCGGGGAGTCACTGCTTTTTGACCGTCAGAGACGGAAACGAGATTAGGGGGATGGGTCGGGCAATCAGCGATCGTGTGAATGACGCCTATATTCACGATGTGACCGTTTCCCCCAGACTTCGACATCAGGGGATCGGAACAAGGATTGTCGAAGAAATCGTGGGTCGTCTCCGTAGTGACAACATGCGGTGGATCGGTTTGATCGCTCAAAATCGCACCCATTCCTTATATCGAAAAATAGGATTTGAGGAAATGCCTTTTTCTCTGCCGATGCTGCTGAAGATTGATTATAAGCGATGAAGCCACTAACCAGAGCAGACTATCCGTTGTTGAAGAGCTTCTTTGAGCGTCAGCCGCACCGCCTCAGCACCTATTCCCTGCCTTCGATCATTGCCTGGAACGGCGACTGCTTCGAATCTCATTACGAGATTGCAGATGGCGAGGTGATCGTCGTGACCAGGAAAATCATGGACCATGACGACAAAGGATACTTGATTCTGCCCGTGGGTGGAAATGGCCGGCCTGCACCCGCTGCCCTGAAAGAACTTGTCATGGCGATGGGATGCGAGCGGATATGTTTTGTTCCCGGGGATTATCTGCAGGAAGTGGGGGAGAACTCGCTCCATCCTTATTTCGATATCACTGAGCAGAAAGAGTATGAGGACTATCTCTATCTCACCCAGGATCTCGTCGAACTCAAGGGAAATCGATACGCAAAAAAACGGAATCTGATTCACCAGTTTACTCGTGAATATCTTAATCATAACCGGGCGACCGCGGGGATGATCACAGAAAAAGATGTTCCCGAGTGTCTCGACTTTCTTGAAAAATGGTGTGATCTGCAGGAATGTGACAAAGAGCAGGAGAAAAATATGACCTGTGAGAAGGCAGCGGTCATTGAGGCGCTCCATACCATAGGAGAGCTGGACTGGCGCGGGTTATGTGTGCGGATAGACGGTGAGATCTGCGCCTTTGCCGTCATGTCCCATTTAACGCAGGATATGGGCGTCCTCAATTTTGAAAAGGCCTATCCCTACATCAAAGGTCTTTACCAGTTTCTGGACAATGAGTGTGCCAAGGAACTCTTCCATGGATATGTGTTTATGAACAAAGAGAGTGATATGGACCTTGCAACCCTCGCCCAATCGAAAAAATCCTATCATCCCGTTGAGATGCTAAAGTCGTACTCCCTTACGATAAAATCTTAAAGGCTCGGGTTTACCTCTTTGTATTCGTAAAGTCCGGTTCCTTTACTGGTTGCAGTTTCTGATAAAGATAACCGACGGGCTGAGACCGAACCGAGTTCCAACAGCACCGAGCATCTGCCGGAATTCCTCCCGGCTCACGCAAATGTTCTTTCCCCCTTTGGGAGGATAGGGGTCGTTGAAGGCTACATCATTATCTCCGACGTCCGTCACTACTACCCAATGAGGTATGTCCAGCTGGTGCACCACTCCCATGTGTACCAATGCTATCGGGATGAACCCTTCATAGAAGGACTTAGCGACCCGCTCGACCGTCAATTGGCTGTACACCACAGTCAAGCCACGGCCCAGAGCGCGCTTCTTATTCTCGGCAATACCGAAAACAGCTAAATCCTCGTCTTCCGGGGTCAACCTAAGTTCCTGCATCCTGCTGCTCCACAAATCAGGGTCGCTCACACTCCTGCGTTGCGTTAACAGGTGGACCTCATAGCCGGCATCTAACAACGGGACACTCATCCCGAAAGGGTCTGCGCCTTTTACTCCGATCATGTTGCATTGACGCCATACCTCAAACTCCAGGGTACGATTCAGCTTAAGGCTGGGGTTAAAAAACTTGAAAATCATCAGCACACAAGCGGGTCCGCAGCTGAATTCGGAACTCTGAGCGTAGTAGGGTATCTTGAGCTTCATGGATTACCTTTCTATAGTCTGAAGTCGATACTTCAATTTCAGAGTGACTCTTCCCAAATAATCTTTTATCTTTTCCACGCAGTGTACATTCTGACCTGCCCCCGGAAGTTGTACCACATTCAAAATTAGATTTCTGCCATTTTATATCCCTCGGTGCAGAAATATCTCCGATACAGGTTACGGCTTCTTCGTTTATTTCCGATTATAATGGAGAATGGAGGGTCAAGATTTTAAAAACAATTCTGCGGGAAGGCGGCGCAGTCTGTATGCGCGGGGAATGCGCTCTCCACCGAATTCAACGATATCATCTACCGATCTTTCCTGCTGCTTTGTATTTGACGATTAGCATATCCTGTCTTCGACTTTCCGTGTTGCTTTCAAGAAGAAACCTGAGATAATATTTTTAAGAGTTCACCCGTCCAATTGACAAAAACAAATTTAATTCTAATTCTGCATTTCACATGAGGAGAATGAAAAATGAAATCTTACAGGAAAGACCTTTGGTTCAACATTCCAACCCGTCGTGCTTTCGTGAACGTCACGCCACAGGTGGAAGAATGCCTCCAGGATAGCGGAATAACCGACGGCATCGCACTTATAAACGCGATGCACATCACGGCTTCCGTTTTCATCAACGACGACGAGTCCGGCCTCCATCAGGACTATGAAGAATGGCTGGAGAAGCTGGCGCCCCATGAACCTGTTTCAAAGTATCGCCACAATCGCACGGGTGAGGATAACGGTGATGCCCATTTGAAGCGTCAGATCATGGGAAGGGAAGTGGTCGTCGCGATTAGTGAGGGCAGGCTCGATTTCGGCCCGTGGGAGCAAATCTTTTACGGCGAATTTGACGGCAGGCGAAAGAAAAGGGTGCTCGTCAAGATTATCGGTGAGTAGATCACTCTTAAGAGGCGGACAGGTAGGCGCCGGTTAATCGCGCTTGTCATCCCTGCTGCTGTTGAGTTCCTTGTTTGACGGGAGCGAGGCGGAATTCCAACCGCCGCCTATCGCTTTGATCAGGAGGACGCTCGCAGCCATGCGGCGGCTGAGGATGTCGATGGCTGTTCTTTCGTTTGCAAGCAGGATAGTCTGCACGGTCACCACTTCGATATAGCTTATTGTTCCTGCTCTGTATTGGTTCATGCTGACCTCCAATGATCGGCGCGCGGCGCTTACCGCTTCGCCCTGGATGCGGGATTCTTCTTCCAGTATCCGGAGCGCAGCGAGATTGTCCTCCACTTCCTGAAATCCCCCCAGCACAGTTTGGCGATAAGACGCCACCGTCGCGTCATAGGCTGCCCGTGCCTGGTCTGTAAGGGCGCTCCTCAGACCCGCATCGAATACGGTCTCCGTCAGGGCCAGGCCGACAGACCAGAGGCGGCTCGGCCAGGAGAGCCAGTCGGACAGATGCGAAGATTCAAATCCGCCCGTTGCATTCAAGACAACGTTCGGGAAATAGGCCGCCTTGGCAACCCCGATCTGGGCATTCGCTGCCGCTACGCGCCGTTCCGCAGCGGCGATGTCCGGCCTCCGTTCAAGGAGCTCCGAAGGAATGCCGAAAGGTACGGCGACCGGCGTCGCCGCGAGGGGCGTTGCGGGGACGGATAAACCAGACGGCGGTTTACCCACGAGGAGTGCGATTGCATGCTCCAATTGGGAGCGCTGCACCCCTACATCGATCGCCTGCGCCTGCGTGGTTTTGAGCTGTGTCTCCGCCTGAAGGACATCGGCCCTGGATGACACACCGCTCGCGTAGCGCCTCTCCGTCATGTCCATAGATTTCTGGAATGCCGCCGCCGTCGCATCGAGAAGCTTTTTTTGAGCGTCGAGCGCGCAGAGTTGGAAATAGTTTTGCGCCAGCGCAGCCTGGGTGCTGAGGCGGAGCGATTCCAGGTCTGCTGCGCTTGCCTGGGCGCCTGCCTGGCTTGCCTCGACAGTACGACGGACCTTGCCCCAGATATCCGGTTCCCACGAGGCCGTCCCTGTCAACAGCAGGTCGGAAACCTGGTTCGTCGTACCAAGAGCGTTGCCGGCATTACCTGATGCGAGGGAACGAGTGGCCTGGGCTCCGATTGAGAGATTAGGGAAATAGCCTGCACGCGCAGCCTGCACGGCGGCGCGCGCCTGCCTGAATTGCGCTTCCGCAGCGGCAACATTCTGATTCGATATATTCACCTGCTCTTCGAGGGTGTCAAGCTGAGGGTCTTGAAATATCTTCCACCAGGCTCCGCGGACGACGGCCTCCTGCGGCTGTGCCACCTTCCACTCTGCTGCCTCCTTGTAGGCGGCGGGCGCTTCGTCTTTCGGCCTGACATAGTCAGGTCCGACCGCACACGCGGTGAAAATGACAAGCATCCCCGCAACGGCGGCAATTGCAAGACTGCGCGGCTTTGCCCATTCTCGATACCCTGACTTATGATGAATCATATATTATTCCTTCTGCCGGTTCATCTTACCAAGATGGACTCCCGCAAACAACGATTTTTTTGAACATGCCGCCCTCCGCATCCGATCACTGCACATCCGGCGCACCGGCAGGTACATTGTGGACAGCCAACCTCTTCCTCTCCGTCTTTCTTTTTTGCAGGCGAAGCCGCAGACGGTCAAGATAGAGGTACACCACGGGAGTCGTATAGAGCGTAAGCATCTGGCTGAAGATCAATCCGCCGACGATGGCGATACCGAGGGGACGGCGGAGTTCGGACCCGACGCCGAATCCAATGGCAAGGGGCAGCGCTCCCAGGAGGGCCGCCATGGTCGTCATCATGATCGGACGGAACCGCAGCAGACACGCCTGATAGATGGCGTCTTCCGGGCGTTTCCCTTCATTGCGTTCAGCCGCCAGGGCAAAGTCCACCATCATGATGCCGTTTTTCTTCACGATGCCGATGAGCAGGATGAGTCCGATCAGGGCGATGATGGTCAGCTCCGTGCCCGAGACCAGCAAAGCTACGAATGCCCCGACACCCGCCGAAGGCAGCGTCGAGAGAATGGTAAGCGGATGGATGTAACTCTCGTACAACACGCCGAGGACGATGTAGACCGCTACCAGCGCAGCAAGGATCAGGAGGGGCTGATTGGCGAGGGATGCCTGAAATATTTGGGCCGTCCCCTGAAAGCTGCCGTGAATGCTCGAAGGCAATCCCATCTTCCGCGTGGCGGTGTCGATCGCTTTCACTGCATCGCCCAAGGCAAGTCCCGGCGCGAGGTTGAATGACAGCGTCACTGACGGGAATTGTCCCTGATGGCTGATTGCGAGCGACGTCTGCGTCATATCGTAATGGGTGAAGGCGCTGAGGGGAATGAGCGCCCCAGTCGATGACGGCACATAGATATAGCGGAGTGTCTCCGGGCGCTGCCAGAAGCGTGGCTCGACCTCCATTATAACATGGTACTGATTCAGAGGCGTGTACATGATCGATACCTGCCGCTGGCCGAACGCGCTGTAAAGCGTATCATCGATTACCTGCGGGCTGACACCCAGGCGCGACGCCGTGGCGCGATCGATAACAAGCGACGCCTGAAGCCCTTTGTTCTGCTGATCGCTGTTCACGTCGACAATGCCGGGGACCTCGCGCAATCGCTGTTCTATAAGGGGGCACCATGTCATGAGATCCATCAGGTTTTCCCCCTGGAGCGTGTACTGATATTGGCCCCCGCTCATCCTTCCCCCCGCACGCACGTCCTGTACCGCCTGGAGATATGCAGGAGCTCCCGGAACGCTGCTGATTTTTTTGCGAAGTCTTGCGATTACCTGGTCGGCGCTAAGCTTCCTCTCCTCTATGGGTTTCAGGGCGATGAACATCCGCCCCGTATTCGTTGTCGCTCGCCCGCCGCCGCCGCCGGTGAATGCGGCTACCGTTTCCACGGCCGGGTCGTTTCCGATTATGTCCACGATCGCCGCCATTTTGTCTCTCATCGATTGGAACGATATGTCCTGGGCCGCGAGTATCGTCCCTGTCAGGCGGCCTGTATCCTGCTGAGGAAAGAATCCTTTCGGAACGATGATGAAGAGCATGATGCTGATCACAAGTGTGGAGAGCATCACGGCAAGCATGAGTGGCTGGCGTTTCAGCGCCCAGGACAGGCTTTTTTCGTAACCCTGATGCATCCTGTCAAACAGGCGCCCGCTCATATTAAACAGCCGTCCGTGGGTTCGAACTTTTTCCGTTTTCAGAAGATATGCGCACATCATGGGCGTGACAGTCAGCGACACCACGAGAGACACCATAATGGCAGCAGAGAGCGTCACGGCGAACTCGCGGAAGAGACGCCCCAACATCCCTCCCATGAGGAGGATAGGGATGAACACCGCCACGAGGGAAACGCTGATTGAAAGGACGGTGAAGCCGATCTCCCGCGCACCCAGTAAGGCGGCCTCATGGGAAGGAACGCCCTTTTCCAAGTGACGGGTGATGTTTTCGAGGACGACAATCGCATCATCAACGACAAACCCCGTGGCAATTGTCAGCGCCATGAGGGAAAGGTTATCGAGGCTGTAGTTGCAGAGGTACATGACTCCAAAGGTGGTGATGAGCGATACGGGCACGGCAATGCTTGGAATGAGGGCGCTCCGAAAATGCCTCAGGAACGCAAATACGACCAGAATTACGAGTATACCGGAGATGACAAGGGTGCGCTCGACATCCCTCAATGAGGCGCGAATTGACGTCGTGCGGTCGAGAACGACGGAGAGGTTGATTGCTCCGGGAATGGAGGCTTCAAGCTGAGGCAGGAGTTCAACGACGCGGTCCACAGTCTCGATGATATTCATCCCCGGCTGACGGTACACGATTACCATAATGGAGGGTTTGCCGTTTACCAGACCCGCGTTGCGTATATCCTCCACCGAATCCTGCACATCGGCGACATCAGACAGTCTTACCGCCGCCCCCGACTGGAAGGCAACGATGATCGGACGGTACAGTTCCGCTTTGTACATCTGATCATTCGTTTTGATCTCCCATGTCTTCTCGCCGTTTGCCAGCTGACCTTTGGGCCGGTTCACGTTGGTGGTAGCGAGCGCAGTACGCACGTCGTTAAGGCCGATCCCATACTTGCTCAGTGACAGGGGATTTAACTCCACACGCACCGCCGGCAATGATCCGCCGCCGACTATCACCTGTCCGACGCCTTCCACTTGGGAGAGTTTTTGCTGGAGGATGGTCGACGCCGCGTCGTACATCTGTGCCCTTCCGACCGTATCGGACGTGAGGGCCAGAATGAGGATAGGCGCCTCCGCCGGGTTCACCTTGCGATAATTCGGGTTCGAAGGAAGGGCAGCCGGCAGGTAGGATCGGGCCGCATTGATCGCAGCCTGGACGTCACGGGCCGCTCCGTCGATGTTGCGGTCCAGTTCGAACTGCAGGACGATGGACGTGGAGCCAAGGTTGCTGGTCGACGTCATCTCGGCGACGCCCGCGATGTGTGCAAACTGCCGCTCCAGCGGCGCCGCGACCGATGTTGCCATTGTCTCCGGACTCGCCCCCGGCAGGCCCGCAGATACGGCGATCGTCGGATAATCCACCTGCGGCAAGGGGGACAAAGGAAGCAAACGGACTGCAATCAGCCCGGCGAGAACCATTCCAATAGTCAGAAGGGTCGTCGCCACCGGCCTCCGGATGAAGGGGGCTGAGAAATTCGCTCCGATCATTGTTTGCTGCCCTCGTTGTTTGCTTCAGCGGAGCGATTTCCTGCAAAGCGCGCTGCCAGCCGGTCAAACCAGAGATAGATGACCGGCGTCGTGTACAACGTGAGAACCTGGCTCACAACCAGGCCGCCGATGATGGAAATGCCGAGGGGGCGGCGAAGCTCTGCGCCCACACCAGAGCTCATCGCCAAAGGCAGCGCCGCGAGGAGCGCCGCCAGGGTCGTCATCATGATCGGCCGGAACCTGAGCAGGCATGCCTGATAGATGGCCTCTTCCGGGCGTTTCCCTTCATTGCGCTCCGCCGCCAGGGCAAAGTCCACCATCATGATGCCGTNNATGCCGTTCTTCTTCACGATGCCGATAAGGAGGATGATGCCTATCAAGGCGATGACGCTGAACTCCGTGCGGCATATCATCAGGGCAAGAAGCGCTCCCACCCCTGCGGAAGGCAGTGTGGAGAGGATCGTGACGGGGTGTATGTAGCTCTCGTAAAGCACCCCGAGGACGATGTAAACCGTTATCAGCGCCGCCAGGATCAAGATGGGCTCATTAGCGAGCGATGATTGGAAGGCCTGGGCAGTCCCCTGGAAGCTCCCCCGGATGCTCGCCGGCATTTCGAGCTTCTGCGTGGCAGAATTAATTGCCTTGACCGCATCTCCAAGGGATACATCAGGCGCGAGATTGAAGGAGAGGTTTGTTGACGGAAACTGCCCCTGATGGCTGATGATAAGCGGACCCAGGGTTTCCTTGAACTGGGTAAACGCGGCGAGGGGCACCTGCCCGCCGCTTGCGCTTCTTACATAGAGGTCGCCCAATTTTTCAGGATGCACCTTGAATTCCGGTTTGACCTCGAGGATGACCCGATACTGATTCAACTGTGTGAACATCGTTGATACCAGCCTCTGGCCATAGGCGTCGTAGAGTGTATCGTCGATGAGCTGCGGGGTAATTCCGAGCCGTGACGCCGTAGCCCTGTCAATCACAAGCGAGGCCTGCAATCCCTGGTTCTGCTGATCGCTGCTCACGTCGCGGAGTTCCGGGAGCTCACGCAGCGCGTCAACAAGTTTTGGAGTCCAGAGGCCGAGCTCGTCGGCATTCGGGTCTTCAAGGCTGTACTGATACTGCGTGCGGCTCACGCGGCTTTCGACCGTGAGGTCCTGAACCGGCTGCATGTAGACGTTGATTCCGTTGAGTTTCGCGAGTTCAGGCTGCAGGCGGCGAATGATCTCACTGGCGCTCGCATCGCGCTCGGAGAGCGGCTTCAGGTTGATAAGGACGCGCCCGCCGTTCAGGGTCGTATTAGTCCCATCCACCCCGATAAACGTGGACAGGCTCTGCACGGCCGGGTCGCGGAGGATCGTCCGCGCGAGCGCCTGCTGCTTATCGGCCATTGCCTGAAACGATGTCCACTGCGGCCCTTCGGAAATACCGAGGATGAGCCCGGTATCCTGCACGGGGAAGAAACCTTTCGGTATGATAACATACAAGACAACAGTCAGGACGAGGGTTGCCACCGCCACGATGAGCGTTGCCGTCTGGCGCCCAAGCACCCACTTGAGAGACCTGCCGTAGGCCGCGATTACCCTGTCGAACATATGTTGCGATACTCGGTATAGCCTCTTCTGCTGATTCTCCGGCTTGTGCTTCAGCAATCTCGCACACATCATCGGCGTCAATGTAAGTGAAACCACTGCGGAGATGAGGATCGTAATGCCGAGGGTAATGGCAAACTCACGGAAAAGCCTCCCCACCACATCGCTCATGAAGAGAAGTGGGATAAGAACGGCGACAAGGGAGATGGTCAGAGATACAATGGTGAAGGCAATCTGCTCCGAACCCTTGAGGGCCGCCTCAAGCGGGGGGTCGCCCTGCTCTATGTAGCGGGCGATATTTTCGATCATGACGATGGCGTCATCCACCACGAAGCCCGTCGCAATTGTGAGGGCCATGAGAGTCAGGTTGTTCAGGCTGAACCCCAGAAGATACATGATACCGAAGGTACCTACCAGAGAAAGCGGGACGGCAACGCTCGGAATGGATGTTGCAGACAAGGTGCGGAGGAACAGAAAGATGACCATCACCACCAGGGCCACCGCCAGCATCAGCTCGAACTGCACGTCGTGCACGGATGCGCGGATTGTCGCCGTGCGGTCCGTAAGTATGGAAACCTGAATTGCTGAAGGAAGCGAGCTCTGCAATTGCGGCAGCAGCTTCTTGACTCGGTCGACAACCTCGATGACATTAGAGCCCGGTTGCCGCTGTATATTGACGATCACCGCAGGGGCATCATTCATCCATGCCGCGAGCTTTACGTTCTCCGCATCGTCGATGGCATCGGCAACGTCGGAAAGCACCACGGGGGCATTGTTGCGATAGGCGACTACGAGAGGCCTGTACTCTTTGCTCGACAGGAGCTGGTCGTTGGCGCCGATAATGGAAGACTGCCGCGGCCCGTCAAAGCTTCCCTTTGCCTGATTCACATTGGCTGAGGCAATCACTGCGCGCAGGTCCTCGAGCGTCAGGCCGTATGCCGCCAGGGCCGTGGGGTTTGCCTGTATTCTGACAGCCGGTCTCTGCCCTCCGCTTATGCTGACAAGCCCCACACCGGAAAGCTGTGAGATCTTCTGGGCGAGGCGTGTGTCCGCAAGGTCCTCCACCTGCGGGAGAGCCATTGTATCGGAAGTCAGGGCCAGAGTAAGTATCGGCGCATCAGCCGGATTAACCTTGCTATAGACCGGCGGGTTGGGAAGGTCTCTCGGAAGGAATGTGGCGGCTGCATTGATAGCCGCCTGCACCTGCTGTTCGCCAACGTCAAGACTGAGGTCAAGGGTGAACTGAAGTATAATGACCGAACTGCCGCCGGAACTCGTTGACGTCATCTGCTTAAGGCCGGGCATCTGGCCGAACTGACGCTCGAGGGGAGACGTTATGGATGAAGCGATGACATCGGGGCTCGCACCGGGATAGAAGGTGAATACCTGGATGGTTGGATAATCCACCTGCGGCAAGGCGGAAACAGGCAATTGGCGGTACGCGACGAAGCCGGCCAGAAGAATAGCGACCATCAGCAGGGTAGTCGCGACAGGCCTGAGGATGAAAGTGCGCGAAGGGTTCATCGCTTACCTTTGCCGGAATTGTTGGCGCCTTGACCCTGCAATTCGACCTTGTTGCCCTCCCGCAGCCTGTCCGCACCTTCCACCACAACGAGCTCACCAGGCGACAGCCCCTCTTCAACAGAAACGTTATCGCCCTCGGCAGGACCGACTTTGACCGCACGCACGGCCGCAGTCAGTTCCGGAGTCACCACGTAAATGAATGTCCCGCTGGTGCTCCGTTGCAAGGCGGCAGTGGGCACCACCGTAGTTCCCTTCTTGACGCCGATAAGCAGGCGTGCGTTGACAAACTGGTTCGCGAAGAGCTCATTGTCCTTATTTGGAAACAGCGCCTTAAGCCGGACTGTGCCGGTAGTCGGATCGATCTGGTTGTCAACCGTCAGGAGGTATCCATCCGCGATTTTTTTTGTCTGCTCACGATTGAGCGCAGTAACGGGCATGGGCTCCCCGGTCTTGAGCTTGGCGAGCACGGCAGGAAGGCTGTCTTCGGGAATCGTGAAAATGACGGTAATGGGTTGCAGCTGCGTGATGACGGCAAGGCCGTTGGCATCGGCTGCGTGAACTATGTTGCCCGGGTCAACGAGACGAAGCCCTATCCTGCCCCCGATGGGTGCGGTGATGCGCGAGTAAACTATCTGCAGCCTCGCATTGTCGATCTGGCCCTGGTCGACCTTGACCGTTCCCTCCAGCTGCCGCACTAAAGACTTCTGTGTGTCATACTGCTGCTTCGCGATGGAATCCTCCGCAGCGAGATCATGGTAGCGCTGAAGGTCCAGCCTCGCATTTGCGAGGAGCGCCTGATCACGGGCCATCAGCCCCACTGCTTGGGTAAGTTGCGCTTCAAACGGGCGCGGGTCGATCTCCGCGAGGAGAGCGCCTGCGTCCACGACCTGTCCCTCCTTGAATGAAACCTTCATCAACTGCCCGTCGACACGGCTCTTCACGGTAACCGTATTGAGCGGCGTGACCGAGCCGAGTCCGGTGAGATAGATATTAATGTCGCCCTTTGCCGCGGTCGCCGTCACAACCGGGACAGCGCGCGCCGGAGGCGCAGTCGCTTGTTTACGCGCCATAGACGGCATCCGGCCGGAGTAGGCGAGGTACGCGTAAACCACGGCGGCGAGGAGACAGGCAAGCAGCAGCCAGAGTCCTCTGCGTCCTGAGAAAACCTGGTGAACCTTCTTGAATGGGGCGCCTTTTTTCGCTTCCGTATCAACCATCACGTGATAACCTCTTGGAGTCTGTATTTTCTTGTCAAGTCATTGCAAGCGAACTGAAACAATCTAAAAGCGACAAGATGCCGTTTATCCGGGGAAAGGGAATTAAGAAACAGGACGATGCTCTATCGTCCCCTTGTCCCCAATCTATTCATCTTTGTTACAAGAAAGAGAAAAATCAAAGGGTTCCATAAATAGTTAACATCTTGAAGATATAATTATCAAGAAAAATTGTATGTTGTCTTTAGCGATGATTATTGCCATCGTTATCCGCCTGCACGCTTCACCTGCTTTGTAGTGCAGGACTTTAGTCCTGCCGATGCAGCAGACCTGAAGGTCTGCACTACGTTCTTCTTGTGTAGCGCACCTTCAGTGAACGGAGCAAGAAATATACCGGCAATGATCATGAACGGCAAATGTGCCAAATAAAAACAATTTTCTGTAATTGGCGGTGGGTTGATACCGACAAGAGTGGATAAAAAATATGCGGCTACGGTATCCAGCAGACTAAAAAGTATCCAGGGCGATTGTTCAATTAACATCCTCGAGCAATGGCGAAGGCTCAATACCTGCCGGCCTCTTGAAGGGACCTGATCGCGAGCGAAACTCAAATACGTCATCATCAAGGTTCTTGTAACGCCTGTCATCCCCGCAGCAGTTTTGCGCGGGAATCCAGATCTTGTCCGATTATTAAAAGCTGGATACCCGATAAAGGGACGTCGTATGACAAAAGCGTCCTGGTCGATTAGTGCTTGCATTAACAAATAGTATAATTTAAATAATCCAACTACATCTTAAGACGCGTGAGGGAAATTCCATGAAAACACGTTTCAAGAGTACCCTGCTTGTCTCATTTATCACAATCACGTGCGTGACTTTTACGCTGCCCGCTGCAATCCCCGCTGCGGACACGATCAAGCTGGGCGTCGCCGTGCCGCTCAGCGGCGATATCGCTTCCTACGGTATCCCCAGCGCCAGAGCGGCGGAACTCGTGGCAAAGGACATCAATGAAAAAGGAGGCATCCTCGGCAGGAAAGTTGAGGTTCTCGCCGAGGACGATGTCTGTAAACCAGAGGTCGCCACAAACGCCGCAACAAAACTTGTTTCCAAAGGCGTCAATGTAGTTCTTGGACACATCTGCAGCGGCGCCACCAAAGCGGCCCTCGGCATTTACAAAGAAGGTCATGTGATCGCAATGTCGCCTTCGGCCACAAATACGGAGCTGACATTAAGCGGCAAATATCCCAACTTTTACCGGACAATCGGTTACGACAGGAACCAGGCAAAGCTTGCCGTAGATTTCGCCGTCAAAAATCTCCAGCTGAAAAAGATAGCGGTCCTGCATGACAAGGGAGACTACGGCAAGGGATTCGCGGAAGAAGCGAAGAAGGATATCGAGGATTCGAAAAAGGCTGCCGTCGTGCTCTTTGAGGGGATAACCCAGGGCGCTGTTGATTATTCCGCGGTAGTTCAAAAAATAAAGCAATCCGGTGCGGAAGCCGTAATATACGGCGGTTATCACCCGGAGGCCGCCTCGATAGTGACGCAGATGCGAAAGAAAGGTTTGAAGACTCTTCTAATCTCCGACGACGGCGTCAAGGACAACACTTTCATCAAGGTAGCCGGCAGATATGCCGAAGGGGTCTATGCAACGAGCCATAAGGATACTTCGAAAAATCCTCTCGCCATCGCCGCCATAGAGGCGCATAGAAAAGCATACGGCTCCGAACCCGGCGCCTTTTTCCTGAACGGCTACGCAGGCGCGCAGGCGCTTCTCTTCGCCATTAAGAATGCCGGCTCCACAGATTACGAAAAGATAAGAAAGGCCCTTCGCACATATTATGTGGACACCCCTCTCGGAAAAATTAAATTTGATAACAGAGGAGATGCCATAGGAGTCGGCTTTTCCGTGTACCGGGTCAGGAACGGGGCCTATGTGGAAGTAAAATAGATTCGTCTTTCTGAGGAGCCACGCCGTCATAAGACTTTTTACCGATATCGCACAAATAAGCCCTTCCCTCAATCCCTCCCGCCAGGAGACGAAGTCCAGAAAGCTTAAGCCGACAGTTTTTGCCCGCTGCGGGAGAAAAAAATTGAATTCTGAAACGCTCCGACAGTGAAAGAAAAAAGGGGAATGTATGATAGTGACAGCAGACAAAGGTGCGAGAAGAAGTTTTCTCGGCGTAGATTTTCTGGTTCTATCCCATGGGCCGGATACTATGATAACTAAAATGCTTTACAAACAAGAGGATAATGTCCCCTTTCATAAGCATCCGAATGAACAGAGCGGATACGTGATATCAGGGAAATACAGAATCCGCTTTGGTGCTCACGATCAGATTATAGGACCGGAAGATACATATTCAATCCCCAAGAACGTTGAACACAGGATAGAAATAATCGAACCCGGTCACGTTTTGGATTTCTTCTCTCCGCCAAGGGCAGATTATTTGTAACTTCTGAAAGCCCGCTTAGTCGAGTCGGAAGACATTGTCATTCACGGCGTATTAAGATGGATTATTTTCTTGAACTTCTTATCGGCGGGCTCACGCGCGGCAGCATCTATGCCCTCATTGCCCTGGGCTACACCATGGTCTACGGCATCATTGAGCTCATCAACTTCGCCCATGGCGANNTACACCATGGTCTACGGCATCATTGAACTGATAAATTTTGCCCATGGTGAGATCTACATGATCGGCGCCTTTACAGCCCTGATTGTTGCCGGCGTCCTCGCCATGTCGGGAATGAGCGGTCTTTCCGTCCTGATCCTCGCGTCCGTTGTCGCTGTAATCTACTCCGCCGCCTACGGCTTCACCGTAGAGAAAGTCGCCTACAAGCCCTTACGCCAGGCTTCCCGTCTTTCGCCTCTGATCAGCGCCATCGGCATGTCCATCTTTCTTCAGAATTACATCCTTCTGGCCCAGACCTCAGACTTTCTCCCCTTCCCGAATCTATTGCCCGATCTCCCATTCCTGGCGAATTACGTCGGTTTCATAGGCTCAACGGAATTTATCATTATTGGGACTACGGCAGTGATCATGGTGCTCCTGACGCTGCTCATCAAATTCACGAGAATGGGGAAAGCCATGCGGGCTACGGCACAGGACAGGAACATGGCCATGCTCGTGGGCGTTAACGTCAACCGCGTAATCTCGAACACCTTCATCATAGGCTCGGCACTGGCCGCCATAGGAGGGGTATTGATCGCGTCTCACGTCGGAAGGATCAACTTTTACATCGGATTTCTTGCGGGGATCAAAGCCTTTACTGCCGCGGTTCTCGGAGGGATCGGCAGCATCCCCGGCGCAGTTCTCGGCGCCCTGGTGCTGGGTTGCACGGAGAGTTTCGCCACGGGTTATGTCTCCAGTGATTACGAAGATGTGTTTGCCTTTGTCCTTCTTATCGTTATTTTGATTATCAAGCCCTCAGGGCTCTTAGGCCATAAAACAACGCAGAAGGTATGAGTACGTTGAACTACACAAAATACATGGAAGGCATGAAACAAGCTGTCGTGGTTTCGTTATGGTTCATGTTTCTCACCTTCCCCATCATGGTAATACGGGTCAATACCATCGAGAACATCATCGAGTGGCGCTGGATGAACATGCTTTATATCGGCGCCGGCAGTTTTATCCTTTCCTTTGTCTGGCGCTATATGTCAGGAAAGGCCATATCCGCAAGGAAGGAGGGCATCGGTGCGCAGGGAGGACGCAAGTCTTACCTGCAACGCCTCGTGAGCGAGAAGAGGCTGTCTCTTCCCTCGCTCGGAATTGTGGCGGTTATCGCTCTCTTCTTCCCCTTTGTCTCATCCATCTACCAGACGAATATAATGACCACCGCTCTCATGTATGTCGTCCTGGGCCTCGGCCTTAATATCGTCGTGGGCCAGGCGGGACTTTTGAATCTGGGCTACGTAGCCTTCTATGCAGCAGGCGCCTACACGTATGCGCTTCTCTATCACCATTTCGGAGTCGGCTTCTGGCTCGCGTTGCCACTCGGCGCCCTTGCCGCCACTATCCTGGGCGTCCTACTCGCTTTGCCGGTACTGCGGCTTCAGGGAGATTATCTTGCTATCGTAACCTTGGGCTTCGGTGAAATCACGAGATTGGTCCTGGAGAACTGGAACGAGTTTTCCTTCGGCCCGAGCGGCATCTCCGGGATACCGCGGCCAGGCCTTTTCGGCATGGAGATGGGCATGCACGATGCCACAGTATACCTGTATTTTCTCATGATACTCCTTTGCATCATCACAATCTTTGTCGTGAACCGCCTGCAGGATTCAAGGATAGGGCGGGCGCTCCTTGCCCTCCGGGAGGACGAAATCGCCTGCCAGGCCATGGGTATTAATAAGACCATGGTCAAACTGACTGCCTTTGCCTTAGGTTCTACCTGGGCCGGCCTTGTCGGTGTCATCTTTGCGGCCAAGACCACCTTCGTCAACCCGGCAAGCTTCACCTTTCTCGAATCAGCCATGATCCTCTCCATCGTGGTTCTGGGCGGAACGGGTTCTATCATCGGCATCATCATCGGTGCCCTCCTTCTCATATTGCTCCCGGAATACCTCCGCGCCTTCAGCGATTACCGGATGCTGCTCTTCGGAATCATCATGGTGATCATGATGATCTTCCGTCCCCAGGGGATTGTCACGGGCGTCCGCAAGACTTATGAATTTCATACGGAGGAAGAATAAACAGTGTATTTAATTTTTATCGCCAGTCCCCTGCATGCGGTAAGCAGAAAATAAATTATGAACCCTATACTTGAAGCAAAAAATCTCAGCATGAATTTCGGTGGTTTGAAGGCGTTGGACCGAGTTGACATCGACGTCCTGCCCGGACAGATTACCGCCCTTATCGGACCCAACGGCGCGGGCAAGACGACTTTCTTCAATTGCATCACCGGTATCTACTCTCCCACGGGGGGCGACATCTTCATTACCCCTCCGGGCGGGAGGCAGAAGAGGATCACCGGTATCAATATTCACAAGGTGACGGAAAGCGGCGTGGCCAGGACGTTTCAGAATATACGGATATTCCCTGATATGACGGTTCTGGAAAATGTTATGATCGGCCGTCACTGCCGCACGGATACCGGTGTCCTCGGCGCCATCCTCAGGGACAAGGGTACGATGGCGGAAGAAAAAGCCATTGTTGCGAGAAGCTATGAAATCCTGAAAAAGATCGGCCTTAAAGAACACGTAAATCAACTCGCGATAAACCTCCCGTACGGCGCCCAGCGCCGCCTCGAGATCGCAAGGGCTTTAGCCACCGATCCCTTTCTGCTCCTCCTCGACGAGCCCGCGGCCGGCATGAATCCTCAGGAAACAAGAGACCTGGAAGCGCTGATCATCAGCATCCGCGATGAATGGGAGATTTCCGTATTTCTCATTGAGCACGATATGAAGCTGGTCATGGGGCTTTCCGACTCCGTTTACGTCATGGACTACGGCGAAATGCTCGCCCGCGGGACGCCGCAGGAAATCAGGCAGAATCCGGAAGTGATAACGGCATATTTGGGGGAAGACGTCAGTGCTTAGACTCCACAACGTCCAGACTTTTTACGGCAACGTCCAGGTATTGAAGGATCTCTCCATAGAAGTATCCGAGGGAGAGATCATCACCCTGATAGGCGCGAACGGCGCCGGCAAAACGACCACCCTCATGTCCATCTCCGGCATAGTGCCTCCGAGAGCAGGCGAAATTCTGTTTGACGGTAAACCGATTCAGGACCTGAGCCCGGATGACATCGTCGCATCGGGAATTTCTCTCGTACCGGAGGGCCGCCGCATATTTCCCCGCCTCACGGTCATGGAAAATCTGGACATGGGAGCCTTTCTCAGGAGGGACAAGGCAGACATAAAAAAAGACGTGAATCACATCTTCGAACTCTTTCCCATCCTCGCGGAAAGACGTTATCAACAAGGCGGCACTCTGAGCGGCGGGGAGCAGCAGATGCTGGCCATCTCGCGGGCGCTCATGGCAAGGCCGCGCCTGCTCCTTCTCGACGAGCCTTCTTTGGGTCTCGGCCCTATTTTCGTCAAACTGATTTTCGACATTATCAGAAAAATCAACACCGAAAGCGGAACGACAATTTTCCTCGTGGAACAGAACGCCCACATGGCGCTCAAGGTCGCCCACCGCGGCTACGTCATGGAAAACGGCTGTATCACTCTCGAAGGTTCTGCCGACGCGCTTCTCCATAACGAAGACGTGAAGAAGGCCTATCTGGGAATTTGATGCGCAGAAACGCACGATGGAAAGGTGGACGCGTTCCTCTGGGATAACTGGGACAAGGGGATGAAAGAAACTTTCAATATGGAAAGGTCTTGAGTATTTGCAGTGAGAGAAAAAATTACTTTAGCTTCTTTTCTATCTCTTTCCAATTCTCGACGACTTCCGCGTCCTCCATGGAATCAAAACTGAAGGCAAGGGGCTTATACTCCCGGGCGGATTCAATCACGTCCGGCCCGCCGATTATCGCCTTGATCTGCAAATCCCTTTCTTTGATTTCCCTGAATACCTCGCCCTGACCCCAGGGGAGCACAGGCGCAACAGGGAAATTGTTTTTCTTTAGCCATGATCTCACAGATTCCGCACTCAAGAGACCCTTTATGAGATACACGATGGGAAATCTTTTATGGATTCTTGTTACAGCTTTGCTGCTTCCCGGTTTCTCCGCTTCGAACGGCCCTTCCAGCAAAGAGCCTCCAACATCGATAAAAACAATCCGCGTTCTTTTTTCCAATGCCAGGAGTATTCCGCTGTCCTTGTCTTCGCCGGATTTCACATTGATTTTATAGAGGCCTGTTCTTGTCGGGACAAATGTTTTTACTGCAAATCCGTCTCTCCCGGAAAGGTTCTTCCCGATAGGTCTCCCATCGACGATGAATTCCACAACCTCTCCGCCTTTGCTTAGAAGCGTTCCCCTCGTCTCGGCTCTGAGCATGACTTCATGGCCCTTCAGAGCCACATCATCATAGACGAAGACCCGGGCTACCGCCGCATCCGGACAAATGACGAAGAAAGAAATAGACAAAATGAAAGCTAAGAGAATTCTCATACAGTGTCTCGTCCCTCTATTTCCACTTTTGCGCTCCGAATTAAGTAAGGTGTCCCCCGAATTAACTTTTTAATACTTAACTTGGTCCGACCCCAATATGCCACCAATGTGCCACACGTTAAGACCTGACACCATTTCTCCTCCTCAAAAATTATCGCAGACTATAATAGCTGTGTCTTTGGTTAATTTATATAATCGATAGCCAATTATTTTATCATTATCTTTAGCCGCGTTCCATTCCCGATAGGTCACAACCGCATAAATATTGTCTTCAAATCTAATTATTGTTATAAAACCGCTTACTTCAACATCATATTCACCGCCAGTGGAAAGATGTACTGCAAGTAAAGATTCTGCAGCCCCCGTACTAACAATTATTTTGTCTGCTTTGCCATCACCGTCAATATCAATATTAAGATACTCGGAACCGTTAGGATCGAAATCTCTTCTTTCAGGCATGTATTCGGCAATTTTATTTTTCTTAAGCAAGGCTGCCACTTTTTTACATATAGATTTCTGAGTCCTTTCAGCAGATGATTCATTGGCTTTGCCATCTTTTTTCACATTGACCTTTATATCTTGGTTTTCAGCCACAACGCCCTGTGTTACTGTAACGCTCATTATCATTGCTATCAGCAGAACCGAGTTTCTGATAATTTCTTTTGACATAAAGATTCTGTTTCCCCTCATACCGTCCTCCTATTAAATAGGGACAGCCGTCTCTATTTTCCATGTCCTTATTTTTATATTAGATAATGCCGATTCAGGCAAGGTGAAATTCGGAAGGGCATTGACATTGATCGATTTCTGTAATAGCATCTTCTGTCTATATTATTTGAATATGAAACAATTAATTGTAAGAAATATAATCGAGCCCAACGGCAGCAAAAAGGGCAGATGCCTTGCCTGTGGTGCTACGCTGAAGACGGCCCGGCGTAAATACTGCTCCATGGAATGCCGGAAACGTCTCCTTTACAAGTTGGATGTAAGAACGGGCCTGATAAGGGCCCTGAATGCAAAGTACGCGACGTTCTATTTTTCCGAAGTCATGATAATAATGGACATGCTCCCCTACGGGTCTGAGCAGATATTCAGCTTCTTTTATCCGCGGTCTCCCGGAAGCAAGCCTGCCGAAGACTTCAGCAGGATGGCCGACATGCTGGGAAATATCTGGTGGAATGAAAGAAAGCGGACGAACAAGAGATACCTCGCGTCATTCCATCTTCTCGGAAAAGCCGTCAAAACCGGCGCGCCGTTAATCTCTGTTAAACCGTCGATGGTAAAAGTCCCTTCCATCAAGGCGACGCACTTATCTCATCTTAAACTCGACAAAGCCCAATTGAATGCGGCAGAACTGCAAAAGAGCGTAAAAGAAGCGTATCGCAGGCAGGCGAAGGTACATCACCCCGACCTTGGAGGCGATGCGGCGACGTTCAGAAAACTCCACCAGGCCTACAGAGAGCTGACTTCATGGGCGAGGAGACCCTCTTTCACCAAACGCCGCGGATTCCCTGATAAGTGGTTCTACGATGGGCGTACGAACAAATGGGTGCAGCCGATACCCTCACAAATGCAAAGGTGACGCCCTCGTAAAAAAACATGCCCCCGGTCTTTCAAAAGGCGGATGACGGAAAGTGATGTCGCCCCGTGTCGTGCTTTTTTTTCTTAATCCGGGATTAAAGTTTTTTCACCAAAGAGCCGATATAGGTATACCATCATTGCTTGGAGGTGAAAGCATGTCCGATGCATTTAATACAGCCCTCTCCGCCCTCGGTTCCCTTTCCCGGAAAATGGATGTCACCGCCAGCAATATCGCTAACGTAAATACGAATGGCTTCAAGAAGAGCCTCGCAGAATTCGAGGACGTCTACCCTTCAGGCGTCAAAGTCTCCATAAGCCAGGTCGATACGCCGGGCGATGCGTTGCCTCCCGATGAAAAGGGCAAAGAGCAGGAATCATCGAATGTTAACCTGGCTGAGGAACTTGTCAACCTGATCACTACACAGCATGCCTACGCCGCCAATATCAAGACACTCACAACTGAAGACGAGATGCGGAAAACTCTCCTCGACGCCATCGCCTGATGCTGTCAATTATATCTTGACAAAAAAACCCTCCTTTGTTACTCATCACCTGAAATAACAAAAAGATACCGATGGATGTGTGGAAGAGGGGTTAAATGCCCCCGCTGCCCCGCAGCCGTGAAGGGAACGAAAACCTCAAAAAGCCACTGTCATGAAAAGTGCATGACGGGAAGGCGGGTGAGTAGGCAGCCCGAAGCCGGAAAACCAATCCATCGCGGTTCCTCGAGGGGGGATTTTTACGGCTACATTACTTTTCTCAATTATTCCATTCCTGCTTTACCAGCCCGCCGTCCCGGTCTGCAAAGATGCCTACGGTTCGTTCAAATCTGTTAGCTCGACTGACCATGCCGGAATTTCCCAGTCAGCATCTTGTTGCCATGATGCCCTTGCCGGAGTGCGCGGCGATAAAGCAATCTTATACAGGAAAAGGAAATGACATCAAACAAGCACGGTGGAAACCTGAGAAAACTGGCTGCTACTGCGGGTATTGCGCCGGAGGAGATCCTGGACTTTTCGGCCAACATAAATCCTCTGGGTCCACCGGAATGGATGAGGCCCCTCGTGAGCCGGATGATTGCCTCTCTCGCCCATTATCCTGACCCTGATTGCGCGGCCCTTATCAAGGCAATCTCCGCGCGTTATGGAGTCGCTGAAGATGAGATTGTTGCCGGGAACGGTTCTACAGAACTCATCTACCTCATACCACGGGAACTTCCCGTGAGACGCGCCGTCATTCCCGTTCCCGCCTATACGGATTACGCGCGAGCATCGGAACTTGCCGGGCTGACGCTGGAAAAGATTATCTTGAAAGAAGAAGACGCCTTCCGGCCCAATCTGGCAGCCATTGAAGCGCGGCTCCGTGAAGGCGACATCGTGTTTATCGGCCAGCCGAATAACCCGACGGGCTTGATCTGCAATGCCGATGCCATCAGAGGCATGGCCCTGAGAAATGCGTCCGTCACCTTCGTCATAGACGAGGCGTTCGCCGCATTTGTAGAAGGCATGGACAGCCTGACCCAAAGGCGTCCTCCCAATGTTATCGTGCTTCTCTCTTTCACCAAGTTCTTCGCCATACCGGGGTTGAGGTTGGGCTGTTGTATAGCAGACCCTGCCGCAATTGAGCGGATAAAAAATCTATTGCCTCCCTGGTCAGTCAATACCATCGCCCAGGCCATCGGGGAAAAGGCCATGGCGGATGAAGAATATGCGCGAAAGACGAATGCATACTGCCATGCGGAGCGGAAATACCTCACGGAGCAATTGCAGTCCATCCCCGGGCTTTATGTGTACCCGGGGGAGGCAAATTATCTCATGGTGCGGATTGACCGAAAAGGGCTAAGCGCGCCTGCGCTCGCAGAAAAGCTCCTCCCCATGGGAATCGCCATCAGGGTTTGCGAGAATTTTGACGGACTTGATGCAAGGTTCTTCCGCGTTGCTGTCAGGACCGCGGAAGAAAATGAGATTCTCTTTAACAAGCTCCGCGACGTCCTCGGTGTGACACACATATCGGCCGGCAGGAAGACGAAACCTGCTCTCATGATCCAGGGGACGAGCTCTAACGCGGGAAAAAGCGTCATGGCCGCCGCCCTCTGCCGCATCATGCTACAGGACGGTTACAGTGTCGCGCCCTTCAAGGCGCAGAACATGTCTCTGAACTCTTACGTCACGCGGGATGGAGGCGAGATGGGCCGCGCCCAGGTCGTCCAGGCCCAGGCCTGCCGGATCGACCCCGATGTACGGATGAACCCGATCCTTCTCAAACCCAGCAGCGATACGGGCGCCCAGGTTATCATAATGGGAAAGCCTGTAGGGAATATGAATGTGGGACAGTATATCTCCTACAAGCCGGAGGCGTTCACAACAGCAAAGGACGCATACGATTCCCTTGCCTCCGAGCACGACGTCATCATCCTCGAAGGGGCGGGCAGCCCAGCGGAAGTCAATCTCAAGCATCACGATATAGTAAACATGGCCATGGCCCGCTACGCCCGTTCGCCGGTTATTCTTGTGGGCGATATCGACCGGGGCGGAGTCTTTGCTTCATTCGTAGGGACGATGGAGGTTCTTGCGGAATGGGAACGGGCGCTGGTCGCAGGGTTTGTAATCAACCGTTTTCGCGGGGATGAATCGCTCCTTGATGACGCCATAAATTATGTGGAGCGCCACACAGGGCGTCCCACTTTCGGCATCGTCCCCTATCTCAAAGACCTCGGACTCCCGGAAGAGGACTCCGTCACCTTCAAGAACGGCCCTAAAGAAAAAACGCGCCCTGCCGGAGATGCAGTGGAGATCGCACTTATCGACCTTCCCCATATATCGAACTTCACTGATTTCGATTCGCTCCGCCTGGAGCCAGACGTGCACCTGCGCGTCATCCGTTCCTCGCACGATATCGGGCGCCCTGACGCCGTCATCCTGCCGGGGAGCAAGAACGTCATCGGCGACCTGGATTATCTCAGGAAGAACGGCCTCGCGGGAAGGATCGCAGACCTGGCCCATAACGGAAAGACCGAGATCATCGGCATCTGCGGCGGGTTTCAGATCCTTGGCAACGAGATCGCCGATCCGCATGGCATCGAGTCCGGAGGAAGGACCATCAAAGGGCTGGGATTGCTGCCGGTCGCAACGACGCTGGCCGTGGAGAAGACACTCGAATGCGTCTCGGCGCGTCACGCCGATTCGGGCATTGCCTTGAAGGGATATGAGATACACCATGGACTCACAAACGGCATGAACATGCCTGCCGCAGTTGTGCGTGCGGACGGCGCAGTAGTCGGCGTAAGATCGGAAGACGGACTCCTGTGGGGAACATACCTCCACGGGATATTCGACGCCGACGAATTTCGCCGGTGGTTTATCGACAGATTGAGGACCCGCCGCGGCCTCACCCCTGTGGGAAAGCTACTCGCCGCTTATGACCTGGAGCCGGCCTTCGACCGCCTGGCCGATATCGTCCGCAGACGTTTGAACATGGATGCAATCTATCGGTTGATGGGATTGCGATAAGAGGAATGTCAGTGTGAAAGATAAGAAGCGGATATTGCTTTTTACGGGAGACGGCAAAGGAAAGACGACGGCCGCCCTGGGTACGGCGCTGCGCGCAAGCGGGCACGGCATGAAGACCCTGGTCATCCAATTCGTGAAAGCGGATCCCACGACGGGAGAGGTGGCAGCTTGCAGGCATCTGCCCGGTTGCGAGATCGTGCAAACCGGGAGGGGATTTGTCCCGGACCGGACCGACCCTGCATTCCCGGAACACGTGATGGCCGCCGCAGAAGGCCTGAAACTCGCTGCACAAGCCCTTTCTTCAGGCGGATACGATCTTGTCGTTCTCGATGAAATATGCACCGCCATCGGAAAGGGACTTCTCGATGAGGGACAGGTCATCGAAGCCGTCCGTAAAGGAGCTCCCGGGATATGCGTCGTCATGACGGGCCGGAACGCTACGGCAGGGCTGATATCCATAGCCGACACGGTAACGGACATGCGTATGGTCAAACACGGTTTTCAAGAAGGACGGGAAGGACAAGAGGGAGTGGAATACTGAATATGGACTGCCCCCGGATTGTCATAGCGGGCACGCAAAGCGGCGTGGGAAAAACGTCCCTGACCCTGGCCATCGTTACGGCGCTGAGAAAGCGAGGGCTTAAGGTACAGACGTTCAAGGTGGGACCGGATTTCCTGGACCCAACGTACCTCTCTCTCGCTTCGGGAAGGCCATGCTATAATCTCGACGGCTGGATGGCAGGGAGAGACTATGTCTCCCGGCTCTTTGCCCGCGTCTCGCATGGCGCAGATATTTCCGTCATCGAAGGCGTCATGGGACTATTTGACGGCGCGGACCCCGCCGGTCCCGAAGGCAGCACAGCGGAAATCGCACGCTGGCTGGGTGCGCCAATAATCCTCATTGCCGAGGTGTACGGCATGGCCAGAAGTCTTGCCGCCCTCGTAAAAGGATATTCCGTTTTTGAAAAGGATTTAAATATGGCCGGTGTGATCGCCAACCGCTGCGGATCGGAGCGCCATGCATCGATGCTTGCTACGTCTCTTGCAGCAGAAGCGCTTCCGCCGCTCGTGGGCGGCGTCCCGCAGGGTTCGCTCCCCGGTCTTCCCAGCCGGCACCTCGGCTTGGTGACTGCTGACTCCGGGAATCTGTCTCCATCGATCCTCGACGAACTTGCAGCCGCCTTCGAAAGGCATGCATCTCTCGATGACATCATTCGCATTGCCCGGCAGGCGCCGCCTCTCGCATCAGCGACGTCAAGCGCGGACGCAAACAGGACAGGTTTCTGTCAACCGTTGGGAGTGATTGAAGGAGCGAATGATGCAGAGAATCATTCCCACGGCATCTCCATCGGTGTCGCCCGCGATGCGGCCTTCCATTTCTACTACCAGGACTTCTTTGACGAACTCGTTATGAGGGGCTGCACACTGTATTACTTCTCGCCCCTTGCGGACAGCACTCTTCCCGCAAATATCGATGCCCTCTACATCGGCGGTGGTTATCCGGAGGAGCACGCGGAGACACTCTCGGCAAACAAGTCAATGCTCGCGTCCATCCGGGCATTCGCCTTTTCAGGTCGGCCCGTGTATGGAGAATGCGGCGGGCTCATGTACCTCTGCCGGAAACTGGAGAAGCGCAGCGGGGCCATACACCCGATGGTCGGGCTGATACCTGCATCAACGAGGATGCTTGACCGGCTTAGGTCCCTGGGCTATGTCGAGGTCACACTGAATGCCGATTCCCTCTGGGGTGCTCCCGGCGCAGTCCTGCGGGGACACGAATTCCATTATTCGGAATTAACGGCTGATCCGACGGAAGACGCCGAATGGAATGCCGTTTACTCAATGAAGCGGCGCCGCAGTGATGACGCTGTGAGCGAGGGTTTTCAAAAGGGCCGTGTGCTGGCAAGCTATGTACACCTCCACCTCGCCTCCCAGCCGGAGGCGCTGAAATATTTTATTGACCACTGTGGATCCCGAAGATGAGCGTAAAAAAGCAACCACCGAGAAAACCATTCATTCATACCCTCTACGAAGCGCCGAAGAGCGGACAGGAGATTGAAGAATGGTCTTTCGCAATCATCGATGGAGAAGCCCCGCCCCACAGCTTTGCGGCCGCTGAGTGGCAGGTGGTCCGCCGTATGATCCATACCACCGGTGACTTCGGCGTCATGGAGTCTGTGAAATTTTCACCTCGCGCCATTCCCGCGGCCATCGGGGCGCTCAAGGCAGGGCGGCCCATCTACGCCGACTCAAACATGATACGCTCGGGACTATCCATGGAAAGATTGCGCACCGCATGCGGGCGCTACAGTCCTGAAAACATATTTTGCCATATCGCCGATCCTGATGTCGCCGAAGATGCCCGTGAATCAGGGCTTCCCCGCTCTCTCTTTGCGGTTCGCAAAGCTAAGCAAATACTCCAGGGAGGCATCGCCGTTTTTGGAAATGCGCCCGTCGCCCTCCTCGAGTTGAATCGCATGATCATTGAAGAGGACATCCGTCCGGCCTTTGTCATTGCCATGCCCGTCGGCTTTGTGCACGTCACCGAGAGCAAGGAGGAGATCATGTCCCTCAACATTCCATATATCGCACTGACAGGCCGCCGCGGCGGGAGCGCCATTGCCGTAAGCGTCATTCATGCGTTATGCTCCCTGGCAGCATCGCAGGCGGGAGGTAAAAATGATGAATGCTGAAAAAGAAGCCATCATCCTTTTTGGGCACGGCAGCCGCATTCCCGGCGCGGGGGAAGGCATGGAACAAGTGGCAGCGCGGATGCGGGAAAAGCTCCCGCGGGAGATCATAGAGATCTGCTATATGTCGAGGCTGGGCCGCCACTTTCCCGAGGTATTTGAAAGCTGTGTGGCCAGAGGGGCAACGAAAATCATCGTCATGCCGTACTTTCTTCACACCGGTCTTCATCTCATCGAGGATATCCCCGAACTTCTTCGGGACAAAGCAGCGAAATATCCTCATGTGAAATTAGTGCTGGGCAAAAACCTCGGGTTCGACGAGTGTATCGTTGACCTGGTAATAAAGCGACTTGTTGAATCCAAGGATCTTCCCGATATCCGCGAGCAGAAACCGCCGACAGATAGCCCAGACGGAGGCTGAATGAATAACTCTCCGATAAAAATTTCTCTTATCGCTCTCTTTTCCGTAGGCGCTTTGCTCTCTGCGCAGGATGCATATGCCATGCATATATCCGAGGGGATACTTCCCTTGAACTGGGCGGCGTTGTGGTTTGCCCTGGCCATTCCTTTTGTCGCTTACGGACTCTACAGCCTGAACAGGCGCTCCCGTAACGATCTCTCCTTCAAGCCACTTGCGGGGCTTATGGCGGCTGTTGTCTTCATCATCTCATGCATGCCCATACCCATACCATTTGCTGGAACCTGTTCTCATCCTTGCGGCACGGGTATCTCCGGGATCCTCGTCGGGCCGGCAATCAGCGTCGTCATCGCCGCCGTGGCGCTCCTCATCCAGGCGATTTTTCTCGCCCATGGCGGGCTCTCCACCCTAGGGGCCGATATTGTGTCCATGGGCGTCATGGGTTCCTTTGCCGGTTACTTTACATTCAGGATATTATTGTCTCTCAGAATGGGCATAGCAGTTTCCGGCTTCATGGCAGGATTGTTTGCAGACTGGGCCACGTATTTGATGACATCCGTAGAGTTGGCTTCCGGCATCAAAGGCGGTGCGGCCTTTCTGCCGCTCTTCTATAAAATCCTCATCGCCTTCATCCCCACGCAATTGCCCCTCGGAATTCTCGAAGGGGCCATCACTGCGGGCATGGTAATGCTCCTGTATAAGAAGCGGCCGGATATACTCGTCAAGATGCACGTGATCAAGCCGGGTGATGTGGCGATGGGAAAACAGGGCATGACAGCTTTGATTGTAGCTTTTTTCATCTTCGGCGGGGCGTTGTCGGCTGCCATCCCGGCGGAGGCCGCCAAGTGGACCGGTGTTGATGAGGCCGTGATTGAAAAAGTTGCGAAGGAGCATGGGAGAGAGGCGAAGGCGCCTCTTATCGATAAAGAACAGGGCGATCTTCTCCTCTTCTTATTTCTTGCTGCCGGAGCAATAGGCGGATTCGCCGCCGGTTATTACTGGAGGGCTCTCGTTGCAGAAAAGCGGACACGTGTTGATGACAAAAAAGAAGCGATGATGGAAGATAAATGATATTTTCAAAATACATCCATAATGAAGAGCACTGGCTTTCGAGGCTGGACGCAAGAGTGAAGCTTGTCGTGACCCTCGCCATTCTGGTCATGGTGCTGAGCTACAAGGGATCTGCCTTTCATCTCTTTGTCACAGCACTGTGCCTCTTTCAGTGCTGGCGGATGAAAATACCTTGGCGGGTCTTCCTGCTCCGTTTTTCAGAACCCGTTTTTATCGTGCTCGTCATACTCCTTCTCAAGATATTTTTCTCCGGGGGGGAGAGCATTTTTTCCACCGAAATAATGGGAATCCAGATCACGGCCTACAGGGAAGGACTCGCGGAAGGGCTGTCCATCGCGAGCAGAATTATTGCAGCCATATCGATCATGGCGGTAATGGTATTTTCTACTCCCTTTACGGAATTGCTCGCTGCTCTTTCCTGGCTCAGGGTCCCTCAGGGATTTATCGAGATACTGATGTATGCCTACCGGTATATTTTTGTTTTGATCGAGGATGCCGGAGTGATCTACGATGCGCAAAAAAATCGTCTCGGCTATGCCACCCTCAATCGCCGCTTCAGTTCCATCGGCATCCTCGTCGGGTCCCTTATCCTCAAGGCATTTGAGCACAGCCAGAACATCAGCGTCGCCATGGTACAGAGGGGCTACGACGGCCAGATCCCTTTATTGAAACAAAAACCTTTCCGTCTCGCAGAGGTTGTCATTTCCTTTCTGTTCGTCACGATGATGGGATTCCTATGGCAGATATGACCAGGCTCTTACTGAAAAATCTCACGTACACCTACCCGGACGGAACTGAGGCGATTTCCGGTATCAGCCTTAGCGTCGCAAAGGCTGAATTCACGGGCATCCTCGGATATAACGGTTCCGGGAAGACGACCCTCCTGAAAATTATGGATGGTCTCCTCAAGGATTTTCAGGGCAGCGTTCTCCTCGACGGCGTCGACATCAGAGGCCTCGCTCCACGTGAGATATACAGAAAGATGGGAATCGTTTTTCAGAATCCCAATGACCAGCTATTTGCTCCCACAGTATTTGAGGACGTGGCCTTCGGCCCCATGAACATGGGCTTCACGGAGACGGAGGTTAAAGAAAGGGTGACAGATTCCCTCCGGTCTGTAGAGATGGAGGATTATGCAAAAAAATCCATCCATCATTTGAGCTTCGGCCAGAAAAAGAGGATTTGCATCGCGGGACTCTTGTCCATGGGTCATGAGATACTGCTTCTCGACGAACCGACGGCGGGGCTTGACCCGTTCGGCGAATACCAGATGATGAATCTCCTCACGAGGCTCAATAAGGATAGGGATGTCACTATTGTCATGGCTACCCACAGCGTAGACCTCGTCCCTGTATTCCTTGACCGGCTCTATATACTGAGCAAGGGACGGATAGTGAGGGGCGGAACGCCCGAGGATGTCTTTACGGCGCCGGAAGACATGAACCAGGTTAAGCTGCGCATGCCCCATATCGCAGAATTGATTTATCGGCTGAAGCATGAAGACAATATTCCCTTCAAGAAGATCCCTCTCACCATCGGAGAGGCAAGGAGGGAATTGATAGAGGTTTTTCAAGGGTCAAAAAATGAGTAAGCTCAGGAGCGGCTTCACTACAGGTACATGCGCGGCTGCAGCGGCAAAGGCGGCAGTCACGTTTCTCTTTGATGGGACGGCTCTCAAAGACGTGGAGCTCGCCATCCCCTCAGGCGACCGCGTGGTAATACCCATTCTCTATGTACGGGGAAACAACGGATCCGCGGAGGCAGCCGTCCGCAAGGACGCAGGGGATGATCCGGATGTTACAAACGGAGTGACGGTTATCGCATCAGTTGCAAGTGTCGCAGGCGATGAGGTGGTTATAGCCGCAGGTGAGGGCGTGGGCACAGTGACGAAACCGGGATTGTCCGTGCCTCCCGGGGAACCCGCTGTAAACCCCTGTCCCCGCCGTATGATCCGGGATGCCGTGCGTGAAGTCACGGACAGCGGGATAAGAGTCACCATCTCCATCCCGGGAGGAAAGGAAATTGCGGCAAAAACATTTAACCCGAGGCTGGGCATCATCGACGGGCTTTCCATCCTGGGCACGTCGGGCAGAGTGCGTCCTTTCAGTTGCTCCGCACTGCGGACGTCTCTTAAGTGTCTTCTTGACGTGGCCGAAGCCTCCGGCATCAGGGCGCCTGTCTTTGTTCCCGGTCATATCGGGGAGCGCGCGGCAAACACGAATTTTAGTTTAAGTCCCGGGCAGGTCATCGAGGTAAGCAACGAATGGGGCTTCATGCTCAATTGCGCTGCCGGCCAAGCGTTTGAAGCCATCATGGTCCTCGGCCATCCGGGGAAACTGGCAAAGCTCGCGATGGGTGAATGGGACACGCACTCGGCAAGATCCAAGAGCGCCCTGCCCTTTGTTTCTGACCTGGCGGGAAATGTCCTCGCAGAAAAAATGCGGGGGATACCCACTGTGGAAGGGCTTTTCTCGGCCCTCTCGGCAGAGGAGCGGAAAGAACTCGGGGATATACTCGCAGGCAGAGTGCGCATAGCCGTGAGCGGGCGCTTAGGCTCTCACATAGAGACTGCCGCTGTCCTCGTCAATATGCGGGGAGAAATAATAGGAGTGGACGGAGATTTGGGGAGGTGGAAATGAAGAACGCTTCTCTCATAATTGCAGGATGCGGCCCCGGCTCACCGGATTACCTGACGCCTGCCGCGAGAAATGCCATTGAGCAGGCCGAAGTGCTCGTGGGCGCCGGCCGTCTCCTTGAGCTTTTCCCCAATCACAGGGGAGAAAAAATTATTGTCGGTTCCGATATTGAAAAGGTCTTGGATGAAATCGATTCAGAAAGCGGCAGACGCATCGTAGTTCTCGTAACCGGCGACCCCGGTCTCTGCAGCCTGGCCGCGCCTATCCTCAAGCGTTTCGGCAGAAGCCGCTGTGAGATCATACCGGGCGTGAGCTCCATCCAGACGGCCTTTGCCGCGATCGGGATGGACTGGCTGGATGCAAGAATCATCGACGCACATGGGGAAAATCCGCGACTGAAGCCGGCATCGCTTACGAAGGAGGGAAAGATCGCAGTCTTCGCCGGAAGGAAAGATGCGATAGCCTGGGTCGTTAGCTTGGCGAAGGCCATCGGAAAAGGGCGCCGCATCTATCTCTGCGAAAATCTCACCCTCGATAACGAGAGGGTGCGGCAGATTGAACCAGCGGACCTGGAAAAAACCGAGGCGTCATCGCGGACTATCGTTCTAATAATAAAAGAGGACCTCTTTCGATGAAACGGGGAACACTTTACGGCATCGGGGTTGGCCCCGGTGACCCGGAACTCATCACCGTGAAGGGCGCAAATCTCATCGCCCGGTGCCGTCACATCTTCGTGCCTAAGGCCCGGACTGCCGCGGAGAGCCTCGCCCTCTCCATCGCTAACCGTTACCTCGGAAAATCCTCCGAGGTCCATGAGCTCGTCTTTCCCATGACATCGGAGCGGGAGGAGCTGTCAAAGAGATGGGGCGAGTCTGCGCGGAAGATCATCAGCGTCCTCGAAAAAGGTGAAGACGCCTGCTTCCTTACTCTTGGCGATCCGCTTCTCTATTCGACCTATATCTATCTCCTCCGGGAGATCAGGGCCAAAATCCCGGATGTTGATGTTGTCACTGTCCCCGGTGTTACAGCCTTCAGCGCCGCCGCGGCCCTGGCGGAATTCCCTGTTGGGGAGGCCAAGGAGGCTGTCGTGGTAATCCCCACGGCGGACGATCTCGATGAAGTGAGAAAGGCATTGAAGGAGAAAGGGACTGTCATTCTCATGAAGATCGGCAAGCGCCTGCCGGATATTCTGGACATACTGGAAGATGCGGGCGTTATCGACGAGAGTGTTTTTGTCTCGCGCGCTGGCATGAGAGACCAGCGGGTGGAGACGGACCTGCGCGCCCTCAGGAACGAGAACCCCGAAGCAGGCTATCTGTCCATCATCCTGGTGCATACAGGGGGAGAAAAAATCTAATGAAAGTATTTTTCGTGGGCGCAGGCCCTGGCGATCCGGAGCTTCTCACAGTAAAGGCTGCACGTCTCTTGACGAACTGCCGCATCTGCATCTACGCCGGCTCCCTCGTAAGCCCGGGAGTCATGGACATCGTGTCAAGAAATGCCGAACGGTTCGATTCTGCCGCCATGTCCCTTGACGAGATCATCCGGGTCTGCCGCGATGCGCAAGAAAAAAATATAGATGTCGTGAGACTTCATTCCGGCGACCCTTCCATATACGGAGCTATCCGTGAACAGATGAACGCGCTCGACAGGCTCGGCATCGCCTATGAGGTTTGCCCCGGGGTAAGCGCCTTCCAGGCGGCGGCAGCGGTATTGCGGGCGGAGCTGACAGCGCCGGAAGTGGCGCAGACAATCATTCTCACGCGCACGGGAGGCCGCACGCCCATGCCGGAAGAGCAGGAGTTGGAAAACCTCGCCCGGTCACAGGCAACGCTCTGCATATTCCTCTCCGGCCATAAAATAGAAGAAGTCACAGCCAAGCTTACAGCATCCTACGGCGGAGATTGCCCTTGCGCCATCGTCTATCACGCCTCCTGGCCCGACGAGAAGATCATCGAAGGAACTTTGAATGACATTGCCGGGAAGGTGCGCGTAACCGACATCGGGCAGACATCGGTGATCATCGTAGGACGTGCTCTCAGCCGCGATATCCCCGCATCGAAACTCTATGATGCAGCTTTCACCCACAAGTTCCGCGAAGGGAAGGATCGATGAAGACGGCCGTCATCAGCCTCTCCGACGAAGGCGCGCGCATAGCTGTAAGCCTCAAAGACGGCCTCGGCGATGCCGATATATTTCTGCATGAGAAGGTAGCAGATGCGTTCGCGGGCCGCAGATTCAAGAGCATCATCACCCTCACCGGGCAGATATTCAACCGCTATGACGGCCTCGTTTACATTGCACCTTGCGGCGTAGTGGTGCGCGCCGTTGCAAAGAAGATAATGCATAAGGCCACTGACCCCGGTGTGGTAGTTGTCGATGCAGGCGGGCGGTTCGCCGTGAGCCTTCTCGGCGGCCACGAAGGCGGGGCCAATGATCTCGCCAATGCAGTCAGCAACATCATCGGGGGAGAGCCGTTAATCACTACGACGACAGAAGCCCTGAAATCAGTAATCGTGGGGATCGGCTGCCGCAAGGGCGTAAAGGCTCCCGCAATCATAGAGGCGGTAGATGCCGCACTCCGGAAAGCAGGTGTCGGGCGTGATGAGGTCCGGCTCCTTGCCTCGGCAGACATCAAGAAGAACGAAGAAGGCCTGCTTGCGGCGGCACAACTGCTGGGGATACCTTTGCGATTCATAAGATCGGAAGAGATCCGCTCATCCACGAGAAAATTTGCCCGTTCGGCATTCGTGGAAAAAAAAGTGAACCTGCCTGCGGTCGCTGAGCCGGCCGCCATTCTGGCAGGGAGGAGGACGCGATTAATACTTCCAAAGATGACATCAGGACCCGTGACCGTGGCCTTGGCCAGGGAAAGCTTTTCGTGGTCGGAATCGGCCCCGGAGGCCCTTTAGACAGGACGCGGCGCGCTGAGGATACGATCGCCCGGTGCAGCGCCATCATAGGCTATAGCCGCTACCTCGCGCTCATTCATGACCTGACGGAAGGAAAGGAAATCATTTCTTCGGGGATGACGAAGGAGGTCGAGCGGTGCACGACCGCCCTCGACCGCGCCAGACGCGGAGACCGGGTGGCCCTCATCTCCTCGGGAGATCCCGGCGTCTACGGCATGGCGGGGCTGGCGCTTGAGCTCGCCCAGACTCTCGGTATGACTCTCCCAATAGAAATTGTGCCGGGCGTAGCGGCAGCAAATGCCGCAGCGGCCAGGCTCGGTGCACCCTTGATGTGCGATTACGCGACGATCAGCATGAGCGATCTCCTTGTCCCCTGGGATGTTATACGAAAAAGGGTTGAAGCCGTGGCCAAGGCCGATTTCGTCGTAGCCATCTACAACCCGCAAAGCGCCACCCGGAAGAAACAGCTCATAGAGACCGCCGCAATCTTTCGAAAATACAGGTCGGGCGCAACACCCGTGGGCATAGGAACCGCCGTGGGTACGAATGACGAGAAGGTAGTCCTTACGGACCTCGATCATTTTCTGGAACATGAGATAAACATGCGGAGCATCGTCATCATCGGAAACAGCTCCTCCAAGGTTTCTGGCGGCTGGTTTGTTACCCCGCGGGGCTACAAGGTATGATCCTTCTTCTCGGCGGCACATCCGACACGGCTCCCATCGCCAGGGAACTGGCTGAGAGGGGCTACAGGGTGCTCGTCTCGATGGCAACGGAGATTTCGCTGGAACTAAGCACGCACCCCAACATCAGCAGGCGTGCGGGAAGACTCGATGAAGAAGGGATGGCGGACCTGATCAGTGAAGGCGGCATCGACGCCATCGTCGATGCGACACATCCCTACGCGACACTTGTCCGGAAGACGGCAAGGCGCGTAGCCGCGCGCCTGAATATTCCCTACTTCGCAATCAGTCGCCCGAGCGGCGTATCCGATGAGAAGGGCATTACACTCGCTCCGAGTCACGAAGAGGCGGCGAGGATCGCCTGCACTGCGGGTCGTACGGTATTTCTTACCACAGGGGTCACGAACCTCAAACCATATGTAGACGAGGCACGGAGAACGGGAAGCAAGCTGATCGTCCGTGTCCTTCCTGCGAAGTCATCGCTTGATGCCTGCCGCGCCCTCGGCATCAATGATGAATTCATTATCGCGAAGCGAGGGCCATTCTCCGTCGACGAAAACAGATCGGTGATTAAAATGTTTGGCGCAGGCGTGCTTGTCACCAAGGACAGCGGCCCGGCCGGGGGAACACCGGAAAAGCTGGAAGCGGCTCGTCTCGAAGGCTGTTCCGTTGTTGTTGTCAAGCGGCCTCACGAATACGCTCATGATGTCTTTGAAAGACATGCAGATCTCATCTCCGCAGTTATGGCGCGTGTTCCTGCGACGGATGGGCGATCCTGAAGAAGCGGCAATAGGTTTTTTCATTTAGAACTTCCTGTAGTCAGCATTTGACATCCCTCGCAGTAATGTGTAGATTTCAAGTCATATTCAGTAAAAAAGATATGGGATAAATTCATATTGGCAAATTAACTGGTATGGTATCCTCAGATTTGTTCCCAGATTTTGTAGGTCTTGTCAGATTTTTGCAGGCGCTGATTGAGGATGCATCACAATGAATAAGACGTCAAAATCTTCACCTCCTGTGGTCTTTCCCTCGCAAACTGATAAGGAATCCCAAACAAAATATGAACCCACTCGTCCCCGCGGCGCTTCATCGTGGCCCGTCGTTGCTGCCGTTATCCTTACGGTGATCTTCGTTATCTACGGCATTGTTTATTATGTGATGAATTCTGAACCTTACAAACTCTCAGAGTCTTTCATCCGCCAGAATCAGGCAATCAAGGCTGAAATTGGAGAGGTGGACAAATGCGATCCGTGGTTCCCTATAGAAATGCCTCCCATCGGCCGCGAAGATAATGCGATGTTCACCTTTGACGTCATTGGAAAAAGCAAACAGACAACAGAGGTTTCCGTATATCTGCAAAAAAAACTGAATCGGTGGCGTATCGTTTCTGCCTATTACAAAGACCGCCAGGGGTTTATGAAGCCTCTCGTGGTTGCGTGAGGGTGCTATGGACTGATTACTGAAACCCCGTTTCACAGAAGAGAACGGGGTTTTGTGTTTGAGGAGGAAATTATGAAGTGGAGTAAGAAAGTTTGGGGGGTTATCTGCCTGTTCCTTCTTGCCTCCTGTGCGGCAACTCCGAAAATATACGTTATAACTGCGAACATGACAATGGAGGTAAAAAATACTGCCCCTTATATATTAGCTGTTGATTATTCGCCGGATGGGAAAAGTGTGATTTCGGGAGGGGCTGATGGCACAATAAGGCTTTGGGATTTATTCGGCACCGGTCGAACTGTTCAGTTCACTGGACATACAGGGTGGATCAGCGATCTCTCCTATTCCCCAGACGGCAGAACCATTGCTTCAATAAGCTTGGACGGCACAATAAGGTTCTGGGATGTTGCAACAGGTAAGGAAATACAGAGAATTTCCGGTTACAGCTTGATTGATAGACATCAAATGGTGAGATATTTACCGAATGGCAAATATGTTGTAGGGTCAACCATCTCTTCTGCCAAATTGCATGAAGTCCAAACTGGCAAGATGCTTAAAGAGTATCGCGGAAATTTTATAAATATCGGCGCCAGAATTTCTCCGGATGGCAAAGCTTTTCTTATGCCGGACAAATTTACGAGGGGAAGAGGAGGATTTACTGAAATTGTTTTGAAAGATGTGGCAACAGGCAATGAAATATGGAGAGCAACAATTGGAAATGTTGCCCGTGAATTTGCATATACTGCGAGCGGCAAACAAATATTGGTAGTACGTCAACAAGCGATTTCCAGGGGCACAAGTACCAATTTGATATTACTGGATGCAGCAACAGGCAACAAAGTTAAGGAATTTGCGGGGATTATCAGCAGTGAACCTTTCTTGTCCAACTGGGTAGATACCCTCTCTCTTTCGCCTGACGGCAGATTTGCCCTCACCGGTGATTTCTACGGAAATTACAAGCTTTGGGATATTGCCACAGGTACTATAGTCAGGCAGTTAACGGTTAGAGAGAAGGGTGCAACGACTACGGCACTGAACATCCGTTCTGCTGCAGCCATCTCCCCTGACAGCAGGACTGCTGTAGTTGCATCTCGCGCCTCTGTAAGGCTTTTTGACGTTTCTACAGGCGATGAGATCGTTACTATGATAACGTTTGATGACGGCGAGTGGCTTGTGATTACGCCAGAAGGCTATTATAACTCGTCTGAAAAAGGCGCTCAGTATCTTAACACTAAATTTGAAGGGAAGGACTATACAGTTGACCAGTTCTATGATGTTTTCTACCGTCCGGACATTGTAGCGGTAAAATTGAGGGGAGAAGACATAAAGGACCTCATCACCATCACCATGAAAGACGCAATCAAAAGCCCACCGCCGACTGTGGAGATTGCCCCTCTCAAGGATACTAACTCACCAAAAATCAAGTTTTGCTACTCAGCCAAAAGCACCGGCGGCGGTATCGGCGAGGTGCGACTATTCCATAACGGCAAGCTCATCCAGTCCGACGGTTATTACCGAGACATGACAAGAACTACGTCAGAGAAAACCCACTTGATGGCCATGAACAGCAGAGCTATTTACGATAATATACGGAGCATATCCATAAAAGGTAAGGAAAACATTGTCCCCGTGACGATCAAATCAAAAGGAGAGGCCTTTCAAGACTGCAAGGAAATAGAAGTTATTCCTGGAGAGAACGCTGTAAGCGTTAGTGCCTTTAACAGCAGCAACACCGTCCAGAGCTATCTGAAAACGGTCAATTTCAATTCAAAGATAAAGGCAGAAGACCCCCATCTCTACATTTTATCTGTAGGCATTGATAGATATAATGACAGCACCGTAACGCTCAAATATGCCACTAAGGATGCAACCGATATCGAGCAGAAACTGCTCAAGCAAACAGCCACAGTGTATAAGCCCGAGAACATTCATTATGAACTATTGACAGATGATAAAGCCAGTAAGGGAAGCATCATCAACAAGATCAACGAGCTTTCCCGCGTTGTTAAGCCGAATGACGGTTTCATCTTCTTTGTGGCAGGTCACGGCGTGCTTCTCCAGAGCCAGTATTACATGCTCGCCCATGACTATGACGGTAATGTGAGCGAGGCAAGCATGATCAGCTCTAATGAGATCGTGGAGATGTCGAAAAAGATAAGATCTTTAAGTCAGCTCTTCATTTTTGACACCTGCCATGCTGGTGGCGTGGATGCTATCGTAAGCGGGCTTTATGATGCCCGTATGTCCGTGTTGGCCAAGAAGATGGGGCTTCATATTTATGCATCGGCCAGTGACAAACAGTCTGCGGTGGACGGGTATAAGGGAAATGGGCTCTTCACCTATACATTACTGGATGGTTTGAACAACAACAAGGAAGCCGACAAAAACAAAGATGGCAAGGTTAGCATCGTTGGGCTGGGTGAATACTCCAAGACGATGACAACGAGCATATCAAGACAGATCGGACATGAACAGACTCCGCTAATCATCAACTTCGGGAAGGACAGCCCGATATATAAATTGCAGTGAACGTTTCAAACCATAATCATTATTTTTCATCCCATAAGAGCTGTCAACAGTTGTAGGCGTAAGCAACAATCGACTTTACTACAAAATAAGCATTTGCTTCCAGGGCCCATTTGCATCCTTCCCGGAGAGCAAGAATGAACTGTCCGCTTCGCTGTCTGCCTTTATTCTTCCCTGTGCGCAGATCGCCGTCTATTGTAATCGAGCTCCATCTTCCTGAGACGTATGTGCTGCGGAGTTATTTCCACAAGCTCATCCTCGGCGATAAATTCAATCGATTGATCCAGAGAGAGCGGGCGCGGCGGCCTTAACGTCACGGTCGCTTCCGCGGTTGAACTTCTGATGTTTGTGAGCTTCTTTTCCTTGGTAATATTGACCGGCATGTCACCAATGCGGTTGCGTTCGCCGATAATCATCCCGCCGTAGACCTCGGTTCCGACCTCAACGAATAATTCACCGCGGTCCACCATAGCCAGGCTGGCATAGGTTGTTACCCTGCCGTTTCTGTCGGCCAAAAGCGCGCCGCTTGCCCGCTGCGGGATCGGCCCGAACCACGGTTGATAGTCTTCAAAGAGCGTGTTCATCACGCCAGCCCCTTTGGTGTCCGTCAGAAAATGGCTGCGGAAGCCTATCAGGCCGCGGCAGGGAACAAGAAACTCCATGTTGACCCGGCCGCTTCCTTTATTGATCAGGTGGACCATGCGTCCTTTTCTCACCGCAAGTTTTTCCGTCACGATGCCGACGAACTCCTCGGGGATGTCGATAAAGACGTGCTCCACAGGCTCAAGGATTTTGCCGTTTTCTTTCCTGGTGATAACACTCGGCTTGGACACCATGAGCTCATAGCCTTCGCGGCGCATCGTCTCGATCAGCACGGCCATCTGCAGCTCTCCCCGCCCGCAGACCTCGAAGGCGTCCTTACGCTCCAACGGTTTGAGCTTTAAGGAGACGTTCCGGAAACTCTCTTTTTCGAGACGCTCAAGAAGGTGACGTGTCGTAAGGTATTTCCCTTCCCTGCCCGCAAAGGGACTGGTGTTGACATAAAAGATCATGGAGACAGTCGGCGCATCTATAAGTAAACGGGGAAGCGGCATGGGCGTTTCCTGCGATGTAATCGTATCGCCGATGCTGATAGCCGGGATGCCTGCAACAGCCACGATGTCGCCGGCCTCTACGATATCCACCTGTTTTTTCTTCAAGCCGTAAAATGTATAGAGGGCGGAAAACCTGACGCCCGGCGTGATCGCATCTTCTCCGCAAAGGGCGTATGCCTGATTCATCGCGAGCTGGCCGTTGATCAGCCGCCCGATGCCTATCTGCCCTACATAGGGATCATAATCGAGATTCGTAACCAGGAACTGGGTAACATGTGCGTCATCGGCAGCAGGACCAGGTATGGTGGCGCAGATGGCGTCGAACAGGGGTTTCAGATCTTTAGATTGATCTTGCGGCTTCAGATGGGCAATGCCGAGTTTTGCATTGGTGTAGAGAATGGGAAACTCGATCTGTCTTTCACCTGCATCGAGATCGATAAAAAGGTCGTAGATCTCATCGATGACCTCGTCTATCCGAGCGTCACCGCGGTCGATCTTATTGATGACGACCACGATGGGCAGTTTTTTGGCAAGAGCCTTCTTGACGACGAACCGCGTCTGCGGCAGCGGTCCCTCGCTGGCGTCCACAAGCAGGATGGCGCCATCGACCATATTCAGGCCGCGCTCCACCTCGCCGCCAAAATCCGCATGCCCGGGCGTATCGACGATATTGATCTTGATATTTTCGTACCATATGGCCGTATTCTTCGCCATGATGGTAATGCCCCGCTCTTTTTCGAGATCCATGGAGTCCATCACCCGCTCTGCGACCTCCTGGTTCTCACGAAAGGTGCCGGTCTGCTTGAGCATGGCATCGACGAGGGTCGTTTTGCCGTGGTCGACGTGGGCGATGATGACAATATTTCTAATGTTTTCTTTTCGCAATTGTGTTGCTGCTCCTTTCAAAAAAAGTATCCCCCCTTGTCCATAGTGATCAGTTTGTATCAGGACAAGAGGGGATGATTATAACATAATCTTTATGTATATGTTTAGTTGTTCATTTCGGTGATTCTCGCCTGCGTCTCGCGATTGAGGAAGTCCCATAATCCTATCTTCTTCAGGGTTTCCACTTTCGGCACCCCGCTCGCATTCCAGCCCCGCTCTCGATAGTAAGTCCGTATCAATTCCTGCAGTTGCTCCTTCCTGAAGTTCATCAGGATTTCCCTTTTGTCCTCCGTACGCATCTTCTCGACTTCTTCAAGAGGCTTAGCCAATATCTTGCTTACTTCCGCATCGTTAAAATCTTTTTCGGCATCGTAGAGATCATCATCTGTAGGCCCTATTGCCCGGTCAGGTACCCAGTCATGTTCGGCGGTTTTCCCGCCGAAGATCACGGCATTCATGACCCTCTGCAAATTTATGTCCCTGTCCGTCCGCTCGTAGATCTCCTGCCATGTGAGGTCCGCACCCAGCATGCCGTTATAGAACTCCGCATACATCTCCTGGGAGGCAGGGTTTATGTATATATCGGTGTTCTTCATTTTTTCCGAAGCCGGATTGAAGACATCTACCCAGGGAAGTTTGCAGAGCCCCAGGTTGTCATTGCCGAGACGAACACGCGGATAGGTTATAAGGGCCTTAGCCTTGTCTTTGAATGAAGGAAAGGCGCCGAGGAGGTCTGCTTTAATCAGCCATGCTGCCGCGTGATGCGCCCCTATGTCACTCGCCGCTGCATACGACGCCTGCATGGAGAGAGACCTGTGCGTCCTGTAAAGAGAAAATGGAAGGCCCTTCACCTGCATCGCAAACTCCATGAGTTCCTTCTTGGGATTTTTGCTGCCTGTTCTCTTGACGTACCTCTCGGACACCCAGTCCAGCAGGCGAAGCATCCCTTTTCCTGCAACTCTTGCGCACTCCGTCTCGCCGCTGCTGATCTGGTGCAGGAAATTGAGCACCGCTTTTTCATTTCCCCATGTGAGTTCCAGACCGCCCGTATCGTCCTTCGTGAGATAACCCCTCTGGAAGCACTCCATCAAGAAGGCGATGATCACAGCGGCAGTAATGGTGTCGATACCTAAGTTATCGCAATGCCAGTTGGCTTCTATGACGGCCTCTGCATTCCATATGCCTAAATTCGATCCGAAACCGCACGCCGTCTCATATTCGGGTCCGTCGACCCAGACCTTGGTGCCTTTTTGATTGCCGAATGACAGGGTGACCCAGCCGCCTTTGGTGCACCGGAGAGAGCAGCCGGGGTAACATCCGTCCATACCTCTATGATCAAAGATGTTATCTGCGTAAAATTTTCCGCTGATCTGTTCCGCTCGTGGATCGGAGCCATACTGGTAGTTCTTAACCGGCAGAGACCTGTAATTTTCTTTATTCATGAAACTGATGAGTCCCGCACTTCCTTTGCGGTGCATTTTCAAGGATACCGGATCAACCTCCCTCACAACCTTGGAAAGCTTTGAGCCCGCCTTTTTCGCCCTCTCCCAGTCTGCTGCGCCATACGGGTTTTCGCCATGCGGATATTCCGCCATGATGATGACGGAGCGTATTTTTTTATCGACCATCACCGAGCCAAGGCCGGTTCTGCCTGCCTGCTTTGTCCTGAAAAATCCCTTCTGGCCGTCACTCGTTTTTGTCGGGTCAAAATAATGGCTGTTGATACATCCATATGTCGTACTGGCTGCTCCGAGACCGGTTGTGACAAAGGCCATATCCTTTTTGTCATAGCCTTCCTTCGTGAATTTATCGGCGATGAATTTCTCGAGCTCAAAGACGTGTTCTATCTTCGGCGCTTCAATAATCGCAACTTCATTCTTAATCCCATCGATGACAATGAAAACATCTTTTTCCGATTTACCCGTGATCTCAATTACGTCAAACCCGGCGAATTTCATGTGGGCCCCGAAATGTCCTCCGAAATTCGATACCCCCGGGATTCCCGTGTGCGGGGACATAGAGAGCGCCATGCACTTGCTCGTACCCGGAAAATTGGGAACACCTGCGAGCGGCCCCGGGGAAAAGATCAAGGGATTCTCCGGAGCGTAGGGGCTCGTATCAGGCGTCACCCGGCTGTAGAGCAGATACAAGCCCAGGGCTCTCCCCCCGACGAAATAATCCCTTGCACGCGGATCGATGTTCTTCACATCAATCGTTCCCTTATGAAGATCGATGTGGAGCATCTTATTCGTGTATCCACGCGTTAAATTTGATTTGACATACTTCATTCAGTTCTCCTTATGCGGGGCTCTGCGTACGCTGCGGTTTCAGGCTTTCATGACTGCCAGGAGAAAACAGAGCCCGTTTTTTTAGAAGGGGCACTATAAGCTAAAGCAAATTATCTTGTCAATTGGAAAAGTTAAGTAGCTTGACATTCACGGCAATTCATGGTTTAGCCTCCCTTCAGTTAATAGTTGCTTTGAGGATGGCAGGAGCGCAGGAAGTCCGCATGAAAATAAATCACTGGGTCTGGATCGATACACAGGCAAAAATGGATGAGGCGAAGAGGGATATCGCCAACGCCTCCATTATCTGTGTTGATACAGAGTATGATTCCTTCAGATATTTTCGTGAAGTCCTCTGTTTAATCCAGATAGACGCGGGTGGAAGGACTTACCTCTTCGACCCTTTGGGCAAGCTTGATTTTCCCTTCCTCGGAACGTTTTTTAAAGATCCTGCGGTCCTCAAAATTATGCACGCGGGTGATAACGATATCAGGCTTCTGAAAAGGGACTACGGTTTCGAATTCAAGAACATTTTTGACACACATCAGGCAGCGTCCATCCTCGGTTGTAACCATCTTTCTCTCTCGACATTGATAAGCCAGTATCTCGGCATGGAACTTACGAAAGATAAGAAAATGCAGCGTTCCAAGTGGGAAACCCGCCCGCTTACAGAAGAACAGATGCACTACGCCGCAGAGGATACGGCGCACCTCACGGCCCTGTATCGGCGGCTTGAGTCCGAGATCCAGATAAGGGGTCTCAAAAGAAAAGCGGCAAGGGCTTTTGACAAGATCGCCGCTGTGACATGGAATGAGAAAACCTTCAATCCTCAGGGATGCAAGGGCATCAAGGGGTACGATTCCCTTTCAGCGCAGCAGAGGCATCATTTGCTCAACCTCTACCGATGGCGTTTTGAGAAGGCAAAAAAAACAAACATGGCGCGCTTCAGGATATTGCCCGATCAGGCCCTGCTTGACGCAGCAAGAGCCGAGGCGTCGTCCTTGGAAATGCTGAGGGAGACAAATATACTTTCCCCTGAAAAGATAAGACTCTATGGACGGGAAATTATCGAGGCCATGGGCGGCGGCAGGGCATCGGAACATGACCTTCGGTAAAAGCGCGCTCTATATCGGTAATGAATCTGTTTTCAGGCGACGCCTGACAAGGGCCGCAGGCTGATCGATAGAACCGCAATACCGCGTCTTCACCTTTTGTATTCCTCGCGTGTCAGATAATCCTGAGCCGCTTTGAGTCCCAGCCATGCTGCGGATATCATGTCCTGGAAGGCTTCATCAAACGCCCACAGCTCCTCGTACGCCCGCGCACGGATGTAGTAGGCCATGGCCTCCTTCCTGTTGATGGCAATCGCCCTGGTGCAATACTCAACCGTCTCGGAAAAATTCCCCAGTTTCCCGTAGGCCATGCCTCGGTAGAGATAGTACCTCGTGTCTTTCGGGGCCAGTTTCATGACCTTGTTGAAATCCTCGATTGCCTTTTCATACTCGCCCAATTCCCAGAGGGCTATCCCATGGTAGAGGTAGCCTGCAGCATCGGCGGGTTTCATCTCTTTTATCTTTCTGAATTCGCGAACTGCCCGCGCATAGTTTTCTCCGTCTCCGTAAAATTTCGTGAAGGAACCGTAGGTGAGGATTTCACGCGGGTTTGTCTCTAAGGCCTTTTGGTAATCGCCGAGCGCCTTCTTAAAATTACCGAGATGGCCGTAAGCAATCGACCGGAGCAGATATACTCTTTCATCCCGCGGATTCATCTGCAGGACGACGTCGTAGTCCTTGATGGCCTTATCATAGCGGCCGGCCGCCCACTCAGCCACGCCGCGGCCGTAATAGGCGCTTTCCTGTTTCGGATTATGCGCGATAAGACTGTCATAGTACTCCTTGGGCGTTTCTTTCTTTCCAAGCTTCTGGTAAGCTTGGGCGAGGCTTGCCTGGGCCTGCGGATGTGCCTTGCTCTTTTCGATGGCAAGGCTTTCTTTAGCCTGCGGAGGCGTTTTGCTCTTTTCGATAGCAAGGCCTTCTTTAGCCTGCGGAGGTTCCTCAGCCTTTTCGATAGCACGGTGATAATCATTGATGGCAAGGGGAAGGTTGCCGGTTTTCTCATAGATCCTGCCCCGCTGATAGTAGGCCTCGGAAGATCCGGCATTGATTTCGACAGCCCTTGTGCAGTCCGCGAGCGCCTGATCAAGATTTCCTGTTTTCTCTTCGAGAGCGGCGCGCTTCAGGTACAGGGCGTCGTCCCGGGGTCTCAGTTCTATGAGCCTGTCTAAATCTGCTTTGGCTTTTTGGTAGTCGCCTGATTTCTCAAAGATCCTCTCCCGGCAAAGGTAGAAAAACTTTTCTTCTTTCTGAAGTTCAATGGCCTTTGTGAAGGCCTCTGCTGCTTCCCGGTCCTTGTCCGAGATGAGGAGCCTGTATCCCTCGAGGGATAAACTCCAGGCAATGAGGGCATCGACGGCGCGGCGATATTGTTCTACCGCAGATACATCGGCGCTTTTGGATGAGCGTTTCTTTCGCAGTTCCTCGATTTTGATGAGGGCCGCGTCCGCCTCTCTTCCGATCTCCATCAGGTCACTGCTCTTTTGAGAATCCCTGCGGAGCGCATTCAAAGCCTTCACAAGGGCCGGCGGATCAGTTGCTATTTTTGTACTCACGGAAAAGGATTTTCCATCCCGACTCTCTGAAACCGTATCTGCCCGAACCAGCGCTGATACAAAAGTTCGCATCTCTTTCGGACCAAGATGAAACAGCTTTGCCTCCGTACGCTCTATGAGATAATTTCCCAGATCCGTGTAGAGAAGCCTTTCTGCCTGTGCACCGCCGGTGGCCTTTGAGGATGCTTCGTTGTCGAGTTCACTCGCCCGATATGTGAATTTCTTTTCAAAGGTCTTGACTTCAGCGACGGCGGGGCTGATGACGAACTGGAGCAGCATCATGACCAGAACGGCGCACTTGATATTAATCGGAGTCTTACAGTTCATTAGTTCAGCCTCACAAGGCCGGGCGACGATTGTTCTCCGGAACCAGTATGGGTGGAGTTTGCAGAGCTGCGAATATCTATTTACCTTTTATTTTTTTTGCTGCTTCCCGTCTTCCTGAATAGAAGCCAGACGAAGCTGCTTGAATGTCCTCTAACAGCGGCCGCGCGCCACGATTCAGGAAGGTTTTGACGGTCGGTAGGTCTTTTATTATGTTTAGCTGAATATCAGGAGCCAACTTTGTAAATGTTATTTTCTACGAGTTGCTCTGTCGCCCTCTTAAGCCTCAGGGACAGTGTTCTCAAGATTACCTGAAAATATTGCGACAGCTTGTTGTACTCTGCGTCCAAGAAAGCGCGGTCGATGATCCCGACCGTTGTTTCTCCCACTGCCCGCGCTGTGGCGGTTCTCGGAATACGGGCAAGAAAGGCCATTTCCCCGAAGATATCACCGGACTGTAATACCGTGATTACAGCCCTGCCTGCGGCAACTGCCTTGGACAGTTCCACAGCGCCGGATTCTATCGCATATATCCAGTCGCCATGACTCCCTTCCTCAAAAATAATCTGTCCATCCTGATAGGTTTCGTATGTTGCGATGGGTAACATTTTTCATACTCCTTGAAAGCGTCCTAAATTTCCTTGTTTCACAAAAAATAATGGTTGAGAAACGTTATCCGCGCAGGCCTGGCTCCCTGCATGCATTCAGTGAGACGGCCCTTTGACTTCTCAATTCACTGACTCTATCGATCAGATATAGCCGGAGGCTCTTTTGCATCGCCCGTATCAGGAAGACTTTTTCCTATTCTATAGGCGTCTACCACAGAAAAAACCCAACAGCATAAAACAAATAACAGGATAAAGTTGATATCAATCGCGCTGTGTACGGAATCAATTCTGGCGAGATTGGAGACTGTCTCCATGTCGGCAATGCCACCCCCTCTCTCTATTGCCTTAAGACTTTCGAGGGCGCTGGCAACAACTGTTCCGATAATTATGCCAAGGCACAATAGTACGGCTATCAGAATTGCAAGACCCCGCTTGTACCTCTTGAGATATAACTGACCCAAGCCGGGAAACACAATACCTGATAATAGGGCAGCCTTGACAGCACTTTTCACATGTCATCTTCTATCATGATTATTGATGGAACTACGGGAGTGATCATACCATATTCCTTAAGGTGAATGCTGCTATTTTCTCGCCCGGAAAATACGACTGAACTTACTCATTGGGATGATAGCGCCGTTCCTTTTGCGGCGTTATCCCTTTTTCTTTCGACTTCGTTTCTACGAACCAGTCTATCAACTCCCGGGCAATACTGATCTTTCCGGGTATGGTCGGGAGTTTTTCGGGATCAAACCATCCTGCATCAGCGATCTCCGTTTCGTCAATGCTGATCTCGCCGCTTTCATATTCCGCGGTAAAACCTATCATCAGGGAATCGGGAAAGGGCCAGGGCTGGCTTCCGAAATACCGGATATTCTTGACCCTGATACCGACCTCTTCTCCTATCTCGCGTCGTACCGCTTCCTCGAGCGTTTCACCGAGTTCGACAAATCCCGCCAGGATGCTGTACAACTCTGAGGTGAATCGTTTAACCCGGGCCAGGAGCACCTTGCCCTCCCTTTCTACAAGAACGATGACCGCAGGAGAGATGCGGGGAAAAATCAATAGCTCGCAGCAAGGGCATTCTTTAGCGACCATGCCCCTTGTACGGATCGTTTCCATTCCACAGTACCCGCAATATCTTGAGGTCCTGTCCCACTCGAGTGTATGCACCGCTTTCATTGCCGCCCTGTGCAAGGATTCCTCAAGGCGTCCGTAAAGATACCTTAACCCGCGAAGAGCCATATTTTCGGGAATCGCAGCCGTCTCGGAAATCTCGGCACAATAGCAGTGGCGCCCGCCAAGGGTCCCGAGATACCATTCCCTGATCGGTTCCAAGGCGAGCTCCGCAGGATCTGCGAAACACGGGAGAGAGATTTCTTCACCCGCCTCTGCGACCATCATCTTGTCGGAGATAAACACGAACCACCACGCCGGTTCCGACTTCGCGGGCGGCGCTTCTACTGAGGGGATAAGTTTATTTTCCATCGTTTAGATCTTAGCCTTCTTCCTGTTTAGTTGTAAGAAAATACGCGGGGCAAGATGCAGATACGTGATTTGACTGCATTGAAGCTCTCCGCGCCAAACAGCGGGAAATGCGCTCGCTGCCGAATTCAGATCAGCACTTTAGAGAACACGAGCTTATCATCACCGATCCGGTAAAAATCCTTGATCCGCGCCGCCAGCTGGTAACGGTTTCGTTCATAAAACCGTATCGTGGCGCCGTAAGATTCCTGTGATGACGTCTCGATGAGGAGCATACGCCCGCCTTGCTTCTTGACTTCACGTTCGACATATTGCAGGAGATATTGGCCAATGCCCTTCTTTTGAGCCCCCGGATCGACTACGATCCAGTACAAATCATAAACGCCCTCTGTCAGCGGCGTTGGACCGTAACAGGCGAAGCCCTGTAACACGGGATGCGTCTTTCCGTATTCGAGGACGGCAAACATATAGCCGCTCGCATCCCCTTCTTCGATTGCCTCATCAACCAGCTCCAGCGCCGTCTCTATCTCGACATCATTGAAATTGCCCGATGAAACAACCATCTGCTCGATGCGTGATCTGTCGCGCGGTTCCAGTTTACGGATGCGTTTCTCTTGCTCCACTTCTCTTCACTCCGCTGCCGTGGCATCATCTACACGCCAAAACTATATTTGACGGTCACATATACTATGCTTCCGCGATCCTTGTATCATATTCTTGACAAGAAAGCTTCGGCCATCAAAGGCAGACCATTGCGAATGTTATAAGGGGATCAGTCTTTGATGACTTCCCAAACCAGTTCGATCTCATCCGCCCGGGACTTCGCAGGGTTCCAGCGGAGCCGCCATTGATGCTTCGGCGTTTGCTGCGTCGTGGCGACGTCCGGGGTCTTGTATTCAGCCCACGCAACAAATTCGAGCCACCAGTCAAGCACCGCCTTGTAACCCCAGAGATGAACCTTGCTTGCCACACCGGGGTGCGCAACAAGCAACAGGTCATATACATTCCATTTGACTGCCTCTCCGGGTTGTATGGATTCCACGATTCTTGACCGGGAGAGGGCTTCGGTGGCATCATGAACGAGACCACGTTCCTGCGCAAACGTGGCATGCGGAACAACTCCGACCAGGGCCGCATGGCCGGCGTTCACCATCGTGAGCACGGCCCGGGTAAACGCAACCTCCCCGCCCCCGCTCACCCCAAGCGTTGAAGGGACGGCTTGCAGGGAAATCTGCAGGCAGCTTTCCGGGATCTTCGAATTTGCTTCCCCAGCCTTTGTGTCCGGCATAATTGTATCCTCCCTTCCGGCTCATTTCCGATACGCGATTTTTTTTATGGTGTTCCTGAAGAAATCTACGGCAATTATCGGTATGACTTAAGTCCACCTCTTTATCGTATAACCCATCTCGACTGCTTTTACCACATTTTGAGAGAGACTCTAATCTTTTTCGAAGACCGGAATCACATATTTTCTTGCTATCATGGAGGAGGGCATGGATGGAGACGTGCCGGGCCTGGGCCTTTGTCGAGAGACCGAAGAATGCCCTCGAAATCCTGTTCGATACGTATCTGGAAGTATATGGACCGTATATGCGGGATGCAAGGATTTTCGCAGATCACAACGCGCAGGCCATTCTTTCTCGAAAGAATGTCGCGTGCCCTGATTTTGATTTCGATGTTTTCTCCCGTTGCATGAAATACGCGATAGAGTGCAAATGGGGCACGGAACTGTTTGAAGATAATTGCTCTGTGCCCCTGCCTTCTATATTGTGCTTCAATATTCCGGCATGACGGGAAAATATTTTTCCCTAATGTTCAATCTAACCGCAGGAGCATGCCGGGGAGTCCTTCGCACCGGGCGACAGGGGACAACACATCTCCTCTCCCGCGGACTCAAAGCCCCCCACCTTGTCGGAAATTTCCTGATCGGAAAATATTCCGGCATTTCTTCTCACCATCTTCGCAAGTGAAATACACATTTGAATCTGCCCGGGTGTTAAATTATGCTCTTTCGCTTTTTGTATTTCTGATGCGACATCCGGGGCTGAATTCGCGGCAACGAATGAAGCGATTCTCGCCAGTGCCGCAAGCTTTCCTGAAGACACATCGGGGTCGCGCGCATCAATTCCCGTGTCGTTACCCAAAAGCTCTGAAATTTTCATTCTCATTGTCCCGATGGCTTCGGCCTTTGCGTCGAGGCCCCATTGAAAGGCACGCAGCATTTCCTTTTCCGGAATCGTAAGCGACATGGCAACGCCGTATAATTTATCGGCGCATTGCCGGCATCCGGCGCCCATGGCGGCGCTCATAGCGATAAGATTCTTTTCCTGGTTTGTCAAATGCTGCTCCTGATTTTTGTCCATTTTTCATTCTCCCGTGGGTTTAGTCTTTTCTACTCCGTTTTTTTGACCTTCACTCACTGAGACGAAACGGGAACCGGAAAGGATACAAGAAAAATTGCCGCTTACGACTATCTCTGAAGCACCCGGTTGGCAGGCTCACAAGATTTGAAAACTCTATGGGGGGGGGGAAAAAAGAAAAATCGATTTGATAAACGAACGGCCAATGTCTCGCTGCGGTCTTCCTCACTCAACAGAACGCAAGCATACTATATCCAATCATTCGTGCATAAAATTTGAATCTATTTCATTGGGACCGAACAAGGCGGAAGCCGATGTAGCGGTTCATGCCGGTCGGTTTGAAGTATAGACGATGCGCAGAACGGCTGTATTTGGCTCCGTCGCTCCAGCAGCCGCCCCGCATCACCTTGTCCGTACCAGATGAAGGGCCGGAAGGATCGGACAGGCGGCTCCTCCAGGAATATTCGTCGAACCAGTCCTGGCACCATTCCCACACGTTGCCATGCATGTCATAGAGACCCCACGCGTTGGGCGCGAAACTTCCGGCGCGCACCGTCTTATCCCTGAATTCTCCTTTAGGACAGCCGGTAAGGGGGAATTTACCATTATAGTTAGCCTGATCCGTGGAAAGACACTTCCCCGTATAGAAGGGTGTTGTCGTCCCGGCCCGTGCCGCGTACTCCCATTCCGCCTCCGTGGGAAGCCTGTACTTGTTTATTCCCTCCAGCTTGTTGAGCTTCCCGATAAATTCCTGAGCGTCGTTCCAGGAGACGTGCTCCACAGGACAATCATCGCCGCAGTCCTTAAACTCCGAAGGATTGTTCCCCATGACCTTCTTCCATTGTCCCTGGGTGACCTCGGTAGTCTGCATGTAAAATGGTTTGCTGATCTTGATCTTATACTGCTCCTCATTAGTCGACCGATCCGGTTCATCGGCAGGCGACCCCCTCATGTAGGTTCCCGCCGGAATGAGGACAAACTTGGCTCCGAGGGTGGGGCTCGTGAAGACCTGTTCACCGGCTGCCAGGCACGGGAGAGGGATGAACAAAGCAGCGAGGAATGAAATCAGGATAATTCGCAAGAAGGCATGTTTCATCGGCTTGCACCTTTACTTTAAAATTCGATGCCCCTCTTATACATTAACCGCGCAAAAATGACAAGACATGTTGCAAATGTCCATTCGAGATGTTTAGTCCTACTATACCTTCCGCGCACATATCTATAAACTGACAACGTTAATAGATGTTCTTGATGAGCGATCAGAAAATATCTATGAGAACCATCGCCGGCAGTAAGAATTTGCGAAGTCTGTCTTAAGCATTTTTGACGCTGCAAATAAGGTTATTACCGATTGTAAATCGACGTTCAATTTCGTATTTACGAATGAATTGTTAATAAGAAGCTTTGCCGCTCATCTTGCATGAGCCAACATGGCGACGATCTTGGAGGTGACACGGTGTATCATTCTGAAAATATAGAATTAGAATATGCATTAAATCTCCTCGGCGTAAAGGAATTCCCGGGAACGGAGAAGCAATGCAGTCTCTTAGCGAAATGGGTAAAAAAGTTATCAGATGTGAAGGGTGAGGATTATGTGCGGCAGCAGAATGAGCGGCTCATATTCCAGTGGCAGAATATAGCAAAAGAATTTCTTAATGAACATCGTTACAGAGACTATTTGTCATAACTGATCGCCTATAATCTATCTATCAGCAGATGGAATTCACACGTCGACGCGCCTACCAAACCGACGTTCTCCCATCATAAATGGCAGGGTGGAATATTGAAGCTCTCGTCAGCAAGTTGCAGGGAATGCGCTCGCTTCAGAATTCAACTCGAAGACGGTCTTTTCTCAATCAGAAGATCTCACCGTCCATTGTGTATGTGTGTGGGGTAAAGGCAGCGAAAAATAGAACGTCGCTCCCTCATCTACTTTTCCCTCCGCCCATGCCTTGCCGCCATGCCTGTGTATGATGCGCTGGACGATTGCCAAACCGACGCCCGTGCCTTCGAACTGGTCCGTGCTGTGAAGTCTCTGAAAGACGCCGAAGAGTTTATCGTAATAGGCCATGTCGAAGCCGACGCCGTTGTCCCTTATATAATATACTATCTCACTTCCATCTGCATAGCCTCCCGCAACGATCTCGGCGGCATCTTTGTATTTCGTAAATTTGACGGCGTTGGAAAGGAGGTTGATCAATACCTGCTTGATGAGGGCCATGTCCCCGTAGCACGGAGGCATGCTCTCTATTGTCGGTTTTATTTTCCTCTCCGGGTCACTCGCCTGCACTTCTTTCCATGCATCTTTCACAACGATATCCATGTCCAAGTGCGTGGGGGACATGTGCTTCCTCCCCAGGCGCGAAAATCTCAAGAGGTCGTCGATGAGCTGTCCCATCTGGTGCGTGCTCGATCTGATCACGTTAAATTTATCAAGCGTGTCTTGGTCAAACTTATCCCCCTGCTTTTTGAGGATAAGGCGCGCATACCCGTCTATGGCGCGAAGCGGCGCCCGCAGGTCGTGGGAGACCGAGTAGCTGAAGCTTTCAAGTTCCTTGTTGGCGTACTCAAGCTCTGATAAATGCTTTCTCAGAATTGCCTCTATCTTCTTGCGCTCGGTGATGTCCATGACAACCCCGATAAAGCGTTCTACCTGTCCGTTAGCGTCACGCAGGGGTCGTCCCCGGGACATTAACCAGCGCTCCTCACCATCCGGAATGAGCGCCCGCCATTCTGTATTTAGTTCACGTCCCTTCCGTGCTGACTCCAGAACCACTTGCTCAGTCTTTGCCCGATCATCGGGATGAATCGTCTGCAGCCACGCTTTATAGGTAGGTTCATAGCAATGAGGCTCCAAGCCATAAAGTTTCCACAACTCTTCTGACCAGATATTCGCGTTGGTTCGCAGATCCCATTCCCAGATGCCTGAGTTCGCTGCATCAAGTGCCAACTGGAGCCGTTCCATGCTCAAACGCAATGTCTGCTCGATCTGCTTGTGCTCGGTGATGTCTCTTATAATGCCCCACATTCCGGTAATATTACCTGCTTCATCCTTAATAGCCCATACTCTTATAGAGACAGGGAACACCGTATCATCTTTTTTAATATACTCTTTTTCATAGATATCGGAATAGCCGGTTTTCAGGATCTTATTTATAACTATATCTCTTTCCATATCATACCATTTTGCAGGAGTTGTCTGCTGATAAGTAAGGCCTTTAATTTCCTTCTCGCTATAACCGAGCATATCTGAATAAGCCCGG
>PMBI01000067.1:5421-5558 GCA_003153775.1 Syntrophaceae bacterium | reverse complement strand
AATGTACCGTCACCGACGGCGTGAACAGTTCGTTTCTCTTTGCGCGAGGTGTCAAAGTATGCCGCAACGGCTTCGAGAACGACAATGTTGTGTTTTTTGACGATGTCGACGACTTTACACTCGATATTAGCGAGGCA
>PMBI01000067.1:617-5300 GCA_003153775.1 Syntrophaceae bacterium | reverse complement strand
GTAACAAGGACAACGGGCCCCGATTCTATCAACGTGAAGGCTTTGCTAATTTTCAATTGTTTCATGTGTGGACTCCTTTATATCCTTTTTCGCATAACGAGCCTGTAGAAAAACTCCGAGATATGGGGAAAATGAATGATGAGACCCGGCAAGAGCTTCCTGATACGTACTTATTGGAGAAAATTAATAAGTTCCACTTCAAAAATCAAAGTTTCATTAGGTGGAATTGTTCCCATACCCTTATCGCCATAAGCCAGACCAGGTGGTATGATGAGAATACGTTTTTCTCCCTTTTTCATTGAAAGAAAAGCCTCATCCCAACCTTTGATTACTTCACCTCTCCCGACCAGAAACAGGAATGGTTTTCCTCGATCCACCGAGCTGTCAAACTTAGTCCCATCAAGTAACCTGCCGGTATAATGAGCCTCTACGAGCGCTCTGCTAGTTGGTGTTGCACCATTTCCTTCCTTTAAGATAATATACATCAGGCCTGATGAAGTACGAATAGCATTTGAGTATTTTTCTTTGATTAAAGCATCTTCCTTGGCAACCTTCTCTTGCTCTCCTTTGACCACATTTTCTGTAACCGGCGTCTTTTCAGAGGACAGGCTCTCTCCTGCAATAAAAAAGCTAAATAACGTAATTAATGATATGCACGCAAAAAATCTCACCTGGTTCATGTGGTTTCTCCTGGAAACGCAAATTTTGGTAACAGATCTAATATGATGATATTACGCTATTATTCTAAATTGTTATTAACCGGAAGTTATTAATACATGAGTACCTAGGATTTATCAAGTGATGGATGTGATTTTCTTAAGCGTTTTTATATTGGAAATGGGTTATCCGGATTTGTCAAGGCCTTGAAGCTTTTCCCCTGGTGCATCATCATCGGCTACGACATAGAAGAGACGGATGATGAAGTAATCTTGTCTGTGCCGAGCTGTGCTCCGCAGGTAGCCAGAAAGAAGAAAGGGCTGCCGGAATATTCATGCAAAGAAATGCATCGTGGAGAGTTTGAAATGTTCGCCAAGGTCATTGACAACAGAATTCAGGTAACTTGTGACTTCGCTCCCCCAGATCCACACCCGGAAGAACTCTTTTGTCGCTGGCGCTTTACCATTGAGGTAAAAAAATCATGAAGTCTTATCGGAAAGAATTATGGTTCAACATCCCTGCCCGACGAGGGTTTGTCAACATTACAGGCCAGGTGAAACAATGTCTGAAGGAAAGCGGTGTGTCGGAAGGCTTAATTCTTGTTAACGCAATGCACATCACAGCGTCAGTCTTCATTAACGATGACGAATCCGGGCTGCACCAGGACTATGATGAATGGCTTGAAAAGCTCGCTCCGCATGAGCCTGTTTCAAAATATCGTCACAACCGGACAGGTGAGGACAATGGGGACGCTCATTTGAAAAGACAGGTGATGGGTCGGGAAGTGGTTGTGGCTGTCACAGACGGCAAGTTGGATTTCGGCCCTTGGGAGCAAATCTTTTATGGTGAATTTGACGGGAGAAGAAAGAAAAGGGTTTTGGTCAAGATCATCGGGGAATGCCAAAAAAATGGATTTCATAGCCGGGGCCTTCCGTCCGGCAAGGCCCTTGTTGTTTGCTAAAGACATTCTTCCTCAATATCGATGGCAGAGGTGTCTTCCATCTTGATGATCCTCGCCCGGCCAAATACCTGAGGAAGGAAGTTCCAGACATAATGGCGCACCGTTTCCACCTTGCCCTTGTAGAAACGGGCATCCACCTCGCTGCAGATCCCGCTGCCCAGTTTACCGACAGCGATCAGGCCCTGATCCAGGAGCAGATGCGCGACGGCTACCTCCGCCATGCAGTCCAAGAAGCGCGTCGACGTCAGGGGAATCAGATCCAGTTTCCCCTCCGTGAAGTAGCGACCGTAAACCATGCTCAGTTCCACGATGGCCTCCAATGCCTCCTTCAGAAGGCCCATCTCCCGCGAGAAGACTTCGTTCTCCCGGTTGGCCTCCGTAAACGACTGCACCTCCTCAATCCACTCCCGGAAGACCCTCCCGCCCGCCATGTTCAGCTTGCGTCCGATCAGGTCCACCGATTGGATGTAGTTCGTTCCATCCCAAATTGAGAATATCTTGCAATCCCGGGTATACTGCTCCACGGGGTACTCCTTGGTGAATCCGTACCCCCCGAGGATCTGGATCCCCTCCCGGCCCATTTCGAATATTCGGTCGGAACAGTAAGCCTTGACCAAGGGCGTCAACAGCTCCATCCGACCCTGGGCCTCCTTCCGCTCCTCTTCCGAAGGGGACGCCTTTGCGATGTCCTCGAGGAAGTACGCCCGGTAAACCAACGCCCGCATTCCTTCTGTCAAGGCCTTCAGGTTCATGAGCATCCGGCGCACATCCGCATGCTCCACAATCCTGACCCGTTCCCCCTTCTTGCCGAAGGGGACCCCCTGGATGCGTTCTTTCGCGTAGGCCAGGCAGTTGGCGTAAATATTCGCTCCAAACGCCACAGACTCCAGTCCAACGGCCATCCGGGCAATGTTCACCATGTCGAACATATAGGCCAAGCCCATCCCCGCCTGACCGATCAGATGACCCCGGCATCCCCCGTTCTCGCCGAAGTTCATCACGCAGGTGGCGGATCCGTTCAGACCCATCTTATGCTCGGTCCCGATGCAGGCCACATCGTTCGGCTCGCCAAGACTCCCGTCTTCATTTACCCAGATCTTCGGCACCGCAAAGAGGGAGACCCCCTTCGCCCCCGCAGGAGCTCCCTCGATCCGGGCGATGACCAGGTGAACAATGTTCTCCACCAGGTCATGCTCCCCGGAGGTGATGAAGATCTTAGTTCCCTGGATCCGGTAGTATTCGCCCTCCGGAACGGCCTTCGCCGAAACCATGTGGGCATCCGAGCCCACGGCAGGCTCCGTGAGGCACATGCTGCCGCTCCAGGTTCCGTCGTACATCTTTCCCACAAACATCCTTCGCTGGGCATCCGTCCCGTAGCGTTCGATCATGCCGCCGTTGCCGGCGCCCATGCCGGAATAGCAGCAGAAGGCGAAGTTGGCGCTCATGATGAATTCCATGGCCGCCTCGGTGATGATCAGGGGAAGCCCCTGCCCGCCGTATTCCGGTCCCGCATGGAGGGCAAACCATCCCCCCTCCTTGAAGACACCCCAGCAGCGGTGGAAGGACTTCGGAACCAAGACCTTGCCGCTGTCGAACCGGCAGCCTTCCCGGTCTCCGTCCTGAAAGGTCGGCGCCACATCGTTTGCAGCGATTTTCGCAGCCTGATCCAGAATCATGTCAAAATCCTCGATCGTGAAATCCTTGTATACCTCATATTCGAGGAGCTTCCGGATCCCCAACTGCTCCTTCAGAACAAACTGCACGTCCCGATCGTCACGCTTGTAATGATTCTGTCCCATGTTCAGGCTCCCTTTCTCGTTCGTTTTACCGCCTTCGCGGTTCTTTCCTTGCTCAAATAACCCGGAATCAGAAGTCTCATGATCTCATTCCTGGCCGCTTCTATGGGAAAGTTGTCATGGTTGAATTCGGGGTTGTAAACATACTGGCGGATCGTGGTGTCCACAGCCCCGTAGATGACATATGATGCAATAATGGGGGAGATGTCCTTGCGAAAGATGCCTTTTTCCTGACCTTCCTGGAAAATATCGGCCAGACCCATGAAGAAGCGATTGTACAGCTTCCAGTTCTCCGGACTGTAAAACTGATCCAATCTGGGAACATCCATGATAATGACTTTCATCATATCCGGATTTTGCGTATAACTCCGGAAGATGAAGTCAAAAATGCCCATGAGTTTGTCAATAGGAGAATCATCCGACTGCTTTATTTTCTCCATTCTCCGGAGAAGAAAATTCCAATTGTCCCGGAAGATAGACAACAGAATATCATCCTTGCTTTTAAAATATTGATACAGTGAAGCGTAAGCCACCTCCGCCGCCTTGGAAATGTCGAGGGTCCGACACGAGTGATACCCCTTCTCGGCGAAGACCTTGATGGCCGCGTTCAGGATGATTGCCCGCTTGGGTGTTTCTTTATCTGCCATTGAAACCCTCCCGTTCTTTGATCACAGATGGACCCTTGGAGAAGAGGATGAATTATGACTGACTGATCAGTCATTAACTCTTTCTAAATAAAATATTTGCACTTGTCAAGAAGAAATTAGATTCGTGCTTGATCAGAAAATCATTGATACACATCTTTTCATAATTATGATATGCAGGCTCTGAAGAAATCGAAAGGTTATCCTCAATGGCAGCACCGCCGACAGATATTGGGTTGAAGAATGAGCCCACGCCTCAAAAACAGGCGGCAATCGGATATAACAAAGATCAACCCATCGTATCGGGAGAAACCGCTTTACTCCGCACAAGGGAGAAGAGAGCCATGGACAAGGCACTTGCGCTGGAAACCGGGGTCAACCGTTACCTGTCCCGGCAGTTTCGGGGACGCTCCGCCATTAGCGTCATCTACTCACCTCACGAATTCCAGGAAATCATCGACCGCGAATGTGAATGGGCCGATCGCTATCATGGCCGCTTCTCTCTTGCCGTATTTGAGGTGGATACGCGAGATGAGAACAGCGCCCTGATCCGTAGTGTCGTTCGCACGATCCACCACCGCTTCCGCAACACGGATGAACTCGGCTGGTACCGCCGTAGTCAAAT
>PMBI01000067.1:0-491 GCA_003153775.1 Syntrophaceae bacterium | reverse complement strand
ATTGCACGCGAGCGGGGCCGCGCCGACCGGAACGGCAACGTCTTCTCGCTCGTCATCTTCAAGATGGCCAATCTGCCGCCCGGTATTTCGGTGCAGCGACAGATGCTGATGACACTGCGCACCCGGCTTAGAGACACCGACGAACTTGGCTGGTACGATGACCAGCTCCTGGGGACGATCCTCCCCTACGCGAGCCAGCAAGACGCGCAACGCATTGCCGAGAACATCTGCACGGCCATGTCCGTGCCTGCGAGCAACGAAATTTTTCGCGTCTACACCTATCCGGAGAGCTGGTTCTCAAGCCAGCGGTTGGGCTCTTCCCTCGAGCCGGACCCGGTCGCTCCGGCAGAACCGCCGGCGCCCGAACCTATGGCAGGGCCTCCCCCTGTGGACCGTTTGCCGGGCGAAATGGCGGTGAGGCGGGACACGGCAGATCACGAGGCATTTCTATATAAGCCGCTGCCCGCATGGAAGCGGACGCTGGACCTCGT
>PMBI01000061.1 GCA_003153775.1 Syntrophaceae bacterium | reverse complement strand
ACATACTGACATATTGAAATCAATTCAAAAGCACCATTGGCACATCGCTCCGGAACTCGAAATGAAGAAATGATGGACAGCGGGATTTACATGAAGCCGACGAGAGTGTTTATCCACGGGCTGGAAAGCTCCGGCATGGGAACGAAGGGCGTATTTTTCAGGGATAAATACCCTGATATGATCATTGAAGATTTTGTGGGTGCCTTCAAGGATAGAATGGAAAAGTTGAATGAGATACTCTCAGGCAAAGCGCCTCTGGTACTGGTAGGCTCGAGCTACGGCGGATTGATGGCCGCAGTGTATGCCTTCAATAATGAAAAGAGCGTCAAGAAGATCATTCTCCTGGCCCCCGCCCTTGATCTACTTGAATTTGAGCCATACATGGGCAGGCAGCTCGTGCTACCTGTCGTCATTTACCACGGCGGAGCTGATGATGTGGTTTCCCCATCCTCCGTTCATGGTATCGCACGGACGGTCTTCGCAAACCTCGAATACCATCTCGTTGATGATGACCATTCTCTCCACAGAAATTTCAGCCTCCTGAATTGGGATGACCTTCTGGAAACTTCATAAGCAGTTTCAGACATGTGGGTATCGCAACGGACAACTAATCCCTTGACAAGATTTCGGCATTCTCTTAACATCTGTCAAAAGATGGGAGTTCAATGAAAAGGTATGTATAGAAAGAAAGTAGTCATCAGATATGCAGCGGACAATGTGGACCAGCCTATAATATGCCAGCTTGTGAAAAAACACGATCTCGAATTCAACATCCTCAAGGCCCAGATCCTTCCCAGGAGGGAGGGGATCATTGTCGTTGAGCTAAGCGGTTTGAAGGAAAATTTTGATCAGGGCATCCGTTTTCTCAAAGAACGGGGTCTCAAGGTCGAACCCGTTTCGAAAAATGTGAGCCAGAATATGGATAAGTGTGTGCATTGCGGCGCCTGCACCGCCTTCTGTCCGACCGACGCTCTCTCTCTCGAGAAAAAATCTATGAAAGTCATCTTCGATCCGGAAAAGTGCAATGGATGTGAATTGTGTGTTTTGGCCTGTCCCCCGAGGGCCATGGAGGTTAACATCTTCTGAACGGGGTCGTTTTGTGAAGCTCTAATTCTGACTATCCTTTTATCCCCGATTCAGCGAATTTCATCCGCCGGAGAGGGCTTTTTCTTCTTGTAGGCTTCTTTATCCTGTTCCGTAATCTTATCAATGTAGTCAGTCACGGGTTTTCTGCGCTCTTCGAATATCGCCATCACGCTGTCATATACGCCCCTGCCCTTTTCCACTACCATGCGGGTTTCTTCCTTGGCCTTCTGCAGGGCGCCGTGTATGCTTTTCGGCATACTATCGGACTCCTTGAAGTATGCATATCCAGTCACCACTATGATTATCAAAATGAGGAACAAAGCAAGCTTAATGAGTCTCTTAAAGAGAAAATAGATGATGAGTATGGCGACAAAGATGCATACCCCGGCGGTAAATTGATGGGCAGTCACGTAATCTATAAAGCTGTTCATAGTTGAACCTCCATCAGGAAGACATACTCAGTCTATTCTATTTATCGACAAAAATCCAGTAATCCTTTAGTCTTGACAAATAGTGCACGGAAGCTTAAATTCGACGACGCTGCATAAAGAAAGGTATTGGAATTGATTAAAGTGGCCATATCAACCTTGGGTTGCAAGGTCAACCAGTATGAATCTGCGGGCATCCTGGAGATGCTCGACAAGAGCATCTATGTGTCTGTACCGTTTACTGCGAAGGCTGATTGTTATATAATCAACACATGCACTGTCACGGGCCGGACAGATTACCAGTCGCGAAACCTTATCAGAAGAGCCATCAGGACAAACCCTGGCGCATGCATTATTGTTACAGGCTGCTACGCCCAGGTTGCACCTCATGATCTTGCCGGAATTCCCGGTGTAACCATCGTCGCAGGAAATGTAGAAAAGGATCATATCCCCCGGCTCATGGAGCGCCTGGTAAGTAGAGACCCTCAATTACACGTAAGCGACATCCGCAAGGCCGGGAAATTCTCCGGTCTCAACCCTTCAACGTTCGCCGGCCACACGCGGGCTTTCCTCAAGATCCAGGATGGCTGCAACAGTTTCTGCAGCTACTGCATCGTTCCTTACGCGAGGGGTCAAAGCAGGAGTCTTCCATATATGGATGCTTTGAAAGAAATTGAAACTCTTGCCGGGTCAGATTACAGAGAGATAGTCCTCACCGGCATTCATCTCGGAGTCTATGGTCAGGACTTGGCGCACCCGTCAAACCTCTGCGAGATAATGCAATATGTAGATAAAAACAGATTGGTGGGGAGATTGCGTCTGAGTTCCATAGAAATCACGGAAATATCAGATGACATGATACGGCTTATAGCGGAAGGGACCACGTTATGCAAACACCTGCATATTCCTCTCCAGAGCGGTGATGACATGATTCTTTCCGCTATGAAAAGGAATTACGACGCGGCATTTTTTAAGAATCGCCTCGAGATAATCGCGCAGGCTATTCCTGATATTGCCCTCGGTCTCGATGTTATGGTGGGGTTTCCCGGTGAAGGGGAGAAGGAGTTTGATAGAACACTCCGCCTGATTGCAGAACTCCCCATTGCCTACCTCCATGTGTTCCCTTATTCAGAGCGTCCGGGCACGGTCGCGTCGGGTCTCCCCGGCAAGGTTGATGAAAGAGTCAAGAAGAGGCGCAGTGAGATATTGAGGAAACTGGGGCGGGAAAAAAGAAATTCCTTTGCCCGCAGGTTTGTGGGGAAAAAGCTGAGCGTACTTATTGAAAACAAAAAAGACAAAGATACGGGCCTCATGAAAGGATTTTCCGACAACTACATCCCCGTCGTTGTAGAGAATGGCAACTCTTCTCTGGTAAATCACGTCCTAAACGTGATACCGGTTTATTCTCTCGATGGCAAACTGTGCGGAAGGATTACAACTGATGACCGGTGAAAGGTCCGTAAATCTCAGGAATTTTCAGCAACTGCTCGGCTACAGCTTCAGCAACATCGATCTGCTTGATAATGCATTGATACACCGCTCTTTTGTTAACGAGAACCCGGCGCTCTCCTGCAAAGACAATGAGAGGCTCGAATTTCTGGGGGACGCCGTTATCGGGCTTTGCCTCAGCGATCTGTTGATCAGGAGATTCCCCGGCTATGCCGAGGGTCAGCTCTCCAAACTCAGGGCCTATGTTGTGAACGAACAATCGCTGGCCGGTATTGCCCGGAGGCTTCACATCGGAGATTACCTCCTCCTCGGAAGGGGAGAAGAAGGTTCAGGGGGCAGGACCAAGACATCCCTTCTTTCGAATACCTTCGAAGCGGTTGCGGCCGCTGTATATCTCGATTGCGGATTTGAGAAAACGTATAAATTCTTGGAAAACATCTTTGCGCCCCTGGCTGAGGAAGGGATTAAAAGCGTTATCTATAAAGATTATAAAACGGCGCTCCAGGAAATCTGTCAGAGCCGCTTTAAAGAGACGCCGAGATACATACTGGTTAATGAAACCGGGCCCGACCACGATAAAGTTTTTGAAATAAATCTTACTATCGCAGGCATGATCACGACCACAGGCACCGGCAAAAGCAAGAAGGAAGCGGAACAGCAGGCGGCCCGAGGGGCATTAGAAGAGTTTGCAAAACTGCAGGATACTGCCTCTCCCCTGAATGGCGAATTCGACTGAATAGTAATATGGCACAGATGATTATCCCTTTTTTTATCATTTATCAAGGCTGTCCCAACCGCTGCATCTACTGCAACGTTCATAAGACTGCGGGAGATTTCTCTGGGAAGATTACAGAAGAGACTTTCCGGAGAACGGTTCAAGAATATCTCAATCACCCAAAGAGAAAGGGGAATGGCGCTGAGATCGCATTTTATGGCGGCAATTTTACGGGCATGGCGAAAGACTACCAGGCTGAGCTCCTGGGTCTTGCCAGTCCGTTCATTGAAAAAGGATTGGTGCAAGGCGTGAGGATCTCTACAAGACCGGACAGCATAGACGGCGAAAGCCTGGGCGTGATGAAGCGATGCGGTGTAACGACTGTTGAAATCGGCGCGCAATCCATGGTGGATGAAGTGCTTCAGCTCTCCAACAGAGGGCATGGAGCGTCGGATGTTTCTGCCGCCATGGGGATGCTGAAGGAACGGGGGTTCAAGACGGGGATACACCTGATGGCAGGTCTTCCGGGAGACAGTCAGTCGGGATTTGAATATACAATTGGGGAGACTGTCGCCCTCAAGCCGGATATGGTCAGAATTCATCCCACCATAGTCTTGGAGGATACAGGCCTGGCAGAACTTTTCTTAAACGGAACTTATCAGCCACTCAGCATGCCCCGCGCCATTGAGATGTGCAAGTACGCTCTGAGAAAATTCGAACAAGCAGGCATCGCTGTCATCCGTGTCGGCTTGCAGACAACGCGGGAAATGGAGATAGAGGGCAGCATAGTCGCCGGCCCCTATCATCCCGCATTCCGTTCACTCGTTGAGGAATCCATGTTTTTCGATATGGCGTCTGCAATGCTTACTGACCGGGAGATAAGCGGACAAGAAGTTATTTTTTCGCTCTCTCCCAAAGATGTCTCATGCTTCCTCGGCCGCAAGAATAAAAACATGCAAACGCTGAAAGAGACATTCGGCCTCACAAAAATAGACGTATCAGTTGACCCTGTCCAGGAAAGAGGGACGCTTGCCATGCTCGCAGACGGCAGGAAATCAATGACAGAAAGGTGTCGTCATTAAGGTGATCATTGTTTGAGACGGCAGTTTACAACGAATGGGCGGTATAAAGACTAACTGCAGAGAGAGAAAGTGCATATGTTCAAGTCCGGTTTTATAGGCATCATTGGCAGACCGAATGTGGGAAAGTCAACGCTTCTGAACAAGATCATAGGCGAAAAAATAGCCATAACCAGCCCCAAGCCGCAGACTACGAGAAACAGGATCACGGGTATCAAAAATGTTGAAAACGGGCAATTGATATTCGTCGACACGCCGGGCATTCACAGGGCGACGACACCGTTAAACGAATTCATGGTGACGGCAGCTAAGGATGCCTTCAGAAGCGCCGATATTATCCTGCTGGTCGTGGAGGCCGCGGAAGGCGTTCACAGGGATGATGAGCTCATCATTGAATCCCTCCGGAACACCGGACTGCCCGTCATACTGCTTATCAATAAGATCGACATTGTGCAGAAGAAAAATATCCTCCCCGTTATAGACCGGTTCCAGCATCTCTTTTCTTTTTCCGAGATTGTCCCCATCTCCGCCCTTACCGGTGACGGGCTTGCCGCTCTGATGGAACAAGTATGGAGGCTTCTGCCCGAAGGTCCGCGCTACTTCCCCGATGATATGATGACAGACAGGACCGAGCGTTTTATCGCAGCAGAGATCATCAGGGAAAAGATTATTATGCTGACGCATCAGGAAATACCTTATGCAACGGCCGTCGTTGTGGATTCGTTTAAAGAAGATGAAGATAAGAATCTGCTGGTCATCCAGGCGACGATCAATGTGGCGAAAGATTCGCAAAAGGGCATTGTAATCGGCAAGAAAGGTTCCATGCTCAAGGAAATAGGCAAACGGGCAAGACAGGACATGGAGAGATTCTTTGCCGCCAGGATATACCTGGAGTTGTTCGTTAGGGTAACAAAAGACTGGACCCACGATGCTGGAATGCTCAGAGAATTCGGGTATGCGGAAAAAAAATGAAGACGGTAAGTTGTGAGGTAACGGCCAGGTGAAACCCGTAATCGCTATCATCGGCAGGCCCAACGTAGGCAAGTCGACGCTTTTCAACCGCCTGTCTCAGAAGAACAAGGCTATAGTCATCGATGAACCCGGCGCTACGAGAGACCGTAACTATGCGGATGCCACATGGTATGGCAAGGATTTTATCCTTATCGACACCGGGGGATTTGAGCCGACATCCGCGGAAACAATGCTGGTACAGATGAGAGAGCAGGCGCGTCTGGCCATGGAGGAGGCAGACATCATTATCTTCCTCATGGATGGCAGGGAGGGATTGACCCCGTCAGACAGGGAAATCACGAATATCCTCAGAGGAGTTGAAAAACCGGTCTTCTTTGTCGTCAATAAAATAGATGGTCCCAAGCAGGATACCCAGACTTATGAATTTTATGAACTGGGAACTGAAATGCTTTACAGCCTCTCCGCTCAGCACGGACTCGGTATTCACGAACTCATGGAGGATGTGGCTTTGCATCTCACACCCCCCGCTCAGGAATTACCCGCGGGGGAAAGGCCGATCAAGATAGCGGTGATCGGAAAACCGAATGTCGGAAAGTCCTCGCTCGTTAATAAAATCCTGGGATACGAAAGAACAATCGTCAACCCCATACCGGGCACTACGAGAGACGCCATAGATACGCCCTTCGAATTGAACGGCAAGAAATATCTGCTTGTTGACACCGCGGGCATCAGGCGAAAAAGCAGGGTCAGTCATGTCCTTGAGAAATATAGCATTGTCCAGGCCCTCAAGGCCATAAACCGCTGTGACATAGCTTTGCTCGTCATCGATGCCGGGGAGGGAATGACCGAACAGGATGCCAAGATCGCGGGGTTAACCGTAGAAAAATGGATTGCCAGCATCATCGTTGTGAACAAGTGGGACGTTATAGATAAGGACAACTCTACGCTGGGAAACTATGTCAGAGACATCAAAGACACAGCCAAGTTCATGGATTATGCGCCAATCGTCTTTGTGTCAGCCCTCACCGGGCAGAGGGTGTCCAAGATATTTGATGTCATCGAGACTGTCCTGGCCCAGTATGCAAAACGGGTGAGTACCGCCGAGATCAATCGACTTGTCAGGGAAGTACTCGCATCAAACCCTCCATCCCGTCATCAAAACAGGGCAAATACTTTCAGTTATGCAACCCAGGTATCCTGCGCACCGCCCACATTTGTTTTTTTTGTCCGTGAGCCGCGTGCCATTCATTTTTCGTACAGGCGCTATCTGACCAACCGGATCAGAGAGACATTCGGGTTTGATCAATCGCCGATCAGGATTATATTCAGGAAAAAAAGCAGGTCAACGGAGGAGTGACCGGCATGAAAAAAGGGATCTCTATGAACATCAAATTCATGCAGATCCCTTTCTATATTCTTCTTAGCGGGAAAACAGACGGAAGATGAATGCCCCTTGCTAATTAGGCGCCATCCAAACCCGTGTTCTCCTTCTTTCTGAACCAGGAAACAGGATCGGTCAGGAATTCCTCCGTTTCCTTGAGAGACACGTAGTGCTCGTGTTCAATATTTGCGAGAAGATTAAAAAACGCCTTTTCCTTCGGGTCGGATACCTTTTCACGGAGATTGGCATAGTACTCCGTTCCTTTGCCCTCAAATTCTATGGCTACGCGGAGGGCTTTGAGGTCATCGGTATCGCCTTTGATCGTCTTGGGCGCCTTCTGCGCGGCATCCTTCAAGACACTCTTAATAACCGTATCTTTAACTTTGAGGGGAACAGTTTCGGGCCACTTCTTATCCTTTTCCCAGTTCGCATGCAACTCTTTGAGTCTTTCGTAGTGCTCCAGTTCTTCGCTGCCTATCTGCTCAAACATGGCCTTACCCACCGGATTCTTGGTCCTCTGGGCATTCTTAATATAGAACTCGTGTTCCTTCATCTCGTTGTTGAGCGCCACCTGTAGTGCATTCAATCGTTCATTCATAATCAATCTCCTTATTGAAAGTCCAGACCCTTTAGTTTAATTTCATTATGATGTCTTATTAAAGTCTATTAGTGCAAAATCTAATTGTCAAGACCGAAAGCAGATGTTTAGAAGAAATGTTGACGACCCTGCCGCGAATAAATGATCAAGAATCTTTAAGCTCGTCGACATATTCCGCGACATTCTGACAAAGATCGGAGATTCTTTCCAGATGCATTAACATTTCTATAAAGATGGGACCGGCCTCCGCCTGACAGATACCCTCGTAATATCTCACGAGATGTTTTTCCCGTGCCTCCTTCACGCTCATATCAATGTCTTCCTCACGCATGGCAATATTTGCTATCTTTTCCGCATCGCGCTCCCCGATTAGAGACACTGCATCGCGGAGGTTTTCCGAGGCCTCCTCCGCAATTTCCCCCAGTTCTTTCTTGCCCATTTCCGTAAAACTGACCTCCGCCTGATACTTATTGCTCGCCAGCTTCGCCAGTATGACGGCATGATCCCCGATCCTTTCAATGTCGTTTGCCATGGCGGTATATGTAAAAAGTTTCCGTGACAACGCCGGTGACAATTCCTGACAGGAAATCTTGCGCAGGAAATTGACGATCTCGCGCCGCAAGACATCGACAACAAGTTCGACATACATGATATTTTGTCTCTTCCATTCCCTGTAGTCCGTCACCAACTGCAGGCTCTCGGTGAGTATCTTTTGTGCAAGGACAATCTCCCGTTGCAGTTCTTTTCTTACGCACATCAGGGCCTCTTTGGAATCTACAAGATACCTGTCATCAAGGAATTCCGGCCATAACGGCAGGATTTCCTCTTGGCCGGGTATGATCTTTTCAATCAACCTGGCAAATGGTTTAAGGAAAAAAATGAAGAAGACGACAATAGAAAGATTAAAGAAGAGATGACCCAAGACAATCTGCTGCGCCACATTTGAAGAAAGGGTTTTCAAAGTGACAATCAGCCACGGAAGGGCGATCATGCAGGCAACGGCGCCGAAACATTTAAAGAAGAGGTGGGAGACAGCACTTCTCTTGCCACTGATGTTCGAGACTGCGCTTGCCATAAGGGCCGTGACGGTGGTCCCCACATTAGCACCGAAAACAACAGGCAGGGCGTTTTCAATGGTGATAAGGTCCTGTTGCGCCAGAATGGCGAGAATGCTGATGGGAATGACGGAGGCTTGTACCATTCCCGCAAAAATAATACCAATCCCAAGACCCAAGAGCGGATTGTTTGTTTCCTGAAAAAAGCGGATCACCGACTCATTATCTTTTAATGGCGCTGTGGTCATCGCCACCAGATTTAATCCAAAAAACAAAAGGCCGAAATAGAAGACGGCCTCGCCCGCATCCTTCCATCTTGCCTTTCCCGTAAGCCAGAGAATGCCGCCCAAGACAATAATAAGGGGAGAAATATCGGCAACTTTCCAAACGACCAGTTGAACGGTGAGTACAGTGCCGATGTCCGCGCCGAGGATAATGCCGAGGGAATGGTAAACGGTCATCAACCCTGCGCTCACCATCCCCACGGTGAGGAGTGTCGTTGCCCCGCTGCTCTGAAAGAGAATCGTTGTAACTATGCCGGTCAAGACTCCATAAACCGGTCTTCTCACCGAATACCTGATATATTCCCTGATACGCGAAGTGAAAAGCTCCTGCACTGCGGCGCTCAATTTTCTCATGCCAAATAAAAACAAAATGAGACCGGATGCAAAAAACAATACTTCTTTCACGGCAGGTATTTCCCCTGATATAAGGAACTCACGGCCCTATAGTATATCTTACGATCAGACGGGACCTTCAACAAAATCTCTAAAATCGGCCCGGAAAATTCGGTTTCCGCTTTTCCTTCTGGGCAAGAATGCCTTCACGTGCGTCCTTACTCCCGAATACGGGCATACCGATCTCCAGTTCCCTTTTGAAGGCATCGCTAAATGACATATCCTGCGATTCCCGGAAGCATCTAATTATGCCTTGAACGGCAAGGGGACCGTTACTCGCAATCCTGTCCCCTAATTCCATAGTTTTCTTCATCAGGTCTTCCTGTGGCACCACGTGATTGAGGAAACCCCATTCATGGAGAGTTCTCGCGCGGAAGTTGCCAGCGGTCAGAAGGATTTCAAGGGACCGGCAGGGTGACAGCTGCCGGGGCAGATAAACGTTCGACCCGCCGACCGGCATGATCCCGAGACTCGCTTCTCTCATTTGAAAAACTGCATTTTCCGAGGCGATGCGGAGATCGGCGCCCATGACCATCTCAAAGCCTCCTGTCAGACAGTAACCATTGATGGCGGCAATTACGGGCTTCTTCACGATGTTCGGCTTCAGCATAGCTTCCCCGACATGCGGTCCCACCTGCACCAGCCATCTCTCGGATTCGCTCCTAGGCTCCCTGGCTCTTGTGAGCACAGGTATGGCCGTCTTCAGATCCATACCTGCGCAAAAGATATCCGGCAGGCATGAATAGAGAATAACGACGCGCACCATCTCGTCCGCATTGACATCCGTCCATGCACGATGCAAATCCATCAGGATTTCGGGATCAAGGGCGTTCCTTTCCTCGGGACGATTCAGACCTACTTTTGCGATGTGCCCATCCTTCTCATAAACCAATCCCATAAGGTTCTCCTTTCCAGGCGCAAAAAAGTGAATAGCGGGGCATAACGGCTTGCCCATTAATATCGGAAGTATTTACAAGAGACGCGGCTTGGACACTAAACCCCAGCCGTTTGCTGCGAGACAGTAGAACATGGAGATACTTATCAAATTTACCGGTCAACCTCAAGACGAATATGCCTTACTCTCCTGATCTTCGCCTGAAGGGCTCTTCGACGATCTGAGGCCACCCGCTTAACGGGCGGATACCATGTCCTTCAGGCAAGTAAGAACATTTATACTCTGTAATTTATTTCATATTTGTGGTATCTACATCGAACAGCAACTCACCACGCGACGTGGAGGAGAAGTCTCTTCAACACCTATGCAGGATGAATATCCTGTAACAGTTCATTAAAGAACGTGCTGCGAGAAATGAGCGAAACGTATATCTAAATTATTCGGCTTACTCGTCAGCATTCGGTCTCAC
>PMBI01000097.1 GCA_003153775.1 Syntrophaceae bacterium | reverse complement strand
ATGTCAGTATGTTAGAAATTTCGCAAGAGGAGATTCTGTTATGTCCGTTGTTATTCCCTTTAAGGCGCTGAGGCCGCACAGACAATTTGTCAAGGCCGTGGCCTCTTACCCCTACGATGTGGTGAGCGTGGAAGAAGCAAGAGAGATTGTCAAAGATAATCCCCTGAATTTTCTGCATGTGGAGAAATCGGAAATCGATGTGCAAGATTTGACAGGTGCAGAGGATGAAAGTCAATATAAGATCGCAAAATCAAATCTTGACGGGCTGATTGAGAGGAATATCCTGTTTCAAGAAAAAAAGGATTGCTTTTATATATACCGGCAGAAAGCCGGCTCAAGCGCCCAGTACGGCATTGTTGCTGCGATTAGCCTCGCTGAATATGAATCAGGCGAGATCAGGAAACATGAGCTTACCAAGGCAGATAAGGAACATGATCGTATTAGGCATGTCATGGCAGTGGATGCCCAGACAGGACCTGTATTTGTGACATACAAAGCCCAGGATTTCATCGACCGGAGGGTCAAGAAAATAGTTGAGAGTGATCCCGAATATGATTTTATTTCTGATGATGGCATCTGTCATACCGTATGGGTTATAAGCGCGGAAAAAGATATTGCAGCATTAAAGAAGGCATTTGCTGAAGTGCACGTCCTCTACATAGCCGATGGCCACCACCGGGCTGCCGCAGCCGCAGCGGTGCGGAGACTGAAAAAAGAAGCAAAGCCCGGAAGCGGCAGAGAGCAAGCATATGATTATGTGATGGCTGTCCTGTTTCCCCATAATCAACTCAAGATCATGAGCTATAATCGGGCCGTGACAAATCTAAACGGTCTGGATGACGGCGAATTTCTTCGTCAGGTTCGCGGAAGATTTCTTGTGTCCGACAACTTTTCCCTAAAGTCACCGTCTCGTTGCCACGAAATCGGGATGTATCTGCGGGGCAGGTGGTACAGGCTAAATGCGAAGGATGATACGTATGATAAGAATGATGCTATTAAGATCCTTGATGTCTCGATTCTTCAAGAAAATCTCTTGAAGCCTGTCCTGGGGATAGAGAATCCCCGTACGGACAAAAGAATCGATTATATAGGCGGCATAAGAGGGGTGCAGGAGCTCGAGAGGCTGGTCGATTCGGGCGAATTTGCCGTTGCCTTTTCCCTATACCCGACAAGTATGGAACAACTCATGGCCGTGTCAGACGCCGGCAAAGTCATGCCTCCAAAATCTACCTGGTTTGAACCGAAACTTCGCAGCGGCATATTTATTCATCTCCTTACAACATGAAAAAGAATGCTCCACGCGTTGCAATGTTAAGAAAGAAGGGAGAAACCGTCGATGAACTTCTTGACAGGCGCGTGAAGATCTTGCAAAAAGAGAAGGGGTACCGGTTTTCTGTCGATGCCCTTCTCTTGGCTCATTTCGTCCGTGTGAAAAAAGGAGACCTGATTGCCGATCTCGGTACCGGCAGCGGCGTGATTGCCATCATCGTAGCGCAGAGAAAAGAATGCTGTCAAGCCGTAGGTGTTGATATTCAGGAAGAACTCGTTGACATGGCGAGAAGAAGCGTCATGCTGAATGATCTTCAGGTGAAGATTAGTATTCGCCATGGAGATGTCAGAAAAATCGAAAGCCTCTTTAAACCGGAATCTTTTGATGTTTCAATTCTCAACCCTCCTTATAGAAAAGTGAGTTCCGGAAAACTAAATCCCGATGCCGAGAAGTCCGTGGCACGGCACGAGATCAAAGGATCGCTGCGTGACTTTCTGAAAGCGTCGCAATATCTCTTAAAAAAATCAGGGCGCGTCTATATCATATATCCTGCGACCAGGATGGTAGGGCTCCTCTCTTCCATGAGAACGGCCGGTATGGAGCCCAAGAGGATGAGAATAGTGCATTCACATTACTCTTCCCGCGGGGAGTTCGTCCTGGTCGAAGGGGTAAAAAACGGGCGGGAGGAGCTAGAAATCCTACCGCCCCTGACAGTATATTCCGAGAATGGCCAATATACGGAAGCGATGAATGCCGTCTTTAGAGAGCTTTCTTGTTTCCCGAAAGCCTCCGCCGAATGATATTTTTCGTCATCACCCTTCTTAGGATTTCCTTCAATTCCGGGTCTGCAACAGAAGAAACGCTCTTCTCGATCAATTTTTTTTCCTTATCCTTCAGGGCGTAGGAGTCTGGTGAGAATGATGAAACATGTGGATGTGCGGTCATCGGCGAAGGGATATCACCGATGGAAAAGTGGATATTTTTTATCAGATCCTTCCCAAGGAGCTGGTTGGTCTTTTCGATAATATCCTGCTTTAGGATATGAAGCTGGTGCATCCAGACGGAAGACGAAACCTTGACGAAGAGGGTATTTCTCTTGAGCTTATCAGGGCGAGTCTGGACTGAAATCTGCGGCCCCACAGCCTTTTGCCAGATTTCTAAGAGACGCTGTTCCTCAGAGTCAAAAAAAATATTATGCTTTTTCAGTATGCCCGCCAGGACATTGCCGAGTCTTTGTAGATTTATTTGCTTGCCTCTTTTTCGCATAACTTATGACCGCATGGCTCCGCGACAGGGTCAAAAATGGATGACTCCACCAAGACCTATGCCTTGGTGATTTTTTTCAGTTCCTCCGCAAAGATTTCGTATGTCTTGCGGCCAAAAAGAACGAAACGAACCAGCCCAATATCCGTGTGCTCTTTGAGATAATCTATGACTGTTCTCAAGGCAATTTGCGCTGCTTCGTCCACAGGATAGCCATAGACGCCGGTACTGATGGCCGGGAAGGCGACGCTCTTGAGTTTCTTTGCGGAGACAAGCTTGAGACTCTCCAGGTGGGCGCTCCTCAAGAGTGCAGCTTCGCCCTTTGCGCCACCCTGGTAGACAGGCCCTACTGTGTGGATGACGTATTTCGCCTTAAGATTTCCCGCAGTGGTGATAACCGCCTGTCCTGTGGGACATCTCCCGATCTTCCCACACTCCTGCATGATGGAAGGGCCGGCTGCCCGATGTATGGCGCCGTCTACGCCTCCACCGCCCGCGAGTCTCGAATTGGCGGCATTGACGATTGCGTCTGTTTCCTCTTGCGTTATGTTTCCTTCGACGAGGGCTAATATCGAGTTGTTAATCCTCACTTCCATGATTCAGCTCCTTTCGGTGGCGGGCGTTCCCTCCCCATAGACGAGCATCCGATATGCCTTTTCAATCCTGCTCCAGTTCTCCTCCCTGTCCATGGACCAATACCTCCCAATGACTGAGACTACCTTTCCGAGACTAAGCTCCCGGCATTTCTGTTCCACCATTTCTATATACTTGGCGCCGCTTTCCTGCATTTCTCCCCGTCTGCCGAGCATGGCATGAATGAAGACATCCCTTATTCCTTCCTGCTTCGCGATATCCATCAGGGCAAGAAGATGATTGATTGACCCATGGGAACTGAAAAATGACACGATGCCCATAAGGTGAAGAGCCTTGCCTCTATCTATGGCGTTACGTATCACGTGCAGAAAAGCCTCGTTGTGAAAGAAAGATCCGTCGGCAATGGATTGATCGATTTTCACCTTGTCGGACAGGATTCTTCTCCCCGACCCGATGTGGAGGTGTCCGGCCTCGGAGTTGCCGACCGTGCCTTCGGGAAGGCCGACAGCCGCACCGGCGGCGGCAAGCAGCGTATGAGGGTATATTTCCTTGAGCCTGTCCATGGCGGGGGTGTTGGCGCGGGCTATCAGATTTCCCTCGCTGCTTTTGTTTTCGCCCCAGCCATCGAGAATCAAAAGCAGGAGCCGTTGAATTTTTTCCCCGGATGGACAGATGCATCGCCGGGCTGTTTTCTTTATCAGCGAACACCCTGTCATGTATGGCGATGGGGGAAGACCCATCAGCTCGAGAACAGTGGGGGCAATATCGGCAAGCTCTCCCTGCTCGCGGAGAGATACGTCATAATTATTTTGGGCGAGTATGAAAGGGACATGGCTGTCTGTGTGTCCCGTGTCGATGGTGCCATCCGGGTAGCGCCATTTCTCAACAGTACCGTGGTCGGAACTGACGATGGCGACCATCCCTTCTCTTGAAGCCTCGGCGATAATATCGCCCATGCATGTATCCACGGCTTCGACCGCCTTAATGATGGCTTCTTCATTTTCTATATGGCCGACCACGTCGACATTGGGGAAGTTTACAAAAATAAAATCATAAGAAGGGTCACGAATTTTTTCCTTGGCTTTTTCCGTGACGGTATAGATGGACATCTCCGGAGCATCGTCAAAGAGGATGACATCTCTTCGAGACGGAACGATGACCCTCTCTTCTCCCGCCATGATTTCTGAGTTCTTTCCGTTGAGGAAGAAGCCCACGTGACTCGCCTTTTCAGACTCCGTGATCTTGGCCTGTTTCAGGTCATGCCTTGCAATGACTTCGCTAAGGGTGTCTTCGATGGCGCCCTCCGGCGGAAAGGCAACATGAACGCTCAAACCCTTCTGGTATTCTATCATCGTGGCAAAATGAAGAACAAGGTCGTTCTCCACCGGAAATTTGTCAAAGCCTGCGTCCGTCAGGCTCTGGGTAAGCTCTACTTCCCTTTCCCCCCGGATGTTATAGTATATTACGGCATCTTCTTTTTTCAATCTTCCCGCTGGCAGACCTTTACGATCAAACAAAACGAGGGGAGGGAATGTCTCATCATCCGCGCCATTTCCGTACGCATTCCTAACTGCACACGACATTATAGACCTGATACGTGCCGTGGATTTTTCTCTCTTGGTAAATAAAGGTTTCTTCATAAATTCAAAAGTGCATCGTTTCGTGCGGGGACGCATGACGGTATTCAATTTTTAACTAAATATCAAAAAACTGTAAAGTGAAACTTTGTCATTCCTTCATGAAAAGGCCTTTTGTATTGAAAATTGCGTATTCCCATGATATACTAAATAGATAAAATAATGGGAAAAGTCGGCCGTGCTGAAGATAGGCAGAGAAAAAGATCCGGAAAATATACTGCGCGAGGAAATGCTGAAGGAAAGAGCCGAAGTCCTCGGCCGGGCCGGTGAGAAGTTAGCAGCTGCTATTGATAAGATGAAAAATATAGAGCAGGGTATCGATGAGCGGCTGAATCGTTTCCACTTCATGACGGAGAAATATAAGGAGAGAGGCGGCGATAAAAAAGTTGCCTCTTTAAAGCAAGATATGATGAGTGAAATCAATCGGGAGATTGCTAAATTCAACCGTGCCAGAGAGTATGCCAAGTTGAGATATTACTACCTTATTGTAACGAGAGAGGCTATGGGCATGCGTCGTCATCACTGGGTAGATGAGTGGTACAGCATTCCTCCGAGGAAACCGCTGTTTCGGGACATATGATGGATCGTTATTCAAAGCAAAGAAAGAAGATGGTGGAATCACAGATAAGGGCAAGGGGGATCAGGGATCCGCGCGTACTTGCGGCAATGGAAACGGTTCCCCGGCATCTCTTTGTAAATGAGGCCCTGCGGGACCAGGCATACAATGACAATCCACTTCCTATAGACGGGGGGCAGACTATTTCTCAGCCCTATATCGTGGCTCTGATGACGGAAGCAATGGAACTGACGGGGAAGGAGAAGGTTCTCGAAATCGGAACGGGATCGGGCTATCAAACTGCCATACTGGCGGAACTTGCGGACCATGTGTTTTCCATCGATCGCGTCGCCACGCTGGCAAATGCTGCCAGGAAGCTTCTCGAATCGCTTAGTTATTTTAACGTGGCAATCAGAGTCGGGGATGGGACATATGGCTGGCGGGAAGAGGCTCCCTTCGATGCCGTTATTGTCACGGCCGGTGCTCCGGACATTCCCAAGACCTTCGTGGAGCAGCTCGGCGTGGGAGGAAGACTCGTCATCCCTGTTGGCGGCCGCCATTCTCAAGCACTCATTAGACTGACCAGATTGTCCGACGACGTAAACGATGTGAAAAAAGAAGATCTGGGTGGATGCCGGTTTGTGGATCTTATCGGGGAATACGGATGGTAATTCGGACGGCTTCGAAACTATTTGAAAATATATGGGCTGAAGCAACTGTTTCTGTGCAGTCAGAATCGAGATTGTTCATTTGCAGTGTTTTAAACTGATGCAGCTAATACTAATGTCCTGGCGCTTGATCATTATCCCCCTTCTCTTAGTAAATCTCTTGTACGCATGTACCGGCCATTATACCGGAAATGTGAAAACTAAAGGCATATACTATCGAGTTAAGAGTGGTGATACCCTCTGGAGCATTGCCAATGCCTACAATATGGATATCCAGGAACTCGCTGAGGCGAACAATATAACTGAGCCGAAGCTGATCGTGGCCGACACCATCCTGTTTATCCCTGACGCGGACCAGATTATCGATGATGTAATGGCTGCGGTCAGAGAAACGGAGTCAGCAAAAAAGATCACAAAAAAGGAAGGGAAGGCATCAGAAACAAAGACCCGTAAAGGAGAGCGCCCGGGTGATAAGACAACGGCCGCGGCTGAGGCATTATCAATGAGGGACGCTTCGAGGAGCAAAAACGGGGTGGCGCCTAAAGAAGAAGCAAAAGAAATCAAGGCCAAGAGTGTAGAGGAAGGGACCTCGCTAACGGACGGTGCGTCCCCGCGAGAGGAAATGGGACGAAAGGTCGAGCAAAAAGTCAGGGAAAAGGACGGCGGGGGAGAATCAGCCAACATAAAGTTCGACAAGGAGCGTTTCATATGGCCTGTGAAGGGTAGGGTGCGGGCAAAGTTTGGCTTTCAGCGCGACGGTACCTATTATAATTGGATTAGCATAGCGGCAAAGGAAGGGGCGCCCGTGGTGGCTGCGGCGAACGGGACGGTAATTTTTTCCAATTCGTTGAAGGATTACGGGGAAACGATTATTATAAAGCATCAAGACAGTTACGCCACTGTATATACCAATTTGAGCGGCAGAATAGCGCGAGTGGACGATAAGGTCAAAAAGGGCAGTCGCATAGCCTTTCTCGGTAAAGCAGAAAAAAAAGGCGAAGCTTTTTTAAACTTTGAAATCCGACATAAAAACAAAGCACGCAACCCCCTATTTTTTCTTCCGTGATTTTGAGGCGCAGTTACACTGTCGATATGCGTCCGCGCTTTGATATCCGGATGAGAGATACAAAAGAAAATGAACTGAAAAGCTCGGATGGTTAATTACGGATATTCCTGGGAATAGAAATATAATGACAGACACTGTCCGTAGGGACCCAAGAGGCTGAGATGAGACATGACATCGAACAGGGGCCGATAAGACCGCCCAGTGAGGCAACAAGCCTCCTCATCCGGGCAACAAGGAACTGCCCGTGGAATAAGTGCGCCTTTTGCCACACCTATCGCGATACAAAATTTGAACTGAGACGCGTAGACGAAATTAAGGCAGATATCCAGAAGGCAAAAGATATTGCGGACCAAATAAGGGAACTCTCGTGGAAGCACGGCGAGGGCGGGCGTGTCAGCAAGGGCACAGTGAATCTCATATACGGTCGTGATGAGGAATACAGTGATGCTGTAAGATCGATAGCTGGCTGGCTTTATTACGGGGGAGAGTCTGTTTTCATACAGGATGCGAATTCAATCATCATGAAAACGGGTGATCTTGCAGAGATACTGTCGTTCATTAAAGATAAGTTTCCATCTGTGAACAGGATTACATCGTACTGCAGGTCAAAAACAGCAGCAAGGAAAACCGTGGAAGAATTCAAGATGCTGAAGAGTGCCGGCCTTTCACGAATTCACATAGGTATGGAAAGCGGATATGATCCCCTTCTAAAATTTATTAAGAAGGGCGTCACAGCTGCGGAGCACATAGAGGGAGGGCGCAACATTAAGGAGGCAGGCATTTCACTCTCTGAATATGTTATGCCGGGCCTCGGCGGGAATCGATGGTCAAAAGAACACGCCGAGGAAACGGCGCGCGTCATCAATGAAATAAATCCGGACTTCGTCAGATTGAGGACATTCCATGCTGTTCCGGGAACGGATCTTTTTGAAATGGTGCAGAGGGGTGAGTTCAATCCCATAGGCGATGAGGACATACTGAAAGAGATAAGGAGATTCATAGAATGTCTTCAGGGCATCGAAACTTCCATAGTCAGTGATCATATCCTGAATCTCCTCGAAGAGCTGCACGGGAAACTTCCGGAGGCTCAAGAACATCTTTTGGAAATCATTGACGGATATTTTTCGCTACCTGAGGATGAAAGGCTCGTATACAGGATTGGAAGGAGAATCGGCGCTTACAGGGGGCTTACTGATCTCTCCGATGAGAGCATGTACAAGAAGGTAAAGAGCATAATCGATCGATACAGTAGACAAGACCGGGATCAGATCGATAATGATTTACTAAAAATAATGAATGGATACATATGATGACGATTTCCCGCATATAATGGTTGTCTTGACTATTGCCTAAAAGCGTGATATAAGGAATAGTTTCAAAATAATTAGCAGGTGAATGAGATGTTTAAAGTGGGAGATTTGGCGGTCTATCCGGCGCAAGGCGTGGGAATTATCGAAGCTATCGAGCACAAAGAATATATGGGCAGCAAACAGAAGTTTTATGTCATGAAGATCATGAGTAATGGCATGAAGATAATGATTCCCATCAATAGCGCACAATCCATCGGGTTAAGAGAGGTAATCGCTGAAAAGGAAATTCCTAAAGTATATGCAATCCTTAGAAATAAGGACGTTACTATTGATAAGCAGACGTGGAACAAGAGATACAAAGAATACCTGGACAAGATCAAGACGGGGTCGGTATTCGAGATTGCGAGAGTACTGAGAGACCTGATTATTCTGAAGTCTGATAAGAATCTCTCCTTTGGTGAAAGGAAGATGATGGACACGGCCAAGAGCCTCTTAGTCAAAGAAATATCAGTTGCGAGTAACTCCGAAGAAACCAAAGTGGAGCAAGACCTTAGAATAATCCTGACTGTTCAATGAGCATGAGGGAATAAGCCTGTCGGAGTGTTCAATTCCGCTCTTTGAAAAAATGAGAATTATCACGCCAAGTGGGCCGGTATAAAAGTAATTTAGGTAAGAAAGGAGGTGAACATATTGATCATAAAGATTCTTTTAATGGCTGCTTGTTCAATTAGTGGTTATTTTATCGCCTTTACCTATTATGGATTTCCCATAGCATTAATAGGATTATTTTCAGGATTTTTAATTGCCATTTGTGTCATACGAGCCGAACAGGCCATAAGAAAGGTATCGCTCAGGGTCATATTCGGCGGCGTCGTAGGCATGATCATAGGTCTTTTTATAGCTTTTTTCCTTGCCTATGGTCTCAATTTTGTAGGAGTTACCTGGGAAAAGCAGCAGGTAGCCCCTTGGATATATGCCCTTCTGACAGGCATCATGGGGTATCTCGGACTCGTCATCGGATCAAAGAAGATCGAAGAATTCAGTTGGTTCGGTTTCAGCCAGACAAAGGAGAGCCCGGATTACGGGATTCTGGATACGAGCGTTATTATCGATGGCAGGATCGCGGATATATGCGATACAGGTTTTATCGAAGGTACGCTTATAGTTCCCCGGTTTGTACTGGATGAGTTACAGTATATTGCAGACTCTTCCGATTCCATGAAACGCTCCCGCGGCAGGAGAGGGCTTGATATCTTAAACCGGATGCAGAAAAGCAATGGCATCAATATCGAGGTCGTTGATCAGGATTTTCCAAAACTCAAGGGTGTTGATGCGAAGCTCGTGGCTATGGCAAAAAAAATAAACGCGAGAATTATAACCAATGACTTTAACTTAAACAAGGTTGCCGAACTGCAAGGCATAAAGATCCTGAATGTTAATGAGCTTGCAAATGCCCTGAAACCCGTAGTCTTACCGGGCGAAATAATGACGGTCAAGGTGATCAAAGAAGGAAAGGAACCCGGTCAAGGGGTGGCATATCTTGATGATGGAACAATGATAATTGTCGATCATGCTCAGAAATACCAGGGTTCAACCGTCGAAGTTATCGTAACCAGCGTGTTGCAGACTACTGCGGGCAGAATGATATTTTCTGAGATGAAAGAGGTCGTCAACGACAAAAAAACCTACGGGTTCAGTGCGAAACAATAGCGGCGTGGTGAAGCCCGGAGAACTGCAAAGTCGCCGGGCTTTTTTATTTGTATCGAAGAGCTTCTTGAAAAATCAACATAATGCGTTCTGAAGTATCCCTCGATCTATTCATAGACATACCATTGTGAGCCTTCTCATGAAGACAGTGGCGATTATCCCTGCCGCGGGTTCAAGCAAGCGGATGCAGAATAATGTATCAAAGCAGTATCTCTTGCTTGACGGTGTTCCCGTGCTGGCACGTACCCTAAAAATATTTCAAAGATCGCCTGGAATAGATGAGATATTTCTCGTTGTACCCGGGACGGATATTGACTATGCTCACGAACATATTGTTGAGAGATACGCGATTTCAAAGGTCAGCAACATATTGGCGGGTGGCAAGGAAAGACAGGATTCCGTACGAAACGGCATTGATGCTTTGGGAGGCGATCATGATATCGTCGTCATTCACGACGGTGTCAGGCCTTTCATATCGGAAGAGTTGGTCCATGAGGCCATTCAGGAGGCTTCGAGGGCGCGAGCGGTGACGGTGGGAGTACCCGTTAAGGATACTGTCAAATCAGTTGATCGCCACGGGATTGTTGTTTCGACGCTTGACCGTAACCATCTGTGGCTCACGCAAACGCCCCAGGCCTTTGAAAGGGACGTTATAAAAAAAGCCTACGAAGCTGCATATAGAGACAATTACTATGGGACGGATGATGCTTCTCTTGTGGAAAGGATAGGCATCAAGGTCATGATGATTCGCGGCTCCTACGATAATATTAAGATCACTACCAAAGACGATATCATGCTGGCGGAGATTCTCACAAGAAGGCTCAAGAAATAGGGCGCTGCCCTAAGTGAAGGCCTAAGGAACCCGTTTGCGCCGGATGATGGCCTGACGGTAACACCGGCTGCAGAGAAAAGGACGAAAATGAGAATAGGGTTCGGATATGATAGTCACCGGCTGGTTCCGGGGAGAAAACTTATCCTCGGGGGAGTCGTTATCCCTCATGATAAGGGGCTTCTCGGCCATTCAGATGCGGATGCGCTTGTCCATGCCATATGCGACGCCGTAATCGGGGCCATAGGAGACGGAGACATCGGCAGATATTTTCCCGATACCGACCCTGCGTATAAAGGCATATCGAGTCTGAGATTACTTCATCTGGTTTGTGTTAAGGCAGGAGAGAAAGGTTTTGCCGTGAATAATATAGATACTACGGTAATCCTGGAAGAGCCGAGATTGATGGACTACATTCATGATATGGAATTGAATATTGCCGATACATTGAATATTCCGATCGGAAAAGTTAATGTCAAGGCGAAAACCAATGAAGGGCTGGGGTTCCTGGGACGTGGAGAAGGAGTCGCCGCCTTTGCGGTAGCCACAGTTATCGAAAAGGACGGCAGATGACATCACATAGACCGAGGGTTAGATTTGCTCCATCGCCGACGGGAGACCTTCATGTCGGGAATGCGAGAACGGCCCTGTTTAACTGGCTCTTTGCCAAGCACTATGGGGGGGACTTTATCCTGCGGATAGAAGACACCGACCAGGAAAGGACTTCCCCTGTTTTTGAAAAGAGCATCCGGGAAGATCTGAAGTGGCTCTCTATGGAATGGGATGAAGGACCGGAGAAAGGCGGCATGCTGGGGCCGTACCATCAGCTTAAGAGGCTTGACATCTACGATAAATACATAAGAGAGCTTTTGAGCGCCGGCAAGGTCTACCCCTGTTATTGTACGGAAGAAGAATTGGAGGCGGAACGCGCCTCACTCCGTTCCATGAGGATGACTCCGAGGTACACGGGGAAGTGCAGGAAACTGACGGACAAGGAACGTGAAGCACTGGAAGAGAGCGGCAGGAGACCTGCACTCCGTTTCAGTGTGGACAAAGGTAGTATTGAATTTAACGATCTCATTCGGGGCGAAATGAAATTTGAGGGTGATGCCATCGGTGATTTTATCATAGTCCGTTCCAATCGCATCCCTTCGTATAACTTTGCCGCCGTCGTAGACGATCACCTTATGGAGATTACCCATGTCATCAGGGGCGAAGACCACCTCTCCAACACGGCGATTCAGATTCTTCTCTATAAGGCCCTTGATTTTGAACCGCCTGTGTTTGCCCACCATTCGCTCGTTCTGGGAAAAGACCGCACAAAATTGAGCAAACGCCATGGGTCGGTAACGGTCCGGGAATTCAGGAGCAGGGGAATCCTGTCCCCCGCGCTCTTAAACTATTTGTCTCTTCTCGGAGGTTCGGTCGGGGAAGGGAAAGAAGTTGCTTCCATGGAAGAGATCATCAACATGTTTTCTCTCGAGAGAGCCGGCAAGAGCGGCGCCATCTTCGATGAGGACAAGCTAAAGTGGCTAAACGCAATATACATCAGGCGTTGTGATGTAGATGAGCTTACGGAATTGCTCCTCCCGTTTATCGGAGAGGCCGGATATGACGTTGATCTTATGAGTCGCGGATGGCTTCATCAGGTTGTTGAGGCTCTCAGAGACAACCTCGTGACATTGGCCGACGTAGGTCTGTACCTGGATATTTTTATTGACGACAGGTACTCAATTTCGGATGAGGCGAGAGCAATCCTCATAGAGGACGCTGCCGCCGTGAAAGTGCTTCACGAGGAGTTGGCGCAGAGAAACATTCCGGAGCAGGATTTCTACCATGATCTCATCAGATCCGTGAGGAGAAAGACGGGCCTTAAGGCAAAAAATCTGTTTCTCCCGATCAGGGCGGCAGTAACGGGCAGGACCTCGGGACCGGAACTGGAAAAAGTCTTTGCTATTCTCGGTAAGGAATCAATCGTGAGGCGGCTGGAGCGCGCAATGCAAATCGCCACCTGACAGTTGATCCATATCTTCTACCCTGATTCTTTACAGACACAACGTTGTGAATGTTGCGCTTAGCGGCCAAAAGACGGCTTGTGTCAGTTATCCGTGTGCTTATCAAAAATCACCTCCCCTTAATCATCAAATTGGAAGCCGGCAGTCAGGTTTTTAGCGGCCACAAATCAGGATATTGCCTATTGTGGACCACTGCATAGTTCTGTATGTAAGAACCAGATATTGTTGCGCTCCATAATCACTCGATTATTTCTATTATGAGAAAAACGAGATGATGGGAGTCGCATGAAACGGTTTCCTGGATCCATTTATAATCGGAGAGAATCTCACGATTACAGAAGGAGGTAGAAATGTTGCGGTTGGCTACAGCCGTGCTGCTTGTCTTGTGGCTATTGGGGCTCATGAGCGGCTTTACGCTGAGCTCATTCATTCATGTCCTTCCCGTGCTGGCTATTATCATCGAATTGATCAGAATTGATGACTCGGATGAGGGAGCCCTTGCAGCGAGCTCGCAAATTGAAGAATGAACTTTGCGTAAGACAGACATGTGGGAGCAGATGGCCGATTTCACCGGCTTTTCCTATGTCATGACATTCCCGTCTCCGATACAGAGCGCAGGATGAACACGGCTGCGCGCGTCAATTCACTTCCTGAAGAATTAGTTCTCAACTATGAATTGACATTTTCACCCTTCCCGTTTAGACTCCACCGAGATCACCAATTCATATTAAGGAGAGCCGCATGAAAGGATCGGATCTGGAAAAATATTGTGAAAAAGCCATTCAGGGCGGAGCGACCCACGCCAAAGAGATTCATCCGAGCAGCGTTGTAACGGCCCCCTGGGTCATGATGAAATGCCTATACGGATGCCAGTACAGGGCAGGCTTCTGCTGTCCCCCCCATTCACCCACGCACGCCCAGACAAGAGAGGTCTTGGACTCTTATCAACGTGCCATCCTCTTTCATCGAGAAGCCCCCAGGACCAAAGAACGGGGGGAGCAAAACATGAAATTCTTCGACACGCTCCTGACGATGGAAGGAGACCTCTTCAAAGACGGCTATTATAAGGCCTTTGCTATACTGGCCGGTCCCTGCGCACTGTGCAAGGAGTGCGGTAAAGTCCAGGGAATCCCCTGCCGATTCCCGGCTAAGGCAAGACCGTCCATGGAAGCATGCGGAATCGACGTCTTCCAGACGGCGAGGAACAGCGGCTTCTTCATACAGACCCTCCGGGAAAAAACGGAAACACAAAACCTTTATTGCCTCATTCTTGTCGACTGATGCCTGTCTTCATGTGACTGAAGTCGTGCATGCCGGAAATTTGCGGATTTCAACGGTCAGTCACTTCGTCGCCGAGCTGCCGGAGTTCATCAAGCTGATCGGTCCATAGAGGAAGACGCCGAATAAGCCGCGCTGCAAGCGTCTATCTGCACCGAAAGCNNAATATTTTCAAAATATGTTGTATTCGCCCATGTGGCAGTGAATGAAAAACGTTCCACAGAGGGAAGGAAAATTGAGCCGGAAAGCGAGAGGAAAGCGGATTTCTATCTTGACCAAAATGGGTCAATGAGATATATATTGCCGTCCTTTTCCAGAGAAAAATATTAAACTGATTGGACGCTGAAGAAAGGGGGCGCTATGAAATTTATTGACGAGATCGATCTCAAGGACAAAAAAGTTTTATTCAGGTTTGACTATAATGTTCCTTTGGACAGTACTTTGAACATAACGGATGATATCAGAATAAGAGCGACGCTTCCGACGATTAATTATGCCCTCGATGAGGGAGCAAAAGTGATAATTATGTCTCATCTCGGACGCCCCAAAGGAAAAATTTCTCCTGAGTTCAGTCTTGCCCCGGTGGCGAAAAGGTTATCGCGGCTCCTGAATAAGGAGGTTATGTTGGCAAAAGACTGCATTGGCGACGAGGTCAAGAAAGTGGTGGCAGGTATGACCCCGGGAAGTGTAGTCCTTCTTGAGAATCTGAGGTTCCACACTGAAGAGGAAAAGAATGACGACGAATTTGCCAAAGAACTCGCCAGTCTCGGGGATGTGTATATTGATGATGCCTTCGGGAATGCCCACAGAAAACATGCATCAAATGTGGGGATCATCAAGTTCACAAAGGAATCAGGGGCGGGTTTCCTGATAAAGCAGGAATTGAATTATTTAAAGAAGGCCGTGGATAATCCGGCGAGGCCATTTGTCGCCATAATCGGAGGTTCGAAAGTGTCAGGCAAACTCGAGGCCCTCCTGCACCTCATTGAAAAGGTGGACAAGATGATTATCGGCGGCGGCATGGCTTTCACCTTCCTTAAAGCGCAGGGATATGAAATCGGCAAATCCATTTTTGAAGAGGAACTCGTGCCGAAAGCAAAGGAGGTCATGGAGACGGCCAAGAAACTGGGCATAAAGTTCTATCTTCCTGTTGACTGTGTCATCGCTGAGGACGCGAGCGCCGATGCGGAAACCAAGATTGTCCCGGTGCAGGAAATCAACGCTAAATGGAAGGGCCTTGACATAGGCCCCGCAACGATAACGCTCTTTACCGAGGTGCTCGGGAACGCCAAAACGATAGTGTGGAATGGGCCGATGGGGATGTTTGAAATCGACGCCTTCGGCAGAGGCACTTCGGCTTTGGCGCACAGCATTGCAAATTCCTATGCCGTCACTATCGTCGGCGGAGGGGATACGGATGTCGCTATCCATAAGGCCGGAGAAAGCGATAGAATCACCTACATATCAACAGGAGGCGGAGCGTCTCTCGAGCTTCTTTCCGGCAAATTACTTCCGGCAATTGAGGCGCTTGACGGCGCGAAAAGCGCGAGCTGATCATGAATCGGAACGACGAAAGGGGGGCAATGAGACCCCCCTTTTTGTTTTAAGGTGATTATTGCGGGAGACAGACGGCAAACAGAGGAAAGCGCGCGGCAGATATGACACGCAACATAAAAATGATCCTGGAGTATGACGGGACAAGGTATCACGGATGGCAACGCCAAGCGAACGGGCTCACCGTCCAGGAAGTTCTGGAAGAAGGCATCAGTACGATAACCCAGGAAGACATCAGGGTTATAGGCTCAGGCCGAACCGATGCGGGTGTTCATGCCTTGGGTCAGGTGGCACATTTCAGGACAAATTCAAATATACATACGAGAGGTCTCCTTCAAGGGATAAATAGCCTTCTGCCGTGGGATATTGTGGTCAAGGAACTGGTCGAGACAGATGCATCTTTTCATGCACGGTATGACGTCAAGAGTAAAATATACCTGTATCAGATATATCTTGGAACTGTCCGTCCGGCTCTGTGCAGACACTATGCCTGGTTCATCCACGATACACTTGATTTAAATAGGATGAAAGAGGCAGCTCAGCTTCTCTTAGGAACTTTTAATTTTTCTTCCTTCTGCGCTGCAAATTGCGATATCAGGAATCATGTAAGGACTGTGATGGCTGTTGATATAGTAACGGACAACAGCGGCATGGCAAAATTTTTTATAGAGGCTGATGGTTTCCTGAAATATATGGTGAGGAACATTATCGGTACACTCGTTGATGTCGGAAGAGGGAAACTGTCCGGAGCCGAATTGATGAACATCGTGGAAACAAGAGACAGAAGGCGGGCAGGTCAGACGGCGCCTGCACACGGGCTTTTTTTGAAGGAAGTGAAATACTGATTTAAGGGGTATGGCTGATGAAGATTCTCATATTGGGCCATAAGGGCATGCTGGGCAGCGATCTTTTTCTGAGGCTCTTTGCCTTTCATGACGTGGCCGGCCTGGATATAGAAGATATCGATATTGCCTCTTCCGGGGCTTGCGAAAAAGCCATTTCAGAAATCGAGCCCGATGTCGTTATCAACGCCGCCGCCTATACGAATGTCGACGGCTGCGAATCGAATAGAGAGAAATGTTTCTCCGTCAATGCGGAGGGAGTGAAGAATATTGCAGTATCATGCCGAGAGCGGGGCATAAAAATAGTTCACTTCAGCACAGACTACGTCTTTGACGGGCAGAAACAAACAGCCTATGTGGAAGACGATGCATGCAATCCCATCAATGTCTATGGCCAGTCAAAGCTTGCAGGAGAAGAGTACTTGAAGCAATTTTCCGACAACTTCCTCCTCATACGGTCTGCGTGGCTTTACGGAAAAAACGGGAAAAATTTTGTCAAGACAATTGTGGAAAAGGCGAGAACAGAGAAGTATCTGGAAGTAGTTGACGACCAGATAGGGTCCCCCACGTTCACGTGGGATCTGGCAGGCGCCGTCCAACTGTTGATTGAGAGTCAGCATACCGGGACATTTCATATAACCAACAGAGGTAATTGCAGTTGGTATGAATTTGCCAACAAAATATTAAAGTTTGCCGGCATAACCGGCGTAACCGTAAACCCCATAAAATCAGACAAACTAATAAGGCCGGCCCGGCGCCCGCATTACAGTGTTCTCAACTGCCGAAAATTTTCTCAATCCACTGGAAAAACCATGAGATATTGGCAGGTTGCCGTTGATGACTATATCGGCAAAGTAATAAAATAAATTGTTAGTGACCGACTACGCTGTAATCAGGCACTGTAACGGCTTCTGCAACAAAAAATCCTGAAATAATCTTGACACCCTATGGCTATTTCAGTATATTCTTTTCCGCTTCCTACCAGCGGCATAAATGCATGTTTTTGAGAGGCGCAAATCTTTGTACCCCTGAGATATTGCAGCAAGAGACACGCTATATCCCTCTCCACTATATCTTAAAAAAATAATAAACGGACGACTTACTATGAGAAGATTGTTAATTTTCATCTGTGTGGCAGGCATAATTCTTACTTTTTCTTTCCCCGTAGCTCATGCCCAGGATAAGGTCCGGGCGGTCGGCATGGCTACCATTTATGACAACGCGGTTGATATTGCGAGGGATAAGGCCATTGATAACGCCCAGCGGAATGCCGTGGAAGAAAAGGTGGGCGTTATGATCACCAGCGCCACAGAGGTCGAAAATTTTCAGGTAAAAATGGATCAGATACTTTCTGAATCAAAGGGGTTCATAAATTCTTATGAAATAATTTCCGAAGGGAAGAAGGGCAATAACTACAGAGTGGAAATTGAGGCCGATATCGGCGCCGGCAGATTGAAAGACCGCATGACTGCCGTAGACCTCATCATGGCGAGGAAGTCTAAACCCCGCCTGATAATGATATTCAGCGAGAAGGCGCAGAAGGACGCCATGGCGGAAGCGGCCATGGCCAGGTATTTTCTTTCTTATGGCTTTAAAGTCGTCGATGCTGATTCCGCGAGGAAAGGCAAGGCGCGTGGAGGGCTGCAAACTGCGGGTAATGACCCTAAGGAACTTGCCAGGATCGCCCAGAACTATGGGGCCGAGATCGTGATCCTTTGCAAAGTGGAAGTGGTAGCCAAGTCATACAAGATGAGTGATCCGAAGATGGGTGATATAGAAGTGACTTCCAATAATGTTACGGTCTCGGGAAAGGTTATAAACGGCGATACCGGAGAAGTTATCGCGACGGACAGCAAGACAAAGAAAGGCGACATGAAAATCGCTGTGGAAGATGCGGCAAAGGATCTGGCCCGCGGCATGAAGGAGGAGATACTGGAGCGGTGGTCTTCGGAATTGACAAATGTGGCAACGGTAAAGTTGGAGGTATCGGGTCTGAACTCGTATCGTGATCTTTCACGCTTTAAAGAACTCCTGGCCGCGAAATTGAAGGGCTTCAGGCAACTCCACCAGCGCTCATACGCCAACGGCGAGGTTGAAGTGGACGTTGAAATTAAAGGGAATACGCAGGGCGTGGCTGATGATATGGCCGCAATTGCGCTCGGCAGCAGAAAAATAAAGATACTGAGAATTACGCAGAACAAAATAGAGGCAAAATTGCTGCCGTAATTATATGCATACGTCCGGGAATACTAATGTCAGGGAGGCCGTGATGAAGATAAAGAAATATAGGATGTGCTTTTTTGGTTTGCTCATTTTCATTTTTCTTTCTGGTTGTGTCGTAAGTGAGAGTTACAAGACCGGCCAGGATCTCAGCAGGCAGAATCGCTGGGACGAAGCGATTGGCTATTTTGAGACCGCACTGAAGGAGAGTCCTGACAATCAGGAATACAAGGATGCTCTTGTGAAAGCCAAGCAGGAGGCGGCGAGAATCCATTATGAAAAAGCGAAATCGTCACTGGCTCAGTCTCAGGACAGCATACCCGCACTCGAGCAGATTTCAAAGGAAGCCACCCTTGCATACAGCATGGACCCTAACAATAAGGACATCAAGAGCTTTAATGATAATCTGCGTGAAAAGATCAACTCTTTAAACGGGAAAGTGAAGTCGCTCTACAGTCAGTCGGAGATGGATATGCAGAAAGAAGACTGGATGGCGGCGCTGGCCAAACTAAAGCAGGTCAACAAGATTTTTCCCGGCTACGAGGATACAGGTGCAAGACTGGCCAGGATAGAGCAGGAAGGCGCCAAACTTTTCTACCAGCAGGGTGTCACATTGGGCAAACAGGAAGATTGGAAGATGGCTGCCCAGGCATTCAAGGCCGTCATTGATATAAATCCCAATTACTACGATGCGGAAAAGCTCTACCAGGATGCGTTGTCTAAAGATAACGCAGACTATTATATTGCCGCTGCCGAAAAGGCTGAGCGTGCTCAGAGCTGGGAAAAGGCCATTTCCATGTATGAGAAGGCACTGGTATATAGAGCGGATGACCAGTCCCTCGCAAACAAACTGAATACCCTGAAGGAGAAGGTCGGACGCATTTACTTCGATGAGGCCGTAAAGCTTGCCGATCAGGGAAAGCTGTATGCCGCCGTCAGAAAGGCCGAACTTGTTAAATCCTACACCCCTTCCTTCTCGGGTGATGCTGCATACAGGAGTTTCGTCAGCAAGATCTCTGCAAAGCTCATGGAAAGGGCGGAGAAATACGGTGAGCGCGAGTTGTGGGGCAATGCACTGGTTTGGTTCCAGAAAGTGGAAGGGATAAATCCAAACTACCCGGACCTTTTTCAGAAGATACTCGAAACCAAAGACCTTATCAACAAGCGGATCAAGAAATCCATCGCCGTCTTCGATTTCGGCAGCCCGAGCAATAATAAAGACGCAGGGAAGATTGCCGCCAATAAACTGATAACCTATCTTCACAAGAATGCCAGCGGTGACCTTCGCATAATCGAAAGGGAGAACCTGCAGTCCATCCTGAGGGAGATGCAGTTAGGGCAGACGGGTATCGTGGACGTTAAATCGGTTCAGACGGCCAAGATGAGAGGCATCGACACATTCATCATGGGGGACGTCCTCAACTTCTCATCCAAGACCACGGACAGCCCGAGCGCCAGTCAGGTTAAAGTGCTCCTCGATGAAGAAGAAGTGCGCAATCCGGAATTCTCGGACTGGCTGATCATGCACCAGAGACCTACGGAGGAGGAATTGAAAACCGCCCCGCCCCGGACGATCAAGAAGAAGAATTATCAATTCGTCTCTTACAGGCAGGGCGTCACCCGGATCAGCGCCATGATCGAGATTTCCTATAAGCTCGTGGATACGGCGACGGGAGAAAACATTTTCACGAATACGGTGTCCGGAAAAATGCTCAAGGAAGATAAGTATCAGGACGCCGTGCCGGCGGCTAATATTCCACAAAAAACCTTGGAACTTCCCACAGAGCCGGAAGTCCTCGATGATTTGACTAACGAAAAAATCTCCGAGATGGGGAAAAGCGTCCTCAAACATTATCAGAGCCTGGAAGTCGAATATTTCAACCAGGGCGAGCAGCAGAGGCTGAAACGACGGAACAACGATCTTGCCATTGAGAGATATACAGACGCCATTTTTGATGAGAAATCGAAGGGTATCTCCACACCCATATCCCAGAAATCAGCGGAGCTGATCGATGTATTGATTCAAGGGAGATAAGATTCGCTGAAAAATACCGAATCAAGTATGAAACTGCGTTTGGAGGAAAGATGAGGAAAGATATGGCGAAAAGATTGATCCGCATTTTATGCATGTTTCTTCTGATATCGATAATTGTATCTCCGTCCATATCATTCTCTGCGGAACTCCCGAAAGTCAGGATTGCCGTCTTTAATTACGGCACGCTCAATATCGAAGCCTCGGGTTACAATACGATGGTCACGAATCTGCTCATAAATAATTTAGCCGGTGACCCATCTCTGGCATTGCTGGATCGCAAGGAGCTGGAGGCTTTCTTAAGCCTGAATGACCTCCAACAAAATGATAACGTGGAAAGCGTCTCCAATATCGGTTCGAGATTAGGCCTCAATATGATCGTTGTCGGCAGCGTGGGGAAAAAGGACACAGTCATCATCCTTAACTCCAAGGTAATCCATATTGAGCAAAAGCGGGTCATTTTCGAGAACCAGACAAGGGCCCTCGGCGATGCAGGCCTCGTCAGCGAGGTCAAGAATCTGAGTGCATCGATTATCTCTGCCATATCAAATTATGCCTCGAAACAGAAGGATTGGGAAAAGACTGCCGCACAGGGGCCCGTCAATGTGCAAAAGCGGTCGGGCAACAAATGGGTACGTCTGAACTGGGAAGACCCGCCGGGAATGACTGTATCCGGATATGAGGTGTTTCGCGGCGCTGCGGAAACCGGACCTTTCGGCAAGATTGCACAGGTGGAGAGACCTGAGTATCTTGACCAGGATGTGGAAAGAGGTGCGTTCTATTACTATAAGATACGCTCCTTCAGTGCGAAGGGCATGAAGAGCGATTATTCATCCACTATCTCTGCCGGTACAGCCTTGACCCCGAATCCGCCTGTTATTCTGAGGGCGGATGCCCACGTAAAAAGTGTAGAACTGACATGGTCTCCCAGTCCGGTAGCGAGCGAAGACCCATTAAGATTAAAAGGATATAAACTATACAGGTCTAAGGTGCAGCAGGGGCCTTACCGGGAAGTGGCCAATCTCGCGCGCACGGATTTTGGAAGCGGCGCGGATTCCGCGACAGCTGCCGATAAACTGCCGAGAGTAACATATCTGGATAAAGGACTCGGAGACGGCGAAGAATGCTACTATAGCTTGACGGCCTACAATGAGAAAAACATGGAGAGTGATTTTTCCTCCAGTGTAAAAGGCATGACAATACCGGTTGTAGGCAGCGTCTCCGCCCAGGGGGATATGATCAGGGAGATAAGATTGTCGTGGGGTCCCATAGATTCACCGGTCATAAAGGGATATTGGATCTACAGGAGTGCAGCGGAAAACAAGGATTTTGCCAAGATAAAAAAAGTTGATGTCTCGGATACAAGAGGCGGAAAAATAGTAGACTATGCAGATAAGGACAGATTGGGAGACAAGACCCGATATTTTTACCGGGTAACTGCAGTTGACATCCAGGATACGGAAACGTCGCCGTCCATGACGGTTGCGGCTGTTACGAAAGGCAAGCCGCCGACCCCGCAGGGACTCAAGGCGCAGAATGGACTTGTCAAGAAAGTTGAACTGACATGGAAGGAGAGCCCCTTTGATGAAGTCGAGGGCTACAACCTTTACTGGTCTAAAGAAAAGGTGGGCAAGTACCTGCTGCTGAAGCGCATCGATGGCCGTACAATAAGCAGTTATACGCATGGCGGAGGAAACTTCGACAAACTCGCGGACGACGGCACTTATTATTATGCCATAGCTGCCTTCAACAAGGTTGATGTGGAAAGCGACATTTCTGAGACAATTTCTGCCACTACAAAACCGCGGCCGTCGAAGCCCACGGGCTTGAAGGGGGAGGCTCTGAAGGTTAAAGAAGCGCCCCTTACGTGGCTTCCCAACCCGGAGAAGGATATTGCCGTGTATCAGATCTTCCGCGGCACAGGTTCCGAAGACGGATTTTCCCGGATCTCGAAAGTGGAGGGCAAGACCAGATACGCGGATAAGGAACTTAAAGACGGACACACATACAAATATAAAATACGGGCGGAGGACAAAGACGAGCTGCAGAGCGATTTCTCCGAGGCAATCAGCGTAGAGACAAAGCCGAAGCCCAAGAAACCCGAAGGGCTCGCGGGCGATATCGTCCAGGGGAAGGTCGAACTTACCTGGCAACGGGGAAGCGAGTCCGATATTTCCTATTACTCCGTCTATGAGAAGCGTTTCTATGGCCTGGACAGGATTAATACGGTAAAGCCAAACAGCTTTGCAGAGGCCGGATTGGCCAAAGGCAAGAGCAAGACATATGTTGTGACTGCCGTCGATAACGACGGTCTGGAGAGCGAACCAAGCCAGGAAGTGACGATTACCGGAAGATAGTCGCCGCGCAGTCCTTGCTTCATCATGAGATGCATATCTCAAGATAAAGACAACTCTATTTTTTTAAAGTTGTGAGGAGGTATCTACAATGGCGTTACAGCAGTTAGCCCGCTTACGGCAAGAAACAGGATTGCATAGTTGTACTGTCAGGCAGAAATTGGTGATTCTTTTCACTGCCATCTTCATCTTCGTCTACACATTATCCTTTGCAGGCGAAGCAATGAAATATCAGGTTGTAGCCGGCAATGATGACAAGGCATATCTTGTCGATACGACAACCGGATATGTATGGGTGCTGACCTATCGTACGCTTGCCACCGGAAGAGAACCTATTGCCATACCATATAAATTTATTAAGGTAGCACCAAAAGGTTATCCGGAATCTCTGATTGAGAATATTCAGGGAGCTTCCATGCCGCCGGGCGGGAAGCCGTAGCCATAAGCAGCAGGTTTTAGTGCCGGCTACGGTTCTTGGGGAAAGAAGTTTAATATCTTGAAATGCCATTGGGGAGGCATCAAATGAAAAAAGGATTGCGACGGTCCGTACTGATTATTCTAATTCTGCCTTTGATGGTTATGTTTCAGAGCTGCGTAGTCGCCACGAAAGAAACTGCCATCACGCCTCAGATCAGAGATATCTTTAAGGGCACGTACAAGGTAGACCCTTACATGGAAAAGTACAAACCCCAGACTGTTGCGGTTCTTCCCTTCGTCAATCTGGCAAAGAGCCAGAAAGGGTCTGAGGAGGTCCGCAAGGCATTTTACAATCACATGAGCTACCTGCCGTATAAAGGCATGAAACCTTATGTCGTGGATAATACTTTGAGGAAGGCCGGGCTCGACGATGCGGAGGCCATCAACAAGATGTCTCCCCAGGAGTTGGGCAAGATCCTCGGTGTGGATGCCGTCATCTACGGCAATATCTCGGATTTTGACAAGTTGTTTGCAGTTATTTATTCCTCCGTCTCGGTGGGGGCGGAGATCAAGATGTATGATACCAAGACAGGCAACTTTCTCTGGAGCGGCCAGCACGTCGCCCGCATTCAGGAGGGCGGCATTTCCACGACTCCCGTAGGCATCATTGCGACGGTCATCGCTACAGCCATGAATTTGAGGGACATCCAATTGCTCCGCGCCTGCGACGACCTCTTCAGAGACATGGTGAAGACAATCCCCGTACCAACCAGAGCCGAAGCCCTCCGGCCGCCTGTCATCACCCTCCTCACGCAGGATACGAAAAATATGCCGAAGAAGGCGGGCGATGAAATCAAGGTGGTCATTCAGGGTGCGCCCAAGATGCAGGCGTATTTCGACATCGGTGATTTCAAAAGAAACATAGATATGCAGGAAGTTGAACCGGGCGGATACCTGGGCGTCTACAAAGTCATTCCCGGCGATAACGTGACAAAGGCCGTAATTACGGGCTACCTCAGGGATGAAGCAGGGAATACCGCTCAGTGGGTTGATGCCGTAGGAACGGTAACCCTCGATACCATTCCTCCTGATAAAATCAAGAACGTCAGGCCCGTAGGAAGGAACAAGGTCGTTCTTCTGGGCTGGGAAAAGTCGCAGGCAGCGGACCTGGCAGGATACCTGGTCTATCGCAGCAACACCCCTCTTTCCGGTTTCCAGCAGATTGCGAAGATGGAATTGAACGAATATCGAGACGAGAATCTCGTCAATGCGCAGAAATATTATTACCAGGTCACGGCCGTAGACTGGGCGGGTAACGAGAGCGACAAGTCCGATACCATGACCGGCATGCCCGTGGAGCCCGGACCGACGCCCGTTTCAGGCGTCATTGAGTCCGATACCACCTGGTACGCAGGCGCCAGTCCCTACATAATCAGAAATACGGTGATCGTCAGAGACAAGGCCCTTCTCACAATTGAGCCTGGCACAGAGATACGCTCGCAGGGAGGCGCCCTTGTGATCGAAGGGAGACTCATCGCGCAGGGGGATGAGGAGCACATTATTTTGTTTGATGCCGCAGAGGGCGCTAAATCATGGGCAGGCATAGTCTTCAGTAACGTGAAGGAAAAGGAAAATCTGGTCAGGTTCTGCCGTATCAGGAATGCGGCAACGGGGATCACATGCGAGGCGTCTTCACCTCAGATAGAGGCCTCTGAGCTTACGGATAACGGCGTTGCCATAAAAATATCGGGCGCCTTTTCCAAACCGCAGGTCATGAAAAATACAATCCATAAGAACATGGAAGCCGGGGTCTTTATTACGGACGGAGCCCAGCCTAAATTGATGGATAACAATATCCAGGATAACATCAAAGACGGCATCGTGATTCAGTCATCCGCCCCCTTGATTACTCACAACAGGATTACGCGCAATGGGGGGCACGGCATCACCGTAAAGAACTCGCATCCCGTGATTGCTGAAAACAATATCAATGACAACAGGCAATTTGATATCGCCGCCGACATGACGGGAGAAGCTGTGAACGCCTTGAACAACTGGTGGGGTTCCGCCAAGGGTCTCGAAATCCTGGCTAAGATCCACGGGAAGATAAATATCAAGTCTGTTCTGAATGCAGCTTATCCTGAAGGGAAGCCGCAGGAACTGCCCATTCTGAATCAGGTACTCGGCGGGCCTATCAAGACGGACGCCTTCCTCATTCTTTCCAACAGTCCTTACCGGGTGGCAAAGGATGTCGTAATCGATGGCGGAGCGACCCTGTACATCGAACCTGGTGTGGCGGTCGAATACGACCAGAATACCTCCATCGTTGCTGAAGACGGCGGCGTCGTGGCAAAGGGCACCAAACGGTATCCGATCGTATTTACGGCTTCCGGGAATTCCCCGTCTCCAGGTTTTTACAATAATGCCGTAAGACTGATGAAGCCTACAAAGGTGAACAGCGCCTTTGCATACTGTGTCGTCAAATTTGCCAACACCGCTTTTGATATCTATTATGGCGCGCCGGAAATCTCATCTTGCAGCATTGCTCACAATGCGCAGGGGGGCATATACACACGGAATGACGCGTCCCCAAGAATATTCTATAATACGTTCGCCGGCAACCTCGGAGAAGGGGCCATCAAGTGCGTGGGGATGTCGAATCCCGTCATACATAATAATAACTTCATCGACAACACAGTGGCCATCCAGACATTCTCTTCCATCTATATCGATGCGAGAAACAACTGGTGGGGCAGCAGCAGGCCCGATCAGAACGTAATCTGGGGGGATCTGGAGAAAAATATCAATATTAAGCCATGGTTACAAGCCCCTGAAAGCAGGGCATTCACCGAAAATAAATAATATGATTTCGTGATTGAAACCTTTGGCGCATTCTGTTATTTTACGCTGGTATTTTTGAAAGGGAGATACGTACATCAATTCTGCATAGGGTTGATTATGTACATTTGGGGTGAGTTTCCTAAACCAACAGTAAGGAGGATTTTATGAGGTCGAAATTAATCGTTACAGTGAGTGTTATCGTGAGCATGTTGTTCCTCTACGCAGGGATCGGTTTTTCTCAGGAAAAAGTCAGCGGGTCCCAATGGACTCAGATTGTCGAACAGATGGGCGATAAAGGAAAGATCAACTGGTCGGAAGGCTATATCGAGGCAGTGGGAATCGGCGCCCCTCCCGAACGGTACATAGGAAAACCCCAGGCTCGTCCCATGGCCCTGAGGGCAGCCAAGGTAGACGCCTACCGCAATCTGCTCGAAACGACGAAGGGTGTGCGCATCGATTCCGCGACAGTCGTCAAGGATTTTACGGTGGAGAGCGATACCATCAATGCAGCGGTAGAAGGCCTTGTAAGGGGTGCTAAGGTAGTGAATCAGGACTACCTGTCTGACGGAACAGTGGAAGTGACCTTGAGAATGCCTATGGCGGGCGGTTTTGCGGAGGTCATTATACCCAAGGCCCTTGAGAAAAAACCGGAGGCTGCTCCTCCCGCACCACCTGCAGGGCCGTCAGGAGATGTCTTCACCGGTATGGTGGTTGATGCCAGAGGGCTCCAGGCGAGACCTGCTATGGCGCCTAAGGTTCTCGATGAGAATGGCAAGGAAGTCTATGGCTCCATGAATGTTGACAAGCAATTTGCCGTCCAGCAGGGCATGAGCGGTTATGCAAGGGATCTTACGGCAGCCCAGAGTAATGCACGAGTGACAAACAATCCCGTCAGTGTCAAGGGACTTAAGACCGAAGGGCCGGGCAAGTCCGATATCGTCATCAGCAATGCCGACGCCGACAAGATCAGAGGCGCTGCAGACAATATGACATTCTTGAAAAAGTGCAGGGTCATGATAGTTCTGGATTGATCCCGGCGGTGTATCGCGCCATTTTCGACCGCAGTTGCTCAAGAGGTGACTGCGGTCTTTTATTATATGGTTTGAAGTGAAGAAGCGCTCCCGTCGATGCCATCGTCTGTCAGGCATGGTGCGACGTTTAAGAGTTTTTTTTAGCAGGTGATTTATCTTGGCTGCGAAAATTGTCGTTCTGCCGGAGAGTCTCTCGAGCAAGATTGCCGCGGGTGAGGTTGTCGAGAGGCCCGCATCCATTCTGAAGGAACTCCTCGAAAACGCCCTCGACGCGGGCGCTACGGACATAACCGTGGAACTCGAAAAAGGCGGCCGGGGTTCGGTCAAGGTCATCGACAACGGCGAGGGCATTGAAAGCGCGGAAGCCCCTCTCGCCTTTGAGCGCTTTGCGACCAGCAAGATATACCAGTTTGATGACATCTATAAGGTCAGGTCGTATGGTTTTCGGGGAGAGGCCCTGCCGAGCATCGGCGCTATTTCGCGTGTTGAGATGGTAACGCGCAAGGCGTCTTCCTTATCGGGCGCGAGGGTGATCGTGGAAGCGGGAGAACTCAAGAGCATAGCAGACACCGGATGTCCCGTGGGCACCTCCGTTTTGGTTAATCACATATTCGATCCCGTTCCCGTGCGGAAGAAGTTCCTGAAGACAGAGGCGACGGAGCAGGGATATTGCATGGATGTGATTACGAGGACTGCCCTTTCACATTCGGAGGTCAGAATCAGGGTTGTCGCCCACGGGAGGGAGATCTTGAATATACCGGCGACCGAAGACATCTCCGAGAGAATCTCTCTTGTCCTGGGGACGGATTTCATTGACCACATGTTGCCCGTTAAAGGCGTGAAAGGCGGGATGACCGTTCACGGATTCGCCTCTAAGCCCGATTTCACAAGATCAAGCGCGAAGCAATTATATTATTTTGTGAACAAGAGATTTATCAGGGATTATCTCTTGAACCATGCGGTCATGACGGCCTACAGGCGCCTGATCGAGGCAAAGAAGTATCCCGCGGCAGTCTTGTTTATCGATCTTCCCCCCGGGGACGTAGACGTTAATGTCCATCCTGCGAAGATGGAGGTTCGCTTCCGGAATCCGCGGGAGATTTATGATATCATCGTTGAGACCCTGGTTCACGCCCTTGCCGATATCACGCCTGCCTCATCAGGAGAAAAGGGCAGGACGATGCCCGAGGGCTATGGCGAGAGGGTGCAAGAGGCGTTAAAACGATACACTGTGTCCTCGGGAAGCGGGAAGTTATTTTTCAACAAGACTCTCACGGATTATCCCAAGCCCCGCCTCGCCTTTGGGCAGATTCGGGAAAACGAAGCATCACGAGGGCCTGCGAAGGAAATCCGCGCTGAACAGGAAATTCCAGGGAGGGTGCAAAATTTTGCCGACCTGGAATATATCGGACAGTTTACAGGCACGTACCTTCTATTCTCTTCATCTGACGGTCTCATCCTCATAGATCAGCATGCGGCTCATGAGAGGATTCTTTTTGATAGACTCAAGATGGAAGCCGCACGGCCCGGCGAAAAAATGATGAGCCAGCGGCTCCTGATCCCGGAGGTCGCGAGCCTGTCCCCGGGAGAGTTCGCCGTTATCGTGGAATCCATGAAAGTCCTTGAGGCCATGGGCATAGAGGTTGCGCCTTTCGGCGAAAATACGGTAATTGTGAAATCCGTGCCTGCGATACTCTCTCATGTTGAACCTAAGAAATTGTTTCTTGAGATCCTCGAAGAACTATCAAATGCGGAACGTACCCTCGGCCTGGAAGAGCGGCAGGAAAAGCTTTTCGCCCTCCTTGCCTGCAAAGGGGCGGTCAAGGCGAATCAGAAACTGTCGGAAGCCGAAGTGATGCGGCTTTGCAGGGATCTGGATGCCACACGGTTTTCATCCACATGTCCCCATGGAAGACCCGTTTATATCTCATTTAGTCTCCGGGATATAGAAAGGATGTTTAAACGGATATAAATGGCATGTGCGCAAATTTTAAAAAACCCCGCCTGATCGTTATCCTCGGCCCTACAGCGGCCGGGAAGACCGCCGCGGCGATGGCGCTGGCGCGTGAATCAGGGGGTGAAATCGTAAGCGCCGATTCGATGCAGGTCTATAGATTCCTGGATATAGGCACTGCGAAGCCGACTCTTGAGGAACAGTTTCTCGTGAGACATCACGCAATCGATGTCGTCAATCCCGATGAACAGTTCAACGCGGCCATGTTCATCAGGCTCGCCCATGAGGCTATCGGGAAACTCAATGATGCAGGAAAGCCCATCTTCGTGGTGGGCGGGACGGGTCTTTATATAAAGGCGCTCCTGGGCGGACTCTTTGAAGGGCCGGATGCTGACGAGGATCTGAGAAGGTCATACAGACAGGAGTTCAAACAATTTGGCGAGACGTACCTATACGAGAAGTTGAAAAAAAGAGATGAACTGGCCGCGGCCCAGATTGACAGGAATGATATTCCCCGGATCATCCGCGCCCTCGAGGTACTGGATCTGTGCGGTATTTCGATTGTCGAGAAACAAAATGCCCATCGCTTCGGTGACAAACTTTATGACGTGATCAAGATAGGACTGACGGTGGAGCGCGCGGAGCTTTATAAAAGAATAGATCATAGAACGGAGAAGATGCTGGAAGACGGAATCGTCGAGGAAGTGGAGAGGCTTTTGTCTTCGGGTTACCGTGAGAATCTGAAACCCCTGCAGGCCCTCGGCTATAAACACATTGTCAGGCTGATAAAAGGGTCATGCAATCCCGCGGATGCCACAAGGATGATTAAACGTGACACGCGTCATTTTGCCAAGAGGCAGATGACCTGGTTCGGCAGGGAAAGAGACATTGAATGGGTAGCCCCGTCCGATCTTGACGCCATGAGACGAAGAATCGACCAATTTCTCTCGGCGTGAGCGTATTTCCCTGCGGATATTGTAAGCTTCGGTTTCCTTTCGTATTTTAAGCGGATTCCGTTAAATATCTTGACTTCGATATGGTATGAATATAATTAATTGCCTGATTTATCGGATGTTGAGAAAGCTGCTGTTATTAGTTCGGAAAATAGTTGGTTTTAAACCGGGAAGAGCTTGATCCCGGACAGTCACATTAAACACTTTTTTGATGAAAGGAGAACGTTATGATTCAACGGTTGAATTATCGGAGTTTATTGATGTTCTTTGTTGTTATCGCTCTGGGATTTTTCATCGTCTCCTGCGGTGCCAAAGCGGTGAAGCCCGTAAGCGAAATGGATACACCCGAGCATCATTTTTATACGGGCATGAAATTCCTCGATCAGAAGATGTATCCTGACGCCAAGGGAGAATTTGACCGGGCGATTGCACTCGACCCCAAGTACTCAAAGGCCTTTGCGGGAAATGGCCTGGTTGCGGCTTATCTGGGAGATTTCAAGGCAGCGAATGAGTCCATGAAACAGGCCTGGAAATTTGCCAAGAAGGATGACGAAAAGGTGTTCGTCCATGTGAGCAGGATAAGACTCTATACACTGGCCAAAGCAGAAAAGGACTGGATCAAAGACGCGAAGAGCGAGTTTGACAAAGCCGTAAAGATCGATCCCCAGTCTCCTGCCGCCTATTATTTTATGGGCATTGCCTACAAGACCGCGCTGGATTTCACCAATGCGGGACAGATGTTCAAGCAGGTAATTGACTTCAACCGTGATTACGTCAAAGAGGCGGATGCTGAATGGAATCTGACGCAGAAAATCCAGAGGGCTATGCCGGGGACGATTGTGGGAAAGAAGATTGCGATACTTGAAAGGATCAACAGGGCTGACGCTGCCGCACTCTTCATGGAGGAATTGAAGATTGACGTCCTCTATAAAAAGAGAACGGTGAAGACATTCGACACGTCCTTTAAGGACCCGGAAAAGATGAAGGCACAGGCGAGCGCTCCTCTGGTAACGGCGACGGATATCGCCAATCATCCCTTAAAGGCAGACATTGAAGGGATTCTCCAGATAGGCGTTCGCGGATTGGAGGTTTATCCTGATGGCTCATTCCACCCGAATGATATGGTAGATCGCGCCACGTTTGCCATGATGATCGAAGACATATTGATCAAAATATCAGGAGACAATTCGCTTGCGACAAAATTTATCGGCAGTACGTCACCGTTCCCCGATTTGCGATCCGATTTGCCTTACTTCAACGCGGTAATGGTTGTGACATCAAGAGGGATTATGGAGGCGAAGGACCTTTCGAGCGGCGAGTTTGCACCC
>PMBI01000071.1:762-2518 GCA_003153775.1 Syntrophaceae bacterium | reverse complement strand
GGCGACCCGTAGGGATTGGAATGTTTATCGCTGTCCCCGTCGGCAAGCCCTCTGGTGCGCATGTAGAAAAAATGATCGGACGCCTGGAGCATGCGCCACGTATGGAGAAATATCGCTTCCTTCCTGCGCCGCACTTTTGACTCCATACTGTACAAGGCAGCAATGGCGTCCTTCTGCAATGCATTTCCCAGCCTAGAGTCCAGATCTCTTCCTGCGTCCGCCCACGAGATATAATCATCCACATCAAGCTCGTCGGCAGGAGTGCAATTTCCGGCAATCTCCAAAGGCGTTTGAAACCGGAAGTCGGGATGCGCGAGAATCTCGCGGGGCAGGCGACGGAGAAAGTCAAGTATCCCTGTTTCATCCGCTTGATGTTCGCCAAAGGTCTCATAATTCATGAAAAGATTTATGACATCCCCGGTATCGTTCATACTTTGAATCCAGTTGGCATATTTGTCGGCCGCGAACGGATGTTCAGACCACTTCGGGTCCGAGAAATGAAAGGCAATATCATCAGAGAGGCGGTAGTTTCTCAAAAGCAGTTTCAGGGTCTTGCACCCTGAGGGCCGGTATACATAGTTGGGAGATCGCCATCCGAGAATCTTGTCCGCCCCTTCGGCCACGATGACATGGTATCCCATTTTCTCTGCGTATTTCGCCAGCGCGCTGTTATAGATGAGTTCGGTGTGGCGAAGCGTTCTGGGAGTTTGACCGAACAGGGTCTTTATCTTCTTCCCGTGCAACATGACCTGCTCTCTAAATTCCCGCACGGAATAGAGGTATGCAAGGGAATGGTAATAGGTCTCGCCGACGAACTCCACACATCCCGTATCGGCAAGTCGCTTAAAGCTCTCAAGAACGTCAACACGATGTTTTTCAAACTGATCAAGGAGAACGCCTGTTATCGAAAAAGCTACCCGGAAATTACCCTTGTAGCGTTTGATCAGATCAAGCATGATCCGGTTGGCCGGAAGATAGCATTTTTCAGCCGATATGTTCAGGTTCTTGAGATTTCTTTCCGAATCCTCGTAAACGTGGTCATGGTCGATATCAAAAAATGTATAGTGCTTCAGCCAGCGAGGCTTATTCACGTGAAAGAGAAGACAGATACTTGGCATTTTTTCCCACCTTTTCAATGCAACACGAGCCTGTACACAGCGACGATCTTTTCCGCGGCCTTTTCCCAGTGAACGCTCCTGAGCTGTTCACGCGACCTCTCTACAATCTCCTCTGCCAGGCTTGGATGTCTTAAAATAGCAATTATCTTATTGGCAATTTCGTCCACATCCCAGAAGTCCACTTTCAAAACATGGTCAAGGATCTCCGCTGCGCCGGACTGCCTGGAGATGATGACAGGGACGTCGTAAACCATCGCCTCCAGAGAAGATATGCCGAAAGGTTCCGATACGCTGGGCATGACATACATGTCGCTCATGGAGAATATACGCTCTACTTCCGTTCCCTGAAGAAAACCGGTAAAGTGAAAATTTTTCCCTATGTGAAGTTCGGCGACCCGCTCGATCATGCGGGACATCATATCTCCCGCACCCGCCATGACAAACGTGATTTCGGGAAATTCTTTCAGGACCCTTGCTGCAGCATCGACAAAATAATCGGGGCCTTTCTGGAAGGTAATCCTGCCCAGAAAAAGCACAACCTTCTTGTCAGGATTTTTCTCCCAATGATAGACCCGTGGCGCTTCGCGGCGCGAAACGGCGTTATGAACTACGGATATCTTATCAGGATCAATGCCATA
>PMBI01000071.1:0-636 GCA_003153775.1 Syntrophaceae bacterium | reverse complement strand
TGGGCGTGGATGACGTCAAACGACTGGTCTGCCGCAATGACACCCGCCGCCCTTGCATACCGCATGACCTCGGCAATCAGATCGGGACCGTATGGCCCTGAGGCCTCTAAGACGCGGAGGCCTTTCGTTCTCATCCAGCCTTCTTCGTTCGAAGGCAGGTCTGATTTTTGCCGCCGCTGTCTTTCATACTGGCCATTGTTCAAGTACGGCCTAAGCGCAGAATTAATCAAGCTGATTTGGAGTCCGGAAAAGATATCCGGCGCGTCGATATTCTCCGTCTTCAAGGGAATCGCCGGCGCTGAAATCAATTCCACGTGCGATGGAAGAGCTTCACCCGGCCATCCCGGAACGACAAAGGATATCCTATGACCTAATGCAACAAGCGCCTTCGTGATGCCGAAACAGGCCGTTCCGAGACCACCGCTTATATGGGGCGGGAATTCCCACCCGAACATAAGGATCCTCAAGGCTCTCCGCCTCCTTGCCACAAATAATTATGTGTCTGTACCGGAATGTTATTACAGGGGTGACTCTTGCACTAAACCGCTGAAATATACTTTTTTTATAATGTCATAAGGACAGGTTAAAGTAAACCAGAAAATCCCTTCATTGATTTCCGCGGGAAGCCTTCACGGC
>PMBI01000065.1 GCA_003153775.1 Syntrophaceae bacterium | reverse complement strand
TTTCGACCGCAGGGAGAAATCTTTTCCATTTCTTATGTAGTGCAGACCTTCAGGTCTGCTGTGTCGCCTTTTAATGTAGTGTGTATCTTTAGGTGCGCTGTGGATGTGTCGCGAATATTCGATAAATAATTAGTATGGTATCCCCGGAATTCTCCAACGGGGATTTTCCCGTTAAGCGTAGGTCTCTCCACCAATAAACTTCTTGAGTTCTTCTTGAGTTTTGCCAACTACTTTAAGACCTCTTTTGCTTGAGAATTTCTCCATCTTGTTTTTAAGCGCCTCGAATTTCTCGTACCAAGTAGGATCTTTGGATTCTGCTCGAAACTCCATAATGTGCGGCTGGTACATTGCCCAATAGTGTTCAATATAATAGCTATATTTGTCCCAAATAGACTCAGTATCAAAAACCTCTCTTTCCAGGTAAACGCCAACATCCTCAAAAAAGCCGATTACATCACTCTGCTCGCGCATAATTCTAAGTTGATCTAATAGGTAGTTTTCACAAGCCTTCTTGCGCGACGCAAGCATTTCTTGCGAATTCCAACGGTTGTCAAGTGAAACCAACGTCTGAAGAAGATTTGATTGGCGTTGAACTCTCACTTGGCGGTAAATAAGCACTAGACTGGTCACTATTGCAAAGAATTGAGCCATGGACCAAAACCATGACGCCCTTTCACAGAACATATTCTTAATCATCCAGTCCCATATGTCATTTCCTCCAAGTATCTAACAATGAATAGACAGTCTATATGTGACGAGATCGAGTTCTCCAATGCAGTCGCAAAACGATAAGATTTAAAGTATCGTCGACTTGATCAATCAAAACACAAAAACCCCGCGCTCTTCTGAGAAACGGGGTTTCAGTAATCTCTTCATGGCACCGCCCTTACAGGAAGGGTTCAGATTAATTGTTAACCTTTTGACGATGGCCTATTTCAATATGCTTCTTTTTGTGCTCCTATTTGTTTGGAAAGTCAATAGACAAATTCCATTTATAGTCATCCATAGATTTTTGCTGAATGGATAATTGCGGAGAAAAGAACTGTATCTTCTATTCATAGTTACGTTCCGTCTATTTCTTCGATATGAAATATATGTAGCCAATAGAACCAGCTACCACTACCAAGAGAATCGCATATTTCTTAATAGTGAGATCAATATTAGGCAAGTACAGAATAACCAGTCCGATAAGACCGGTTGATATAGAGATAAACAAAGCAATAAGAAATTTATTCAAAATAATATCCTTCGGTCACACGAGATTACCATGCTCTATTAGATACGGCATACCACTCACTCCCATTGATATGGAACCGTATCGTAATATCTAACCCATTCCTGGGCTGAGCCATCATAGAACTTTACATTGTCATATCCCAGTATCTGGGTCAGCACAAACCACCAGCCGCTGGCATCATTCCCGCAGTCCCCTCGAAGTTGTTGTTGCGCGTCTGTCGTCAAGGCTTGAGGATGGTAGTCACGAGGTTCTTGACTGCTTTTCTGGCCTCGGTGGACGCCTTTTCATCGTAAGCAATGGTTACCCCTCGCTGCACGCACGGATCTGCGTAGGTAAAGGGTTCCTTGGTCTTGACATTGATGATAACGCCATTCTCTGCCTCCGCAAGCTGGCATTGCCTCACCGTCTGCCCTTTCTCAAGCTTCACCGGCTTTTTGAACTCTTGTCCGTCGAATACGTGATAAGCGCCTGCGTATTCTGTAAGTTGCACATCCTTGCCTTCTATTTTCAGCCGCTCAACGTAATTGCGACACGGTGCAACCGGGGCATAGTCGTCCGCAGAGCCATGGAAGATTCGAATCGGTCGGTCGGCAACCTCATTATCTAACTTGTATGTCGTGCTACAGTTGGGGTAGAAGGGAATGTATGCGGCGAACTCTAAGTTGGTCGGACCATACATGCGCTGGAAGCGCTTCATGCTCGCATAAAGGGCAGCTTGGCCACCCCTTGAGAACCCCATAATGGCGATCCGCGCCGGATCGACCCGGGGATTCTTCGAGAGCAGCTCAAGCGCACGATAGGCATCGATGATCATGGCTAGCCGGCCGAGTTGCGATTGATCATCGCGGGTATTGTCGATCCCTCGCGGCGTGAAACTGTCGATGACAAAAGTGGCCACACCCATGGCGTTTAGATCCCGTTCCCAATCAGTGATAAAGCCAATTATTCCTCCTGAGCCATGTAACAAAATGACGACTGGCTGTTTATTGCCTGGACGAGGCAAGCGAAGCTCACCCACAAGAGTTACAGGCTTGCCATTCTTTTCTCCTGTTAGAAATTGTTTGTCGGTGAGTGTTACTGACTGGAACGAATGAATCTCCATGCGCGCGACATATGTGTTGCCTGCAAAAGAGCTGCCGGCGGCCAACGCAACGAACAACGTTATTGATGAGAATATAACACCAAAGTTTCCTTTTCTAAACATCATACGTCTCCCTTCACCTTTGTCTGAATGTTGCGATTTTTTTGTGCGATAATGATTACGGTTAGAACATACCAAGAGAGGCAGAACTGTAATGGCCCTGCCTCTCTTGCTTTCAGGAGCAGTCACGCCTCGATGACAATTCTTATCCGAGAAATGATAAGATTTTTTTTATCTTTCCTGATGATAAATCTATTTTTTTATTTCTAATATCATTTCTTCAATCCCTGCTCTCGGAGGGATGATTGGAAGTATGTAAGACTCTTTTTTTATTTCAACGTCTAAAATGTAAGGCCCTTTATGAGATAAGGCTTCTTTTATTGCAGGAGTTACTTCTTCGGGTCTGGATATTCTGTTTGTCTTTAGTCCGTGATAGACATCCTTTAGTCCAACAAGGTCGGGATTATGGTTTCGCTTTATGCAGTCTTTAAATGATGAACATCCTGCAGGGCACTCTATGCTTCTATCAAGGCAGCATTCAAATAGATTTCCTCTGTCAAACATCTCATGCCATTGCATAGGTAAGCCCCATAACCCATTGTTCAGGACAAACATCTTTACAGGTATCCTGTTTGCGGCTACTGTTCCCAGCTCTTGGATGTTCATCTGGAAGCTTCCATCACCGTCAATAAGCAATATGGCCTTATCCTTGTTCGCATAATATGCGCCAATTGCGGCCGGTAACCCGCAACCCATTGTCCCAAGCCCTCCAGAAGTCATAAAATCTCTTGGATTCTTGAAATTATAATATTGCGCAGTCCACATCTGATGCTGTCCGACACCTGTGGCGACAATAGCACCACCTGAGGTCAGGTCAGATAATTCTTTAATGAATTTTTGCGGAATAATCTTATTCTTGTCATCATCAAGTTTTGGATTTAATTTTCTCCACTTTATTATTTCATCATGCCAATCTTTTAATGATTCGATTCTATCCGGCCCGTGTCTAAGGGCATATTCCAGGAATCTTTTTGCAGATGTATTTATAGAATAATGAACTTTTCTTGTCTTATCTATTTCCGCAGAATCAATATCGACATGAGCAATTATTTTAGCATTCGTCCCAAAACCTTTTACAGCAACCCTGTCATCAAACCTGGCGCCGATTGCCAGAATATAATCTGCATTTAATGCGGAGTAATTTGCTTCGACCGTCCCGTGTATGCCAAGCATTCCCAGAGAGAGTCTATCGTTTCGATCAATTGTTCCAAGACTCATAAGCGTCATTCCAACAGGTGTGTCATATTTTCTTGCAAATTCTCTCAAGAGGTCTTGTGAATCTTCGACCTTAATCCCGCCTCCAACATATAAAATAGGTCTTCTTGCATTTGAAAATTTATGCAACATCTCATCTATGGAGTCTGTGTCAAAGTCATCAATGGGTTTCTTTATTTTTACAGCAAAAGGAGTCTTATGATTGCCAGGAGTTTCATTTCCAATCAATGCATCCCTGCAAATATCAACCAACACAGGTCCTTTTCTGCCGGTTGTAGATAGTTCGTGCGCAAGTCTCAATGCTCCTTCTATCTCATCAGCTGTCTTTATCAGCAATGCAATCTTTGTTATTTGTGATACGATCAGTGTAATAGGAACTTCCTGGAATGCATCAGTCCCAATCCCCGGAGAAGATACTTGTCCTGTTACAAATATTACGGGTATTGAATCCATGAATGCATCGGCAATAGGTGTCACAAGGTTTGTTGCAGCAGGTCCGGATGTTACACAGACAAATCCGGGTCTTCCACTAACTTTAGCATAACCTTCTGCAGCATGCCCTGCTCCTTGTTCATGCCGAAACATTATCACGTCAGGTGTTTTTTCTTTTCTTGTGATTCTCTCATTTAGCTCAAAATACATTGGCATTATAGCTCCGCCGGTATGTCCAAAGAGATAAGAGATTCCTAATTCATTTATTGTGTCGGCAAAGACAGCAGCGCCTGTTCTCGCTTTACTTTGCACTTTTTCTTTCATCTTGGAGTCAGTCTTATTAGTTTTCATCACGCTACCTTAGATTTTTTTAGAAACAGGGTGGGAGTATAAGGCGGGAGTACCTAGTATGTCAAAGGAAATTTGACCGTTAAACGGGGCTGCTGAGCCAAGAATTGCGGGTGATCATTACGCATTGGAAGGAATCTACATCTGTCGAAACTACAGGATGCTCTGTTACAGGAAGAACTTAACAAAATATCCGCTTGCCGCTTTTTCAAGATCGCCCATCCGGTGGAATCAGAAACTCCACCTTCAAGTCCTCATCTTGCCTACAAATAGAAAGTTAACGATTAACAATAGTAATTGTAAATAATCTGGATATAATGCAGGACTCTTTTGATGCAAAATCAGTTACCGCAAATGACGGAATAACGAGATTAACTCAATAAATAGAACCGTCCCTTGAATTCTTTCGAATCCATATTTTTGAAACATCAAAATAATTCGGACGTTTGAAAATTCACCCGTTTTCATTTCGAACCCTCTTGCCGGGTCAAGGAAGGGAGTACATTAGCGGGTTTTTCTCTGCTGTTCAAGAGCAACTTTGAGGTTTTGCTCCACCGCTGTAAGGCCAGAATTGAGACGCAGTGCTTCCCTATAATTGGCGATGGCTTCATCAGTTTTTTTCTCATGAAGCAAGGCGTTGCCCAGATTGACATAAGAGCGTGCTTCATTAGGATTGAGTCTGATAGCCTCCCGAAAGTGGGTAATAGCTTCCCCTTCATTGCCTAGGAAGATCAGGACATAACCCAGATTATTGTGAGATTGTACAGAGAGAGGGTTGAGTCTCAAAACCTTCCTGAAGTGGTCGGCAGCTTCTGCCATTTTTCCTTGCATTGCTAAGACATTCGCGATGTTATAATATGCTTCTTCATCGTTTGGGTTGACGTGGATGCTTTCGCGAAACTGATTAATGGCTTCGTCGAGTTTCCCTTGTGAGACAAGTATAAGACCCAAACTATTGTGCGCCTCATAATCATTGTCGATGCTGATAGCCTCCCGAAAGTGGGCAATAGCTTCATCTTTCTTGCCCTGAAGGGCCAGGGCATCGCCCATGTGAATTTGCGCCCAGCTATTTGCAGGCGTAACCTCTATTGCATGTCCATAAAGGGCGATGTTATTTCGCCAAAAACCAATCTGCACATACGTCATAATTATACAAGCGAGAAGAACCCCTGCAGCCACAGAGGCAATAGCAATTCTTCCATAACGCCAGCGATTGAGAAGTTCCGGAATTCCCCAGGCAATCATGATGAAAACGCCCATGAGAGGCACATAGGTATATCGATCGGCCATAGACTGTAATCCCACTTGCACCAATCCAATGACCGGAATAAGCGTTCCCAGATACCAGAGCCACCCAACGATAAGATAGGGGAAAAGCCTGGCTGCTCGAATAGTCAGGTAGGTTGTAACCATTAGAGCCAACATAGCCGATACAGCCTGCCATGAGAACAGCGCCGATACAGCCTGCCACGGGAACAGCGCAATACCGATATACGGATAAAAGATGGAGAGTTTAGCAGGCCATAGCATCTTTTCAATATAGCTGACATAAGAAATCAGTGCATTGGCAATGCGATTACCCAAGGGTAACAGCTCCAGGGGTTTCACTATTCCCTGCTGGGCATAGACGGTTACGAAGCAGAAGAGTATGGTGACAGCAAAAAATGGTATCTTTTCTTGCAGCAACGGCCGTATCTCCTGCCACAGATTACGGGGTTTCACGTTCGCCTTTTTCTGTGGAGTGTCTTTTTGCGGTTGCTGCTGTGACTTCTTTTTTTTCTCCCCCCGTTGAACCGGCTGAGGAGTTGCAGCAGCGATCCCGCCACCCGACCTCGCCGTCTGAAGCCGCTTGAGGGGCCAGAAATCCAGAAGCAGGAGGACGAAGGGCAAGGTAACGAGCATGGGCTTGGCCATGAGACCCAGGACAAAGAATAGGAAAACAAAAATATACCTCTTGTATCCGGGACGCTCTACATAGTAGACATACGCCCCAATGGTGAGCATCCAGAAAAGGGTGGAGAGGACATCCTTCCGTTCAGCCACCCAAGCGACAGACTCCACATGGAGGGGATGAAGCGCAAAAAGCCCTGCCACAAAGGCACTCTGCCAGAGGGCGTTTGTCATACGATGAAGAATGAGGAAGAGCAAGAGAGTGTTGGCGACGTGGAAGAAGACATTGACCAGATGATGTCGTCCCGCTTTCAGTCCGAAGAGCTGACAATCCAGCATGTGGGACAGCCACGTCAGGGGGTGCCAATTATTGGCATGAGGCCCCGAAAAGGCCCATACTAAACCCTTTAGAGTAATCCCGTCCTGCACATAGCGGTTCTGCGTTACATAAGTGTTATCATCGAATGATATGAACTCGTGGTTTCTGACCTGCCAGAAAATGACAGTGATAGTTATCGCCAGAAAAAGGCATATGAATGATACGCGGTGTTGGCTGTACACTTTATCTGTCACGCGGAGAGCATCCTCATGAAATGTTCAAGGGTTTATGAATCTTAATTTCTGACGTTACATATAGCGCTTTTGGCTATCATGATTCCCATTTGAAATCTATAATGAAAATCAAAGATGGCAGCTTGTTGACTACAGGAAGAACTTAACAAAATATCCGCTTGCCGCTTTTTCAGGATCGCTCATCCGATGGAATCATAGACTCCACCTGCTTATCAATGATTTTAGGTTTGGAATTGAAGTGAGGATTACCAGTCGAACTGAAGTTTCTGATAGTGATGCCGAATCTGTGGTATTGCACCATCGGTTCTCGTCTGTTCAGTATGTGGGAGCACAGGAATGTGACCGTCAGTATGAAAATCGCCCGTAATCCGTGAGCGAGGCGATTGAACCATATACTACTCAGCTAAGTAGTAGTAACGGNNGTGTCCCAGAGTCTGTCCTCCGCTCTGTTGACGCCGTACCTGGCCAGCCGCTCCTTATCTCTCGGACTTTTCTCAAAATGGGCAAGGAGATCAAGAAAGTCCGGCAAGTCCTCTTCACGGACATCAAAGAAGTAGTTTGGGTATGATCCGATGAAGCCCTGAATAAAATCGGCACTGTCCTTTGCTGCATCAAGTTCACCGCCTTCACTTAACAGAAAGGTAACATTGTTGTGCCACCGATTGATCACGATGGAGATCGCAAGATCTTTTCCATTTTTCAGGCGGACCCTCATATAGGCGACATTGACATTGTAATCATTGATCAATGAGAAAAATGGCGTGCCGGGCTTGGAAACGGCACGAAAAGCTTTTATGTAGTCGTCCTTTGTAATATATTTTTCAGGCAAGCGTGGATAGGCAGCTCCTGCCCGCTCATAGTTCACGGCATCAAAAGCGATATTTGTTGCAGGCAAAATGTGTTTGTTCACAATATGTTCGATGAACTCACGTTTCGGTTCGTCTGTCACGGGAGAAATTTTCGTCGGCAGGGCAGAAGGATAGTAATGAATCTTCTCCAGCTCAACCCCTTTATACCACGACTTCATGATCTCCTGTCGCATTGACGCGGGCAGAAAATCCAGGAAGTAGCTCTCGCCTTCAACGCGGAGCGCATCCATGTAGAGCCGGAGAGCCAACTGGTGGCCGGTAGTGCCGTACACATCAAATCCGGCAACGAGTCCATAATAGATGCGTTCAAGCAAGGGATAGTCCACAACCCACATCGTTTTCGGTAGATTTCCCAGTACCCCCTTATGCACGGATGCGTTGTCAAAATGGCGATAGATGGTAAGCACCGGCGTATCCGAGGCGTTGTTGCCCTTCCATACGTGCTCATAGCCAAGACCGGAGTAGTTATGTGACATGTAATAGTCTTGCCGGACTTTATAAAACTCAACAGCGGCCTTTTTATGTTCATCGGTCAGNNAAGGCCGGATACGCCACGCTCAGATCGTGATCGGGATCCAGGAACATGACCCAGAAATGATCATCTATTACATTGAGGGCAATCTGACCTTTACAGACCGGACCGTGGATGAAGGTCATGATTATATAATGCGAGTTGTCCAATAAGAACTGATAGCGCGAGCGCGGGGGGATCTGTTCAAATGCCACAAAGGGATTGGCGCTCAATTTCGTGTCATACCCTACCGTATGCGGGGGCTGCAACCATTCCGGCTGGATAAAAAGCTCCTTGAAGCGATGCAGTTTGGCGTCGTCAAGTTCAAATACCATATGGGTCTTATGGGCGATCGTAGAGTAGATCTTTCTGAAACGATAATAGACCCGCTGAACGCCGGGATCATCATAGGGACGCACGGTGGCGATCAGATCAATGGGCGCGCCGGGCGCAGTCTTCGAACGGACCAGTTCATAGTATTCATGGGTNNAACAGATGCTCATAGAGATAGCGCGCTGTCATGGCGTGCTTGGCGTCGCCCTGGTTAAAAAACGCTTCCCACTGTTTTATTGCAAGAGCGTCGCTCGCTTTCGGTGTGGTCAGCATCTCCTGCTGGGCGGCATCAGGCCCCTTCGCGCCCTGAAACAGCCAGCCCGCAACGATATCGTATTCTTCCTGCTTGAGTGGAGGAAAACCGAAGGGCATGCCGCAGTTCGGGTGTTTTTCCAAATATCCTCCAAGCTCTTCCTGGTCTCCGGCACAGGTCAGATCCTCGGCTTCAGGCCTATACTCTCCGACGCTTTTCGGGTTTTTCATCTTTTGGGAAAGCATTTCGATCATGAGAGAGTCATTCAACCCGCCTGATGCTTTACTGTCGGTAACGCTGATAAATTCTTTCTGACGCCACTCCTGGGTCGATTGTGCGTCCGTGAAGAGACGGGTTGGATCCATGGATTTCAGTCGACTGGAATTGTAAACCGCCCTTTTAGTGGCGCCGCGGTCCGTACCCTCAAAAGAGTCGAGCTTGAGCTGGCAGGGGGAATTGTAACAGGAATGGCATACTGCGCAGCGACTATCGAGTATTGGTTTTACCTCTTTCAGGTAATCTATATTTCTCGTTGGGATCTGGAAAGCCACCGGCGCCGGCGCTTTCGTAGCGCATGCGACAAAAAGCCCCGGCAAGCATAATACAAGCAGCATAAAGCAGAGTAAGAGACGGGTGGTTTTCCTTTTCATGGTCGGCTCCTTGAATGAGAATGTTTCTTAAGGGATGAAATGGGTTCCCTTTATGTGACAACTATAGTGAGACGGACATTCTGTGTCAAGAAGTAATGAACGACAAGGTCGCCATTACCGCTTGTTATGCTGAATGTTTTGTGAATGCACTGGTGTGTAGATAACAGGAAGTTGTCGATGGGTCAAAAAGTTATAAATCAATTTGGTCTGCAGCGATTACAGCAACAATGCACATGAATGTGAAGGCCATCAATGGTATCTATTCCGCTTCTTTTGGAAGAAAGATCCACAGGAGAACATAAAGCATCAATCCAGTACCGTATAAAATAACCAGGAGCACAAAAATTATTCTCCAGCACCATGAAGGAGCAGGAGAATGTTCCCCTAAACCTCCACAAACACCACCAATCCATTTGTCCTTACTGGACTTCGTCAGGGTCTGCAGCCAGTTCTTCTCAGACATTTTATATTACTCTCCTTCTCCGTATTTCCGGATCAACACATGACTTTCCTTGCGCTGCCGGTTTGCCGTTGGTTCGTTGGTCCTTCCCCATCTCAGGATTGCCCGAGATGGGGAAGGGGGAGGGGTGAAAAGAGTAAAGGATCATGCTCTTCTTTCGCGGTCTATTTGTCAAAGGACTTCTGGATCTGGGTAGTATCCTTGACGTCATTCTGAATTAACAACATAAGCAGAAGTCGTGCCTTTTGAGGACTCAGATCATCTGCCAAAATCGCACCCGCGTCCTTCAGCGTCTTGCCTCCGCCTTCATAACCGTAGACCGGTAGGACCCTCCCGGTTGGAACCCTCGTCGAAATCACGACAGGTACGCCTTTGGCTATCGCCTCTTTGACCGCGTTGTACATCGGAATATTCATATTCCCCCACCCGAGAGCCTGCACAACGATGCCTTTTGCACCGTTCGCGACCGCCGCCTTAATCATGGAACCGTCAGCGCCGCCATACATGGCGACAATCTCGACGTATGGAAGAGTATCTTTATTCAACGGTACATTTTGACGCCTGAGCGGTGCACGGTAGAAGATAACCCGGTCAACGTCTGCATAACCGAGGAATCCGAAGTCGCCGGATTTGAAAGTTTCCACACTCGATGTATGCATTTTTGTGACCTCTCGTGCCGCATTGATTTGGTTATTCAGGACGATCATCGTGCCCTTATTCTTTGCTTCGGGCGAGACGCAGATCCTCACGGCGTTTAGGAGGTTCCTTGGTCCGTCGAAATCATGTTCCGATGCGTTTCTCTGCGCGCCGATCAGGACAATCGGCTTATTGCTCTTGATCGTGAGGTCGAGAAAATACGCGGTTTCTTCAAGCGTGTCGGTGCCGTGAGAGACGACGACACCGGCCACTTCAGGCCTCGCAAGAGCCTTTTCCGCAGCCTTATACACCGCTATCCACAGCTTCGCATCCATGTAGTCTGACGGGACATTAGATATATTCTCGACTTCGACCTGTGCATACTTGGAGATATCCGGTACCGTAGCCAGAAGATCTTCTCCTGAGATCGCCGGGACGGGCGCCTTCTTCACGGGATCGATCTTCATGGCGATGGTGCCGCCCGTGGCGATGAGCTTGACTACCGGTTGCGCCGCGCCTGCATATGTCGAAAACAGGCATAAAGCAAAGACTGCTGCTATTACTACAACAATACCTCTTTTCATCTTCTTTCCCTCCTTGCTATGAAATTTTTGGATACATCAACATTCTAAGTCCTACATATCACAATTACGGATTAAAAGAACATCATGATAACTGTTTAAAATACTATATTTGCGTTGAGGTTGACGATTTGTTTCTTTCAGGAAATTGTCAATGGGTCAAAAGTCACTGCGGGATCACTGCGATTAGAATCTGGAACGTGTGACGTCCATTGATTTGAAAGAATTACTTCTACGGGAGTTTCTTTATCAAGTCGGGGAATTCGCCGTCAATAATCCGCTTCCCCAATTCCAGGCAACCTGTAAATGCCTCTTCCCGGGTTTCGTAAGTTGGAGATTCACGAAAAACCCTGCTCGACACGCGTGATCCGCTGTGCCTGTGTATTTCAACAAAGGTGCTCCATAGGCCTGTCTCCAATAATTCGGGATCCGCCTCAATTATGAATCCTTTGTATTGTGCTTCTTCGGACATCTATCCATCCTGATGATCAGCGCAGAACATGTCCGGAGATCACCATTCGCTGGGCCTCCGATGTGCCTTCATAGACTTCGGCGATCTTGGCGTCGCGCATCAGTCTCTCCACCTTTGTGCCTTCGATATAGCCATAACCGCCGTGTATCTGGACTGCTTTGATAGTGTGCTTCATGGCGGCTTCCGTTGCAAAAAGCTTTGCCATAGATGCCTCCTTGCCGAAGGCCTGATTGTTGTCCTTCAGCCACGCAGCGTGATAGGCGAGGAGACGGGCGGCGGAAAGATCAGTCGCCATATCTGATATCATCCAGGCAATGGCCTGTTGACGGGCGATGGGCTTTCCGAACTGGACCCTCTCCTTGGAGTACTTGATCGATTCCTCGAGGGCCGCACGAAGGACGCCGATGGCCTGGGCGGCAATCCCAATCCGGCCGTGGTCAAATCCGTTCATGGCCATCGCAAGACCCGCGCCCTCCTGTCCTAAGAGATTCTCCTTCGGAACACGGCATTCATTGAAAACCACTTCCGACGTCTGCGAGGACCGGAGCCCCATCTTCCTGAAATGCTTTCCCGGCTTCAACCCGGGGGTTCCTTTGGGGACGATGAAGGTGCTCATGCCCTTTTTCCCTGCAAATTTATCCGTCCAGCAAAAGACAATGTATGTATCAGCGATAGGACCATTGGAAACAAAGGTTTTCGTCCCGTTGATGACGTAATCGTTCCCATCGCGAACAGCCGCCGTGGTAACTGCCATGACATCGGTGCCTGCTCCCGGTTCGGTCAACGTAAAGGCTGCGAGGTGCCGTCCCTGAGCGAGGGGAATCAGGTATTTTATTTTCTGATCTTCGTTTCCGTAAAGGTATAGTGTCGTGCCTATTATGCCGGCATGAAATGACAGGGTGAATCCCGTGGACGTGCAGGCCCGCGCAATCTCTTCTACGACAATTGCGTGTGTCATAAAATCAGCGCCGGCGCCGCCATATTGTTCAGGGATGGGTATGCCCATCCAGCCTCCCTCCGCAAGCTTCTTGAACAGCTCCGCCGGATGGCGGCCGTTCTGATCGATCTCAGCGGCTATCGGGTCCACATGCTTCGCGGCAAATTCGCGCGCATTGTTACGGATGAGTTCCTGTTCCTCGGTCAATGCAAATTCCATAATCCGGTCCTCGTCTCAATTATTCGGGATCAACTATGCTCATTTATGGTTAACGCCGATGCCCCTTTCAGAGTTATTACGGGATGCGGCGATCATATCCTTGAGCTTCACGTCCGGGTGATGGTATCGCTCGTAACGGGAGGTCTTCTTCCCATATTGGATCGCTTCTTCCGGGCACCATTGGATGCAGGCCAGGCACTGTTCACATTTATGCAGCCATACGGGTTTTCCTGCTTTCATCTCTATATTCCCGCAGGGGCAGACTTTATTGCAGATATTGCAGGAGTTGCATTTATCATCGACCCAAAAATTCTTATCCAGCGCCGGCACATGTGAAAAGGAAAGTGAATATAACCAGGAGAGCAGAATATTTTGCCATAAAGGGCCTTTTTCAACAGGACCTTTCTGTCTTCCGGCAATAATTGAAGATATCTTTCTTATCTTTTCTCTCGCTTCGTTTATCCTCTTTATGCGTTTGTCTTCCGGTCCGGGTCCGCCCCATGGTATATAGTTTGACGGCATGACAATGTCGAATCCGGCAGAAAGATACAATCCCCTGGATTTCATCAGCCTGTCCAACTGCAGAAGCGTGGCCGCCACCTGGCCGGCATTCACGGCAAGGGCAAAGTAGTATCTGGATGCATCAATGGCTAACGCGTTGACGAAGTTGATAACCGGCTGCGGCAAACCCCATATATGGACAGGGAAGACGATGCCGGCGGCATCGGCCTCTATCCTGACAGGCTCGCCGGTGTCGCGTGGGATGGGGGATATCTCGGCGTTGCCGAGTTCGTCAGCCATGGCGCGTGCAGCCCAAAGGGAATTGCCGGTTCCGGTATAGAAGAAGAGATGGGTTTTCATTTGGCCTCTACTCGCTTATCAATATTTCATAATATGAGATATCGGGCACGTCGCGCCGGTTCATATTTATGTGGCGTGCTGAAGTCAGTTCATAACGCTGGGGTCTTTCTTATCAAGATTTTCACCAGAAATCTACCACGGGAATTGAAGACAAATTGAGTCTTTCAGGAAGAATCGAATTTCGCGAAGAGACGGGGGTCACTTTGTGAGAGAAGAGAGACAAAGTGAAAGGTTCAAGGGCTGAGGCAAAATAAATCTGGACCCCGATCAAGTCGGGGATGACAGAGGAATGCGGGAAAGATTTCTCAGTCACTGCGTTCCTTCGAAATGACAGGACGGAGGAAGGCTATAAGGCATAATTTGCCGGGTAGAAACCATTCAGGGTAAGATTTGTTTACCCGTAGCCCGCCATATAAAAATCATCTTCAAAAATAAGAATAGATTCTACAGCATATCAGCATGTTACATGCGATGCCGGCGGAGGGTGATATGGCATATGCCTTGCACACTGAGCAAGTCATGAAAGATGACGAGATCATCACGCATGCAGACGAAACGGAAAGAAGGGGAAAGAAGGCTTCTGCACCAACCCCTGGAGCTTCATGCAAATCTTATAAACCGCATAAGGAAGCTATAATTGTTGACATCGAGAAAGCGATTGGACCAAGAAAATCGTATATGCCGGTAAAGAAACCCTTCTCAGATCACTTCGAAAAAAGAATCTTCGAGACAGATGACGAAATCACCCCGCCCCATTGGGCTGTTCCATGGTCCGACATCATGATGGTTGTTTTTGTCATGTTCGCCGTCTTGTTTATCTATTCACTTTCAAAACGTGATGTCGCCGATGCGTTCAGGATACCGAATACGGCGAAGGTGGAAGCTCCGACGCAAGAGGTAAGACAGGAAATGACTCCCGAACAACTCGATGAGATGAGCCGCCGGTTAAGACAGGATACAAGACCTGACCAGGTAACGGTTGCTGTCGATAAAGAGCAGTCGATAAAAGTCAGCGCCAGCGATTCCCTCTTCTTTGATCTGGGAAAGGCGGACATAAAACCGGAAGCCATGAAGTTCCTGAGAAACTTTGCTGAGGTCGTGAAGAAAACAAAGACCAGTATCCGCATCGAAGGTCATACGGACTCCTTCCCGATCCATTCGCCTGCCTTTCCCACGAACTGGGAGCTTTCGGCGATAAGGGCGGTGAACATTGCCAGATGTCTCATTGAAGAAAACGGCATCGAGCCGGAGAGATTTACGGTAGCCGGCCACTCCTTGTATAAACCGGCCGCCCCCAACACTACCCCTGAAAATAAGGCAATAAACAGAAGGGTCGAAATATTTATCAGCAAGGAATAATTAAAGCAGATAAGACGGGAGATAATTCTATGTTAAGACTAAATCTAATTTTCGGCGGGATTTGCACCATGATATTTATCGGCTGTTTCTTCTTCGGAGAAGGGGGAACAGTCGTATATTTCAATATTGTAAGTTTTATGGTTGTTGCATCGGGGACGATCGGCGCCGCTTTTCTCAGCTTTCCCTATGAAAGAATAAAGAATGCATACAGGGTTGCTCTCAATTCATACAAGAAAGAAGTTATAAATTCACCGGATCATATCGTAAATATCCTTCTCGATATTTCCGTCAGATCAAGGTCCAACGGTATACTGTCTCTTGAGAAATTAGAAAAGACGACGCAGATAACATTCTTAAAAAATGGCCTTGGTCTGCTTGTTGACGGTTACAGGGAAGATGAGATACGAAGCATCCTGCACAATGAAATCTACTATTTCAAGATCAGGCGGCAGCATTCAGAAAGAGTGTTCAGGACCATGGCTCTCCTCGCTCCGGGATTCGGCGTCGCCGGCAGCATCATCGGTCTTATAGGGATGCTTTACGGTGTGGGTGACGCAGGAGTAATTCTGCGGACGATCCCGGTCGCACTGACCTCGACCCTCTACGGGATAGTTTTCAGCTATTATATTTTAGTGCCCATTGCCGAGAACATCTATTCAAAAACGCAGCAGGAGCTGTACTTGCAGAGTATTATTACGGACGGCATAATAGAAATCGGCCAGGAGCAAAATCTTTACAAACTGGAAAAAAGGCTCTCATCTTTTCTTACGCCGTCTGCCAGGGCAGGCAAAGAGGAAAGTCTGCATGAACTCCGTAAAAGATACATGCTAATGAAAACGGAACAGAAGGAGAGGTGCACTGCCGCAGCATAAGCCCAATGCGGCCATGCATCATTCAGCGCGCGGCTGAGGCTGGCGGAGCGAGCGCCTCTGATCATCACGATTGGCATAATAGATCCATTACAAAAAACAGATTTGTCTCCATAATACATTGCAGGAAGCACCAAACAAGAAATCCAATTGCCATCTTCTTAAGATTGCCCACCCGTAAGCCACCAAGCATTGATACTGTCGAATCTGGGGGTTACAGATCGTGATGTCTGCTACTGCTCTTTCACAGCGATCTTCCATCACGTAGGGTATTTAGAAGATGATAATCAGAGTTTCCCTTATGGCGCTTTCATGTATATTCTTAAACAATATAAAGTAAATTCATAGAAAGGAGTAAGGATTATGAAAAAGCGCTGCTATAGTGTTATCCGTTTTCTTGTCGTCCTCGTGATGATCGCGGCCTTTGTGGCCTGCGCATCGACACCGAAACAGTCAAGCACGGGGGAATATATCGATGATTCGGTCATCACGACCAAGGTAAAAACTCTGCTTGCAGAGGATAATTTTCTCAAGTCATTCAAGATCAGTGTCGAGACTTACAAGGGTACCGTCCAACTGAGCGGCACCGTGGCCTCTCAGAATGCCGTCGACCAGGCGGGCCAAATCGCACGCGGCGTGGAAGGGGTCAAATCCGTCAGGAATGATCTCATCGTGAAATAGGCAGCCGTTATACTTAACAAAGAGATGTTGTGCCACATTATATGGCTGCTGAGTGTCTTCGGACTCATAGGAAAGCTCTCAACGATTCGTATTGGGAACTGAAGAGTCTGAAATAAAATTTGAAAAGGGCATTCATGCGCGATCACGTATCCTGCAAAAAAAATGCTGATGGATGCATGAACTGGATTAAGTGCCTGGGTTCCGGGAGAGTCTTGAAAACATCGCAAGGATTGACGAAGGAGGTTGCTGTGATGGACAAACGAAAGGCGTACGAAGAAAAGCTCGATGCGCAGTTGGATGAATGGAAGGCGCAGATCGCTCTGCTCAAGGCCAAGGCGGATAAGGGCAAGGCCGAGGCGAAGATCGAATACTACAAGACCATCGAGGCCTTGCAGCACAAGCAAAATGAGGCCGGGACAAAGCTGCATGAGTTGAAGACCGCGGGTGATGAGGCATGGGAAGACCTGAAGACAGGCGCAGAAAAGGCCTGGGCTGAAGTCAAGACTGCCTTCCACGAGGCGAGCTCTAAGTTCAAATAAGCCAGAGCTGCTGAACTAATCAGCGTGCACGCGGTCCGATAAAACTGATTAAACTTCAGTGGAAAAAAAACAGAAAAAGCTCACACAATGGCAAGAATATTCGGATATGGGGGCACATGCCGAAAAGGTATATCTGATCGGCTCTTTCAACGACTGGAACGAAAATTCTACACCTCCGGTAAATAGAAATACGAGTGATTATTAACAAGGGAATGAGGCAAGGAATTTATGCAAACCGATGATAAGCAACATCGCTCTATTTTACAGAGGATTGCCCGCAGGGCGATGCTTGATCGGGGACTGCTCCCTGACTTTTCAAATGAAGTGCTGGCTGAACTCAGCGTAATTCGGGCTCCTGCAGCAAAGATCGATGCGCAGGTTCGCGACCTTAGGGACCTTCTGTGGGCCTCCATTGACAACGATGACTCGCGTGACCTGGATCAGCTTACCGTTGCCGAGGCAATGCCCGGAGACAAGGTAAAGATACTTGTTGCCGTGGCTGATGTGGACGCGCTTGTTGATAAAGGATCAGCAGTTGATGAACACGCCCGCCATAATACCTCCTCTGTTTATACCGCCGGCGGGATATTCCCGATGCTTCCCGAAAAGCTTTCTACGGATCTCACATCGCTGAATTTCAACGAGGAGCGACTGGCAATTGTTATCGAAATGATGATCAGCGCGGACGGGTCATTAGAGAGCTCTGATATCTACAGGGCGCGTGTCCGCAATCATGCAAAGCTCGCGTATAACAGTGTGGCTGCATGGCTTGAAGGCAATGGAAGTCTGCCTGAGGCTATCGCCGCTGTAGAAGGACTTAAGGAGAATCTGCGCCTGCAGGACAAGGCAGCGCAAAGCATGAAGAACCTCCGGCATATGCACGGAGCTCTTAGTCTTGAAACTGTTGAGGCGAGGCCGGTATTTGACGGCGATAAAATCCGTGGTCTCGAAGTCGAAAAAAAGAACCGGGCAAAAGACATCATTGAGGATTTCATGATAGCGGCAAACGGCGTGAACGCCAGGTATCTCTCGTCCAAAAAATTCCCTTCGATCCGCCGCATAGTCCGCACTCCGAAACGATGGGAACGGATTGTCGAGCTTGCTGATGAACACGGGTACAAGCTCCCTGATGCGCCTGATTCAAAAGCCCTGGAGGAGTTCCTGAACAAGGAGAAAGCAGCCGACCCGGTGAAATTCCCCGACCTCTCCCTCGCGGTGATCAAACTTATGGGGGCCGGTGAATACGTTGCGGAACTTCCGGGAGATACTGCCCCGGGACATTTTGGTCTCGCGGTCAGAGACTATACCCATTCCACAGCCCCTAATCGGCGGTACACCGATCTCATCACAGAACGCCTGTTGAAGGCCGCGATAGGAGAAAGTTCTTCGCCATATGGTAATGATGAGCTTTCGGCCCTGGCGAAACATTGCACGGAAGAAGAAGACGCCGTGAACAAAGTGGAACGGCAGGTCGGCAAATCCGCTGCTGCTCTTCTTCTTGAATCGAGAATAGGAGAGCAGTTTGATGCTATTGTCACCGGCGCGGCCTCTAAAGGCACGTGGGCCCGGCTTCTCACGATTCCTGTTGAAGGCAGGCTTGTCCATGGGTTCGAAGGTGTCGACGTCGGCAACAGGATTCGCGTGCAGCTCATATCTGTAGACGTTGAGCGGGGGTACATCGATTTCAAGAAAGTCGGTCCATCGGGACATTGATAAAAAGGAAACAGTGGAAAGCCTGAATGACGAGGACGCGACGTGGGCTGACCTCGTTATAGTAAGCGCAATATCCGTCAGAAACAATCAGTCAAGGTCGCAATAGCGCGATGCAGGGCTGCCGGAGCCTCCCGCACCCGCATGCAGTTACCCGGTTCGCAGGGCTCGCTATATAGATTCCAACACCTCAAAAAAATATCGCGGGTGCCCCCTGACACGTACCGACGCTTCTTGACAATCCTAAAAAAACATATAAAATCAACGGAACTGCGCCGCTCACCCCTCGATATGAAAGGGGAGGAGGGGCAGGGAGTGAAAAATTTTATAAGTCAGGAAGAAGAATTCATTGAAAGCTCTGGTCACCGGAGGCACGGGATTTATCGGAAGCCATTTGACAGAAGCGCTTATTCGAAAAGGAGTGCAAGTCCGCTGTCTCCTTCGAAGTACCAGCGATGTGAAGTGGCTGAAAGGTCTTCCCATCGAATTCGTTCATGGCGATTGTAATGATAAGGCCTCTTTAGAAAAGGCAGCAAGGGATGTCGATTGGGTTTTCCATTTGGCAGGTGTGACCAAGGCGATCAAAGAGGAAACCTATTTTGAAGTAAACGGCTTGGGGACGGAAAATCTGATCCACGCTTGTCTCGAAAATAATTCTCGTCTTAAAAAATTCATCTATATTTCGAGCCAAGCAGCGGCAGGGCCAAGTCAAAATGGGCGCAGCAAAAGGGAGTCCGATTCCTGTGAACCGGTTTCCTTTTATGGCCGGAGCAAGCGCGTGGGGGAAGAATCGGTTCTTATTCACGCTCATGAACTTCCCGTTCTCATCATTCGGCCTTCTGCCGTCTATGGGCCACGGGATAAAGATATCTTTGCCTTTTTCAAATGCCTCTCGAGAAGGATCAAACCCTGTCCGATAGGTCGGCAACAACACGTCAGCCTATGTTATGTGCAGGACATTGTCCAAGGAATTATATTGGCTGTTGAGACAGAGACGAAGAGCGGAGAAATTTTTTTCCTCTCTGACGGCAATGACTATCGGATGGGAGAGATCGGTGATATCGCTGCACAGGCAATGGGGATAACTGCTTTTCGCATTCGTGTTCCCAAACGAATGATATTGGGCATCGCCTGTTTTTCAGAATATCTCTCCAAATTGTTTAGGAGGCCTTTCCTCCTTAACAAAGATAAAGCAGAAGAAATGATCAATAAAGATTGGATTTGCGATATCACTAAAGCCAAGACCCTCTTAGGCTTTGAACCAACAGTGCCGCTCTCGGAGGGAGCCAGATTGGCATTTGAATGGTACAAAAAAGAAAAATGGTTATGACAGAAGAAGGAGTTGACTCAATGGATCTTTTTGAAAAGTGCGCAGAAGCTACGGAGTATGAATCCGGCTTGAAGCAACGTGGACACTATTTCTTTTTTCAGAAGCTCGAATCCCCGCAGGATTCTGAAGCGGTCGTCAACGGGAAGAGAGTCATCATGGTCGGCTCGAACAATTACCTTGGACTCACCAACCACCCCCGTGTGAAGGAAGCAGCGATTAAAGCCATTGAAAAATATGGCACCAGCTGTGCCGGTTCACGGTTTCTGAACGGGAATCTCGATATCCACGAAGAACTGGAAGAAAAGTTGGCGAGGTTCTTGCGGAAGGAAGCCGCCCTGGTCTTCGCGACCGGCTACCAAACCAATCTGGGAGCGATCTCTGCTCTCGTGGGCCGGAACGATGTCGCTATTATCGATATGTACGATCATGCAAGCATCATAGACGGCTGTCGTCTCTCCTTCGGCGAGGTTAAAAAATACAGTCATAATGACATGGATGCTCTCGAAACAATTCTCGAAGGAATCAAGGAAAAGAACAAATTGATCATCGTCGATGGCGTCTTCAGCATGGAAGGCGATATTGCCGATCTCCCTGCCATCGTGAAACTCGCCAAGGCCTACGGGGCGAGGATCATGCTGGATGACGCTCATGCAATCGGCGTTCTTGGAGATGGCGGGCGGGGAACGGCGGAGCATTTTGGCCTCGAAAACGATGTAGATCTTATCATGGGAACACACAGCAAATCCCTTGCCGCAATCGGCGGCTTTATCGCAGGGCCATCAGATGTGATAAGTTGGATTAAACACGTTGCTCGCCCGATGATATTCAGCGCCAGTCTTTCCCCCTCCATGGTAGCATCGGCGAGTACCGCGTTGGACATCATTGAAGAACAGCCCGAATTAAGAGCCCAGCTTTGGAAAAATACGCACAAGATGCTGAAAGGATATAAAACGCTCGGGTACAATACAGGAACGAGCGAAACTCCGATCATCCCCATCGTTATTAAAGACACCATGAAAACTTACGAGATGTGCAAGCTCCTCTTCGAAAACGGGGTCTTTGTCAATGCGGTCATTAGCCCTGCAGTCCCGCAGGGACGAGAACTCCTTAGGACGAGTTACATGGCGACCCATACGGAGGAACAGTTGGATAAAGTCTTAGCCGCCTTTGAAAAGGTGGGAAGACAGGTGGGAGTGATCTGACGGAAACCGAAGACACGACGACATACCGCCTGCATAGGAAGGCTGGCTGTGAACTTAAATGCAACGGACAGAATAACTATACTGTATAACATCATCCTGGTTATTTTCACTTTTATTTTCAGAGCAAAGATCGCAGCCTACCCTTACCATCTCGCATTTAACCTCTCAGTTATCCTTATAATCCTTTTATTAAGCTTCGGAAGGAGGAGCAGTCTGTCGGTCTGTAAGGTGAGCCTGTGGTATCCATTGGTCCTATACAGTCTATTTTACTATCAGACCGGATTGATCAACAGGGTTGTCGTGCCCCAATTTCTTGATGGCTTTTTTATGAATCTGGATGTCTGGATCTTCGGCGACTTTCCCGCCTTTTTCCTCCGTGGGAAACATGGAAACGCATTCCTCGATGAGTTTTTCCACTTTTTCTACTTTAGCTATTATCTGATAATTCCCCTGACCGGCATTTTGCTATTCCGCAGGGATGTAAAGCTCTTCGAGGGCTTCGTTTTTCAGCTTTCCTCGTTGTTCTACCTCTGTTATGTCATCTACATATTCCTGCCGGTTGAGGGACCGATAGCATTGCGAAACGAATATTTTCATCAAGGTGGACTTTTTCAGACAATGATCGATTTTATTTACGCAGAGGGAGAAAATCCTGGCGCAGCCTTTCCCAGTTCCCACGTTGCAGTTATGTTTCTTGTAGCATGGTGGGGGAGCACGCATTTTGAAAGGATGAAAATCTTTTACTGGTTGGCCTGTCTGTTCCTGTCAATTGCCACCGTCTACTGCATGTTTCATTATGCCGTCGATGTTATTGCCGGGCTGCTACTCGGGGTTCTCGCAGTACTTACGTTTAATCGGGCACACATAAAGCACTATTACGGGGAGACCCGTCAAGGAACGTGCACGAAGTAGGGGATTACCGCAAAATGCCGGAGTGAAGTCCAAGAGCCCACCATCAGGGCGGCTACTTCGGCAATATCTTTTGGTGGCGCTTCTCCCCAGTCTGCATGTCTTTGCCGTACACCTCGATATAGTGGACTTTGGGTCCCGTCACTCCATCGGAGGCGTTGATGTACATCTTCTCTAAGATGGCCGGCCGGCCGTCGATGACCGCCTCGGCACGGACGGCGTCCTTCTCCTTCTTCACGGTGATCTTCTGCTCAGGGGCGGCCACCAGGGTCATTTTATAGCCGTTTACCGATTGGTCAGGCTTGATGGTAAAACCATAGGCCTTTTTATTCTCGAGCCAGGTGAGTTTCTCCCGGCGACCGTCCTTGGCGAGCAATACCCAGTAGGCAATCACCGGCTCCTTGGGATCCAGTTTGCCGTCGGCGGTGAGCTGGGCGTCGTAATGCACGACGTTGGCATTCTTGCTGCGCTCGATAATGAACAGCGGCGAAGTTTTCATCTGGGCCACGGCCGGCGCAGCCAGCAGAGCGAGAACGGCAAACCACCAAATTGTCTTTTTCATGGAACCTCCTTACCTGATATGGGTTTCACTGCAAGCCACAACATATGCGGCTGGTCTTCTTCAAATAATTGTATCAGTTTCAGGGTTAGACAACCAGTGTTTTTCTTGAGGCCCTGTCCGGTATTTCCGCAGGAAGGGCGCTATCGTCTCGGGCGCAGACGGTATCCACCCGTGAGCACTGCGCAGACTGATCGTATTGCACTTCATCTTTTAGCTTGAGATTTTGATCATTTCTGCTTATAGTGCTTTACAGTAAGTTTGATACTGGAGGAGAGAGCCGTGCCCACCACACTGGAGAGACTGCAGCAACTTTTCGTAGCCCGCTTTGATTACAATATTGAAAAACTTACGGTCACGACGACGCTCGAAAAATTAGGCCTCGATTCTCTCGATATGGTCGATTTTTTGTTTGATATCGAGAGTGAATTCAATATTAAAATTCCTGACCGAGAGTTCAAGGTAACGACAATACAGGACATGGTAGATGCTCTGGACCGGTTCATCTCGGAACAATATTCGGAACAAAGTGTAGGATCTTCACGTAATAATTGACCTCAATATGTATTATCTATGAAACGGAGAGTTGCCGTCACAGGGCTGGGCATTATTTCCCCTTGTGGGAATAATATCGATGATTTCTCATTCAATATCATGGCCGGCAAGTCCGGTGTCAGAAGAATCTCTTCAGCCTATTCAGGCCTGCTTTCAGTGAAGATTGCCGCTGAAGTCGATTTTAATCCTCTCGATTATTTCATTAAGAGACAAGTGTCCACTATGGACCGTGTCAACCAATTCGCTTTAGCCGCCGCTTCTCAAGCATGGAAAGATTCGGAACTGTCTCTCGATGCGAAAGAGAAAGAGCGAGCGGGAGTATATGTCGGTTGCTGTATGGGCGGGGAAAGTACCATAGAGGATTTATACGATCGACTATTTAAGCATAACGCAGACAGGGTAAAACCACTCACCGTGCTCATGGCGATGAATAACGCTTCCGCTTCGTATATATCGATAGCGTATGGTCTCCAAGGGCCATGTTTGACGCTTTCCACTGCCTGCGCTTCCTCGGCAAATGCTATCGGGGAGGCTTTCCGGCAAATCAGAGACGGATATGTGGACGTGATGCTCGCAGGAGGGACCGAGGCCTTCTTGACCTATGGAGGTTTCCGAAGCTGGGAATCTCTCAGGGTGCTCGCTGAGGAAGACCGTGAAGACCCGTCAAAATCCTGTAAGCCATTCTCCAAAAACCGTACCGGTTTAGTACTGGGTGAAGGTGCTGCCATGGTGGTGCTCGAGGAAATGGAAAGCGCCGTAAGACGACGAGCACCAATTTATGCGGAGCTCATGGGCTACGGTTCCACATCCGATGCCGGTCATATTACCAGGCCCTCTATCGAAGGGCAAGCACGCGCGATGGAGGAAGCAATCAAAGAGGCAGGCTTATTGTCTGAAGATATAGACTACATCAATGCTCACGGGACGGCAACTTATTGGAATGATCTATTGGAGACACAGGCAATAAAGAAGGTGTTCGATGATTATGCCTGCAAAGTTCCCGTCAGTTCTACAAAATCGATGCATGGCCATAACATGGGAGCAGCTGGCGCCATTGAATTTATTGTTTCACTGCTTGCGATAAAAGAGCAAGCAGTTCCCCCGACGATTAACCTTGACGAGCCTGACCCGGAGTGCGACCTCGACTACGTCCCGAATATTGGCCGTAAGGGGGTGACGGTGAATACTGTGATGACAAATGCTTTCGCTTTTGGGGGAACCAATGCAGTGCTCATTGCCGGGAAGATGGAAGAATAGACCGTGCGTGAGGGAAAAGAATATGGTCCATCTCGGGAATACCAGTTTAGGGCGATACGGACCGCAAAGCTTAGGGATTGGCAGATCGGAGAATGAGTGGTGACGTACTCACCGGTTTGTTCCTACAATGAATGGGACCCGCTCGAGGAGGTNNTGGTCGCCGGGCTTCCCTATCCCAAGTTTCTGGTGCGCCCAGCCCAGCGCGAGCTGGACGAGTTCATTCACATTCTCGAGGCGGAGGGCATCACCGTGCGCCGGCCGGTGGTGAAGGACTTCTCCGTCACGTACAAGACGCCGCACTGGCAGTCGAAGGGCTTCTGCTCGGCCTGCCCGAGAGACGGGCTTCTCGTCGTCGGCGATGAGATCATTGAGACACCGATGGCCTGGCGGTCTCGCTACTTCGAGGTGGATGCGTACCGCCCGCTGCTCAAGGAGTACACGGCGAGAGGGGCGAAATGGACCACCGCGCCGCGTCCTGCGCTGGTCGATGCGCTCTACAACCTCGACTATCGCCTCCCCGAGCCGGGCGCTCCGATCCCCTTCGTCGTGAACGAGTATGAGCCCGTCTTTGACGCCGCCGACTTTATCCGCTGCGGCCGGGACCTGTTCGGCATCCGCAGCAACGTGACGAACGAGTCCGGCATTCACTGGCTCCGGACTCACCTCGGCGACAGATTCCGCATCACCCTGATTGAGACCCGCTGTCGCCAGCCCATGCACATCGACTCGAGCATTATGCCGCTCGCACCTGGGAAGCTGTTAGTCAATCCGGACTATATTGATCCGAGCCGGCTCCCGCCTATGTTTGCCTCGTGGGACATCCTCATCGCCCCTGAACCTAACCCCATCCCGCGGCGCATCCCCTCGATGTGCGGCCGCTGGCTTAGCATCAATGTGTTGATGCTCGATGAGAAGCGAGTCATTGTGGAGCGGTCGCAGGAGTCTATCATCAAGAAGCTCAAGGACTGGGGCTTCGAGCCAATCCCCTGTTCGTTTGCCAACTATGCCCCCTTCGGCGGTTGCTTCCACTGCGCGACTCTCGACGTGCGGAGGAGAGGCGAGCTACAGTCGTACTTCTGAGCGCCAACTTTTCAGGTGAGCCACCTCAGACGCCGCAGTGTAAGGGCGGTTACTTCTGCACGATCTTTTGGGAGCACTTTCCTCCCGTCTTCAGGTCTTTTCCGGACAGCACGATATAGTGGACTTTGGGCCCCATCAGGCCGTCGGAGGAATTGATGTATATCTTCTCTAAAACGGCCTGCCTGCCGCCGATGAGTACCTCGGCACGGATGGCGTCCCCCTCTTTTTTCACGATGATCTGCCGCTGAGGGTCGCCCCTCAAAGTCATTTTATAACCGTCTACCGACGAGTCCGGCTTAATGTCGAAGCCATAGCCCTTCTTTTTCTCTATCCAGTTGAGTTCCTCCCGGCGGCCATCCTCGGCGCGTATGACCCAGTAAACGATCACCGGCTCCTTGGGATCCAGTTTGCCGTCGGCGGTGAGCCGGGCGTCGTATTGCACGACGTTGGCGTCCTTGTTGTGCCCGATGATGAACAGCGACTGAGTTTTTTTATGGGCCGTGGTCGGAGCAGCAGCCTTCTCATGAGCCGGAGAGGAAGCTGGCTTCTTTTCCTCCTGTGTTGCGCAGCCGACAAAGGAAAATGACACGACCAGTAATGCAAGAACTACGAACCACCCTATTGCCTTTTTCATGGGACCTCCTCCCTGGATAAGAGTTTCACTGCAAACCACTTTGCCTTGAGGCATCACGTTATCGGGTTATAAAGCGCCTGCGGTTCCGACCCGTTTCAGATTCTTGCGCAGCCTACGGTGTTTTATCGCTCCCTCAACTCTCTCGCATACTTCTCTTATATAATTTACTTCTGACTGGTCAAGTTCTTCACCAGTACCATCTACGGCTTTCCTATTGAGTTGGAAGCCCCTGCAAATGGTTGGGGATTCATCAGGCCTTTGAAATATCGTTTACGGGTGGATAGATTCACTCCGGCGTACACTTGGCAACCGAGCAGAGTCCGTTTCCATGGACTCATGCCCAGAAATCGTTTCATCATTGCGCCAAAAGAATAGGCTTGTCTGTTCAGGCGGGCGAAACCGTTAATGAGCTCGGCGGCAGTCATGCCCTTTGGTTGAAAAAGGAGTGTATCCGGAGGATATCCACGCAGCCACCAGTCGCGCACAAACAGCCTGCCTTCGCTTAAGAGACGCTTATATAAACGTGTTCCCGGATAAGGAGTGACAATCCTCAGTTCGAAACAATCCATACGACTCCTCATTATAAACTCAAGGGTCTGCTCGAACACATCCTTGTTTTCGTAATCAAAGCCAAAAACAAACGCGCCCAGTATACCGAAGCCTTCGCCGTGGAATCGACGCATGGCTTCATAGAAATCGATCCTCAGGTTCTTTATTTTTGTCACCTCATCCTGTGTTCCCTTCTGTACCGATTCGAACCCGATCAAAAGCCCCAGGCACCCCGAACGTCTCATCAATCCCAGCAGCTCCAAATCCTCAGCTAATGACACAGTGCCTTGCGCCAGCCATCGCCGCCGAAGAGGTATCATTTCAGTAAAGAGCTTTTTGGCAACATTCCGGTTCAGTCCAAGGGCGTCATCAACGAAGAAGAGGTGAGGGGAATCAATAGACTCGATCTCGGCAATCACCTCCGGAACCGGCCTGACTCGATATTGCTGTCCCATTGTCTGGCCAATGGAGCAGAATTCGCAATCGTACGGACATCCTCGGGATGTCTCGACTCCTATCGGGATCGGAATATAACCTTTACCTTTGGTTCCGGGGAAGAGATCTCGCCGCGGTATTGGCAGGCCCTGGAGATCGGTCATATTACCGGCCCGATATAGCCTTTGCATCCGCCCTGACGCGGCGTCCGATAGAAGTTGTGGCCAGACACCCTCCGCTTCTCCCACAACTACCGCGTCTGCATGTTCTAAAGCTTCCTCAGGCAATACCGTGGGGTGTATTCCTCCCATCACCACCTTCACAGACTTCCGGCGATAGGTGTCAGCGATATCATAGGCTCTTAGCACAAGGTCCGTCATGACGGTGATACCCACCAAATCCACGTCTTGGTTCGTGTCGTCGGGAGCAAAGGCTTCCTCGACAATTGTAACCGTGTGGCCGGGCGGGGTAAGCGCCGCCAGAAGAGGCAGATTTACCCTCTGAAGCTTGAAAGGGCCGGCCAAAGTGTCTTCACGCTGTTCATGCGGTGCGATAAGTTTTATTTTCATTATTCAGACTTGTCATCATTGCCGACAGTTCTTGACACGCCCCAGCCTGCATCTGGTGGCGTAGGTATCATCTTCACCGCGTAATCGCCGAGTCCATGAAGAGAGCCGCTTATATGGTAACGCTCCCTGCCGTCCTCCGCGGTCAATTAGTCCTCTTCGAGAAACCGGCGGCAGACATTCGCGATGTTGAAGGCCGCCGAGCCGTTCTGAACCGGCATCAGCCTCCGCAATTCGTCCATATCGAAGTCCGAGTAGGTTTCCTTACCGAGCGCAATGCCGACGAAAGCAGTCGACGAAAATCGAGTGATCAGGACATCGCAGTTCGCGATCATTTCTTCCGCGCTGCCGGTTGCGAACACCATGGCTCCAGGCGCATACCGGCGGATTTCCCGGGTGGCGCGCTCGACCTTTTCGCTCGGGTGAAGCTTGAAGATAAGTTGCCTTCCGCCGGCGAGCTCGACAGCTTTTCGGATGAAGGCCTTGCGGTCCTCGCCCTGGAGTGTCTCCCTCATCGCCGACGTACAAACAAGCACGTAGTGCCTATGGGGAAAGTCGTTGCCGGAATATCGCCCGTAGTCATCGAAATTGGGTATTCCCGTGACGACGATCTTCTCGGGGTTCACGCCTTTTCGGATGAATAAGTCGCGGTATCCATCGCTTGCGACGCAGAAAGCCCGGTATGCATCACTGAGACCGGTCGTTGAATTACCCGCAAACCAGAGTGGAAGGAATCGGAGGCGCTTGACGAGATGGAACATCATGGATTCCGGGTCCGTAATCCCTTCCTGAACCAGCACGATCCTGTTGTCTCGAATGTTCTTCTGAAGATACACGTCCGAGCAGGTAACCACCAGGTCGTAGGACCGATTCCTTCCCTGGTAGTCGATGGGGAGGCCATGATCCTGAAGATACTTCAGGCAGCGTCCCGCCAGTTTATTTCCTGAGATCGTGAACTCGATCAACCCGAGTTTTCGAAGAAACTCGTCAAAGCCGTGGACGTAGTAGGGCGAGAAGGAGTGCTCGTACTCGCGCAGGTGCTCGGAGACCTGATGCATCTGGGTCGTCTGATTCATCGAGCCACATATAAAGAAAATCCTTTTTCTCATCGCGCACCTCCCGAGGTGGCCTGGGAGCACCGACGCCTGGGCGCATGGCGGTCATTCTCCCGGGGCAGATGATACGATACTGTCTTCCCGCAATTTTCGCATTCGCCTACCGCCTGTGTACCCAATCGCAGCGAAGACAGGTCGGAAACCCGCTATAGTCCAATCTTCCAAATTTCCTTCTGATCGCGGACAATACAGTCCCATTCCAGACTTCCATGAGACTCTGGAAGTTCAGATCTCCTACGCCCTGAACTCCATTGTAATCCATGCAACAGGTAACGGCCCTGCCGTCGAAGAGCACCGACAGGGCTGCCCATGGGTAAAAACAGACAGAGACTATCCTTTCTCCTATACGGTTGTATGCCCTGCCACCTCCAAAGTTTTCCAAAGATATGAGATTCAGGCAGTCGCCGGCCCTCTTGTCCAAGACAGAGCGCCACATAGATTGAAACTCCTCTGTTTTGGCCCCATTGGTTTCCTGAGGCAGGTATTGAAGGATCAACTTCGGAGTCCTCTTTTTCAGTTCCCTCCTTATCCTCACAAACTCCCTGACGTTGTTAAGCGCCACCTTAAAATCCAGCCGTCTCATGGTGGCGTGATACGATTCTTCGTCGGTGCCGTAAAAACTGATCTTCATCGTGTCCAATCCCGCATTAATGATCTTTCTCGCTGTCTCAGGGAACAGCAGCGAAGCATTGGTTACGATATAGGTATGCTTAATCCCGCAGGTCTTTGCGAGCGTGATTCTTTCAGACAATAATGGATCCAGAAGCGGTTCACCAAACCCGTGCAAATGCACAACGGGTTTTCGGCTCGCGCTTGACAGTTCTTTCATGATCTTCTCGAATAATCCAAACTCCATGAAGCCGCGTTTTCGGGTTAGCGTCTCGCGAGGGCACATGACACACTGCGCATTGCAGCAGTTTGTATTCTCGATCAGGATCACTGCGGGCAACGGAAGATGGTATCGGTAGTACGGATAAAAGAGCAAAGGAGACTTGGCCAATGACAAAAGGCCTCTGGTTATCTTGTCCCGTGCATTGAGAATCATGTTGCTTCATTGCTCCATGTAGTTGTCATGATCCCAAGAACGATCCGGATAATTGTCTTCACCTTGCTCATGGGGTGCGAGTTTTTTTTCATCATTGAGCCTTAGCGCCGTTGCCGACAGGTCGCGAAACGCCCCAGCCTGCATCCGGCGGTGTATGTATCATCTTCACCACGTAATCGCCGAGTCCATGAAGAGAGCCGCTCATATAGTAACGAACTCTGTTGTCCTCGGCTGTCAAAGAGAAAATCGATTTGTCGTAAGGACGAACCCGCGAAGATATTGGTACGCTCATCAGGTCGAGAAGGGTCGCAAAATTGTTGAGATGAGAAACCCTGATGCCGGGTGGAATGCCGGCTAAGAGTCCTTTCTTGCTGTATCGCTCACCTGATACGAGAAAATCGGGCACATCGACGATCACCTTGTCAGGCTTCATATGGGTATACACTTGCCCATGTTCCGCTAAGGTCTGGCCATGGTCCGATGTGTACAGAATAACATAGTTCTGATTTGTCGTTTCTGAAACAAACACCCGGAAGAATTCATCCACTTGAAAGCGGATCCCATTGTCATAGGTATTAACGAGCTTTTCGCGTCCAGCCGCGCTGGGGTCAATGGGCTCCGATGCTTCCATAACCGGCTTCCAAATCGTCGAGGCCATATCGTCCGGATATCTATTGCGATAGTGGAAATGGAGACCCTTCTTGTTGATGAGAACGAAATAGCCTCCTCTTTCATTCAGGAGACTGCTGAGAAGGCGGGCTATGCCCAAATCCTTCGTAGTGTCGAGATCGACGTGGCGCTCCTTGAACGCCTGATCGGTCATCCACCGGTCNNAGGGATCTCACGGGACCATTCCCGGCCGCTTTCATGAGCGGAAAAAGGTAGCCTTGATTGATGTCAATGTAGATCGTCTCGTAGCCCATTTTCTTTGCGTAATCAAAAATGGTCGGGTTCTTGTCGGTTCGAAAGGCGTCGTCGGGAAAGGCATTATGACCGGTAATTAGATAGGCATTGCTGATGTAGGAAAAGGAACCGGCCGCAACACAAATGCCAAGATTTTTGAGAAGGCCCTGGCTTTCGAGGGATTGAAGGAACGGTGTG
>PMBI01000090.1 GCA_003153775.1 Syntrophaceae bacterium | reverse complement strand
GAGATAACGTACCGGGGAATTCTACTACTGATACCCAGACCACCTCGCTGGCCTATTGTATAAAATATGATCCCCTTGTGCTTGCCCAAAACATTCCCCTGCATATCCAAAATGGGACCAGCTTTCAAAGCCTGCACCCGCTCAGATAGAAACGCCTGATAATTCTTTTGTGTCACGAAACAGATATCCTGGCTCTCCTCTTTTTGATCAACAGGCAATGCAGCCTCCGTTGCCATCTTCCTGACCTCCTCTTTTGTAAGGGACGCAAGCGGAAACATGATGGACCCCAGGCCGGCATAGGGAATGGGATAAAGAAAGTATGTCTGATCTTTTCTCCTGTCCCGGGGTTTTTTCAGCTGTAAGCCCCCATCTTCTTTTTCAATGGCCGCGTAATGTCCTGTAGCCAAAAAATCAAACCCCAGAACCTTCGCTTTTTCCAAGAGACTCCCGAATTTAAGGTAGCGGTTGCAGTCAACGCAGGGGTTCGGCGTCCTTCCCCGCAGATACTCGCTGACAAATCTGGCAATTACTTTTTCCTCGAGCTCTTCGGCATAATCGAAGACATAGTGCGGGATTTTGAGCCGGTTACAGACCCTCTTCGCATCGTCGACGGCAGCGGGTCCGCAGCACCTGACACGATCCCCTTCCTCTCTGATACCGAGACACATGGTGACACCGGCAACGTCGTATCCTTCGTTTTTCATAATCATGGCCGCAACGGACGAGTCGACCCCGCCGCTCATGGCAACCAAAACTTTTTTACTCATCTTATCCCGTCACTTCAACCATTCCGCAATTTCCTTTCGCCGGCTCTGTTACTTGGCCTTCTTTCTATAGAGAGGTGACATCGCGCGCAGTTTACGGACAATGCCGGGCAGGACTTTAAGGACATAATCTATGTCTTCCTCCGACGTCAGCCTACCGAGGGAAAATCTCAATGACCCGTGGGCGAGCTCATGAGAGAGCCCTATGGCGGCCAGGACGTGCGAGGGCTCCAGCGACGATGAGGTGCATGCAGAGCCTGTTGAACAGGCGATCCCTTCCATGTCAAGATTCAACAGCAGTGATTCGCCCTCCACGTATGGAATAGAAACATTGACGTTGTTCGGAAGCCTATCCTTCGGGTGGCCGTTCAAACGCGCATATTCAATCTTGTCAAGAATGCCCTTGATCAGCTTATCGCGGAGAAGGGTCAGCTGGTCAATTTCTCTTGCCATCTCCTGCTTTGCCAGTTCCACGGCTTTTCCAAAACCAGCGATCCCCGGCACGTTATGGGTTGACGCCCGGCGGCCCTGTTCCTGGTCACCGCCATGCATAAAGGGAAGCATGCGTGTGCCTTTCCTGATGTATAGGACCCCCACACCTTTTGGTCCATACAGCTTGTGCCCGGAGGCGCTGAGGAGATCCACATTCAGTTCGCCGACATCTATCGGGAGGTGACCAAAAGTCTGAACGGCGTCGGTATGGAAATATATGCCTTTCTCTCTTGCAATCGAGCCGATCTCAGCAATCGGCTCGATTGTTCCTATTTCATTATTGGCGTGCATGATAGAGATCAGGATCGTCTTTCCCGTAATCGCCTTTTTCACATCCGCTGGATCGACCAGGCCAAATTCGTCAACAGGGACGTACGTCACGTGAAACCCCTGTTTCTGGAGAAAATGGCATGTTTCCAGGACTGCATGGTGTTCTATACGCGAGGTTATGATGTGATTCCCTTTATCATGTCTCGCGTAGGCCACGCCTTTGATCGCAGAATTGTTGCTCTCCGTCCCGCCGCTCGTAAAAACAACCTCTTCCTGACTGGCGCCGATAAATTGCGCAGCGATATATCGCGCCTCCTCGATGGCATGCTTTGCCTCCTGGCCGAAGGCATGGAGGCTTGAGGGATTCCCGTATACCTGCGAAAAGAAGGGCAGCATGGCCTCTATGACTCTTGCATCCGTCGGGGTCGTCGCTGCGTTATCGAGATATATTTTTTTCACTCTAAATCCTCACCGGATGGTCCAAAATCCGCCCTGCTGTTTTTTCTCCTCTGTATCTGTTCGATGTTTCGTCCTTTCAAAGATTGTGCATCACCGCCTTTTGAGCTTTTTCCTGATTCATCCTGACCAGCATATCAAGGGTTATCGAACTCAAGGTCTCGGAAATTTTTCCGCCTAATATCGTCCAGAGGTCATGACTCGCACAGATGGGCACCCTCGAACACTTGGATGGATCCTTCACACAGTCCACGAGAGAACAGTCCCCTTCGAGGACGTCCATGATCTCTTTCATGGTTATCTGCGATGGGTCCTTGGCAAGACTATATCCGCCATATGCCCCCCTGCTGGAATTAACCAAACCGACCCCACGCAAGGGTATGATGATTTGACTGAGGTACTTCTCAGAGATATCCTCTCCCTTGGCGATGTCCTTCAGAAATACAAGGCCATTGCCGTAGTTAAGGGCCAAGGCAACCATCAACCGGACTCCATACCGGGCTCTCGTGGAAAGTTTCATAAGCTATCTTGCGTGTAATCACTACTAATACTATCGTTTGAGTAGTAATTAAATCAAAACAATGCCATTGTCAAGAAAAAATTTACGCATTTGCTTGATCGCCGCTATTGTGATAGTTATAACCTGTACATACCCACTGTATGGTGGAATATTCAAGAAGGATATCTTTAGTTTATCATGTCGCAGAGAATCCAATACTACAGCACAAATAGGAATCTCGCCGGTATCCCCGGCCTGATTCCATGGAAGAAGTCTGTTTCTTTCAGAGAGGCACTCCTTCACGGTCAGGCGCCCGACGAAGGGCTCTTCATGCCGGACCCCATCCCGGTCATTACCATAGAAAGTATCATGGCCCTTAAGGGCAAACCCTATACAAGAGCGGCCATGCTTGTTGCGACAGCCTTTCTCGCAGATGAAATCCATAATGAGGTGCTGGAAAAGATTATCGCAGAGTCGTACAACTACCAGGTCCCCATCGAAAAAATGATAGACCGCAAATACATCATGAGGCTCGATCAGGGACCGACCGCCTCTTTCAAGGATTTTGCGGCCAGGATGATGGCGCGCTTGATGAGCTATTTCCGTGATCCGGGGAAGAGACTGAATGTCTTAGTTGCCACATCGGGAGATACGGGAAGCGCTGTTGGCGACGCCTTCAAGGGTGTAGCAGGTATCGACGTCTACATACTTTATCCGAAAGGAGAGGTCAGCGGCAGGCAGAAGAAACAACTCGATACGATCGGCGAGAATGTTCAGGCCGTCTCTGTACTGGGTAAGTTTGACGATTGCCAGAACCTTGTCAAACAGGCCTTCTCTGACCCTTCTTTCGCCGCCTTTAACCTGACCTCGGCGAATTCGATAAATTTCGGGCGTATCCTCCCGCAGATTATCTATTACGTCTACGCCTATGCGCAACTGGCGGCATCCGGCGAAGAAATAGTCTTCTCCGTTCCTTCGGGAAATTTCGGCGACGCCTTGGGATGCGAATATGCAAGAAGAATGGGCATCCCTGTGAAGAGGCTTGTCATGCCAACTAACGAGAACGACGAATTCCCCAGGTTTCTGGAGACAGGTGTCTACGAAAAGATATCACCGTCTCGGGCGTGTCTTTCAAGCGCCATGAACGTGGGTCATCCGAGCAACCTCGCCCGCTTCTTCGACCTGTACGGAGGAACAGTTGATCGCGGGGGCGCTGTACACAGATACCCGGACATAAACGATATGAGGCGATGGATCTTCTCCACAAGCATTACCGACGAGGAAACAAGAAAGACGATCAGAAGGGCATACGATCAGTACGGAATCCTGCTGGAGCCGCACGGAGCGGTAGGTTGGAGGGGCCTCGAGGCCTACCTGGAACGGTATGGCGACTTCCCTCTCTGCGTATCGATCGAGACAGCCCATCCGGCAAAATTTCCTGATGAAATCAAAGACCTCTTGGGAATAAACCCTGAACTGCCGGACAGCATGAAGGACATTGATCAGAAAAAGGGGGCTTCTTTCGAGCTTCCCTCAAGCTACGAAGAATTCAAGAATTACCTGCAGACTCGCCTCAAGGTACGATGATCATAATGGACATAAGGGAAGGTGTCGTGTATGCATGGCACTTTCTCCTGCACCGTCTATTTAATCTCAAATTTGACATACGTTCTTCCCGCTATATTGACCTTTATGGTAGCATTTGATTGCCTGCTATTTCTGAGTTTAACATTCCCGAATGGAGACACGGTTCCTCTCGGTAAGAAATTTATGGTCTGTCCTGCTCCGAAATTGGCGTTGATGATTCTAATATCAGACCCGAATGCCATAGGGCTCCTCGTGACAGGAGTGGATGAGCCCGGCTGGATGGTATAGGTGTTTCCATCAACATCAAAAGCGATCCGATAGGTCTTGCCTTCGGATGTCGCCCTCGCCCTGTATACAAAAAAATCAGATACAATCTCTCTCGCTGCTGATTTGAGATTCCTGTTTAACGTATACGCATGAAGGGCCAATCCGCCGACCGCGGCGATTATTGCCAGTAAGGCGATGACGATCATCAATTCAACAAGTGTAAATCCCTTCCTCGATTTCATCATTTGTGACCTCATGAAAAGTCAGAAATAAAGCGGGAAACGGATCTCTGATTGTTAATCTGAATTTCTATAAATTGTTAAGACTTATTGGTCGGCCCGGCGATAGATGCAGGTGTCATTTAATATGTGTGCATTTAAAAAAGCAATACTGGAAAAATACGTAAGAAATACTAGGGGAAAACCCCGTATCAGGGTAAGTTTGCAGGCGGAGCCAGGGGAAATGCCGTAGAAAATGGGTTGTGATTTCTCGAAGATGTCGGCTACTGAATAAGGAGTGGAGGTGGCAGCTGTCGGCAGGTCACGTTGCCGTTCCAATTTCATTTTGTTCCGGCTTTTTCAATGTCAGAATATGGTCGATACATGCAGGAAGCTCATCTTGATAATGCGTCACATATAAGAGATTTGTATCTGTGTCTCTGCCGATCATCTCCATCAGGCCCATGAACAGCTTCCGGTTCTCCCGGTCGAGACCCTGGCATGGTTCATCGAGTATAAGAAGNNATCCATTTTTCGGCCTGCCGCCTGTGTTCCGAATCAAGATTTCTGTAGAGTCCTATGGAGTCAAAGATCCCGGATGCCACCACATCACGTGCAGTTATCTCTTTTCTGTAGAGCGTTTGCATCTCCGAAGAAACGATGCCAATGCGCTCCTTGATATCCCAGATGCTTTCTCCCGATCCCCTCCTCTTGCCGAACAAATATATTTCATTGGCATATGCCTGAGGATTATCGCCTGCAATCAAACTCATAACGGTGCTTTTCCCCGAGCCGCTGGGCCCAACAATCGCCCAGTTTTCGTGTCGCCTGACAATCCAGTTCAAATTATTCAGGACCAGCGCATTTCCGTATTTCACCGACACGTCCCTCATGTCCACTAATATCCCGTTTCTATATGATGCACTGTTTACAGCTCCGGACTTTCTCTTATCCAACGTAAACCCGTGGTCAAAATATTTCCTATCATACAGACGGTTCAGATTTTCAGTTGTCAGCATGTCGTTTCGTTTGCCCTGCATCAGTACTTTACCATTCTTGATGAAAATTATGTTCGAGATAAAGGGGAGGATCTCCTCTGCGCGGTGAGTGACCAGGATTATTTG
>PMBI01000058.1:45033-45781 GCA_003153775.1 Syntrophaceae bacterium | reverse complement strand
CTGGACCTCAGGAACAATCCCGGCGGCTTACTGAATCAGGCAGTGGCAGTCGCCGATGTTTTCCTGAAATCGGGGGTCATCGTCACAACTAAGGGAAGAACAAGGAATATGGAAACGAAATCGGTCGCGAAAGACGACGGTGACGAGCCGATGTGTCCTATCGTTGCCTTGGTTAATGAGGGCACGGCCAGTGCCGCGGAGATCGTGTCAGGAGCACTACAGGATAACGGAAGGGCATTGATACTGGGCACGCAGACCTTTGGGAAAGGATCGGTACAGACCGTTATCCCTTTGGAAGACGGCTCCGCCCTGAAACTGACTACGGCAAAATACTATACCCCGAGCGGACGATCGATCCAGGCCGAGGGAATAAAACCGGATATCATTGTAAAATATATCAGACCCTCTGAGGATAAAGAGATGACGGATGATTTCATCAGGGAACGGGACCTCAAGGGTCACATAAAGCCGAAAAAAGATAATGATACAGGCAAAGATGAGGGTGCAAAGAAAGAGCAAGACAATCTAACGCAGGACAATCAGCTGAAGAGCGCCTTGGACATCATAAAAAGCTGGGATATAATGAAAAAAAATCTGAAGAGCTGACTCAGGGCGTGATCAGGCGGAAGTTTATATCATAATGATCAAGAGGCGAAAATGGGGCTGGGCGGTATTTGCCATAATCGCAACAGTAGTTATTTCTGTCATGGCGCTCTACCTGTACGATTCCGGGAACCAGGAGGTGAAG
>PMBI01000058.1:0-44966 GCA_003153775.1 Syntrophaceae bacterium | reverse complement strand
GGGCGAAAAGAGAAATTCTTCTCCACCTCCCGATGGAACCTCATGCCTTCCCGGAGGAAAACCCGGGGATGGGAGCCCTTCTTACGAGCATGAGTGATCGGCAAATCGAGGAGGAGATTGACAGAGATCTCGAGGCAATCCCCTTTTTGTCAGGCGTAAACAATCATATGGGATCGAAATTCATGGAGGACGAAGCAAAGCTGAATATCGTATTTAAGGAACTTAAGAAAAGGAACCTTTTCTTTGTCGACAGCCGGACGACCGCGCTCTCGAAGGGTCAGGAAATTGCGAAGAAGCTGCGACTTCGTTTCGTCGCAAGAAAGATATTTATTGATAATGACCGTGACTACGTGACGATTCTTAGAAACTTGACAACCAGGATCGACGAGGAATTTGCCCACAAATCAGAAGCGGTCGTAATGATAGGACATCCCCACCTGAAAACTATTCAGGCTCTCAAGGAGGCAATACCGGTCTTAAAAGCTCGCGGCATCGATGTCGTTCCTGTATCCGTGCTTGTTCAATGATCTCCCCAAAACAGGCAGCTCTTTCTTTACAGACGCACGGTGCTTTAGATGCAACTGAGATGGTATGAAATTTATTAGTATGCGAAACTATTTGTATAATAGGTATTTTCTGATCCTGACCTTGTGCTGCCTTGCCGGATGCGCATCCGCGCCCGTGAAGGGCAGTCTTACGGCCGCCTCGGAAGGCGCGGAGCGACCGTCATTCGGCTCGACGTACCATTATTCCGTAGGCGTGTTGCATCTCCTTGATGACGACCTTGATAGCGCCATAAAGGAATATGAAAAAGCCATGAGCCTTGACCCTCAATCCTCTTACCTCAAGACAGAGCTTATATCCGTATATATAGAACGAGGCGAGACACAAAAAGCCGTCACCCTCAGCAAGGAATATCTCACAGAACATCCGAATAACGTAAACTCCCATCTTCTCTTGGGGGGGCTGTACCTGAACAGGAAGGATTATAAGAACGCTGTAGCAGAATACGAAAAGGTTATTGAGCTCGATCCGACAAACACATTTTCCCGCGTATACTTGGGCACCATCTATGCGGAAACCAAAAACTACAAGAAGGCCTTGAAGACCTTCCAAGATCTAATCAAAACTAATCCGGACCATCTCACCGGCAACTACTATCTGGCGAAGATATTGACGGATATGAAGCGCTACGGGGAAGCCGAACAAAGCTTCAAGAAGACTCTGGCCATAAAACCCTCTTTTGANNATTGATCTCTATCCGCCGGGCACAAACGTGAGAACAAAACTGGGAGAAATTTTTCTCAGGGATCACAGGCTGAACGATGCAGAAAGGGAATTCAAGCGAATTCTGGATTTTGATCAGCGCAACAGGGAAGCGCGACTGGAACTCGGCCTTCTTTACCTCGAAAAGGGCAGTCTTGACGACGCCATCGGTGAGTTTGCCATTTTGCTGGACGGAGATCCGAATGACCAGAGGGCCAGATATTTGCTTGCCTCAACGTATGAAGAGAAGAAGATGCACGGCAAAGCGATTGAAGGGTTTAAAATGATCCCCCCGGATTCAGAACTTTACGGAAACGCGCAGATCAATATCGGGCTCATCCTGAAGAAGGAGGGCAAGATTGCTGAAGCAATAGAAGTAATGGAAAAGGCCGTTCGTACGAATAGAGATATGCCGGGGCTCTATGCTTATCTCTCGTCCCTGTATGAGGAGGACAAGAAATTATCGTCTGCCGAGGGAATATTGAAGGAAGGCCTCTCTGCATTGCCCGCGAGCATCGACCTTCATTATAGTCTCGGCGTCCTCTATGAAAAGACGAACCGCTTTCACGAGAGTATAAATGAAATGGAGGCGGTTCTGAAAATCGACCCGGAGAATGCGGACGCCCTCAACTTCATAGGTTATACGTTTGCAGACAGGGGCATCCGTCTTGATGAAGCCGAGAAGATGATCAAGCGGGCGCTCACCTTGAAGCCCGGGAATATCTACATGATTGACAGCCTCGGCTGGGTATATTTCAGACAAAACAGAATGGACCTGGCCATAAAATACCTGAAGGAAGCATCGGATGGCCTGCCCAATGATCCCACTATCGCCGAACACTTGGGAGACGCCTATACAAAGGCGGGCCAGGCAAGTGAGGCTGTCGAAGTATACAAACAGGCATTGAAATTGAACCCTGCCAACGGCGATCTGCAAAAAAAGCTCAATGAGCTCATCAAAGGGAAAAAACCCTGATGCTGAAAAGATTGCCGCCGTTTTTTCTAATCATGTCCGTCTTCCTCATTTTTTCCGCCTGCGCCATCACCAAGACACAGAAGGTCGGCGGGGTCTCGAAACAGAGTTTCTCCTCGCCTCTCGCTGCGCTGGAAAACATCGATAGAGATAATCAGTTCAAAGACGGGGTTGAAGCGATTGCGCGTATCGAAGTTAATACCCCTCAAGGCCGTTATCCACTGAAGGCCGCTTTAGTAGTGAAGCCGCCGTCCTCATTGAGATTAGAATCAATGCCTATAATAGGTCCGGCAGATCTCTTCTTGACCGTCCATGATAATGTCCTGAAAGTTTTTTTACCGGACAAGGGGAAATTCTATATAGGAAAGGCAACGACGAGAAATCTGGCGCGCTTTATTCCTGTTGCAGCGACTGCCCTCAGGATAGAAGACCTGACCCCTATCCTGCTGGGCATGCGTCCCGAGATAAGAGGAAAGACCATTACCCTGGAAGGTTCTTCCGATGGAACCCTTTACAGAGTTGATATTTTTTCTGAAAATAAAAAAATACAATCTCTCTGGGTAGACCCGGAGGAGAATCAGCTCGTCAGAGTCGATTTATTTGCAGGAGACAACTCCCGCTCGTTCAGCGCCCGATTCATCGGGCGCGACCGCATAGAAAATATGACCCTGCCTGAGAACGTTACGATTGCATATGGAGATAATGAAAAGCCCGATATCATCATCCGTTATGTTGATATCGGGCCTGCGAAGGGAATCGATGCGACTGTCTTTGATCTCAAACCCCCTCCCGCTGTCATGCCTATTCCCCTGGATCCATGAATCAGATATGACAAGAGGGGGGGTAATCCTTTTCTACTTTTTTACTTAATTTCTACCAGTTTTGCCCTCGCTATTCTTGCCTGGTTGGTGTTGGGATATTCTTTTATTATCTGCTGCAGAATCAGTCTCGCACTCGCTTTGTCTCCGAGATTTAGGAAAGAAAGCCCCTGCTTCAACAGGGCGTAAGGAACCTTACTGCCTTTGGGATAATTTTTGACCACCTTCTCATATTCGAGTATGGCCTTTTCATATTTTTTCTCGAAATAAAAGCTTTCCCCTATCCAGAATTGGGCATTATCGGAATACTCCGAATCAGGGTATTGCTTCAGGAAACTCTGAAACTCCCCCCTGGCTTTTTCATATTTCCCTTCCTTAAAAGTTTCATAGGCCAATGCATAGGCCGATTCCTTCTCCGTTTTCCCCTTGATGACATTTTTGGGAGCGGTCTTTACCGCTTTATCACCTTCTAAATGGTTTTCTCTCTTTCCAACTTCAAGAAAGTTTTCTATAAAATTTATTTTCAGAGATACATTATCAAACTTTTCCCTCAATGCGGCTATATCTTTTCTTAACCCTTCAGTTGTACCCTTCAGACCTTGGATACCATCCCTCAGTTCTGTGATGTCTGCGCGCATTTCCGCCTGGCTTCTTTGCAAAGAGGCTTGCGTCTCCTTAAGCTTGACAATATCTTTGCGGATGCCTGCATCTTCATCTTTTAACGCCGCAATCTGCCTGTCAAAATCACCATGAACGCGCTGCAGATCTCTGGTCGTTGCACAACCTGCGGTGCAGATCAGGGAAATAAGCAAGAGCAAAATTACAAATCTCTTCAATCCGTAGACCTCCCCAGAACCCTGCTACTTGGATGTGATGACAAAGTGATCTCGCCTGTTCTTCGCCCACGCTTCTTCAGTATGCGCGGGGTCCAAGGGTCTTTCTTTGCCATAACTGATCGTTTTTATTCTCTTGCCATCAACCCCAAGTTCAACAAGGTATTTCATGGCCTCCTTGGCACGTCTTTCTCCCAGGGCAAGGTTGTATTCAGTAGTTCCCCTTTCATCACAGTTGCCTTCAATGAGAACAATGTTATTCTTATTATTGTTCAGCCATTCTGCAAGCTGTTTGAGAATGTCCCTGCTTTCGGGTTTGAGACTGAATTTGTCAAAATCAAAAAGTGCGTCCTTAGATGCCATTGTTTCTTGCGCCGCAGCCTCGGCCTGAGGGGCTACCTTCGCTTCCGCCTCTTTCGCCCTCTGTTCGGCAGCCAAGCGGGCTTCTTGATCAGCCCGCGCCTTTGCATCCGCTTCCGCCTTGGCCTTTGCTTGATCGGCAGCAGCCTGTTCTTCGGCTGAAACCGCCTGCTCTTTTACTCCCGTTTTTTTTGCACATCCGGTCATAACCATAACCGAGAAGCATACTATCAACCCGATAATCCCTATTATTGCAAGGCTCCTTTTCATTGTGTTCTCTCCTCTCTTAGTTGTTTTAAGAAAATTGGTTATTTACCGATTCGAATTCTTCTAAACCACAATCCACCCTAAAGGTCAACCACAAAAATTTCAATTTCTGCTTTCTCTATCCCGCACAAATTGTTCAGTGTCCCATCCTGGTTGCAACTTCGGAGGCTTTTTCATAGCATTACGGCGGATTGCCGGATACAACAAGCGCGCGCATATCTGATAGGTTATAAGGGGGGGGTAGAGCGGCCGGCGCTCCGTCGACATATTTTCTGATGATTTCTTCCGGCAGATCAGTTTATTTTCGGCGACCAGGATGGGCTCATGGAACCGCTCACACTCTCGTACAGCACTCTCACATTTAACCCATTGGCATTCATCACGCAAATTCTGTGTTTGCCGCCGCCCCGAGTACTGAAGGCCAGGTACCTGCCGTCCGGGGACCATGAGGGGGACTCGTGGTCAGCGTTGTCAAAAGTGAGCTGTGAAGGGCTGCTGCCGTCCTCATTTGTGGAGAATATCTGGAAACGTCCATTCACCCGCCCTTCGTATGCTATTCTGTTGCCCTTCGGCGACCAGGACGGGGATGTATTATAGTTTCCGTCATAGGTAAGTCTTTTCACGTCATCCCCATCAGCGCCCATCGTGAATATTTGCGGTGAACCGGAACGGTTTGAAACAAAAGCAATTCTTTTATTGTCCGGCGACCAGGCAGGTGATACATCGATCGCAAAATTATGGGTGAGACGTTCAAGCTTCCTGCTGCTGAGATCCATTGTATATATTTCCTCATTGCCATCCTTGCTCAGGGTAAGCAAGAGCTTCCTGCCGTCCCGAGACCAGGAGCCGGCCAGATTGATGCCGTCAAAATTTGAAATCTTCTCAACCTTTCCAATGCCCATCGACCTTATATAGAGATCGGGATTCCCGTTTCTGTAAGATGTGAAGGAAATAAATTTTCCGTCGGGAGACCAGCGCGGGGCTAATGTCAATGCCTGGAGGTTCGTAACCCGGAGAAGTTCAGTTCCATCGAAATTGATCGTGTAGATGTCTGAGTTCTGGCCCTTCTTCAATATAAAGGCGATCTTGGTGCCGAATACGCCCTCATCACCCGTCAGGACGAGGAGAATTTCGCCTGCAAATTTGCGCACCATCTCGTTTCTGTCTTCTATTTTCCCGGTGTACTGTTTTGCGGCAATGACCTCCCCTTTTATTACATCAAAAAGATGGAATTCGGAGGTGAGATCCCTGCCATTGTACTGGAAAGCCCCCTTCACCAGATATTCAGCGCCAATCACGGCCCAGTCTGCAAACCTGGTACTTTCCACTGTTAAGCCGGCCTGTTTTTGATCCTCAATAAAGGCCTTCTTGCTGATGATATTGAAGAATCCCGTCATCTCCAAATACTTTGCCAGGGTATCTGAAAACCAGCCTGACAGCTCTCCCTGATAACCTTGCTGACTTATTTTCCTGAAATCAACAATGGCGATGGGAAATTTTTGGAATGCGGGAGAATCGATGTCAATATAGACCTTGGCTGCGGCGCTGTGAGGCAGACATAAAATGGATAGCATGACCACAGTGAGCGCAACCAATCTTATTAAGCATCCAATATTGCGGCAATTCATGAATGAAACCATATGCCCTTCATCAAGCGATTTCCCCCTTCTATCTGAATTCCATTGAATGGAACCTGATGCCGATGTCGATATTGTTATCTCTTAATGAATCCGGAAAAGGAGGGAAAGGGCTTGCCTTCTTAATGGCTTTCATAGCCGACTCATCGAAATATCGATTCCCTGAGCGTTTCTCAAAACTCAAATCCGTAACTGTGCCGTTCCTCAGTATCTTCGCCTGGACAATCGCCTCTATGTTTTCCCTCGGTAATATTCCCTGGGGCAGGCTCCATTTTCCCCTGATCCTGGACCAGATAAGGCTGTAATAGACATTCATCTTTGCGTTGGATTCAGCATTACCCGTCTGGGCCGCAGGCGCGGGCGGGCTCACTGACGTATTCACCTTCTTCCTGATATCGTCGATTGCCCTATCGACGCTGCTCGTTTGCTTTCTTTGAGAATCCAGCCTCCTGATAGGGACGGCTGGGAGGGTATCGGTCCGCTTTTTCAAGACAGAAGAATGCTCACCCGAAATTGTTTGATTGATTTCTCTCGCGATTGCCGATTGCGCTTTCCTTTCCTGGAGAACTTCGGAAAGACTTACGAGGTTAACGGAATAGACGGGACCGAAGGTCCATCTTGGAGAGGGAAGAGTTGGCGCAAAGAAAATGACAGACAGCACTACAGTATGAATTAATATGGACACAAAAATCATACCATTCATGCTGACATCATTGTCATCTCGCTCCTTTTGCATCCTGAATCATCCTGCGGAACATCACCTTGATTCCTCGGGCGCCTCCGTGATCATCCCCAGCCTGTCGACGCCGGCTTTCCTGACCTCGGACATAACTTCCACGACAAACCCGTAGGGAACATTCTTGTCGGCCCGCATAAAAACCTCTCTATCGATCCTGTTGGCAAAGATGTTTTCCAGCTTTGCACTGAGGCCGGTAACAGGAATCTTATTCTTGTTTATGAATATCTCTTTCGCGCCGTTAATCGTCAGCACAAGTTTTTCCTCTGTCACATCGATACTCTTCGATTTAACCCGCGGCAGGTTGACGTCGATGCCCATCTGCAGCATGGGAGCCGTCACCATGAAAATTATCAGCAAGACCAAAACGACGTCGACCAGAGGCGTGACGTTGATCTCGGCCAACAGCTTGCTGCCGCTATTTCTCTTTCTTCCGGGCCTCATAAGGAATTCTATTTCCTCACATAATTTCTTTCAATGATATTTAGTATTTCAGAAGCGAAGTTATCCATATCCATGGACATATTCTTCACTACATTGAGATAATAGTTGTAGAAAATGACGGCAGGTATCGCGGCGGCAAGCCCGGCGGCAGTGGCGATCAGCGCCTCCGAAATTCCCGGCGCCACGACAGCAAGGGTTGCCGAGCCTCTTGTGCCTATGCCCCTGAATGTATCCATAATGCCCCAGACTGTCCCGAACAGTCCGATGAACGGCGATGCACTCCCGGTAGTCGCGAGGAAGCTGAGCGTACTCTCAAGTCTCGTTGCTTCAGAACTGCACGCTCTGTTCAAGGCCCTTTCAACATTATCTATGCCCTTCATCTCCAGTTGAAGGAGAGTCGATTCATCAAATTCCTTGGGGGATGACGCCCCTCTTATAACCTTGGTTATCTTCACCAGCTCCGTATATCCCGCCTGAAATACCTCGGCCATGGTCGAGTGTTTGTATTTTTTCGCTTCGGGGAATATATCGGAGAGCTTACTGCTGTTCATGTAGGCGTCGAGGAACATATTATTTTCCTTTTTTGCCTTCTTGATACTCCGGTATTTCATCAAAATAATGGCCCACGACACAACAGAAAAGATAAGGAGCAACAGCAGGATGAGCTGAACCATCAGTCCGGCATCAAGAATCATCTTGAGAATACTGCCGTGAAAATGTCCTCCCAGACCAACAGCGGCAACAGAAGAAATCTCTTTCACTTTTTCACTCCTGAATCACTTATTTGCGGCATTAACTGATTCTGCGACTTATTATGGGTGATTACGTGTAATGGAAAAAAATGGCTTTGTCAACAGATTTAGGAAAAGAGCATCCGTAAGCGGAATAAATTCTTAAAGAACCGGAAGACCCCAGAAGCTGACCGGCCGGAATCCCTACAGGAATTCCGGCACAAATGATACGACGTCGTCAATGGCAGGTGAATCACAAAAAATCATGGCCAGTCTATCCACGCCAAGGGCAATTCCTGCGGCATGCGGCATGCGCCCCACGTCCTGCAGAAAATGCTCCGGTACAGGATAAATTGACTTGCCTGCAGAATGACGATATCTGTTCACATTCAGAAATCGTCTGTGATGCTCTTCGGGATCAGTAAGCTCGGAACATGCGTTGGCTATCTCTTTCCCTCCCATGTAAAGTTCAAAACGTTCGGCCAATGTGGGATCATCTTTCTTCTGTTTCGCGAGCGCTGACCCGGAAGCCGGATAATCGTAGATGAAGGTAGGCTGCGTGAGTCCCAGGTGGGGTTCGATAGAGGAGACCATGATCTCGTCGAAGCAATTTCCCGTTACTGCTTTATCCATTGACATCGGTGCGTAGCTGGCAAAAGCCTCTCTTACAGATATAGTCTCCCACGGTCTTTGCAGCCGTATTGCGACGCCCTGGTAGTTAACCACGTCCCCGCTGCCGAGGTCGGTGGCCACAGAGACGATCAGTTCCTCACATTCTTCCATGAGCCGGCGATAGTCCATCCCCCGGCAATACCATTCCAGCATCGTAAACTCGGGAAGATGGTTTGAACCTCTCTCGCCATCGCGAAAACACTTGCAGATTTGAAATATCCTTGGATGACCCGCCGCAAGCAGCCGCTTCATATGAAGCTCGGGAGATGTGTGCAAAAACGAATCGCCGCACGCGACGGCGTCAATATATTTTTCCGGAATCAAGGCCGTAATTAAATGGGGAGTCTCCACCTCTAGATATTCCCTGGCCGTAAAAAAATCGCGGATCGCGCGAATCATCCGGGCACGCTTCCATAAAGCCTCCCGCTTGTCTGCCACTCTTCCGTCCCGTTCCATGGGAGTGTTAATCCTTGACCCGTGTCAGGTACTCGCCGCTTCGGGTATCGACTCTGATCTTCTCGCCTTCTTCAACAAAAGGAGGAACCTGAATCTGATAACCTGTTTGCAGGGTCACCGGCTTGGTCTTCCCTGATACGGAATCACCCTTGGCCCAGGGGTCGGCTCGTATGACGACAAGATCAACGAAATTCGGCACGCTCACCTCGAGAGCCTTATCCTCAAAGAACAGTATTTCCACCTCCAGGTTATCAATAAGGAAATTTTTCGCCTCCCCAACTTGATCCTCAGTGAGAAAGACCTGTTCATAACTTTCATTGTCCATGAAGCAGTATTTCCCCTGTTCCTGATACAGGTACTGCATTTTCTTCTGCTCGAGGTCTGCCGGTTCGAAAGTATCCACGGAACGGAATGTCCGCTCAAACTGTGCTCCCGTAATCATATTGCGCAACTTAGACCTGTACAGAGCCTGGCCTTTTCCGGGTTTGACAAAGTTAAACTCGGTTACGATATAAGGCTCGTTGTCAATCTTGATCCGCAAACCTTTCTTCAAATCACTCGCAGTATACATGTAACAGTTTCTCTCCTTTCATTCCAAATCACGGATTTACTAATTCACTTCTCCTGTCCTGTCAAAAATATATTCGTTTGTCCCGCTTGCCATTGTGTGAAGCGGAGACCCTGGATAAAGAGGACATTTCCCCTTGCCGCCCGGGATATCAAATACATATTGCGGCACACAAAGTCCGGATATATTTCCCCATATTTTCGCCATGATTTTTATCCCTGACCGCACTTCGGTGCGAAAATGATCGGTACCTTTCACCGGATCACACTGAAACAAATAATAAGGTTTGACGGATATACGCTGAAGGCCGTAGAAAAGGTCCCGCAGGGTTTCATAGTTGTCATTGACGCCCCGAAGCAGGACGGATTGATTTGATACGGGGATGCCCGCCTCAAGTATCATTTCACAGGCGCGTGCAGCTTCCGGCGTAATTTCATTCGGATGATTGAATTGCGTATTGAACCAAAGAGGGCGATGCTTTCGCAACGTGGCACACAGTTTACGGGTGATTCTCATGGGCATGACTACGGGAGCGCGGCTTCCTATACGCAGCACCTCCACATGGGGGATAGAACGCAGTGATCCGAGAAACCAATCGAGGATGCCCTCTTTCATGGTGAGGGGATCACCTCCCGAAACGATGACTTCACGAATATGCTTCGTCTTGGATACATAATCAACCATGGGTTCCATGTAACCTCTGCCCTTTTCGATGCCGCCTTTCCCCCACATCCGCTTGCGATTGCAGTGCCGGCAATATGTTGCACACGTATGCGTGACGATTGTGACGCAGCGGTCACGATACCGATGCACGAGTCCTGAAACAGGCATGTCCCGTTCTTCTTCGAGAGGGTCGGCCACACCGCCGAGTGAAAAACTTATCTCCCTTTCATCTGGGAAACACTGGCGACGAAGGGGGTCGTTATCATCCGAGGCATTTATCAGAGAAAAATAATACGGCGTGACGCTGAAGGGATAATACCTTGCCACGGTCTGATACGTCTTGAGGGCCGAAGGCGTCTTCTTGAGGACTCCGGCCAATTGAGAAATAGTGTGTATCCGGTTCCTGTATTGCCACTCCCAGTCATGCCAGTCCTTCGACGGGACTCCTCGCCACGGGTTTATGGAGATGATGCTGTTTCTCGATTCCATGGTTTACAACGCTTCACATAGAGTTTTTTGAAAAGTTGCCTTACATTATTTAATTTTATAGCATCAAATATTGATTATTACAAATTAGAAACCCAAAACTGTCATGAGGAGATAGAAATTTGATAATCAGCGCCAGACATCAAATCTTGCCATTCTCAATATTATAACTTGATCCCCTGCGTCAGAAACTGAATTATTCAAGAGCCACAGCGGTCTTTCGGGTACGGAAGAAACGCATGCAATACTTATTAGATATTGCATCTTAGTCAGAAATAGGTAATAACTAAGACATATTAATCGCAAAATCGCGGTGCGGAATATCCAGACACGATGCAGTCAGTACCGAAAATGGTGAACGTCGCCATGCGTGCAGGTTTTGCGAGAATTTGATTATACGAGCAAGCAGCAGAATTCGCTTAATCGGTCAGTAATGCCCTTTCTATGAGCAAGAAAGAATCAAAAGGAAAATAACCGAAGGATGAACTTTCGCCGGCGCAAGATATCACTTGAGCCCTGGGCGCCGGCCTCAGTACGGGGATTTCTTTGTTCAAGACCAGGAACGACGCACCAGCGCCGAGCGCAGTGCATTCAACGGAAAGACTCACGCGCTCTCTTTCGAGACACCTTTGAGCCGTCATGACGGGAAACATTTTTATAAGGAGATCAATCTATGAAATCGTTATCAAAGGATGAACTGAAGACTTTAATGAGCAAACAGAAAGGTCCTTGCGTTTCAATGTTTATGCCCGCCTATCGTGCCGGCGCCGAGATCCAGCAAAATCAAATCAGATTCAGGAATCTGCTTCGCGAAGCCGAGGAAAAATTGATCGCCGCCGGCTGCCGCGCCCCGGAGGCAAAGGCACTTCTCGAACCCGCGCAGGGGCTTTCAGGCAATATACCTTTTTGGCGGCAACAGAGCGGCGGCCTCGCCGTATTCATATCTTCAGACGTATTCCGTCATTATGGCCTGCCCGTAAATTTTGATGAACTAATAGTCGTGGCTGACCGTTTTCACGTCAAACCTCTTCTGCCGGCGCTCAGCGGCGACGGGCGTTACTACATTTTGACGTTGAGTCAAAAAGGGAGCCGCCTTTATGAAGGCACAAAACAGGACATCAGAGAAATCCAGATTGAGACGATACCCAAAAGCCTTGCCGACGCCCTCCAGTACGATGAACTGGAAAGGCAGATCCGTTTCCACAGGGGTACGCAGCGCGGAGGCGAGCGCGGTTCGATGATGTCAGGGGGCGGCGCGCAACTGGACGATGCAAAGGAAAACATCTCAAAATATTTCCGCCAGATCGACAAGGGCTTACATGACCTCCTGAAAGACGAACGGGTGCCTCTGGTGCTTGCCGGCGTCGATTATTTATTTCCGATTTACAGAGAGGTAAACACGTATCCTTATCTTATGGAAGGTGGGATCCCCGGAAATCCCAAAGGAATAAGTGCGGACCAGTTGCATAAGCTGGCGCTTGAAATTGCGAGGCCTTATTTTCAAAAGGCGGAAAATGACGCTATCGCCCAATACCGGCAATCTTCCGGCACAGGATTGACTTCCGGCGATATTAAAGAAATTGTCCGTGCCGCGTGTGACGGGCGGGTGGGTCTGCTCTTTATCGCCACGGGCCATAAGCAATGGGGCGTTTTTGACCCGGAAACGAAGAATGTGCAAATACACCAGAAGATGGAACCGGGCAGTGAGGATCTCTTAGATTTTTCTGCAATCCAGACTCTCTTGAATGGCGGCACTGTTTTTTCGCTTCTCCAAGGGAAAATGCCCGATGATAAACCAATTGCGGCTGTATTTCGTTATTGAATCGAAAAACGTAACGTCTCCATTCATTTTGAACATATTTCTCCTATGGATTTGCGGGATAGCAAAGTACATGCGGCACGGCTTTCCGTGCTGTCGAATACATCTCTCGTGGTCATGAAGATCGCCGTCGGGCTCCTGATCGGATCGGTGTCTATCATTTCCGAAGCGATCCATTCCGGAGTGGACCTTCTCGCTTCCCTCATCACGACATTCTCCGTCAGTAAATCGAGCATGCCTGCTGATGTCGAGCATCCCTTTGGTCATGGAAAAGTGGAAAACATTTCCGGCACTGTCGAGGCGCTGCTCATCTTTCTCGCGGCCGTGTGGATAATCTTCGAAGCTATCAGAAAACTACTCGATCCTGAGCCTATTGAATATGTCGGTTGGGGCGTGGGGGTGATGGCAATTTCCGCGCTGGTTAATATGTTCGTGTCAAGAATGCTTTTCAGAGTCGCAAGGGAGACTGACTCTGTTGCACTCGCAGCAGACGCTTGGCATCTGCGCACCGATGTATATACCTCTGCAGGCGTGATGGCAAGCCTCGCCCTGATCGGGCTTGGTCACCTTATTTCACCTGCCGCCAATCTATACTGGCTTGACCCGGTAGCTGCGATCACGGTGGCGTTATTCATTATGGGCGCTGCCTACAGACTGACTCTCCGATCGGCGCAGGATCTGATGGATGTGAAACTTCCTGCGGAGGAGGAGGCCTGGATCCGGCAGCTGATAATGACGCAGAAGCCTGTTATACACGGCTTTCATTTATTGCGCACGCGCAAGGCGGGAAATTACCGCTTCGTCGACTTCCACATAAAAGTTGATCCTTCCATGTCTGTCGAAGACTCTCACAAGATCACCGATGAGTTATCCAGAAGCATAGAAAGTCATTTCCGGAATACGAGCGTCACTGTTCACATCGAACCCTGCGACGGCAGATGTGACGACCATTGCCTATCCGGATGCCTGCTGCCGGAGGCGGAGCAGAAGGCCGTGATGCAAAAGAACCGGCGAATCTGACAAATTATGAATGCTTCCTCCGAAAGGTATTCAACCCTTATATATAAACCTTTCAAACAATCTGTGGAAAGGTGTCCAGTGCGAATCGGGAGCGGTTGTCTGAATGAATTCCTGGAAGGCATTAACCTTGGCATCAAGATCGTCCATAAAATGCACGACTAACGCCTCCGGCGTCTTCGGCCGCTTCGGCGAACCGAATTCCTGAGTGCCGTGATGGCTCAATATGAGATGGCGGAGCTCCATGGCAAGCTGTTCCGGGAAACCTGCTACGGCGGCAATCCTCGCATCGAGCATCTCCAGACCGATCACGATGTGCCCGATCAGCCTGCCCTCATCGCTGTAGTCAAACATCCTGTCGTAGGTATATTCATGAATCTTGCCTATATCATGAAGGATCCCCCCGGCTATGACAAGGTCCCTGTTGATACCCTGGTAATGCTTTGTTACCAGATCGATCAGGCGTATGACTGAGAGTGTGTGTTCAAGAAGGCCTCCGATATAAACATGGTGAAAACTTTTTGCCGCAGGGGCCTTCTTGAATAATTTGGCCACCTCCTCATCATGGAAAAACAAGTGCAACAGCTCCTTCAAGCAGGGCGTTTCGATTTGCGAGACATAATTCATTAGATCGGCGAACATCACATCGATGTCCCCTTTTGCGGCAGGCAGATATTCGGCCAGGTCAACGGCGGAGTCATCAACCTTCCTGACACTCGTTATGGAAAGCTGCACGGTGCTTCTGAAGCTGACTGCCCCTCCCTGTGCCTTAATCACATCCCCCTTACTGAAGGTTTTGTCCCACTCGATTGCATTCTCCCAGATCTTTCCGTCAACTTCCCCTGTCTTATCCTTGAGACGAACGTTCAGATAAGGCATCCCCTTCTGAGAGAAAGCGATATTCTTCTCGGTAACAAGAAATGACTCGTTCACTTTTTCGCCCGGCTTTATATCTTTGATATAAACACTCTTGGTCTTCATGTTCGCACCTGCCGCTGGTTATCGCCGTTTACTCACTTCTCTCTCAAGATGCGGTGCTCACCCGCCCTGATGGTCAGCTTCGTTGCGTCAAAGTACTCCATCAGCGGTATGATGAATTTTCTTGAAAGACCTGTCAACTCCTTCATGCTTGCCGGTGTAGCCTTTCCATCCCTGACAAGACGGGCCTTATAATCTTCCCGCAGCCTCGCTAAAACTTCTCTATGAAAGTAGAGATCTTCATTTATCTTTATCAGAGAACCGTCTTTGAGCATTACGTTGATGACGCTTTCTGCCAAGCCTCTTTGGCCCGCAAATTTTTCCATAAGCTCCTTGATTGTGGGAGGGGTAAGCCCCGCATCCATGTAGGTCTCCGCAATCTTGCTTCGCAGATCTTCCAGTTCTCCCTTCAGATTCACACGGTGTGCCGACAGGCGAATGTTCTCCCTCTCGGCGACAACTTCCCCTCTCTTTTCAAGCTCTCTGACAGCCATATTAAAGAGCCTCTGTCCGGCGAACTGTCCTGCTGTACCCCTCAATTCTTCTTTCGATATGCCTTCCTTCAGAGGATATCTCTCATGATAGGCCCGCATTTCGAGGAGAATCCTGTCTTGAAGGTTCTGATAAATGGAGGAAGCTACGATCCTGGATTCATCAGCGTCCACGACGACAACCTGCTTTTTTGAAGACAGAGTTCCGAGAATGTCCTTAAGGATACTCTCATGAATTCCGGTTCTCATTTCAAGCTCAGACATGCCGATGCCCTCAATTCCTGACCGCTCAATAATAATCGCCGCCCTCTCCGTATCAGTACCATCATGCAGTAGATCAATTTCATGATTCACCCTGTCCGATTTTCTCTTATGCTTCTTAGGCAAAGGGTCAACGATCATCCCGCCGCCGATTGTCGTTACAGGCGAGTAGCTCCTGATGACAAACCGGTCTCTTGCCATTGCAACAATGGGGGACTCAAGGACCACTTGTGCAAGGGCCTTGGCGCCGGGTTCTGCGTCTTCACGGTCGAGGAGTATTATCCTGCCGATTACTTCGTTCGTTCCCACATGAAACCGCACCAGATTCCTGTTTTTCAGTTTTCTGCTGTTATTTGACAGATGCTCCATCCATACGTCCAGGCGTATCGAGGGCTTAAGAGTCCGGGGCCTGGCGAGTACATTTCCTCTCACGATCGTATCCTTTTCAACGCCCTGCAGATTTATGGCAGTCCGCTGGCCCGCCTCGGCAACAGTCGCGCTCTGATTGTGGATCTGTATACCCCGCACCTTGGCAGTAACTCCCGACGGCAGTATTTCCACATCTTCGCCCAGTTCTATATCTCCGGAAATCAGTGTACCTGTGACGACTGTCCCGAATCCCTTCATGGTGAATGCCCTATCTACAGGTAACCGGAAGATGCCTGCATCCGATTCTCCCTCTATATCAGACGCCACTCTACCGAGCGCATCGAGCAATTCCACGATCCCTGAGCCTATGATGGAAGAGACAGGTATAACGGGGGATGCCGCCAGAAAAGTCCCTTTCAGGAATTCACGGACATCGTCTTTCACGAGATCGAGCCACTCATCCGCAACCATATCGGCTTTGGTCAGGGCAACAAGACCTTTCTTAATGCCGAGGAGAGAGCAGATGTGAAGGTGTTCCCTTGTCTGGGGCATGACGCCCTCGTCTGCCGCGATTACCATAATCACCATATCGATGCCGGAGGCGCCGGACACCATATTTCTTATGAATCTTTCATGGCCGGGAACGTCCACTATGCCGAATGTCCGGCCGTCCGGGAGAGTGAGAGAGGCAAAGCCAAGTTCAATGCTGATCCCCCGTTCCTTCTCTTCTTTGAGCCTGTCCGTGTCGATACCGGTGATGGCTTTTATAAGGGCTGTCTTGCCATGATCGACATGGCCGGCTGTGCCTATGATGAAATGCTTCATGGGCATTAAATAACAAACTACCTGGCGTTTAACAATAACAAAAATTTACATTATGCACGGCGAAGCCGGCAACCTTTACTATGTCCGTCATCTTGCAGTCATCCTGAATATAAGTTTTGGCACTCTCATCGAATCCCGTATCATCACTCAGCATATTTCCTTGCTCAAATTCCGTTGACATGATGGACGTCTTCCTTCTATATTGCCTGCAATCTAATCCCATCCATGAAGAAAGCGCGCTTTTCTAGCAACCGTTCATCTTTCAGATTTCAATGCCTTAGCCTGTAACTTATCGTGAGACAATAATTCTCCCCTTGAAATGTTCAGATCAAATTTGTTAGCATTAATTTCTTTTTGAGAGGATCACGGTTCTATGAGGATACTGGGTCTTGATTACGGCAGTAAGAGAATAGGCGTCGCCGTCTGTGATGAGCTTGGCATGACCGCCCAGGGGCTCGCCACCATTACCCGCAAAAATCGCCGGCATGATCTGGAAGAGATTGCCGGATTCATCAGGACCTATAATGTGGAGAAAATCGTGGTCGGCTATCCCATAAGACTTGACGGCACCGAGGGCATTCAGTGCGAGAAAGTCGGCAAATTTGCATCTCTCCTGGAATCCATATTCTCTCTGCCTGTCATCAAATGGGATGAAACGCTTTCCACAAAGGAGGCGGAGGAAATCCTCATTCGGGCTAACGTGGCCAGAGACAAGAGAAAGACCATAGTGGATAAGCTTGCCGCCAGTTTAATTCTCCAGGGATATCTGGATCACCGGAAGCGCAGCAACAGGTCTCAGTAGTTATCATACGGACCAATTATATGAAAAGCAGAACCGCAACTCGTAGACATAGAAGAAGCCGCGCCTTGATCTTAACGGTCATAGTCGTCGCGTTCCTTTTGGCCGGTCTCTACTATGCAGTATGTCCCACTGACCGCCGCAATGAAATCGTTACCGTTGATATTCCGAAGGGGACGAGTTTCCTCCGATCAGTTGACCTGCTTGAAAACGCGGGCCTCATCAAGAATAAATACCTTTTCTATGCATTAGTGATTGCGAGAAATGCACAGGGCAACATCAGGGCAGGTGAGTATGAACTGTCAACATCCATGTCACCGCTGGATATCATCAACAAGCTGGTAAAGGGCGATATTATTTCATACAAGGTCACCATTCCCGAGGATTTCACGGTCGCAGAGATTGCGGCCCGCCTGGCCTCTTACAAACTGGTCGACGAAAAAGCATTTATCTCCCTCGCCGGAGATGCAAAGTTCGTTGCCTCGCTGGAAATAGAAGGGAGAAGCGCAGAAGGATACCTGTATCCCGACACATATATATTTGACAAGTCGATGGGGGCAAGAGACATAATCAAGATTATGGTTAATCACTTCTGGAAAACATTTGATCATAAGATGCAGGAAAGGGCAGAAGAGCTCGGCATGACTATACCTCAGATTGTGACGCTCGCTTCTATAATCGGCAAAGAATCGGGATTAAAAGATGAAAAACCCCTGGTCTCGGCTGTTTTTTACAATAGACTGAAAAAAAGTATGAGACTGCAAAGCGACCCTACGGCAGTTTACGATCTCAAATCCATCACAAAGGTCATTAAGAGAAAACACCTTCAAAAAAACACACCGTATAATACATATGTGATCAGTGGATTGCCTCCCGGCCCCATCGCAAATCCGGCCATTGATTCACTGCAGGCGGCACTCTACCCTGCCTCAGTCAATTACCTGTACTTCGTTTCCAATAACGATGGGTCTCACAACTTCTCGTCCAGCCTCGTCGCTCATAACAGGGCGGTCTTAAAATATCAAATTGATAGAAAAAAAGAGTGATTTTTTTCTTGACAAACAAATTTTCCCTCCTTATAGTTAAGCCAAGTGGAGTAAAGTGGCTTATTGTGGAGGGAAGTCTTTCATGTCCGTCTTCAGGGGTCAGTATCATCATTCGATAGATGCCAAGGGCCGGATCATCTTTCCTGCCAAGTTGCGGGAAGTTTTCACCGAGACATATGACAGCAGGCTGGTGATTACAAACTGGGACAATTACCTGATGGTCTTTCCCTATGACGAATGGCGTATCCTCGAGGAAAAGGTGAGCCATCAATCTCTACTGAGAAAAGAAGTGCGGGCCTTTCAGCGTTTCTTCATGTCCGGCGCCGTTGATTGCACCTTCGACAGTCAGGGCAGAGTCCTCATTCCCCCCAACCTTCGGGACTATGCGCGCCTTGAAAAAGATATAGTTCTCGCGGGCATGATTAAGGTCGTAGAGATATGGAGCAAGGAACGTTTCGATGACGAGATGAAGAGAAGCGCAGTCGATATCGACAGCTTCAGCAAATATATGGCGGATCTGGGAATATAGAAAAAGGCCCATGGAATGTGCTCCTTTCACATACCGGTCATGCAGAGAGAGGTTATTGAGTCCCTTCGTTGTAGACCGGGGGGGGTCTATGTTGACGGAACTGTAGGCGGAGGAGGACATGCCTGCGAGATTCTTCGCCATAGCGCACCCGACGGCTTATTGATAGGCATGGACGTCGATGGTGATGCCTTGCGGGAATCGGAAGAGCGCTTAGAACCCTTTGGCAACAGAAAGATCCTTGTAAAGGGAAATTTCGCAGAGATAGATACGATCTTGGCCTCTTTGAACATCAGGGAAGTTGACGGCATCCTGCTCGACTTGGGGGTTTCTGCTCATCAACTGAAGACAGCAAGCAGGGGTTTCAGCTTTTCCCTGGACGCTGCCCTCGATATGCGCATGGATCAGAGCCGAGGGCTCTCCGCTTACGATATTATCAACACATTTCCGGAAGAAGAGTTGAAAAGGATCATTAAGGACTATGGCGAGGAGATGATGGCGCAAAGGATTGTAAAGAGAATCTCCATGCGAAGAAATACATCGCCTATCGAAACAACGGCAGAGCTTGCCGATATCGTTGTCAAGGCCTTGCCCTCCCCATTCAAGACGAGGCGAATTCATCCCGCAACCCGAACTTTCCAGGCAATAAGGATATACGTCAACAGCGAACTTCTAAATCTTCATAACGCCTTAAATCGCGGCGTGGATGCGCTCAGGAAGTCGGGACGCTTTTCTATCATCTCGTTTCACTCCCTCGAAGACAGGATCGTTAAAGACGGCTTCCGCTCATGGGAGAAGGCGTGTATATGCCCGCCGTCCCTGCCCGTGTGCGCCTGTCACAGAGAAGCCAAGTTGAAAGTACTGACCAGAAAGCCGATAACGCCCGCGGCTTCTGAAATAGAATGTAATCCGCAGGCAAGAAGCGCCAAGCTGAGAACGGCCGAGAGGATCTAAGAAATGCAGTCGGAAGAAGTCATCCAGGGAAATGTCTGCGATGTAGAGAAGGTCTCCACTCAGATAAAGTATTCGAATTTTATCTTCGTCACATTAGTACTCATGGCAGTCGCCCTTTTCTATGTGTGGTCACATATCCGTATGACGGAGCTCGAGTACATGGTTGCCGCGGAAATGAGCGTAAAGGAAAAACTTGTCGAGGAACAGACGAAGTTGAAGGTTGAGATCGCAACTCTGAAATCCCCGCAGCGCCTTGAGGCAATAGCGAGAGAACAATTGCAGATGACCTATCCTACGAGGGATCAGGTCATAATCCTCAATAACGATGATACGGCGGGAGCCGGCAAGCAGGTCCCCAATGATCAGGGGGTGCAGCAATGACGGGTGAATCAAAGAAGTGGCTGAAATTCAGGATTGTCACGGTACTGGTATTTTTCCTTGTGCTTTTCATTGCCCTCATATCGAGGGCGTTCCAGATCCAGGTCCTTTCCGGAAAACTCCTGAAAACCCTTGCCGAGAGGCAGCACATAAAGACACTGCAGATCGAACCGGAGAGGGGCATTATCTTCGATCGCAACGGCGAGAAACTCGCCGCAAGCAGTATGGTGAGCTCGGTATTTGCCGACCCGTCGAAGATAACCAACACCGCTGAGGTCGCCTCCGCATTGGCCCCTATTCTCAATTTAGATAAGGAAACTATTGTAAAAAAACTTGCGGGCTCAAAAAATTTCTGCTGGCTGGCGAGAAAAATCCCTCCCGACCAGGCGAGCAGGATAGAGGCCCTGAATATCGATAGCGTCTTCTTGATTAAAGAGCCGAAACGATTTTATCCAAACGGGGAACTGGCAGGCCGCCTTATCGGCTTCGTCGGCCTGGACTATACCGGCCTCGAGGGACTGGAGCTCAAATATGACAACTACCTGAAGGCAACGCCGGAAAAACTAATCTGGGCGCGGGATGCAAGGGGGAACAGATTGTATCCGCGGACCGAAAAACCCGCCGTGCAGCAGGAAGAAGGATATAATCTCATTTTGACAATCGACAGCCGCATCCAGCACATTGTGGAAACGAATCTGCAGGAGGCGATTACTGCAAAAGGCGCAAAGGGCGGCTTCGTCGTCGTCATGGACCCCAAGACCGGTGAAATACTCGCCCTCGCGGATCAACCCGGCTTCGATCCAAACAAATTTTCCACCTACAACCTCGGCAAAGGTAAGAACAAGGTTATCACTGATTCTTTCGATCCGGGCTCAACCTTCAAGCCTTTTCTCGCGGCGGGGGCCCTCGAGGAAGGCATAGTAAAGGAAACGGACAGGTTTAACTGTGAAAACGGGGCATACGTGGTATCAGACAGGACTTTCCATGAGGCAAACAAAAAGAGATATGGGTCGCTTACTTTTCACGACGTGCTGAAGTATTCGAGCAACATCGGATGCGTGAAGATCTCCGAGAGGCTGAAGAAGGAAAAATTCTACCACTATATTACACAATTTGGATTTGGCTCAAAGACGGGAATCGATCTTCCGGGCGAGGTCAGCGGACTATTGAGGCCGCAGCAGAACTGGACGAGGGTTGATACATCAACCATTGCCTTCGGCCAGGGCGTCTCCGTCACTGCCATTCAGCTTATCACGGCCCTTTCCGCCATAGCAAATGACGGTATGCTGATGAAGCCCCATATCGTGCGCGCAGTCGTAAACAAGCAGGGGCAGATTATCAAGAAAGTCATGCCTACTCCTGTGAGGCAGGTCGTATCGCCGAAAACGGCAAAAAGACTCACTGCGATCCTGAAGGATGTAGTCGGAGAAGACGACGGAACGGGCAAGAAGGCCCAGATCCCGAACGTCGCCGTGGCAGGCAAAACGGGAACTTCCCAAAAGTTTGATTTTTCCCGGCGTGTCTATTCTTCTGAAAGAGTCCGCACCTCCTTCATGGGATTCTTCCCCGCCGATGACCCGCAGGTTGCCATTCTGGTGACACTCGACGAGCCGCAGAGGGACAAGTGGGGCGGAGTGGCCGCTGCGCCAGTTTTCAAAAATATCGGCGAACAGATATTAACATGTTTCAAAACAGATATTAAGGAAGCTCCTTTCCCCGTTCTCGAAGAGGAGAAACCAAACGGTATTAAATTAAAGCTCGTGTCTGCACCTCAAATAATAAGCAGGCACAATGATATGGAAAATGACACGGATGAGCCGTTCATGCCGGATTTCACCGGCATGACCATGAGAGACGTTCTGAAGAAGGCAAGGGAAAAGGGGCTTGATGTCAAAGTTGCGGGGACCGGCTGGGCGGTGAGTCAGGAGCCCAAGCCCGGCATACCCATACGCAATCATCGATCCTGCGTTGTCTCTTTCAGCACGGGCTATTGAGGAACCAATGTGCAAATACAGGCCGTGATAAAGGATATAGATATCATCCAGGTCTCTGGAGACCTTTCCGGAGAAGTCTCAGCCATCTGCTATGATTCAAGAAACTGTGGGAAAGACAGCCTGTTTGTGGCTGTAAGCGGCCTCAAGCTCGACGGTCATGCATATATAAAAGAAGCGGTTGACCGGGGCGTGAAATTTGTTGTTCACGAAAAAGATTATTCCCCACCGCCCGGAGTAACGTCCATCAGGGTCCCCAACAGCCGCGCAATCCTCGGCGTCCTCGGAAAGAATTTTTACAGCGACCCTTCTTCCCGCATTTGTCTCATAGGCATCACAGGGACAAACGGAAAGACAACGGTGACCTACTTGCTGGAAGCAATTCTTAAAGCCGCAGGATTCTCCGTCGGCGTAGTGGGAACGGTCAACTACCGGTTCAATAATAGAGAGATGCCTGCCCCGCATACGACGCCGGAGTCATATGAACTGCAGCGCATATTGAGAATTATGGCCGATCAGGGCGTTACTCACGTTGTTATGGAGGTTTCTTCCCACGCACTTGATCTAAGAAGGGTAGATGAATGCTCCTTCGACATGGGCGTCTTCACGAACCTCTCGCAGGACCATCTCGATTATCATGAGACTTTAGAGAATTATTTCCAGGCTAAGAAGCGCTTCTTTTCCGAGATAATACCGGCGGGCAAAAGAACCTACGCAAACAGGATGATTATTAACGGAGACGACCCCTGGGGGCGGAGAATCGTTGCTGAAGCAGGTGCAACACTCCCTTACCGCACGTACTGCATTGAAAATAAATGCGACGTGACTGCCGAGCGATACGTATTTTCTCTGGAGGGGATGAGGTCTGAAATAAATATAGGCGGCAGCCACATCGCCATATTTTCACCGCTTATCGGAAAATTCAATTTGCATAATATACTGGCTTCTGTGACAGCGGCCTCCTCGCTCGGCATACCTGAGAGCTTCATTCGCGCTGGTGTGGAAAATTTAAGAAATGTGCCGGGACGGCTTGAAAAGGTAAGTGCTCCCGGCGAGCCTGAGGTCTTTGTCGACTATGCGCATACTGAAGATGCACTGCAGAGGGTATTGCAGAATCTATCCCCGTTCAAGAAGGGGCGCATCATCACTGTATTCGGCTGCGGCGGCGACAGGGACCGCGGGAAGAGACCACTTATGGGAAAGGCGGCCACTGCCTGGAGTGACCTGGCCATCCTGACCTCGGACAATCCGAGAACGGAAGACCCGCTCTCCATTATCGCGGAGATAGAAAAGGGCATGGGTGGAAACTCCGCGAGGAAGATTCTTCCCATGGAGCTTAAAAACAATTCAAATGAAAAAAGTTATGTAGTGATTCCCGATCGCAGAAAAGCAATCGAAACGGCAGTCACCCTTGCCGGCAATTCAGATATAGTGCTCATTGCCGGAAAAGGACATGAAGATTATCAGATCATCGGAGAAAAGAGGTTCCCCTTTGACGACAGGCGTGTTGCCAGGGAAGCCTTGACGAATAAACGGCATGAGGCAGAACATTGAAACCAGAGCCGTCAATTTGCGATCTGGACGTCAATGAGGTCTTAAGTGCCACAGGAGGAACTTTGGCAGGCGGAAGCGCAGACACAGCATTTAAGGGACTATCCACGGATTCCAGGCAGATAATGCCGGGAAGTTTGTTCATCCCTCTCAGAGGGGAAAAATTCGACGGTCATGATTTTATCGCCGCGGCCGTAAAAAATGGGGCTCATGGCTTCCTCGTAGAGAGAGGATATGAAAATAAGATCAGAGAGAAGTTTGCAGACAAGACCATCATCCGTGTTGACGACACCCTGAGGGCGCTCGGCGACATAGCCCATTCCTGGCGAATGAAATTCAGGGTCAGGGTTGTCGCCATCACAGGCAGCTCCGGAAAAACAACTACGAAGGAGATGCTCGCGGGCATTGCCGGACTCACGAAAAAAACTATCAGGACACAGGGAAATTTCAATAACCTTATCGGTCTTCCCATGACGGTTCTCAATATCAACGCCGAACATGAACTGGCCATCCTGGAGATGGGCACAAACACAAGAGGGGAAATCGGCAGGTTAACGGAAATCGCAGAACCTGACGTAGGGCTGATCACCAACATAGGCCCGGCCCATCTGGAAGGCTTCAAATCAATTGAGACGGTGCGGGAAGAGAAGCTGGACCTTTTTCGGAATATGCCGGATAGCGGAGTCGCAGTGATAAATCTCGACGACGAGAGGCTCCTTGTAACGGACAACGACTGGCGCGGGAAAAGGGTAACATTCGGCCTCGGAAAAGATGCCGACGTCTCGGCGGAAGGCATCGAGCCTATGGGAATGACGGGGGTGCGATTTACCATCAGGATAGGTAGTTTCAAGCAGGGAATAACCATGTCCACTGCAGGAAATCACAATGTCTATAATGCCCTTGCTGCCGCTGCATCATGCTGGGCTCTCGGTATGGACTTCCCCACGATCTGTCAGGGGTTAACGGCATTTCAACCCATCTCCGGGCGCATGGAGATACACCGGTTGAAAAATGGAGCATTTATTATCGATGATACATACAATGCCAACCCTGCATCCTTCGGGGAAGCCCTCAAGACTCTGAGAGATTTGAAGGGAAATCAGAAGAGCACAGTAATCATGGGTGACATGCTTGAGCTCGGCGATCAGGCGGAGGCGATGCATGAAGGTATCGGGAGTCTTATGGCAGACACTGGGGTGGACACCATGTACCTCAGAGGAAGGCTCTCTAAGGCGACGGCAGCGGGGGCGTTAAAAAGAAATATGTCAACGGATAAGATTATTTTTTTTGAAACCCCGGACGAAATCATGGACCGTATCACCTCTCACATAAGGAAAGGCGACTGGATACTCGTTAAAGGATCACGGCGAACAAAAATGGAACAGGCTGTAGAAAAGATTATTGAAGCCTTTGGCATTGAGGAAAGCGGAGGGAGAAAATGAGAGGAGCCGTAAAATGATCTATCATCTCTTATATCCCCTGCACGACAAATTTTCTTACTTCAATGTCTTTCGCTACATCACGTTCAGGACGATATATGCCACCGTTACGGCGCTCTTGATCTGCTTTGTCGTCGGCCCCTGGCTGATCAAGAAACTCCAGTCCCTGCAAATCGGCCAACCCATAAGGAACGATGGCCCGGATACACATCTTGCCAAGAAGGGAACTCCCACCATGGGAGGCATACTCATCATTTTCTCGATCGTCATTTCCACCCTCCTCTGGGCCAACCTGACAGTCGATTACGTCTGGCTTGTTATCATGGTCATCGTCGGTTATGGACTGATTGGATTCATGGACGACTATAAGAAACTCACTCACCAGGACAGTCGGGGGATTCCGGGAAAGGTCAGGCTCGCAGGCGAAATCGCGATAGCCTTGTTCGTCAGCACCATCCTGTATCTCAAGCCGGGCTTCACTTCCAGTGTTACGATTCCCTTCTTCAAGACTGCGCTCCCCGACCTTGGATGGGGATATGTGGTATTCTCGACATTCGTCATTGTCGGGGCTGCCAACGCCGTGAACCTCACAGACGGCCTCGATGGCCTTGCCATTGGTCCTGCGATTACATGTTTCATGACGTATCTTCTCTTTGCCTACTTTGCCGGCAACGTGAGGATTGCAGGCTACCTGCAAATCCCCTATGTCGCAGGTACAGGGGAGCTTGCCATAGTGTGCGGCGCCACAGTGGGGGCCGGCCTTGGCTTTCTCTGGTACAATTCCTATCCCGCCCAGGTATTCATGGGAGACGTGGGCTCGTTAGCCTTGGGCGGCACCCTCGGCACGCTCGCTATACTTACAAAACAGGAGATTCTTCTTGCCATAGTGGGCGGAATATTTGTGCTCGAGACCTTTTCCGTCATCTTTCAGGTTGGCTGGTTCAAGGTGTCCAACGGGAAGCGCATCTTCAGAATGGCCCCGCTTCACCATCACTTCGAGCTCAAGGGCTGGGCGGAACCGAAAGTCATCGTCCGCTTCTGGATAATTTCCATTCTTCTGGCACTGGTGGCGATAAGCACCCTGAAATTGAGATGAGACAAATCTTATGAACCTCAAAGGACAAAGGATATTGGTAATAGGGTTGGGAAAGACGGGAATCGCTTCCGTCCGGTTTCTTGTGGGACAAGGCGCGCGCGTCATAGCAACCGACGCAAAGCCTCAAGCGGAGTTGAAGGATGCGGTTCGTGAGCTTGGCAGCCTGTCTGCCAACCTGGAATTCTGCGAGCATAATACAGACATCTTGTCTCGAGTCGACATGATCGTGCCCTCCCCCGGCGTACCGCCTGCTAATATTATCCTCGCGGAAGCGCAGAAGAGAAAAATACCGATCCTATGTGAGCTCGAACTCGCCTCTATATTCTTAAAGCCGCCGCTCATCGCAATTACCGGCACGAACGGAAAGACAACCACGACCACCCTGATAGGACATATCCTCGCAAGAGAGGGGAAGCGGGTCTTTGTAGGGGGGAACATCGGAAATCCCCTGATTGGCTACCTGGAAGGAAAGCAAGACGATGATTATGCGGTTGTCGAAGTGAGCAGTTTCCAGTTGCAGTGGATTCAATCCTTCCACCCCTTCGTTTCCATCCTTCTCAATACGACCTGCGACCACGTCGATTATCACGGCTCCTTTGAGGCGTACCGTGCGACCAAAGAAAGGATATTTGAGAATCAGAAAGATTCTGATCTTGCAATTCTGAACGCCGATGAACCGAGGTCCTTTCTTCTGGCAAAGAACATGGCCGCGAAAGTCCAGTTCTTCAGCACCAAGACGGAGGTGAAAAAAGGCATCTTCCTCGAAGACAGAACGCTTGTCCATTATACTGCCGAAGGTAGTCGGGAAGAGTACCCGCTCGACATGATCAAGATACCCGGACTTCACAATGTAGAAAACGTCATGGCCGCTATAATGGCCGCCAGGTATTGCGGATGTACGCACGCGGGCATCATCAGCGCTGTTGCCGATTTCAAGGGCATCCCGCACAGGATAGAATTCACGGAAGAAAAAAATGGCGTGGCATTCTATGACGATTCGAAAGGAACCAACGTGGGCGCCGTGGCCCGCGCACTGGAAACGTTTTCCCGGCCCATAATCCTGCTTATGGGAGGAAGGGACAAGGAGGGAGATTTCGGAACCCTGTCTCCTCTTCTAAAGTCGAAGGTCAAAGAGCTGGTTCTTTTCGGCGAGGCGAGAAACAAGATATATGACCTTATCGGCAATGCAGTCAAGACGTCAAAAACGACGACGCTCAAAGAGGCGATCGAGTTTGCCTATGGGCATGCACGACCGGGGGATGTCGTCCTGCTCTCTCCCGGCTGCGCAAGCTTTGATGAATTTTCCAACTATAAAGAACGGGGAAGGTTTTTTAAAGATGTGGTCAAGGGTTTCTAAATCATTTAAAATGCCTCCGCAGGAAAAGGCTATGGATATTATCCTCCTGCTGGTCACGCTTATCCTCGTGACCATAGGTACGGTAATGATCTACAGCTCAAGCTCCATACTCGCCATGAGGAAGTTTAACGACGGGCAGTACTTTCTCAAGAAACAGATATTTTTCGTGCTCCTCGGCTTGGGCATCATGGTGCTGATGACGAAGATTCCTTACGACCGGCTGAAGAAACTCGCGTATCCCGGCGTCCTTGTATCCGCAATTCTCCTGTCTCTGCTCCTTATACCCCATATCGGGATCCGCGCCGGAGGCGCAACCAGGTGGCTTAAGGTGGGCTTCTTTTCGTTCCAGGTCACGGAAATGGTCAAAGTATCGATGGTGCTCTTTCTCGCCCATTTCCTGACGAAAAAATACAGCCAGATAACCGACTTTAAACGGGCAGTCCTGCTGCCAATGCTCGTCATACTGTTCACCGTGGGGCTTATTCTTTTAGAGCCGGACTTTGGCACGGCGGTCATCATCACCCTGATCATGATGTTGATGTTCTACCTTGCGGGATGCAGGATTCTTCATCTTACAGGCATACTGGCGATTTTTGCGCCCGCAGCTGTCTGGCTCCTTGTTCATAAGAGCTACCGGCTCGTAAGGCTGATGAGCTTCCTCGATCCGTGGAAAGATCCTCAGCGTTCCGGATTTCAAATTATTCAATCCCTTCTATCCTTCGGCTCCGGAGGCACGTTCGGGGTGGGAATAGGAGACGGGATGCAGAAACTGTTTTATCTGCCTGAGCCTCACACAGACTTTATCCTGTCCATCATTGCCGAAGAGAGCGGCTTCATAGGCGTCCTCATCGTCTTATTCCTCTTCACTATCCTTATCGTCAGGGGACTCCTGATATCCTTCCGGGCCCCAGACCTTTTCAGCAGCCTTCTTGCTGCAGGCTTGACCATGGTCATGGCCCTCGAAGCGTTTATCAATATCGCCGGCGTCATGGGACTGATCCCCCTCAAGGGACTGGCGCTTCCACTCGTGAGTTATGGCGGCACATCACTGATCATGTCCTTAGTAACGGTCGGTATACTGCTGAATATCTCCTCCTATCAAAAATGAACGGCTACGGGGACGGGATATGAAAATTATCATAGCAGGCGGCGGAACGGGGGGACACCTCTTCCCGGGAATCGCCATAGCTGAGGAATTTATGAGAAGGGATCAGACGAACAGCATCCTTTTTGTGGGAACGAAGAAGGGCTTGGAACAGAGGGTGCTCGGCAATATGGGATTTAATCTGCACGCCCTTGATGTGGAAGGAATAAAAGGAAGGGGTATTATAAAGACTCTCGGCGCTCTTCTCAAGATTCCCCGCAGTATAGTTGAGTCCTGCAGGCTGCTCCGTGCGTTTCACCCGGACATAGTCATCGGAGTGGGAGGGTATGCCTCCGGACCAGCCGTGATGACGGCGCGCCTCATGGGCATCAGGACAGCCATCGCCGAGCAGAACGCCCTGCCCGGCATCACCAACAGGATCCTCGGAAAATTCGCCGATAGGATATTTCTGACCTTCCCGGAAACAAAGAAATGGTTCCCCGAAGAAAAGATCATGGCGTTCGGAAACCCTGTCAGGGCGGCCTTTATTTCCGGAATACGGGAAGCGGAAAAAAGAACGGACAAGTTTACGCTTCTTATCTTTGGCGGAAGCCAGGGCGCCCGCGGCATAAATACGGCAGTCTTCGATTCTCTTCCTCATCTCGCGAAGATCAAGGACAAGTTGAAGATCATCCACCAGACAGGCAGCGCCGATGTTGATTCCCTCGCGGCGCACTATGAGTCACACGGGATAGATGCAGATGTCCTGCCGTTCATCATGGACATGGCTCGTGCGTTCAGATCTGCGGATCTGATTATCTGCAGGGCCGGCGCCACTTCCATCGCGGAAATCACGGCGAGCGGCAAGGCGGCCATATTGATACCTTTTCCCCATGCCGCAAATGATCACCAGACGAAAAACGCGGAAGCGCTGGTCGCGGCGGGGGCAGCCGTGATGATACCCGAAAAGGAAATCAGCGGTAAAATGCTGGCTGAAACCATCGAAAAATTTTTTCTCCATCCGGATTTGATAAGAGACATGGAAGCGAGGTCGGCGAGCCTCGGTAACGTCAGGGCTGCAGCCGATATCGTAGACGCCTGCATGGAGCTGATAACTTTAAGAAACTTGTAAATTTTTTGTAGATTTAATACAAGATATAGTATATAGAAGCAAAAGATATACAATATACAGTGAAAAGAGCCGTAGTTTAACAGGAAATACCGCAGACTGAGCAGGTAGTTGATGAATACAGGTAACAGAAGAGACACCATGCGGAGGAAAGTCAAACGCATCCACTTTGTCGGCATAGGCGGCATCGGCATGAGTGGCATCGCAGAAGTACTCCTTAACCTGGGTTACACGGTCAGCGGCTCAGACCTTGGTCAGTCCGACCTCACGCACAAACTAACATCGCTCGGCGCGAAAATTTATGCAGGTCATAATGCCTCACAGCTTGGCGATACGGATGTGGTAGTCACCTCGACGGCAGTTAAACCCGATAACCCGGAGGTCATGGAGGCGCACAGGAAAAATATTCCCGTCATACCCAGGGCCGAAATGCTCGCAGAACTGTTGAAGATGAAGTTCTCCATCGCCGTATCGGGTAGTCACGGAAAGACAACAACCACCTCGATGGTGGCAACAGTTCTCGCATCCGGGGGACTTGATCCGACGATGGTTATCGGCGGCAAACTTGCCAGCATCGGCAGCAATGCGAAGCTCGGGGATGGAGAGGTTATTGTAGCTGAGGCGGATGAAAGTGACGGCTCCTTCCTGAAACTTGCCCCGTCCCTGGCAGTGATTACAAATATCGACCGCGAACACCTTGATCACTACAGGGATATCGATGACATCAAGGATGCCTTCCTGCAGTTCGCCAACATCGTTCCCTTCTATGGCTCCACGATCCTCTGCCTCGACGATGATAATGTAAAAGACATCCTTCCCAAAATAAAGAGGAAGACCGTTACCTACGGGCTTGCAGCGCCTGCCGACTACAGGGCAAGCGCCATATCCTTTTCCGGATCATCTTCCAGTTACACACTCCATTACAGAGAGAACGCCTGCGGAACAGTAACACTCCACGTCCCCGGGCTTTTCAATGTCTATAACTCTCTCGCTGCTATCGCCGTCGCGAGGGAACTGGATATGGAGTATGGGGCCATCAAGGAAGGACTGACAGGTTTTGCGGGCGTCCAGCGCCGGCTCGAGGTTAAGGGAAAGGTAAACGGGGTCACTGTCGTGGATGATTATGGCCATCACCCGACGGAGATCAGAGAAACCTTGAGGGCAGCGAAGCAGGTATGGAAAAAGAAGATCATCGTAGTCTTTCAGCCCCATCGCTATACGAGGACGAAAGCCCTTTTCAATGAATTTCTGGCGGCCTTCCCGGACGCGGATACTGTGATCGTGACGGATATCTACGCAGCAAGCGAGGCCCCCATAGATGGCGTGAATGCTGCGGCTCTCTGTGAAGGCCTCCGCAGCAAGGGCCACCGCGACGTGGTCTACATCCGCGACTTTGACGCAATCGTGGAACATCTGCTTGCCATTGCGGAACCCTTAAATGTCATAATCACGCAGGGAGCCGGCAGTGTTTGGAAGATCGGCGAGGACTTTCTAAAAAAGGCCGCGGCGAAATGATGTACCCGGAAAAGATGCGATGCTCATTGATACGACGCTACGCCAAAAGCTGAGGGACATGGTTTCCGGCAAGGTCCTGTTCGATGAGCCCATGTCCCGCCATACGTCGATCGGTGTCGGCGGAAATGCCGATGCAGTGATTTGGCCGGAACGAAGCGAAGAGCTGAGCCGGATCGTTAATTTTTTGCGGCAGTTCCAAGTGCCGTTTATTCCTATCGGCAACGGAACGAATCTGATCGTGAAGGACGGCGGTTATAAGGGCGCGGTAATTTCCATGCTGAGGATGAGCGGCATCAGCCTGGCAGAGAGAGGCTCTGAACAGGTACTGCTCCATGCGGGCGCAGGGGCCACCCTCTCCGAAATAGTTCTGCTCTCTGAAAAGAGATCTCTCTCCGGCATGGAATTCTGTGCCGGTATTCCCGGCAGCGTCGGAGGGGCAGTCAGGATGAATGCCGGCGCTTACGGCAACGAGATCAAGGACGTCGTCGAAACGGTTGAATTGATGATTGTGAGCGGAGAGATACAGGAGTCCGGGAAGGATGACCTTAAATTCACATACAGGAATCTCGATATTCCGGAGGGCACTGTTATCGTCGGCGCGTCGTTTTCTTTGAGAAAGGGATTTGAGGAACAAATCCATACCCGGATTAATGAGATTCTCGGAAAGAGGAAGAATAAGCATCCCCTCGAATACCGCAACGCGGGCTCTATTTTCAAAAACCCGAATGGTGGTATTCCTGCGGGCCGGCTCATCGACGAATCGGGCCTTAAGGGCGTGCAGATAGGCGAGGCAAAGATCTCGGAAAAACATGGCAACTTCATTGTCAATTTGGGAAACGCGAAAGCGAGCGACATCATTGCCCTGATTGACATGATAAAGACGAAGGTCAGGAGAGAGCGGGGCATTGCGCTCGAGACAGAGGTCATGATCGTCGGGGAAGATGGATGAAAACTCCCGTTAAGTCAAGGTTCGAAGCGAAAAAATACAGACTGCAAAGACGTTCAAAACACATTTTGCATGAATTGTTGAGGACGGCCTTGTTGTTGGTCGTCATTTCGATAATCGGCGCCGGCATGATCTTCGGGTATAACTTTACCGTCAGCTCCCCCTACTTTGAGATCAAAGAGGTTGTTGTTCGCGGCTGCAAGGAACTTACGGAAAAAGAAATTCTTTCATATGCCGCCATCAAGCCGTCGCAGAATCTCCTCGCGATCAATCTCGGCACAATCGCCCGCAGGATTGAATCAAACCCGTGGATCAAGGAAGTATCCGTTGGGAGAGAATTTCCCAACCGTCTCGTCATTAACCTCCAGGAAAGAACGGCAGTCGCCCTGGTTAAGCGCGATAACGGGTTCAACCTGATGGATCTTGATGGCGTGGCTTTTAAGAAGCTTGAAAAAAACGACGAGGTCGATATCCCGGTGCTTAACGTATATTATTCCGATGATAACGATTCCGCGCTTTTCACAAAATCCCTCGAACTCCTGAGATACCTGTCGGCTTCGAAAGAATTCCCCACGATAAGGAACATTGCGGAGATTCACGGCCACGAGGCGTTCGGACTCTCTCTTTTCACCGACAGCGGGTTATGCATCAGGCTTGGTTTTGACAGTTATGAAAACAAGTTGAAGCGACTGAATGCAGTGATGGCCGATCTCGAAAGAAGAAACATGAAACTCGGATTTCTGCTCATCGACCTGAACGATCCGGCTAAAATCGCCGTTCAGAAAAAAAACGTGATGAGTCCCGCAATTCCGATAGCGCCCAAGAAGGGATTGAGGACATGAGAGGCGGCTCGCGCCGTCCGACGGAAACAATGGGAAGTTATAATTAACTTATCAGCGGTTACGGTCCACTAAAGATGAGGAAAGGCGGAGCAAGGATGGTCAAAAAGGCACATGTAATTGTCGGCCTGGATTTGGGCACCACTAAGACCTGCGCCATAGTGGCCGAAATCACCGATACTGGCATCGACATCATAGGCATAGGCTCACATCCCTCCGAGGGTTTGAGGAAAGGTGTAGTCGTCAATATTGAGAGTACCGTGGATGCCATCAGAAAGGCGGTTGAAGAAGCTGAACACATGTCCGGCTGCGAAATAAGCTCCGTGCATGTGGGCATCGCCGGCGGACACATAAAAGGACAGAACAGTATCGGCATCGTGGCCGTTAAGGGCCGCGAGGTCGACGAGGACGACGTGCAGAGGGCAATTGAGGCGTCAAAGGCCATTGCCATTCCGCTGGACAGAGAGATTCTGCACACCTTGCCCCAAAACTTTGTGGTTGACGACCAGAGCGGCATCAGGGACCCCATCGGTATGTCCGGCGTCCGCCTCGAGGCCAAGGTCCATATTGTGACGGGCTCCGTGACGTCCGTACAGAACATAGTGAAATCGGTGAACCGCGTGGGATTGGAGATAGACGACATCGTCCTCGAACAGCTCGCGTCAAGTGAAGCGGTTCTCAGCGATGATGAAAAGGACCTGGGTGTGGTCCTCCTCGATATCGGCGGAGGCACGACGGATATCGCCGTCTTTTCCGAGGGCAGCATAAAGCACACAGCAGTATTGCCCGTCGGCGGCAATTACATCACAAGCGATATAGCAACCGGCTTGCGAACGCCCATTACGGAAGCGGAAAAAATCAAACTGAAGTACGGGTGTTCCTTCACACCCATCATCCCGAAGGACGAAGTCATAGAGGTTCCCAGTGTGGGCGGCAGAGAGCCGAGAGAAGTTACCCGTCAGATTCTCGGCAGGATCATCGAACCGAGGACGGAGGAAATCCTGAATCTTGCTTACAAGGAAATTATCAAATCCGGGTATGAAGACATACTTGCCGCAGGCGTCGTCCTGACCGGGGGTACGGCCATCATGGACGGCATCACACAGCTTGCCGAGCATGTCTTTAATATGCCCGTCAGGCGCGGCTGTCCGATCGGCGTGGGAGGGCTGGTAGACGTTGTAAACTCCCCCATGTACGCGACGGGCGTCGGGCTCGTTATCTATGGAAGTAAAACATTGTCGAAGGATGCCTTAAGAAGGTTTGAAACAAATATATTCAGCAAGACAATGAGCAGTATGAAAAAATGGTTTCTCGAATTCTTTTAGAGGGGAGGGAAAATTATGTTTCAATTGATGGAGCCAGGTAACATGAGCTCAGCAAAGATCAAGGTAATCGGCATAGGTGGAGCGGGAGGCAATGCCGTCAATACGATGATTTCGTACAACCTAAAAGGCGTCGATTTCATCGCGGCAAATACGGATGCCCAGGCCTTGGGCGCATCCAGTTCCCCCATCAAGATTCAGATCGGCGCTGAGGTGACTAAGGGACTCGGAGCTGGTTCAAATCCTGACGTGGGAAGAAGATCAGCCATTGAAACAAAGGATATGTTGAAGAACGCCGTCGAAGGGGCGGACATGGTGTTCATCACGGCCGGCCTTGGCGGCGGTACAGGCACCGGCGGCGCACCGATAGTTGCGGAGATTTCCAAAGAAATGGAGATCCTGACCGTCGCCGTCGTCACAAAACCGTTCCTCTTCGAAGGAAAGAAAAGGAATCAGCAGGCGGAGGAAGGTATCGAAGAGCTAAGGAAGATCGTGGATACCCTCATTGTCGTTCCCAATCAGAGACTCCTCAGCCTGGGCGGAAAATCCCTTTCGCTTCTCGAGGCGTTTAAGAAGGCAGACGATATCCTTTATCATGCCGTAAAGGGAATCTCCGACTTGATCATGGTGCCGGGTCTGATCAACCTCGACTTTGCCGACGTCAAGAGCATCATGTCCGAGATGGGGATGGCGCTGATGGGAACCGGTATTGCAAGCGGCGATTGCAGGGCAGTGGAAGCTGCGCAGCGTGCGATATCCTCTCCGCTGCTCGAAGACAATACCATCCAGGGTGCACACGGGATCCTGCTGAATATCACGGGCGGCCCTGATATGACCCTCTTTGAAATCAACGAAGCATCATCTCTCATCCAGTCGGAAGCGCATGAGGATGCGAATATCATCTTCGGCACCGTAGTGGATGAGAACATGGGAGATGAAATACGCATCACGGTCATAGCAACCGGTTTTAACGAGCCGCAGAAGCCCAGTCAGGCCATAAAAACCGTTTCACGCATGGGCCACAAGAGAGAGGATCTCTCTATGCCCGCCTATATAAGGCATGAGAAGCCCATTGATAATGTCAATGTAGTGAAGATGGGAATGGTGGACGACGTCGACCATCTCGATCTTGAGATACCCACATTCTTAAGAAGACAGGCGGATTAGAGGAGATAAATTCAAGCTGTAAATGCAAAATCCTAAAGAATTTAGTTCGCTCCGTCACTCCATGAGGGGCAAATACGAAATTCTAAATCCGGAAATCTAAACAATATCAAAGTCCGAATGGCCGACTCGTTTAGAATTTCGATATTTGAATTTGTTTAGGATTTAGAAATTAGGATTTTGGATTTTATGTCCTGGAAACTCACAAAGAAATACGATGATGTATTAGCCGATGAAAAAGGATATCAGAAGAAGATCTGGGGCAATCTCCTCAAAGTTTGCCTGGCCTACCCGAATTACTATCGGACGGGAATGCCCAACCTTGGATTCCAAACCGTCTATTCCTTAATAAATCACGAAAAATCTTTTCTCTGCGAGAGAGTCTTTGTTCCTGATCCCGGGGACGAAACGGAGTTCGCGTCTTCATCCCTCCCTCTGTTCAGCCTCGAGTCACAGAAGGCCCTCAGTGAATTCGATATCATCGCCTTCTCCATTCCCTTTGAAAATGACTATCCCGGCATTTTGAAAATACTGAGCATGGCGGGAATTACGCTCTGTGCCGCGGAGAGAAAAGAAACGGAGCCTCTAATTATCGGCGGCGGCGTCTCCGTAACGCTGAATCCGGAACCGCTCGCGGATTTCTTCGACCTGTTTCTCCTGGGAGAAGCGGAAGAACTGCTCCCCGAATTTCTCCACGTCTTTGAAAACTCCTGCCGCCTCGGTCTAAGCCGAAACGAAATCCTGTTTCGCATGCAGAGAGACGTCGAAGGGGCCTATGTTCCAAAATATTACAGAGTATATTACAAGGCGGATCATCTCATAGAAGATATGCGGCCTCTCGATGCCGCACTGCCTGCAAAGATAAGGACAAGACACATTGCTGACATCAACGCCTTTGCAACCGATCAATGCATAAGCACACCTTCTCACGAATTCAAGGAACTGTTCTTAACCGAGGTAAGCCGCGGCTGCCGGCGCGGCTGCCGCTTCTGCGCGGCGGGATTTTTATACCGGCCGGGAAGATTCAGGAGCTTAAAGACGCTCGAACCGTCGTTTATCCGCGGCATCGGCAAAGGGAAGAAGATCGGCCTGCTCGGTACGGCAGTTTCCGATCATCCTGACCTGCCGGCGCTCTGCCGCTTCATCATGGACCGTAATGGAGAAGTCGCCCTCGGCTCCTTCAGGCTGGATCGTCTGGACCGCGAATTGGCTTCCCTGCTCCAGGAATCGCGCGTCGAAACCGTGTCCCTGGCGCCGGAGGCGGGCAGTCAACGTTTAAGAGACGTGATCCGCAAAGGTATCACGGAAGAAGATATTTTCCGGGCTGTCGAATTGCTGATCGAGCACGGCATCGCCAACGTGCGGCTTTATTTCATGGTCGGCCTGCCTTCGGAGACAGAGGCTGACATAGACGCCATCATTGACATGGTCAAGAAAATAAGACATCACGTAATGAAGATTTCTGCAGGAAGAAAGAGCTTCAAACGCATAACCCTCAGCATCAATCAGTTCATCCCGAAACCCGTTACGCCTTTTCAGTGGCTGCCTCTTGAGGACATTAAGGTCGTCAGAAAAAGGATGCGGCGGATTGAGAATGCAATCCGCAAGGAGCCTACTGTAAAGGTCATCCACGATCTCCCGAAATGGAACTACATCCAGGCCCTGCTCTCGCTGGGCGACAGGCGAGTCAGCGGCATCCTTCTTGCGGCTCACACTAACAAAGGCAACTGGCCAAAGGCCTTTAAGGAAGTCAATGTTAATCCGGATTTCTATGTATATCGCCGCAAGGGTGTAAATGAAATCTTACCATGGGACTTTATCGACCACGGAATCGATAAGAAGTACCTTATAAACGAATACGAAAAAGCGATGGCGATACATTAGCCGTACTTTTCGCAGAAACCAACCGGGCTTGGAGGGGGATTCCATGAAGAGGATGGCCATATACATCATTTGCAGCATCTGTCTTATTTGCGCAACTGCCTCGGCCGCAGACGTTAAGACTTCAAGCTGGGTCGAAAAAGGTGTGGCCCTCGTCATGGAGGGAAAGTATAACGAAGCGATAGAAGCCTTCAACAAGGCGATAGAGCTCAATCCCAAGGATGCGGTCGCATATAATAACAGAGGCGCCGCCTACGGCCAGACGGGAAACTACAAACAGCAGATTGAGGACAGCACCAAGGCCCTGCAGATAAATCCTAAGGACGCTGTTGCCTTCAATAATCGCGGCGTCGCTTACGGGGAGTTGGGCAATTATGAGCAGGAAATTGACGACTGCACCAAGGCCATCGAACTGAATCCCAAGCTGGCCATGGCTTATTACCATCGGGGAATTGCCTATCACAAACTCGGAAACCGCAAGCAGGCCATAAAGGATAAGAGCAAGGCCTACTCGCTCAATCCGAGAAAGACGTGGGCCAAGGTGGAAGTCGTAACATCGGAGGCCGCCGCGCATAGTACAGATGAAAACAAGGTCAAGGTAATCGGAAATCGCGACAGCAAGCGCTATCATCTTCCGGGAATGAAATTCTATGACAAAGTTCTCGAAAATCACCGCGTCATATTTAACTCGGAAGACGAGGCCGTCAAGGCCGGTTATCACAAGGCCGCCCAATAAATGGCCGCGGCAAGAGATACGGCCCGTTTCATATTGACAGCCGGAACCGTTTTTCTTATAGTTGTTCAAACCGTAACTTATCCTTGATAAATAGATGCCATGAGAAGATTCAGAATCGCCACCTACAATGTGAATTCCATCCGCTCGCGTCTCCACATCGTCATACCGTGGCTCAAGGCAAACCGCCCGGATGTCTTTTGTATGCAGGAGACCAAGGTTGACGACAAGAATTTTCCGGCCCGTGAGTTTGAAGACGCCGGCTACCATGTGATCTTCAGGGGAGACAAGGGCTACAGCGGCGTGGCCGTGGCATCCGTCGAAAAACCGGAGGGTGTCCACTTCGGTCTTGATGACGGCGGCACACCCGATCAAGACCGCCTGATCCGGGGCGTGTTTTCCGGCATACCCGTGTTAAACACGTATGTCCCCCAGGGGCGCGAGCTCACGAGCGAACACTTTGCTTACAAACTCAAATGGTTCAAACGGCTCACAGCGCTTCTCAAAAAATCTTATTCATCCGCAAAGCCCTTGATCTGGTGCGGAGACCTCAACGTGGCGCCGGAGGCTATAGACGTGCATAATCCCAAGAGGCTCGTGGGCCATGTCTGTTTTGCACCGGAGGTGCGGGAGGCCTTCGATCTCGTGAAGTCATGGGGCTTTCTCGATCTCTTCAGAAAATTTCACCCCGATGAAGGAAGTCACTACACCTTCTTCGATTACCGGGTGCCGAAATCAGTCGAGCGCGGCCTCGGCTGGCGGGTAGACCACATCTTAGCGACAAAGCCCCTGGCTGGCAAATCAACAGATTGCAGGATTGACATGAAACCGAGGCTTGCAGAAAAGCCATCGGATCATACTGTCGTTGTCGCCGAATTCAAGCTATGAGGAAGGAGATAATTTAATGGACGAACATGCGGACATCTTGAAGACTAACGAAGAGATAGCAAAAAAGATAAACAAGATCGAGAAACACCTCCCATCCTTCCTCAACGCCAAAGACCTTTTTGAAAAAATTCTTCTGCAGATTCAGGAAGAATTCAGCATCCCGTTCGTGTGGATATCTGTCGCCGCGGAAACCAGTTTTGCAAGCCTGATTCAGCAGCTCCGGTCATCGCATATTATCAAGGAACGTCTCAACATCATAGACCGCGCCACCTTCCTGAACATCATCGGCGAAAGCACAACGCCTGTACTCGTAAACAACGATCTCAGACCTTTTTACAAACTTCTCCCGCGCAAGAAGAAATTCTTTATCAAGTCCATCGCCATTGCCCCCATAATCGTCAACGGAGAGATTATCGGCAGCATAAATCTCGGAGACTTTTCGAATCTGCGCTACCAGCCGGGTATGGATACGGGTCTGCTGGAAAAACTGGTCGGGAATGTATCTTCCTGCCTGTCAAACTTCATGACCTGCGAAAAGGAAGCTTCGAAGCAGTAGATGGACGGCGGGACGCCTCGAACAGTGTGATTTTCAGAACCCTGCGCTCTCAGGCTCTGCCTGTAATTGTTACGGCTGCACCTTCATTCAAGTCGTTTAACACCGGAGCAACACGCTCATCCACCAGCGCCTCTATCTCATCGGCATCCTCCATGGACAGCGCATCCGCCAAAACATCTTTCGCATCCGCGAGTCTCACTTGTCTCATGAGGTGCTTGATGATAGGCACTGAGGGTGCATTCATGCTCAGCTGCTCGATCCCCATCGCCAAGTAAAGGTAAGCGCACTTAGGATTTGACGCCGCTTCACCGCAGATGACCATCGGCTTGTCATTTTTCCTGCATACCGAAGCAATGTCCCGGATGGTGGAAATCACGGCGGGATGAAGGGGATTATATATGGGCGCAACTTTTTGATTATTCCTGTCCACGGCAAGGACAAACTGGATGAGGTCATTGGTGCCGACGCTGACGAAATCCACGTACCTGAGCAGCTTTTCCAGGATGACAGCGGCTGCAGGCACTTCGAGAAGGAGACCCACTTTTATTCTTTCATCAAAGGCTATGCCTTTACCACGCAGGCCTGACTTTTCCTCTGCTACGATTGACAGAGTATCTTTTATTTCTTTCACTGAAGAAATCATGGGAAACAGGATTTTCAGATGACCAAATGCCGATGCCCGCAGCATCGCGCGTATCTGATCCCTGAAGACATCCCTGAGCTCAAGGGACACCCGGATAGACCTCCAGCCTAAGAAAGGGTTATCTTCTTTCGGATAGTCCAGATAGGAGAGGAATTTATCGCCTCCCACATCGAGGGTACGCATGGTAACATCTTTCCCCTTGGCAGCGGCAAGCACACGCCGGTAAAGGTCCACCTGCTCACTTTCCGAGGGAAAGCGCTCCCTCACAAGGAAGGGAAACTCGGTTCTGTAAAGGCCGATATGGTCTGCACCGTATTTATCCACGAGTTCAAAATCGGAAAGCAGACTGATGTTTGCGCCGAGCCTGACTTCAAAGCCGTCAGGCGTTTGCGCCTTCGCCTCCCTTATGGCTTCCAGCCTTCCATACTGCCTCGCCTTTTCCTCTTCGAGCCGCTGATATTCCCGTACGATCATTTCCGACGGCTCGTGATAGATGACACCCGACGTGCCGTCAACAATCAACGGGTCATGCTCCTGTATTTCCCTGAGGAGCGCCCTCGATACAATGACCATGGGCATCTCAAAGGACCTCGCAAGAATTGCCACGTGGGACGCGACACCGCCTTTAGATACGATGATGCCTTTCAGGTTTTCCTGCCGGAGATTGATCAATTCACCGGGAGATATGCTCGATGCAATGACGATCGTCTTTTCTGCAAACCTCTTGGGGGCCTCATCTTCGAAGCCAAGAAGATTCTGCAATATCCTTTTTCCCACGTTTTCAATATCAAACCCCCTCTCGCGGAGATAGGTGTCCTTCATCCTCGAAAACTGCCTCACGTAGTCCAGGATCACTTCCTTGAGTGCATACTCGGCTGCATTCTTCTCCCTGATCTTTACGATGATCTTGTCTCTCAGGCCGCGGTCATGCAGATACTTGAGATGTGTGCGCAGGATGTCTTCATCCCCCGGGGAAACTTCAGACCTGACATCGCCGCACAGACGCTCGACCTGCGCTTCGGAACGTTTGAGCGCATTTTCAAACCTGCTGATTTCACGATCCACATCATCGGCTTCACGATAATAAACATCGGAAAATCCTATTGCCTCCCGGAGGTAGTGTACATGCCCGTCTCCGACTCCGGGGGATACAGGCACACCCCTTAATATATCCTTTTTCGCAGCGCTCTTTGCCCTCCCCTGCTCCGGGCCTGAAACCGCATCCGCCGGCTCGTCCGCCTGCCCGGTCTTTTCTTTAATATCCCTCAAGAGATTGGCATACGCCGCCACGCCCGCTATCTGTGACGCGACCGTGGAAAATATGACGATATCGGATTCGCTTATGGCTTCCTCATCCGCAGTTTGAATAACGAGAACTCCCAGCGCCTCGCCGTGGTAAATGAGGGGAAGGCCGAGGAAACTGTGATACCTCTCTTCGCCGCTGCCCTCGAAATACTTGTATCTCGGATGGCTGGCGGGATCTTTCACGAAAAGAGCTCTCATCCTCTTGAGAACAAGGCCCGTAAGGCCCTCATCGAGACCCATGTATATCCTGCCTACCATGTCCTCGTTCAATCCGACGGTTGCGGCAAGAGACAGGCGGTCTTTGTCCTCCTCAAGTACATAGATGGAGCAGACGTCTACAGCGAATTTGTCGGCAATGAGTCGGACAATCCCTTGAAGCGTATCCGCCGGGCCGCTCGAACCGCTGATGATCCTGCCTACATCTTCGATGATGGTTATGTCTCTTTGCCCAAATGCGCGTCCTGCCATGCTTCAGACATCCCCTAAGCGGGTCTCAAGACCCTTTTATTCTTTACAGTGCAAAGTACCATGAATTTCTGTATCTAACAATCACTTTTGAATTGGAAGCTGAATACACTGGTTCATAAATTCGGTTACGTATTTATGTCATAGTTCGGAAATTTCCACATACGATTGTCATTTCGAACGTAGAGAGAAATCTTGGCAAGAGGCAAAACTAAAGATATTACACCACGCATCTGCGAGGACTGGGCTTAGTACTTCCTACCGGCAATCAAGCAGTTCTTTACCGTACAGTCTATTCGTGGTACAAAAAAGGACAGAGCATTGAATGGAGAAAGCGACCGATCTCTATGCAGCAGCACCGCCGCCCGAAACGGTTCGACAAAAAAAATAAGTTTCGCAGAAAAAACAAACCCCGTGAACATGCAAAATTGCAGGCCGATGCCGAGCCAGTGCTGAAAGGCATATTTGCAAGAATCGGAAGGCCCGTCTCCACGCCTTTTGCCCCGGACATCTTTCAACTCCGCGCGCTGGAAGCGGTGAGAAGGACCGACTGTCTCGTAATTGCGCCTACCGGCTCCGGGAAGACCTGGGTCGCGGAACAGGCGATTATGTCTGTCTTCAGTGGCGGCGGAAGATGCTGGTATGCTTCCCCACTGAAGGCGCTGACCAATGCCAAATGGGTGGAATTCGGACTTCAGTTCGAGAGCCGGAACGTCGGCATCTTGACGGGCGACACCAAGGAAAACACTGCCGCTCCGATAATGGTCGGGACTACGGAAATCCTGAGAAATCAGCTCTATGATGTGATGCACAGCGGGGAAGACTTAAACTGTGATCTCGTCATTCTCGACGAGGCCCATTTCCTGGGAGATGCGGACCGGGGCGTCGTCTGGGAGGAGGTCATGATCTACCTCCCCGCCAGGATAAACCTGCTTCTGCTCTCCGCTACAATAGGAAACGGCGATGAGATCGCCCAATGGCTCTCCACGATAAGAGGGAAGGAATGCGTTGTCATCAGGGAAGAGAAGAGACCGGTTCCTCTCTATCCGCTTTTTTTCCACCCTTCCGGGCGCATCATGCCGTACCTCGAAAAGAAAAGACTCTACGGCAAGGTCAACGAATTTTTCAGGGATAAGCAAAGGAGAATGCCGCATGGCAGGCAAGCTCCCCCTTTCGGTGATATCATCAGGACCCTCGGAAAATACCAGCTCCTGCCGGCCATCTTTTTTCTTAAGTCCAGAGCTGAGTGCGATGCGGCCCTGAACGCCTGCGGGAGGCTCCCGGACGATGACAAAGATGATTCTTTCCATTACACCCTCGAAGAGACCCTCTCACGTTTCCCCTATCTGGAGAATCACAAGCAGCTCCACTATCTGACGACTGCAAGGGTCGCTTCCCATCATGCGGGACAACTCCCCTCCTGGAAATTCCTTGTAGAGACGATGATGAAAAGCGGGAACCTCCAGGCGATCTTTGCCACCTCCACCGTAGCGGCTGGCGTTAATTTCCCGGCAAGAACAATCGTGCTTTTCAATTCAGATCTCTTCAACGGCCACGACTTCAGCCCTTTGAAGGGCACCGAATTCCACCAGATGACAGGAAGGGCCGGAAGACGGGGCGTGGACAAGATAGGCTTCCTGCTCGTCGTTCCCGGGAGATTCATGGATTTGGAACACATACGCCGCCTTCTCTTCAAGAGGCCGGAAGATATTTTGAGCCAGATAAAGAACGATTTTTCCATGGTCCTGAATCTCCTTCTCTCGCAGACCCCGGAAGATATAAGGAAGATCTTTGAAAATTCTTTTGCCATGTATCAGCATGCGCGGATGACAAAAGCGGGAAGCTCAGAGGACCATAGCATAGGCCTGTGGGACGACTTCCAGAGGCATCTCTCCTTTCTCAAGGCGGAAAGATTTGTTGATGAGAATGACAGGCTCACGGAAAACGGCATGTGGGCATCCAAATTGAGGCTGGATCAACCCATCCTGATTGCTGAATCTCTGAAGCGCAACATATTCCCGACGGATGATGAACACCTCCTCGCGGCGGCGCTCGCTCCTTTCGTCTACGACGGCGACGACAATATCAGAATGACGAGCAAGACCATGCCGCGCAAACTGACGCGATGCTACAGCCGGATAGTTACGACGTTGCAGCCGCTCGCGGAGCGCATGGAGGCTTCCGGGTTTCGCGTATCCCCTCTCTATCTGTGGACGTCTTCGGTTATCTACGATTGGGCAAGAGGAGTTGACTGGGACGAAATTATCGAATCTGCCGGGATCTCCGATGGAGACATGGCGATGCTTGTCCTCCGGACGGCCGACAACCTATGGCAGCTCAGGAATCTCAAAGAGACGCATCCGCAGGTGGCGGCGCTTGCAGCCACGGCGCGGGAATCCATTCTCAAGGAGCCGGTTATTTTTGAATAAATGGACTATTGTCATTTCGACCGGAGGGAGAAATCTTAAACTTGGCATGTAGTGCAGACCTTCAGGTCTGCTTTCCTATTGCCCGTCATTGCGAGAAGGGAACCGACGGGGCAATCTTATTTCTTGATCCATTATTTGTTGCTTGACTTTTTCGTCAACAATACGATAAAAAGCACGATTCCTAAACGATTTCTTCCGCACTGCACGTCCCCATCGTCTAGAGGCCTAGGACACCGGCCTTTCACGCCGGTAACTCGGGT
>PMBI01000075.1 GCA_003153775.1 Syntrophaceae bacterium | reverse complement strand
TGCCGGGGCTGCCGGGCCGTGGCCTATGCCTATTCAAAATCCGGAGGCGCCCCCGATCTCTTTGCGGATGATCCTCAATGCTGGATGATTCATACTGAAAAAACCGGCGCTACTGATAGTTGATACCCTCAGAAGATTTTCATTTCTATAGAGAGCGTTTGTCTACCGCTTCCACATTTAATCACTGTAGAGACAGGATATTCAAGCCTTAGTCGTGATAATGTTTCAAGCGGCGGATATGCGGAATGCCCTGAAACATGCATGGGATAGGCAGCTCGCCGTGCTGATGATTATGAGCAATTATAATAAGAGATCAGGCGTTTATTTTTATATGGCTGCTTTTTTGTATATCGGTAATACAATTCTCCATGGCTTCAATGAACAAGGAGAGCATCATTTCTGCAGATGTGGTCGGCGCAAAACCCAATTCACCTGTTGCCTTACTCCAATCCAAGTTCCATACCCCGCTCAAGAATGCAGGTCCACGCCACTCGTGAGGAGGGATAAAGCGAATGTCCCGTTCGGCGACTTGGAAAGACCCTCGCTTTCAGGCAAACACTTTAGTATTCTGTATTGACCTGCGGAATCAAACATTGATATCTGAAATTCAGGCTTTCAAGCCTTACAGATCATTCCGGTATTGTGGCTAATGTTCGAGGTTCTCAGTTAATGCAATGTACAAAGCAGATTACTGATGACAGGAAGAGAATTCTATGATTCATTTAGCTTGACATAGATATTTCTCTGGTATTTCATAAAACGTTAATAACTGCTGAGTATCTTTGCATCGACAGATAGTGATTGAAGCTCTCCGCAGTAAGCTGCGGAGAATTTTCGATTCTTAAGGAACGGTCGATCATCATTCGCTCGCTTACCCCGCAGCAAGTTACGGGGAATGTGCTCGCTACCGAATTCAAAATCATGACGGATAAGCCCGGGGAGCCGCGGAAACTCCATCACATCGCTAAAGACATCGGGCGCCTGATCTGGTGTGCAGTTGGAGTAGCAACGGGTATCGGCTTGGTGCTTTGGTTTGTCAGAGGACCGTCATCGCCTTTCTTACTCGCCTCGCTCGATGGCTCCAGCGTATTTCTCTTTGGCCTTCCTCGTGCTGCCGCAACTCAGCCACGAGTATTGTTTGGTGGGCATTTGGGCAGTGCTCTTATAGGGATCTTTTGTTTTCATTCATTTGGAGATGCGCTTTGGGTTTACATGCTTGCTACGAAGACCGTGCATCCACCAGCCGGAGCGAATCCCCTTATCATTATTCACGAGCATGCTGGTTTCCTCAGCCTCTGGAAACCGGTTGGTCTTGGTATCGTCATCCTCGCCTTGGTCGCTGTGGTCTGGAGCCGTTTCTTGCCAGGCACGAATCACTACCCTACAAATTGGTTTGCAAAGTCACCTCCTTCTATTCTTTGGGGTGGTTGGAGTAAATAATGATAAGACACCCAAGTACCCACTCCCGTCCCCACCGTTACTCTCTTCGAGCCGTAATCCTTAATATTGACGAATGACGACTGCTGAACAGTATAAGGTGTCAGCAACGCTCATCACCAATCCGTTCATCTGATCTATTCATTGATTTCGGTTTCAAACATGAGAGGCCTGAACCAACTATTTTCCAGCGCAAAAAAGCAAATGTCTTTCAAAAAAGAATCATCGACAAATTAAAAAGCCTGATGTAGATTTCATGCAGAAGTCAATGAGGTAAAGAGAAACGTAATTCCAAATTAGATAAAAACATTGGTAGACACCTTTCGTCTTCACATTTCCAAGATTCGATTAGAAGATTTTGCGTGAATTTATGATTACCATGAATTCCGATTCCTTTAGTTGGAGAATGGCAATGGCCATTCTGACGGGCGACCTGAAGCCCCGGGAACGCCTTGTGGAATCAGAACTCATCGCGAAGTACAATGTGAAGCGTTTCACGATCAGGAAGGTAATTCAGGAACTGGCCCATCTCGGATTCGTTGAGCTTACACCAAACAAAGGGGCAAGAGTAGCGGACATTACCGACGAAGAACTGGAAGATCTTTACTGTGTTCGCGTCAGTCTGGAACTCCTTGCTGCGGAGTTGCTGATCAAGAAGATCACGCCGGAAAAATTGTCCGTCCTATGGAAGATCCACAAGGAATATACTACAGCAGTTGATAATGGCGATATCGAAGGAATGGTCTTAAAGAATGAAGAATTCCACCAGACTCTCTATCTGATGACCGAGAACCGGTTTCTCGCGGACAATCTTGACAGGTTGAAAAACGGCATCTTTGCATTAAGGTACAACGCCTATCTTTCACTTGGTATACCCCAGTTGAGCGTTGCCCAGCACGAATCTATCATCAATGCCCTCGAGAATGGGGATTTAGAGAAGCTGAAGCTCAGTGTAAGAGAGAATATCATCTATCCAAAGATGATCCACGAATCAAGAAAGACGAAATCATCAAACGCAATTGCCAAAGCGTGAGCAAGGCCGCCTGTCCTGATATTTGCCCCGTCAAAAAATAATTTCTCATCGTCATATCAGAGTTATAATCCATTGCCGATGATGCAGTTGAATTCAATCTGCCCGGAAGACCTTCCACACACAATTGACGCTCTCCGATTATCTTTGCCCTCTGCATAGAATGCTTGCTTATGAGTTGCTATAGTATAGACATTCGATTCGTTCATTCGTGCGATTTTCAACCGGAGACGCAGGAAAGCCATAACTAATAAGGATCTTCGGAGCTGCATGCTGCGGAACCTTGCGGAACCTGCCTTAGCCGCAACGTCTCTCTGAAAGTGGCGTGAATTCTCCGCAAGCAGAAATACGTTGTGGATTTCCTCTACAGGAGGTCGTTCCCAGAGAGGGCATTGCTGGAAACAAGCAACGACGCACCTTCGGAGGTGGTCAGGATGAGGGATAAACATACTTGTTGATAAGGTTGTTGATGACCATGTTGATGAATCACAAAAACCGTCAATTATTGATGATTTTAAGCTCTTTGCATGATTTTTAGGCACAGTAATTCATCAATAATTTAAACAATATAAGAAATTAAGCCTTGAGATTGACATTTCAAGGAAGATTATCTGAAACATATCAACCCAATGCGAAAGGCATACCATTTCCGGCTTCCCGATCCAGGTAAATTTTCTGGGATATGAAGAATTTTGCAAGCACGGCTTGATAGCATTTCTTGATAAGCACGACCGCTTCCAACAAGGACACTGACAGCTCCCTGAAATAGCTCTGAATTTCGGGGACAAGGTCAGCTGAAAAAAAGTTTCACGGCGTATCGCTTATTCCTCTTTTTCGGACGTTTATGCTATAACAACATCAAAGCAACAATAAAATATCTAATGAACCAAAATCTATGGACAAGACAAAAAAGCATATTTAGCCATATTCTTTATCGCACTGATTGTTTCCGGCATAAAACCCCATGACTATTTCACATGGTTTTTGGAAGTCGTACCTGCTCTTATTGCCCTCATAATACTGGCAATAACCTACAGAAAATTTCAGTTTTCCAATTTCATCTATGGACTTATTCTTTTCCATTCAATCGTCCTCATGATCGGCGGGCACTGGACCTACGCTGAAGTTCCCCTGGGATACTGGATAAAAGAAATGTTCAATTTCAGCCGAAATCATTATGATCGCTTCGGCCATCTTATGCAGGGGTTTGTTCCAGCCATGGTCGCCCGGGAATTGATTATTCGAAAGAATATTATTCCTGATAGAAAATGGATGAGTTTTTTTATAGTCTTTACTATTCTTGGATTTTCTGCCTGTTATGAGTTCTTTGAATGGGGAGTGTCAGTTCTGACAGGCGAAGCGGCTGATGCATTCCTGGGAACGCAGGGTGATGTCTGGGATACGCAGTGGGATATGTTTATGTGCCTTATCGGATCGATATTAGCTCTTCTGACGATGAGCGATTTTCACGATAAGTTTCTTGAGAATTTAAACAAGTAAGCTTCTGTCGTTATAGACAGGCTGTTCTCCTGTCCCCATCCTCGCCTTTGGACAAAGCTGAGTCAAACCTTGCAACCGGGCGGCAATGGGGCTGAAATGATGCCGCAGCAAGAATATCATTTTTTTGCCTCTTCATGGTTAAGCTTCTTGAGGACGGCAAGAATTTCTTCATAGTTTGGTGAACCGCCTTTCGCATACCGGATGATGGCCTTCTTATCTACGATTACCGTGCGCCTGTTAAAGAGGAACTTGTCGGCACCGGTTACACCGTATTGATCTCCCAGATATCCGGAGATGTTCGAAAGCAGGGGAAAGGTCAGTTTATATTTCTGTGCCCAGTATTTGAGGGTTATCACGTCATCCCGGCTTACGCCCACGACCTGGGCGTTCAGAGAGGCATAGATAGAAAGAATCTTCTGGTGCCCCTGCATCTCGCCCGTTCAGACGGGTGTGAATGCCGCCGGGAAAAAAGTCACAATCAGGTAGGATTTTCCATAATACTCATCACCATAGTTAATCAGCCGGTCATGAGTGGAGGCGAGGTTGAAATTCCAGGTCTCTTTTCCGATCAGCTTCGCGACCTCTATGTTGGCCGCGATGGAATAGGCAGATATGAAAAGGACAGACATGCCGACAAAGAAACAAATCCACAGGTAGCGTCTCTTATTCATCGTATACTCCTTGTTTTGCAATTCTATTTTCATATTCCCCATGTGAAAGGATCTCACGACTTCATTGAGGGATTACCATGACTAAGGTCCAGCTGCGCCGACACGAAAAAAGCGCGCTTGAAAATAAACCTGTAATGATCGATGCGGCGAAGAAGCAAGGACTGACCACTCCGCATAGCATCAAGCTTACTGAATGATTCTCGGTTCCCCCTTGATCGGGAAGTCTTCTTTGGCAAGCCGCTCCACAATCTTATCAATACTCGTTCTTGTATCGTCGAATCTTACAGTGACTTCGTGAGTGAATGGATTCGCATCGTACTTAAGAACGCCCGGGATTTCCTTCAGGGCACCACCTACCCTGCTCGCCGTGTCCTGTCACTCGCATCCCGGGACCACCAGTCTGATGATTCTTTCGGCGGCAAGAAGGGGCTGCGACGCGACGAGTAGGAAGATCACGCTCATAATACAGATGGCAACGAAACGGTTACTATGCTTCATGAAAGGTCTCCTCAATATTGTTATTCCAGATTGTTACTCCAGGTTGTTCAATGTTTCAGGAATGATTTCAGAGAGTGCCGGAAAAATATGCATATTGTCCGTTATTGATTTCGCGTCCCCCCCGCGGGCCACGGCATTCACGACCTCCTGGATGAGAATGGCCGCTTCCGGCCCGATGATGTGAAAGCCTAGAATCTTCTCAGTCTTTTTTTCCACGATTGCCTTGGCGAAACTTTCGCTTTCCATCATGGCATCCCCCATCACCACGTCGGAATAATTTGCACGGCCTACAAGAATCTCATGGTTCTTAGCCGCTTGCTCTTCCGTGAGGCCGAGCGAGGCGATCTGCGGACGCGTAAAGACAGCGTGGGGAACGAGACTAAAATCGAAAGACACTTCTTTGCGGCTTGTGGCGTTGCGCCAGGCCACGCGCTGCATCATGTCGCCGGCGTGCGTGAACATCTGGCGCCCGACAGCGTCGCCTATAGCCCAGATATTCTTCTTGCTCGTCAGTAATGTATCGTCCACCTTGATATAGTTGGCATCACTAGTCTCTACCCCTGTCTTATGTACATCCAACAGGTCTGCATTGGATATGCGCCCTGCAGCGACGAGTACCTTGGTGCCCGTGACTGCCTTCTCATAACCCGTATCAAGATTCTTCAGCATCACAGTGTAAATACCCTTCTTCTCCCAAACTTCCACAGTCTCCCAGTTGGTCAGTATGTCCATGCGCTTCGAAAGTTCATCTTTAAGATGGTCCGCTATCTCCGGCTCTTCATTGGCAAGAAGTCTGCTTTGTCGCTGGACCACACTTACCCTGGTTCCCATTGCCGCAAAGAAGTGGGCGTATTCGACCCCGATATAGCCGCCGCCGATGATAATGATGCTTTCCGGCTGTTCCCGGAGGGCGAGCAGATTCTCATTGGTAAGATAAGCGATCTTACTAAGACCTTTGATAGGCGGTATGAGGGTACGGGCGCCTGAGGCAATAAAAATCTTCCGGCCTTTAATAGTTTCTTTACCGACTTTCAGTGTGTAAGCATCGACAAACCGCGCTTCCTCGTTGTAGAAATCCAGTCCTTTCGAGTTTGCGATCTCATTTTCCATCCATGTGCGGCTCTCGTCTATGGTAGCCTTCATGCGATCCATGATGGCACGAAAATTTATCCGCTTTACCTTCGCGTCAATGCCCAGCTTTTTCGCCTCTTCTATATCGGCGATCCTGTCGGCATGATAAATCAGTATCTTGGAGGGGACACAACCGACATTAACGCAGGTTCCACCAATACTTCCCTTGTCGATTAGAGCAACTTTCAATTTGCTGGCCTGTGCCTTAAATGCGATACCCAGTCCCGTGCCTGCGCCTATGACGATGACATCGTATTCTTTCATTGATTCCCCCCCAAGTTGCGCATATCGTCACTCTCATTGTAAATGAATAATCTTTATATTCCATCACGGGATGCCTTATTTTGTGGGTAGAAATACCGCAGTTGAAGGTCAGGGAATAGATGAGCGGGTGGGGTAGAAGGTTCTGATATGCAGGGCTCTATTCGCCATAGTCGCCGCTTCCGACTTTTCCACGGAAGACCCAATGTTTGTAAGAAATGTAGGCGAGAATCACGGGAAGGACAATTACAATCACGGCAAGCATAAAGATGAGGGTCTTGGGTGAAGAGACAGCGGCACTCTTGATAGTCACCATATTCGGGATGATGTAGGGATAGAAGCCCACCGAGAGACCGATGAAGGCAAAGAATACAAAGGCCACGTTCCAGAGAAAGGGGGCAAACTCCGGCCGTCCGCGCAGGCTTCGGAGGCACATGATAAAGGCAAAAAGGGCGAGTAAGGGAAAGGCGGCGACGTGAAGGAGGCCGGGCATGGCCAGCCATTTCGCCGCCATGTAAGGATGATGGGCGATAGTCCAGAGATAAATCGCTACAGCGATGATAAAGGTGAAGAAGGTGGCTATGGAGGCGTAATGCCTGCCCTGCTGTTGGATATCGCCTTCCGTTTTCAGGATAAGGTAGTTTGCCCCCAGCATGATGTAGCCTGAAATAACGCCCAGGGTGAAGAGAGCGGAGTAGGGATGAAACCAGCTCCACACGGTTCCCGTAAATGTCTGCCCTTCCATGGGGATTCCATAAAAGATGCCTCCCAGTGTGAAGCCCTGGGAAACGGCGGTCAGAAGGCTTCCCAGCCCGAAGGAGAGGTTCCAGAGAGAATGCCCTTTGGATTTGTCGTGAAACTCGAAGGCCAAACCACGGAATATGAGGCCGAAGATCATAACTGTGATGGGCACGTAAAAAGCGGAAAGGGCAATGCTGTAGAAGAGGGGGAAGGCGCCGAACAGTATGCCGCCTAAAACAACAAGCCAGGTTTGGTTTTCCTGCCAGATGTTTTGGAGACTCGCCATCATGATGGCCCGCTTCTCTTCGTCCCTGGTAGAGAGGGCAATGATGCCTACACCCAAGTCGAGGCCATCGGCGACAGCGTAATAAAGGACAAGAAAACCGATGATCAAAAACCAGACTTGTTCTATGTGCGCATTAAGCCATTCCATATTTCATTCCTTTCCAGGCTTGGGGTCACTGCCCGCATCTTGACTCTGGGAGTCCGGACCGCGGGCAATAATGCGCCAGGCAAAGACGAAAAATAAAACTGCAAGAAAGGTATAGACTGATGCGAAAGCGGCAAGCGATGCTGCGACCGTACCGGCTGGTATCCGGGAGGCAGCGTCTCCCGTCCGGAGGAGCCCGTGGATCACCCAGGGCTGCCGTCCCATTTCCCTGGTTACCCAGCCCGTCTCCATGGCGAGATAGCTCAGGGGAAGCGCCGCCATCCATGTACGAAGAAGCCATTTCTGGCTGGCGATGCGTGGGGCGTCAAGCCCTCCTTTCCGCCAAACCCAGAGGGTCCAGAGCATAAGAAGGAAGAGCGCTGTACCGATAGCCACCATGATCCGGAAGGCGTAAAAGGGGATGGTCACGGGCGGCTGGTCTTCCCGCGGGAACTCCCTGAGACCCCTGATCTGGCCGGTCAAGGTGTGCGTGGTGAGCAAGCTGAGAAGGTTCGGTATTTCAATAGACCAACGGTTATCCTGCACCTCGGGGTCAGGCCAGGCGATGACGATGAAGGGGGCTCCCCGCCCTTGGGGGTTGGTTTGCCAGTGAGCTTCGAAGGCAGCGAGTTTAGCCGGATCATATTCATATGCACCCCGGCCCGCACCGTCGCCAAGCCAGATCTGCAGAGGTGTTATGATGATGGCAGCCAGAACGGCCCATTTGAAGGAATTGAGGAAGAAATCCGTGTGACGGTTCTTATAGAGATACCAGGCGCTGATTCCTCCTACAACGAAAACGGATATCTCGAGAGCGGCTACCCACATGTGGGGGACGCTCCATACCATATCCGAGTTGAAGATGGCGGCGAGATGGCTTGTGACGATGAATTTCCCCTCGTCGAAGTGGCCTCCCGCAGGCGTCTGCATCCAGGAATTGGCAACCATGATCCAGAAAGCCGAGAGGGATGCACCGAAAGCCACCATCGACGTGGCGAAAAGATGCAATTGAGGCGAGACCCTTTTCCATCCGAACATCATGATTCCGATGAAGCTCGCCTCCAACATGAAGGCCATAGCCGCTTCATATCCCAGCATGTGCCCGAAGAAATCGCCTCCGGCACGGGAGAAGGCGCTCCAGTTTGTTCCGAATTGGAACTCGAGGGGAATACCCGTGGCCACGCCCAGGGCGAAGTTGAGAAAGAAAAGACGGCTCCAGAAACGAGCATGGCGGTAATACTCGTCTTTCCCGCTCCTTATCCAGCAGACCTCGAGGAATACAAGAAATAGGCTTACCCCGATTGTCGCCACTGGCCAGAGGATGTGGAACATGGCCGTGAGGGCGAATTGCACCCGTGAGAGCATGACGGTATCCGTAAAGCCATCCATGGATACATCCTTATTCGAATATTTCAGGCTGCCATCCCGCGGAAGCGGGAGCCTAATATTTTTAAGCATATTTCATCCATGAAAATTTGGCTATAACAAAAATGCTTCTCTCATCGATGAATTCTGTGAACGTCAGGTGGTAACGTAAGGATGGAATTAGAACTGTAAGAAACTCTTTATGCGTGCCACTATTGCACGCTATGTGCTATATATGCACGTATCCTGAGAAATGAGCTGTGTCGGCATTTGCCAATTTCACGATAATTTTTGTGTGCATAAACCGCACCATTTTTCTATACAGAATAATTGCGCTTCGTTGTGTCGCCATCGGGTATATCCAAATGGTAGATTTCTAAGACTCGGTAATTGTTTGTGTTTAGGCGGCAATTTTGCATAGTGTAAATCCTTCTCCTATCAATCTCAAGCTTGGCATCCATCTTGCTGAGAAATGACATAACGAGACCTCATTAAGCAGGAAGACACCTTTAGGATTTTAATCTGACGAAACAATTCACGAAAGGCATTGCTTGGGGGTCTCGTTGGACTCGGTATATTCAGTATATGAAGAAAACGGTTAATGGAAAAGGAGGAGGAGAAACAGAGTTCACAGAGCGCCTATCATGAAGAGAAACTGTCACATTCAGCATTTAGTTTCGTATTTGAGTTCTTCATAACGGAAGAAAGAAGCGGCAGCATAGAAAAAGAGACAACGAGAGAAGAACCCCAGGAAAGAAAAGAAAGCGAGTTAAAGTCCAGCGACCAAAGTGTAACATTCTTTCTTCCTGATTTTTTTACCGATGATACTTAGTTCTGCGTGTAATTGTTTTAGGATCGATGGATGGTTCCCTTCCCTCCTTTGCCATCCATCGACCCCTTTCCGAGATTCTGAGAGGGATTCAGTATTCTTGATCCCTTTCAGTCTATATAGCGAGCGGGTGGATGGTTCCTTTTTCCCTCCTTTTACCATCCACCCTTTTTTTGTTTCAACGATTTAGTATCACCGTCGGCTATTTCAAGAACATGTGAGTCTCCTGTCAGTATTTTTCCTCAACAATCTGCATCCGCAAATGTCGGTCGATCATAAATCTCCTCAGCGCAATTTGTCATAAAAAATTCTTTGACACGTACGGTCATTTTCCCTATTCTTCTCCGGAAAAATCCCGGCCGAACAAAAGGGACATCAGGGATAGTCTTATCGATCGAAAAGATTGCAGAGCAAGGAGCTGTATCATCCATGAAATACTCACAGGCAAGACAAGGACGCATGTTTGTTATCAGGCTCGAAGATGGAGATGTAGTTCATGAAGTCATCGAAAATTTCGCCATGCAGCAGTCCATAAGCGTTTCAGTCTTGATGGTTCTCGGCTGTGCAGACGAAGGCAGCACGCTTGTTGTCGGTCCAAGGGAAGGTAGAATACTGCCCGTAGAGCCCATGATGCACGTCTTGCAGAACGTCCATGAAGTAGCAGGTGTGGGCACGATATTTCCCGATGATGAGGGCAAGCCGGTCCTGCACATGCATATGGCCTGCGGCAGGCGGACAGAAACAATAACCGGTTGTGTACGCCGGGGAGTCAAGGTATGGCATGTAATGGAGGTCATACTTTTGGAAATCCTGGACAGCACCGGCCTTCGTCTGCTGGAGCCGGCATCAGGATTCAAACTCCTGAATCCGTAGTTCATCGAACTGGGATACAGTGCGGACGGAAGGCGCAGGTGAAGAAGATGTGCATACGCTTGAGAAAAAAGCGACTGTCTCATGATTGAAGAAAAGGGCATGTTCTGGGGTTGGTATGTGGTCATAGGTGCGTTCCTCATCTCAAGCATTAGTTACGGGGCACGCTATTCCTTCGGTGTGTTTGTGATGCCCATGTCCCTTGATTATGGCTGGTCCCGATCCGTCGTATCCATAGGTGCTTCAATCAACATGATGGTCTATTCCTTCTGTGCAATTTTTTTGGGAAGAACGCTTGACAAAGTGGCGCCAAAGTGGATCATCACAACAGGGGCCATCGTCGCCGCGGTAAGTTACATCCTGACAAGTCTTGCCAGAACGCCCCTCCATTTCTATCTTACCTATGGAGTCCTCTGCGGTGCAGGTACGGCATGCATGGGGCTCCTCGTGGTCAATTCCTCGGTGGGGAAGTGGTTCATAAAAAAAAGAGGCATTGCCATAGGAATATCCACCATGGGCGTCAGCTTCGGGACAATTGCCCTGACACCCCTGGCGGGCTATATTGTGAAGTATTATGACTGGCACTATGGGTTTATCTTTCTGGGAATCATATTCGTCCTCGTTGGAGTCTCACTCTCCCAGTTGTTTATGGGACGCGTAAATCCTGAGAGCTATGGACTCTTACCTGATGGCGACAGAAGAATAGCTAAGGCGTCGGACGCAGATCATGCCGTAAAGTATCCGTCGCATCTTTCCAATAAAGGCATTTTTAGGAATTCTCACTTCTGGATCCTTGTGGCATGCTTCTCCCTGGCGGTCATGACCCTTATGGCGGCCTTCGTCCATCAGGTCGCATACGCATTGGATAATAATATTGAGAATGTCGTTGCTGCATCCTCCCTTGGTGCACTCGGGTTTGGCGGTTTCTGCGGCCAGTTCTTCTTCGGCTGGTTCAGCGGCGTGGTGAAGGACGTAAAATATTCGGCCGTCTTAGGCATGATCATCATGGCGGTGGGAATGGTTATCCTGTTGAAGGCGACCACCACCCAGCGCCTCTATTTCTATGCACTTATATACGGTTTTGGGTATGGGTCACTGGGGCCCATGATGCCCATCCTCGTTGCCGATCGGTTCGGCAGGCATGTCCTCGGCTCTGTCTATGGGTGGCTCACCTTTTTCATGGGCATGGGTGGCGGAATCGGTCCTTTCATGGGAGGGCTGATATATGATTTGTCGGGATCGTATACATACGTCTGGCAAGCAAATATCGTGATCCTCGTCGGCTGTGCCCTCCTCATGCTCAGGCTGGCACCCAAGACGGCCAGTGCAAGACAATAATAATGCCGGAGAAAACTGTAGATTCCATCCTACAGGCAGGTTATACCCCCCATCGCAAAGGCGGTTTTTCAAGGCCATAGTCAGATCTTGTAAATTCTCTGAGTAACCTCTGCTCGTCCCTTCCAGAACATTTCTTCCTTCCCCAACGATCAACGAGGAATTTCAAACGACCACACTCAAAAAATCGCAGAATCATAATTTGAAATATGGTAAAGGTACGACACGGACATTGAGTATAGTCGACTGCGATTCCAATGGAGTGTCACCTTATGACCGGGAAAAAAAATCTCAAACATCTGCCGAACAGGACCGATAGCATGTGCTTTGGGTGCAGTCCCGCTAATCCGGCAGGGCTTCGCCTGGAATTTTTCACTGACGGAGAATCAATTTTTTCGTGGGTTAAAGTGCCGGCCCATCTCTGCGGATGGAAGAACTTAGTTCATGGTGGGATCATATCAACTATCCTGGACGAAGTCATGGGGAGGACAGTTATTCACAAAACGAGATGCCTCGGCATGACCAAGTCCATGATGGTGGAATTCTTGAAGCCCGTCACAATTGATAGGGAATTGAAGGCCGCAGGGAAAATGCTGGAAGTCAAGAATGATCGCGAATGCCTGGCAGAGGCGATGATCTTCAACGAAGCCGGGGACCTTTGTGCGAAATCCACGGGAACCTTTGCGTTATTCAAACCCGATCACAGTAAGAAACTGGGAATCAAAGACGAGGATGCGATGGCGTGGTTCAACTCGTTCATGAAAGCCTGACGTCAAATGGATCGAGCTCGGAGATTGGCGCAGGAGAAATCTTGATGATTACGCATTCGGACAAACAGAGTTTCTTTTTTGTCACGGTAAGCGAACTATGAAACCGCTAATATCGCTGGTTCAATATGCGGGCAGTCCCGGTTCTCTCAGAGAGGCAGTAGAGCTTTGCAGTGGCCTAGAGAAGTTGGAGAGAAATACGAGGGTGCTGATCAAACCAAATCTCATCACCTGGGACGACCAGTTCAAGATAGCGCCGTTCGGCGTGTTTACTACGACGCGTCTGGTGGAGGACCTGGTCATCATGCTCAAGGAGCACGGATGCAGAGAGATATCCATCGGTGAGGGATCGGTTCAAATTCAAAAAGGCATCGGCACCATGGCGGCCTACGCAGGTCTCGGATATATCTCACTGGTAAAAAAGTATGGCGTTAAGCTCGTTGATTTTAATGCCGACCGATCGGCAAATTTCAAAATTCCGGGAGGACCCACCCTCCATATCGCAAGAGAGGCCATGGAGTCCGACTTTCTCATCAACTTCCCAGTTTTAAAAACCCATGCCCAGACGAAAGTATCCCTCGGACTGAAAAATCTCAAAGGCTGCCTGAAAACCTCCTCCAAAAAAATCTGCCATCATGCAAGTCCCGGCCTGGAGTACTGCTTCACATTCATCGCCGATTGCGTAAAGCCGGCACTTACCATCGTGGATGGTATCTATGCCTTGGAGCGAGGTCCTCTTCATTTCGGAAACGCATTCAGGAAAGGCGTTATCGTTGCATCCCGTGATGCCCTGGGAGCCGATATGGTTGCGGCAAAAACCATAGGCTACGACCCGCAGGATATTGTCCATTTCGCTGAGTATGCCAAACGCCACGGCAAGTCCCTCGACCTCAAAGATTATGAAATGAGAGGTGATGCCCTGGAGAATCATATCAAGGCGCTCAAATGGGACTGGGGATGGGCGAAAGACAATACCGGCCCATCTATCTTTGAGAAATTCGGAGTGACAGGCGTTGCCTTGCCCAAGTACGATGAAACTCTCTGCTCCGGATGCACTCCGCTGGCCAATATGGTCAATATCCTTGTGCTGTCGGCATTTACAGGCCAGCCTCTTCCGAAGATTGAGATCCTCAACGGCAAGAAAATGCAGGCGCGATCGGGCTATGCTAGTACCGTTCTCATCGGCGATTGCATCATCAAGGCAAACAAGGAAAATGTGCATATCAGGAAGGCGATAAGAGTCGCGGGATGTCCTCCGGACACCAAGGAAGTGATTGACGCGTTGAAGGAGGCGGAGCTTCACATCGACGAACTTGCCTATTGGGGCTATCTCAAACAGCAGGGCGAAAAATACGATAACCAGGAAGAGTATTCCTGGGATTTCTACAGATAACCAGTCTATGAAGACGAGACCTATACCGATTCTCATTGGCGCTGCACAGTATACCCAACGAAAAGATGCGAATCCTGTCCTCGATCCCCTCGGCCTCATGGTGAAGGCGAGCCTTCACGCCGTGAGAGATGCCGGGAGTGATGCTCTAAAGTCTATCATTGATACGGTCTGTGTGATCAACAGCTTTTCCCGGGACGATGACTGCGTGCCGCTTGCTGTAAGCGGATCACTGGGCATCAGGCCAAAGAACGTGATCTATTCGCAGATCGGAGGCAATTCTCCTCAAACAATGGTAAATAGCCTGGCGCGAGATATTGCCGCGGGCAGGAGAAGGGCGGTACTCATCACCGGGGCCGAAGCGATATATTCAATGTACAAGGCCTCCAAGGGCAAGAGAGTCCTCGATTGGCAGGACAATGTGACGTTGCGGCATCTGAGGGAAAAGAACTTGCCCGTTAATTTTGATACGCTCCTCCGCTCCGGGTGCGAACATGAGGAAGAAATGCTCAAGAGAGGGGGCGATGAGTATCATAAAGTAAATAATTCCATTGAAGAAGCCTACGATCTCTTTCTCCCACAATTCATGTATCCTTTCTTCGAAACATCACTCCGCTATCTATCCGGCAGGAGTATCAAGGAACACCAACTCCACATGGGACGCCGGTACGAATGCTTTTCCCGGGTCGCCTTTGAGAATCCTTATGCATGGACCCGGAAAAAATATAAGGCAGAGGATCTGACAATAGCCGCCCCACACAATCGCTATGTCGTCTATCCGTATACAGTCCGCGTTGTGGCCAATATCAATGTGGATCAGTCGGCGGCGCTCATCATGACAAACGATGCCGATGCCGATGCGATCGGCATCGATCGCTCCAAATGGGTATACCCGATGGGCGGAGCCGAACTGAACAACATCTGGCATGTGACCGAGAGGCCCAGGCTCTATGACTCCCCTCCGATACGAGAAGCGGCACGGCTTTCCCTGGAGCAATCCGGGCTTTCCCTTTCCGATATAGACGTCTTTGATCTCTACAGCTGTTTTCCGTCGGCAGTGGAGATTTCCCGGCAGGCGATCGGCATTTCGGAAGACGATCCGAGAGACCTTACTGTCACCGGTGGGCTTGCCCAGTTTGGCGGACCAGGCAATAACTATACGATGCACGCCATTGCCTCTGTAGTGGGGCGCATTCGCCGTGATCGCCGTTTGAAGGCCATGGTGACGGCCAATGGTTGGTACAATTCGAAACACGCCATCGGCATCTACGGTGCGGACCCTCCCGACCATCCATGGGAGGATCGTGATGATTCAGCTCTTCAAAAGGCCATCGATGCGGAGGCCCTTCCCTCTCCCGTCGAACGGGCGGAAGGGATTCTGACGATTGAGTCGTTCATAATTCGCTACGATCAAGACGGACAGGCAGAGCGTGCCACAGTTATCGGTCGTTTAAGGGATGGTCGGCGTACACTGGCAGACGTGAAGACGGATAAGACGGCTCTCACAAGGCTTGAACATAGTGAACTGGTCGGGAAAAAGGGAGAAGTGCGCCATGACCCCACCTTATCCCGAAATTTGGTACAGATCTATCCATTCGATGACGACAATACATGATGCACTTGATTGGGAATCTTTTTCATCGAGCAAGCGTGTGATGAAAAAATGCGATATGTAGAATAGGGAAGTGACATGACGGAAGCCTTACAACTNNAGAATTAATCTTGAAGGGTCCATGTCGCTCAGCGAATTCTATTCTCTGCTCCCGCAATATTCGAAGGACCAGGAAATTATCTTCTATTGAGCATGACCCAGGGAAAAAACTTCTGCCGGTCGGGCAGAGCATTTCCTGAAAAAAGGATATAGAAATGCCAAGATACTTCGTGGCGGCGTGGTGGCCTGGAAGAATGCCGGATATCCGATCAAATGATTCAGACTGGCGGAGATTTATTGAGAAAAGGATAAACAGTGCATTTCTCCGTCTCAATATTTTGATGCACCTTGCCTAATCTGTCGCAGCGAATTTTTCCATAAGCGCTCTTGCCTCAGAACAGAGTGCAGATATTCAATTACTGTTCACTTCCGTTGAGTTATATAAACATGTTTGGCTGCCGCCGGATGAAACGAAGCCAGAAAAAGACTTGACAGTGTTCTGTAACGCGCCTATCATCTCCTTATGGAAACGCGCTTGACAGAATTCAGAGCTATGCCCCGGAAAGACAACCCACAAAGTAATGTAGGAGGTCGAAAATGGCAGTCAAAATTCTCATTAAAAGGAAGGTGGCCGCGGATAAGGCATCGCAATTGAAAGAACTCGTGATGCAGCTCAGATCACTCAGCATGAAACAGCCAGGCTACGTGTCGGGAGAGTCTTTGAAAAATGTGGACAGACAGAACGAGTATCTCGTTATCAGCACTTGGGATAGTCTTTCAGCTTGGAAGGCTTGGCAGTCAAGTAAGGAGAGGGCGAAGATTCAGGACCAGATTGACGCTCTGCTCGGACAGAAAACAGAGTATGATGTCTTTGAGTATCGTCCATAATTGAAGTGAACAGATAATCTCGACTTATTACCGCCGAGACCTTTGGGCAAGGGTGCAGCCTTTGTTCAAAGGTCTCAGCCGCTTATGTCAAACCCACTCGTATTACTGAGCCCTGCCATGAAAGGCCACAGTCGCATGGCCGTCTCACGGAGAAGAGGCATTCAATCAAATAATTTAACATATTAATAGTATGCACTAATTTTCTGAAGAATGCCAATTTTCTGCACAGGTGCCATGTCTTCATGACGGCGCTTGCGGAAAAAATTGCAGAATAGTCACAGAAAAAAGTTGACAGAAACGATTTTGGGTGATATGAATTGCACCTGATCAAGATCAAGTAGTCCGCAACACTTTCATCAAACTCTTCAATAAAAGAAAGGCAGTAGATTTTTTCGCAGTGGTCAAAGATTTTCCCAGAGAAATTGGCTCCCGCATCAGCGTTTAAATTGTCCACGCAGGTCTTTTATTTCTCCGGTGTCCTACCACTCACCAAATAATTTTCAGAACTGACAGCAAGTTAATTTACTATCTAATTAATAACGATTGGAGGTTCATAATGAAGATTCACGAATATCAGGCTAAGAGTCTCTTGCGCGCCTACAAAGTCCCCGTACCCAACGGTGAAGTTGCTGATACACCTGAAAAGGCTCGAGATATCGCCAAATCCCTCAACAAGACATCTATTGTAAAGGCACAGATCCATGCAGGCGGAAGAGGTAAAGGCGGCGGTGTGAAGGTGGCCAAGACGCCTGATGAGGCCTATGAGGCAGCGAAGAAGATCCTCGGCATGCAGCTCATTACCCACCAGACCGGTCCGGAAGGAATAAAGGTGCAGAAGGTTCTGGTTGAAGAAACATCGAATATCAAGAAAGAGCTTTATCTCGGCATGGTGGTAGATCGCGCGCGTGACAAGGAATGTGTCGTTTTCATGGCTTCCGAAGCCGGCGGTATGGAGATCGAAGAGGTGGCCAAGGCAACTCCGGAAAAAATCATCAAGTGCGCCGTTCCACCCGCGGTGGGATTCAGCCCGTTTGAGGCCAGGAAACTCGCATACGGCTTGGGATTGGGGACTGACAAGTCTCTGAGCGCCCAATTCGCAAACATCACCAAGGGGTTATATGAACTATTTGTGGCCAAGGACGCCTCTCTCGTGGAGATCAACCCGCTCGTTCTCACAGCGGAGGGCAATCTCATCGCCGTCGATGCCAAGATAAATTTTGATGATGATGGTCTCTTCCGTAATCCGGACATCAAGCAACTCAGAGACGAAAATGAGGAAGACCCCTTAGAAGTTATCGCCAAGAATGCCGGGGTTAATTATATCAAATTAGACGGTAATATAGCATGTATGGTTAACGGCGCGGGCCTTGCCATGACGACCATGGATCTCATCAAGATGGCGGGCGGCGAACCGGCTAACTTCCTCGATGTCGGTGGCGGCGCCAGTCCTGACCAGATCGAAAAAGCGTTTCGTATTCTCACTGCCGACCCCAATGTAAAAGCAATTCTTGTGAACATCTTTGGAGGCATTCTCCGCTGCGACCGTGTAGCCAACGGAATCATCCAGGCTGCCAAGAATATCGATATGAAACTGCCCATGGTGATCAGGCTCCAGGGGACGAATGTGGACGAAGGCAAAAAACTCCTTAAAGAATCGGGTTTGAAATTTACCGTGGCTGACGGTCTGTATGAAGCCGCCGAAAAGGTTGTTGCACTGCTTAAATAACACACAAACTAATTTTAAAGAAAGGGTGAGTTGAACATGGCAATACTTTTAGATAAAAATTCTCGTGTAGTGGTTCAGGGTATTACCGGTTCGGAAGGAACCTTTCACACCCGCGAATCGGTTAAATTTGGAACGAAGGTGGTAGCCGGAGTTACCCCGGGTAAGGGAGGCATGGACGTCGATGGAATCCCCGTATATAACAGGGTCGCCGATGCGGTAGAAAAACAGGGCGCCAATGTTGCCGCCTTGTATACTCCTGCGGCCTTCTCTGCGGATGCGATTATTGAATCAATCGAAGCGGGGATCGGGCTTGTCGTATGTATGACTGAAGGCATTCCTGTGACTGACATGATCAAGGTCAAACAGGTGTTGAAAACATCTAAAGCCCGGATGATTGGATGCAACTGCCCGGGAATTACCACTCCCGGCGTAGGCAAGATCGGCTTTATGCCAAGCTTCATCCATAAAGTAGGTAACGTAGGCGTAATCTCAAGAAGTGGAACCCTCACCTATGAAGCGATCTGGCAGCTTACCAATCTGGGAATAGGCCAGACCACGTCGATCGGTATCGGTGGAGATCCCATACCAGGCTCAGGCTTTGTTGATATGCTGGCGCTGTATGAAAAAGATCCGGATACAGTAGCCCTCGTCATGATCGGAGAAATCGGTGGAACCGCCGAGGAAGAGGCGGCTGAATTCATTAAGTCCAACCTCACCAAGCCGGTTGTGTCTTTTATCGCTGGTCGAACCGCTCCTCCGGGGAGAAGAATGGGGCATGCCGGTGCGATCATATCGGGTGGAAAAGGAACGGCAGACGAAAAATTCAAGGCCCTGGAAGCCGCGGGTGTCATCGTTGAGAAGAACCCGGCTGAAATAGGAAAGAGGATACAGGAGATTCTTGCCAAGAAAAAAGGCCAGAAGAAAACCAAGAAGAAGTAGGCGCATTTGATACTCAGACATTTACTGCTGAGGTGGAAAAAGTTGACGTTACGACCTTCAACAACATAGAAAAATAAAACCGACAAGGGAGGTCATTATATGAAAATAATTAAGGTAGACCATATCGGTGTTGCAGTAAACAGCATTGAATCTTCTCTAAAGTTCTTTTCCAATACATTGGGACTGAAACTGGAAGGGCAAGAGACTGTTGCCGAACAGAAGGTGACAACCGCCTTTATGCCTGTGGGTGATACTGAAGTAGAGCTTCTGCAGTCCACCGCGCCGGATGGACCCATCGCGGGTTTTATCGAAAAGAAAGGTGAGGGTGTCCAGCACGTTGCATTTTTAGTGGATAACATTGAAGAAGCGTTGAAAGAACTGGAAGCCAAAGGTATCCGTCTTATTGACAAGGTTCCCCGCATGGGGGCAGGCGGAAAGAAGATAGCCTTCGTCCATCCAAAGGACACATACGGCGTTCTGGTGGAGCTGTGTCAGAAAGTATAACAACTATCTAAAAGAAAAGGGGAGAGAAGTAATGAGTGAAAAACCTCCAAAAATTCAGGAATTGGAAAGACGTGAAGCCATTGCCATGGCTCAGGGCGGGCCAAAGGCGATTGCAAAGCAGCATGAAGGTGGAAAGCTCACAGCAAGAGAAAGGATAGGTCTCCTGTTTGATCCCGGTACGTTTGTGGAGACGGACTTGTTTATGCGCCACCGGTGTACAGATTTCGGTATGGACAAAGTCGAGGTACCGGCGGAAGCCGTCATCACGGGATACGGGAAGGTCAACGGCCGAACAGTATTCGCCTTCTCCCAGGATTTTACCGCCCGTGCCGGCTCGCTGGGAGAGATGCATTCCAAGAAGATATGTAAGGTCATGGATCTGGCAGTAAAGACAGGAGCCCCCTGTGTAGGATTTAATGACTCGGGTGGCGCCAGAATACAGGAGGCAGTAGATTCGCTCGCCGGTTACGGCCAGATCTTCTACCGCAACTCCTGCGCATCAGGCACGATTCCTCAGATTTCAGCTATCATGGGACCCACAGCGGGAGGAGCTGTTTATTCACCGGCCATGACAGACTGGATATTCATGACAAAGAATTCAAGTTACATGTTTATTACCGGTCCCGAGGTCATCAAGTCCGTTACGGGTGAGATCATTGATTTTGAAGGTCTCGGTGGAGCGATGACCCACAATACCAAGAGCGGTGTTGCCCATTTCGCCTGTGAGAGCGATGAAGACAACATCAATCAGATCAAACGACTTCTCAGTTTCCTGCCCTCCAATAACATGGAAGATCCTCCCTATGTAGATACAGGCGACGACCCGAACCGGCTTGATTACAGCCTGGACACGCTCGTACCGGATTCTCCCAGGCAGAATTATGACATGAAGATATTGATCGGTTCGCTCTGCGACAACGGCGATTTCATGGAGCCCCATATGTACTTTGCCCGGAACATGGTCGTGGCGTTCGGGCGTATGGGAGGCCATACAGTCGGCTTCATCGCCAACCAGCCGGCTTGGCTCGCGGGTTGCCTTGATGTAGACGCTTCCGATAAAGCAACAAAATTCATTCGTTTCTGCGATGCGTTCAATATCCCCATGATCACTATAGCAGACGTACCGGGGTATCTGCCGGGAACGGACCAGGAATGGAGGGGCATTATCCGACACGGAGCAAAGCTATTGTGGTGCTATTCAGAGGCGACTGTACCGAAGATCACGCTGGCAACAAGGAAAGACTATGGCGGATCGTATCTCGCCATGTGCAGCCGCGACCTCGGTGCGGACATGGTCATCGCCTGGCCGACTGCAGAAATGGCGGTCATGGGAGCCGAAGGTGCATGCAATATCATCTTCCGGAATGAGATTAAGGCAGCAGAAGATCCGAAGGCCATGCGGGCAGCGAAAATCAAGGAATACGAAGATGCCTTCTGTAATCCTTATGCGGCAGCGGGCAGGGGCTATGTGGATGCGGTTATTCGGCCCCACGAGACCCGCCGTTATATCATTCGAGCCCTTGACATGCTGAGGTCAAAGAGAGAAACAAGACCACCGAAGAAACACGGCAACATTCCAATGTAGGAATCAGATTACTTAGAAAAGGAAATAAGCATGAAGTCAATGGATTCAAAAGTAATGGTAGCCATATCAGCAGCAATAGGTGCCTATCTGGAAGAAGAAGCGGCGGCCGCAATGGCAGCGGCAGCGGCAGAAGCAGTTCCTTCCGCAGCACCTCATGCCTCCATTAATATCTGGGCACTTGCCGGGCGGCAGGATGTGATGTTCACGCGCCGCATGTGGCAGATGCGGACATATTAAAGGGCTTCATCGAAAGATGACGCGTGTGGCTGAGTCTTTAATTCAGGCATTGAGGAAGTCAATCATTTTAGAGTGTAAACAATAACAGAGAATAATATATTGAAAGGGAGTTTACTTATGGCAGAGAAGAAGAAAGAAGCAAAAAACGCTTTAGGAATTTGTGATACCACATTTAGAGATGGCCATCAGTCGTCGCTGGCTACCAGAATGAGAACCAAGGATATGGAACCGCTCGCGGAGAGGATGGATCAGGTGGGATGGTGGTCAATGGAGACCTGGGGAGGAGCAACATTCGATGTGCCCACAAGGTTTCTCAACGAGGATCCATGGGATCGGATAAGGATACTGAAGAAATATCTCAAGAAGACACGCCAGCAGATGCTCCTTCGCGGCCAGAATGTCGTCGGGTACAGGAACTATGCTGATGACGTGGTGAGAGAATTCGTTCTCTATGCGGCTGAGTGTGGAATGGACATCTTCCGGGTCTTCGACGCCGTGAACGACACAAGAAACTTCGAGGCACCCTTCAGGGCAATCAAGGAGGCGGGGAAACACATTCAAGGATCCCTTTGCTACTCCCTGACCCAGAGGAAAATGGGAGGGGCAGTTTACACCCTCGATTACTATGTGGAGAAGGCAAAGATCATCGAAAAGATGGGAGCTGACTCCTTCTGTATCAAAGACATGGCGGGGATGATCTCTCCTTATGATGCCTATGAGCTTATATCTGCTTTGAAAAAGGCGCTTAAAATACCGGTACAGCTCCACACACACTACACGAGTGGACAGGGTTCCATGTCTTATCTTAAGGCCGCAGAGGCTGGTGTAGATGTTGTCGACTGCGCTCTGGCTCCCTTTGCGCTCCGTTCTTCTCAACCGGCCATTGAGCCCCTCCTTGTGACCTTAGAAGGTACACCAAGGGATACGGGCCTGGATTTGAATTTGATATTCGAGATAGGTGAGGATTTAGAGAAGATTGCTCCCGTATATCGTGACTATCTTGACACGACGAAACAGGCTATCATCGACGTCGGCGTGCTTATTCATCAGGTCCCCGGCGGTATGACCACCAATCTNNTGGTCACTCCCACCAGCCAGATCGTGGGAATCCAGGCAGTTATGAACGTGCTCATGGGCCGCTACAAGATGATATCCAAAGAGGTCAAGGATTACTGCTTCGGTCTCTACGGTAAACCGCCCGCACCCATCGATCCAGAGGTTCAGAAGATGTGTCTCAAAGGGTACGAGCGGGGAGAGACGCCAATGACAAACCGTGCCGCAGATGCCTTGGAGCCGGAAATGGACAAGGCAAGAGCAGCGACAAAAGATATCGCGAAGAACCCGGGTGATGTCCTCATTTACGCCCTCTATCCGCAGACGGGATTGAGATTCTTGAAGTGGAAGTATGGTCTGGAGCCGATTCCCAAAGATGTTATGCCGAAGACCTTAGAAGAGGTGAAGAAAGAGGATGAAATGATCAAGAAGGCAAAGGCCGGGAAGCTTATGGAAAAGCCGACGAAAGTAGTTCCCGAAAAGGGAGCCGGCATTCGGAAATTCAACGTCTTTGTCGATGACAGTTATTATGCGGTAGAAGTAGAGTCGGAGGGAGGCGCAATGATTGCCGCTCCTGTGGTAACTCAGGTCGCCGCGGCTCCGAAACCGGCAGCAGCGCCCGCAGCACCGAAACCCGCAGCAGCGCCTGCGGCACCAAGACCGGCAGCAGCGCCCGCGGCTCCGAAACCCGCTGCAGCGCCAGCCGCAAAAGCAGGCGCAGGATCAGTAACAGCGCCCATGCCCGGTCTCATTGTTGACGTTACCTGCAAATTAGGTGATAAGGTAAAGGCAGGACAGCCGGTCGTGATCCTGGAGGCCATGAAAATGCAGAATCCCCTCCCCTCTCCGGTTGACGGTGAGGTAAAGACCATTCATGTAAAATCTGGCGACTCCGTGGCAGTTGGACAGGTTCTTGTTGATATCGGATGAAATAGGAGGAGTACGAATGAATTCCACAGCAAAAGCAGGCGCCGGCTCAGTAACAGCGCCGATGCCTGGCATTATAGTTGAAGTTACGTGTAAGGTAGGTGACAAGGTAAAGGCGGGACAGGAGGTCGTGACTTTGGAAGCCATGAAAATGCAGAACCCTCTTCCCGCTCCGGTTGACGGAGAGGTGAAGAGTATTCATGTGAAATCTGGCGACTCCGTGGCAGTTGGACAGGTACTGGTAGATATCGGATAAAATGGGAGGTGGTATAAATGCGTTCCATTTCTTTCAACACAGTTAAGAAGAAGGTGAAAGCGGCCATCATGGATGCGGCCTTCATTGCCGGAGATGACCTCATGGCCAGTTTCAGGCGCGCCCTGGCAGAAGAAGAATCCCCTCTGGGGAAAGAGATTCTGAACCAGCTTCTCGAAAACGCAGAAATAGCCAAGGATAAGAGGATTCCGCTCTGCCAGGACACGGGACTGGCGATCTTCTTCGTTGAGATCGGTGACGAAGTTAAGATTAAAGGAGGGCTTCTTACAGATGCATTGAACGAGGCTACGAAAGAGGCTTACGGGGATGCATACCTCCGGAAATCGGCCTGCAACTGTTTCACCAGAAAGAATACTGGTGATAATACTCCCGCGATTGTTCATTATGATATCGTTAAGGGAGACAAACTTAAAATAGTTTTCTGTGCCAAAGGGGGCGGAAGTGAAAATATGAGCAGGGTTACCATGCTCAAGCCCTCGGATGGTAGGAAAGGTATTGAAGATTTTGTTGTACAAAGGGTATGGGAGGCTCAGGCTAATCCATGCCCGCCCATAATTGTCGGTGTCGGTATCGGGGGGACATTTGAACGGGCAGCTATCATCGCCAAGAAATCTCTTCTTGCACCAATCGGGAAAAGGAATTCGGACCCCGAGCTGGCAGAGATGGAAGAGAGCATGCTCAGGAAGATCAATGATCTGGGGATTGGTCCGGGAGGCTTGGGAGGAAGAATAACGGCCCTCGATGTCAAAATAATCATGGAACCATGTCACATTGCGAGCCTTCCCCTTGCGGTGAACATTAACTGCCACTCAAGCCGGCATGCAGAAATCGACTTTTAAAGGAGGGAGAGAATATTGAAGATACTTAAGCCACCTCTTAAAAGAGAAGACGTAGAAGCCCTTGAAGCAGGAGACAAGGTTCTTATTACGGGAACGATCTATACAGGCAGGGATGCAGCCCATAAGAGGCTCGTTGACCTCTTAGACAGTAATAAGCCCCTCCCCTTCGAAATTAATGGATCAGTTATATTTTACGTGGGACCGACGCCATCGCCACCCGGGCGCCCCATTGGGGCAGCGGGACCAACGACGAGCTACCGCATGGACGCCTATGCCCCCAGGCTCATCGAGAAGGGATTAAGGGGTATGATCGGAAAAGGTCCACGGGATGCGAATGTGAAGGAAGCAATGAAGAAATATGGTTCTGTCTATCTGGGGGCAACGGGAGGGGCGGGAGCCCTAATGGCCCAGGCGGTCAAGAAGGCTGAAGTCATTGCCTTCGATGATCTGGGGCCTGAAGCCATCCGCAAACTTGAGGTCGTGGATTTCCCCGTTATTGTCATTAATGATACAAAGGGGAATGACCTGTATATCGAGAATGTCAAGAAATACAAGAAGGGGTGATATAGACAGACACCCTCAATTTATTTTCACAACTTAGACAATTGGATGGTAAGAGATATGAAGACAAATGTAGTGGAAACAGTTACACACGATGTCTTGATTTTTGGTACGGGATTGGCAGGGCTTCGGGCAGCAGTGGAGATAGCCCGGAAATCAAAAGACTCGATTAATGTGGCCCTCGTATCGAAGGTTCAAATACAGCGTCCCCATTCGGTATGTGCTGAAGGAGGCACTGCAGCTGTGATGCGAGAGGAAGATGGAGACAACTTAGAGCTCCATGCGTGGGATACCGTCAAAGGCTCTGACTTTCTTGCTGACCAGGACGTGGTTGATCGCTTTGTGGAAACCAGCCCGAAAGAGATCCTGCTGCTTGATCACTGGGGGATGCCATGGTCAAGACGACCCGACGGCAAGATCATGCAGCGTCCTTTCGGAGGACACACTTTTCCGAGAGCTACGATGGGAGCGGACAAAACAGGTGCCTTTGAGGTGCAGACCCTTTATGACACTCTGATGCAGTACAAGAATTTTAATCGTTACGATGAATTCTTTGCCACCGCGATCCTCCATAAAGACGGCGTTTTCGCCGGCATTACAGGGATTGATATGGCAACCGGCCGATTTATGGTCATCAGGGGAAAAGCAATGCTCATAGCCACTGGTGGTCTGGGAACCCTTTATGGTTTTACCACCTATTCACAGACTGTGAGCGGCGATGGTCATGCAATAGCGTATCGCGCCGGGATAAACATCGAGGATCCGGAATTCCTCCAGTTTCATCCCACCGGTCTTATACCATCCGGTATTTTGATGACGGAGGCGTGCCGTGGTGAAGGTGGGTACCTGAAAAACAATAAAGGCGAGCGTCTCATGGAAAAGTACGCCGCAAAATTCATGGAACTGGCGCCGCGTGACATTGTTTCTCGATCCATGATTACGGAGATTAAAGAGGGCCGAGGATTTAAAGGGCCGGCGGGGCTGGACTATATCCAACTCGACCTGACACATCTGGGAGCCCAAAAGATCAATTCGGCGCTCCCCTTAATCCGGGAAGTCTGTATGAAGTATCGTGGTATCGATCCGATCCTTGAACCAATTCCCGTGCGACCTGTCGCCCACTACAGCATGGGCGGAGTTGAGGCGGACATTAATGGCGCCACCAAAATGAAGGGGGTATGGACAGCCGGTGAAGTGGCCTGCCACTCTATGCATGGTGCCAATCGTCTCGGTTGCAATTCCACTGCGGAATGCGTCGTATGGGGAGGAATTACGGGAGGAGAGATTGTAAAATATGTGAAGAGCAATCCGCCTCTGGTGGATGTTCCTGAGGAGCAGGTCCGTCGAGAGTACAAGCATATCTATGAAGATCTCCTCCAGAAGAAAGGTACGGAAAACCTGTATGATATTAAAAGAGAACTGCGGGAAGCGATGGACAAGTATGTAGGCGTGTACCGCACGGGCGAGGAGATGACAGCAGGTTTGAAAAAGGTCAGGGAACTGAAAGAACGTTATAAGAATATCTCCATTGCGGATAAGGGGGCTGTCTATAACACGAACCTGATGAATTCAATGGAAGTGCAAAATCTCCTCGATCTCGCTGAAATCCTCGTTTTGGCAGCACTGACCAGGGAGGAATCCCGGGGCGGACATGCCCGCTATGATTTCCCGAATCGCGACGATGATAAGTGGCTCAAGCACACGCTCGTCACCTACACGGAGCAGGGACCGAAACTTTCTTATAAGCCGGTAACAATCACCAAATGGAAACCGGTTGAGCGCAAATATTAGGGGGAAGAAAGATGGCAAACAAACAATTCGATAACCATTTGGGAATAGTTGGATGGCTCGGCGGCGGCCGCTGGGGTGTGGAGAGATATCTGTATATTTTGCAGCGTCTCACAGGGCTCGGTCTTCTTCTCTTCTTCATGATGCATATATTTGCAAGCTCTGTCAGGATCTGCGGCCCGGAGAGTTGGGCGGCAGCCATGAAGATATTGAAGAATCCTGTTTTGAAGCTTGGAGAATTCTGTGTATTTGTCCTTTTTTCGTTTCATGCGCTGAATGGTATACGGCTTATTTTAATTGAGCTCGGCTTGGCCGTGGGAAAAGCTGAGGAGCCGGTATACCCTTACAAGTCGTCTCTTAACAATCAAAGACCCTTGATGGTGATAGCAATGGTTCTTGTAGCCATTATCATCATTGCCGGAGGGTACAATACTATCTTTGGAAGTCATTGAGGGAGGTAGTCTCATGAAGGAAACCGCATACTGGACTTGGTTTATCATTGCAGCACTCGTCATTTTTGTCATTGCAGGATTGCATATGGTGGTTATGCATCTGCCCATGTTTGGGGTCTTTAATCCAGAAAGTGGTGCTGTCACAGACTGGGGAAATGTCGCCTTCCGAAGCAAGAATCAGTTCCTTGCATTCACTTACATAATTCTTTTGGGCGCAGTATTATACCATGGGTTTTATGGGTTAAGGACGATTGTGTTTGAGCTCGGGCCCAAGAAGTCCTTTCAGGACGGATTCACTGTTATATTGTGGATAGTCGGGCTGGTTCTCTTCGGTATCGGTACGTATGCCGCCATAGCTGCAAAAGCTCTGGAAACAGCACTATAGGAAGGGTGAGAAAATGGAAAAAGAAACTGAGAAAGCAAATAGTATTACCGTGTATATTCGTCGTTTTGATCCGGAGAAGGATGCAGCTCCACGGCAGCAGCAATATACACTCCAAGTGGAAAAGGGGATGACGGTCCTCGACGGACTGCACATGATCAAACAGACACAGGACCCCACCATTAATTTCCGCTTTTCCTGCCGCATGGGCGTTTGTGGCTCCTGTGGAATGATGATTAATGGGGTGCCTGCACTGTCCTGTAACACACAGATTCTTGATGTGACAACGACCGCGCTCACGCTGGCGCCGTTGCCCAACTTTAAACTTATCAAGGACCTCGTAGCTGATCTCGTTCCCATGTTTGGCGTTCTTAAGGGACTGCAACTGCATATCCGGAGAAACGATGTGGAAGAAATGGAAAAGCCGACTTATGAATATTACCAGACGCCACATCAGCTGGAGGAATTTCTCCAGTTTACATACTGCATCAAGTGTGGTTGCTGCATGGCAGCATGTCCGACTATGGCTACCGACAGGGAGTATCCGGGACCGGCGCCATTAGCCCAGGCATACCGCTACAATGCCGATTCCCGTGACGATGCGCGCGATGCCCGCGGAGATCTCGTTGCTGCAAGCCACGGGATTTTCAGCTGTCACTATGCCGGAGAATGCTCCAATGTGTGCCCCAAGGGCGTTGACCCGGCACGGGCTATACAACTCATGAAAAAGGATCTGGTTCTCAGCTACTTCGGTTTGGCGAAGCATAAGTGTGCACACCTTCATAAGAAACCGGATAAGGCTACATACAAAGCGAAAATTGAGGCCCCTCCTCATACGGTGTGAAAATAACTTTCACCGGTCAAGAGTCGGCTAATATTTTGATATTTAGATATATTTAAAAATACAGGAGGATATCATTATGGGTCGTAAGAAGATTACAATCGTTGGAGCGGGAAATGTCGGTGCAACAGCCGCTCACTGGGCAGCCATAAAAGAATTAGGTGATGTCGTGTTGATGGATATTATCGAAGGGATGCCCCAGGGGAAGGCTCTCGACTTGATGGAAGCCGGCCCGATGGAAGGTTTTGACGCAAATGTCATCGGAACCAATGGCTATGAAGAGACCAAGAATTCCGACGTGGTCATCATCACCTCCGGCATAGCGAGAAAGCCGGGGATGAGCAGGGAAGATCTGCTGAAAATCAACGCCGGTATCGTGGGGTCCGTGACCGAGCAGATAGTTAAGAACTCGCCAAAGTGCATCATTATCGTGGTAAGCAATCCGCTGGACACGATGACCTATCTCACATACAAGGTCAGCAAATTCCCCAAGAACAGAGTTATAGGGCAGGCGGGAGCTCTCGATTCCTCACGCTTCCAGAGCTTCTTAGGTATGGAATTGAAGATGTCTGTCGAGGACATCAAGGTTATGCTGCTTGGGGGTCATGGTGATGATATGGTTCCCATGCCCAGATTCTCGACGATTAATGGAATTCCCGTTACGGAACTTCTTCCCAAGGATAAGATCGATAAGATCGTTGACAGAACCCGGAAAGCGGGCGGGGAAATTGTTGCCCTGCTGAAAACGGGAAGTGCCTTCTATTCCCCCTCGCTCGGCGCTGTACTCATGGCCGAAGCCATCCTGAAAGACAAGAAGAGGATCATCCCAAGCTGCGTGTATCTGGAAGGCGAATATGGGCTGAAAGATATCTGCTTCGGCGTTCCGACCGTCCTTGGCGCCAACGGCATTGAGAAGATCATCGAACTGAAACTCAATGACGAAGAGAAGGCTATGATGAAAAAGTCAGCGGACAGTGTAGCAAAAACGATAGCTGAGATGAAGGCGATAATGGGAATTGCCTGATTGAGTACGAGCTTACGTGTAGTTAAAACCCCCTCTCTGAGAATGAGAGGGGGTTTTATTTTTACTGTGGCATCTGGCCGGAGGCTGCATTGAGGGTATTGACGAGCAGCATAGCGATCGTCATGGGTCCCACGCCGCCTGGTACAGGCGTGATGTAGGATGCCTTCTCAAGCACCTCGGGAAATGCCACATCGCCCACTAAGCGACCGTCATCCATCCTGTTTACACCCACGTCTATTATCACGGCGCCATTGCCGACCATATCGGCTCTGATTATTTCCGGCTTTCCGGCAGCTGCAATGAGAATCTCCGCTTGCCTCGTCACGTCGGAGAGGTGTTTCGTTTTCGTGTGGCAAACGGTGATGGTTGCGTGTCTGTTGAGAAGCATGAGGGCAACCGGTTTTCCCACGATATTGCTGCGACCGACGATGACGGCTCTTTTTCCTTTTATGGTAATGGAGCTCCGATCCAACAATTCCAGTATGCCTTTGGGTGTGCAGGCCATGTGATACGGATTTCCAGTAAGGAGCCGCCCCAGATTGTAGGGATGAAATCCGTCGACGTCTTTCCTGGGATCAATTGCTTCAATAACGGTCGTCGGGTTGATGTGCCCCGGAAGGGGCAGCTGTACTAAGATGCCATGGATCCTTTCATCACGGTTGAGCTCGCGGATGATTGTAAGTATCTCNNTGGAGGCGGGATCATCACCGACGAGAAGCACAGCGAGTCCGGGAATTATCCCGGCTCTTTCTTTCATGCGCAGGGCTTCCGACCTCACTCCATCAAGGATATCTCCGGCTATCTTCTTGCCATCAATAATCACAGCCATTTTTCAATAATCCTTTGAGCATCAACGAGTGCCAAGAGAAGTCAGTGCACTTATTTTACCTGATACTCTTTAATTATGTTAATCAGCTTTTCAACTTCCGAGGGGGGCAGCTTTCCTTTATGGATATACCTGCAGATTCTCTCCTTATCCAGCACGACAATGTTGGATACCTTATTTTTCAGTCCCCAGCTGTTCAGTATGACGTAGTTATCATCGAGAAAAATAGTAGCGCCCGTCTCCTGCTGTTTGCTTTTTATTACCCGCGCAATTGCAAAATCAGGCAGTAGGCTCGCTTTCATATTGGCAATGCCCAGTCCGATATAGCCCCTTTTCCGGTCCAACCCCGGATCGCCCTTGAGGGCATCATCGACGTGTTTATTCATATCTTTTGAGCCGGGGTCTGAGTAATTGAAGTACAAAACCCTGCCCTTTAATTCCGGTGAATTTAGAGTGTATTCCTTGCCGAGCGAGTCCTTCAGACTGAAATCGGTGGCTCGATCTCCTGTTCTCAGTTCCACAGCGATTGCAGATGTGCTGCACAACAGCGCCAGAAGAACGCCCGTTACAAGAGTCTTCATGCTTTCCTCCAAGTCATTCAGAAAATGCATTATTTGCAGTCCAGTATAGGTGAAAAAGATATTCTCATCAAGGGGAAATGACCTTCTATAACTATAGTTCCGCTTGATAAAAAGTACCGATATATGCTAAGTAGGCCAAAATGGCCGCGAGGTGTTGATTGCTATGAGTCTGGGAAGAATGCTTGAAGAAAGCGCGCATCGTTATCCAAATAATGCTGCCACTATCTACGACGGAAAATCCTTAACCTACGAGGCTCTCCACAGCGCTGTGAACGCTCTGGGTAATGAATTGAGAAGCCTGGGTATTCAAAAAGGGGATAAGGTCGCCATCATGCTCCCCAACTGCCCGGAATTCGTGATATCCTATTTCGCTGTTCAGAAATTAGGCGCTGTCGCCGTCACAGTAAACATTTTGTCAACGCCCTATGAGCTTCGCCATCTCCTCGGAAACAGCGATACGAAATGCCTGATTACCGAAACGCCGCTGGCGAAAAAGTACGACGAAATCAGAGATGATATACCGCTCTGCAAGCATATCATTACTACCAGTGGTCTTGACACCGCTTCCCGATTCAGAGAGATAATCGAGAAAGGGCCTTTCATCCTTGAGATGCCGGATATTGCTGATGACGATCCGGCGGTGATGATCTATACTGCCGGCCTCACCGGCAGGCCCCTAGGCGCAGTCCTGACCCACCGGAATCTTCGGTCGCAGTCCAACCTTGTCTCAGATCTTTATCATACGACCGGAAAGGATCGGAGCCTTGCCATCATTCCCCTTTTCCATGCGTTCGGGGCCGTTGTTAATATGCTGGGCGCCATCCGCATAGGCGCAGGCATCGTATTGATGGATCGGTTCACGATGGAAGCCATTGTCGGCGCTATAGAGAAAGATAAAGTCACCTATATTGCCGCCGTCCCCAGGCTGTTTTTGGGTATGGTCATGTATCCCGACACCGATAAGTATGATGTCAGCTCTTTAGACTTCTGCATCACCGGGGGATCGACAATGCCGCCCGACTTCATCCCCATGTTTGAAGACAAGTTTAAGTGTATATTAAGAGAAGGTTATGGGCTTACCGAGGCGTCCCCCGTCTGTTCTGTAGGCATGCGGGACAAGGTGCACAAGCCGGGATCAATCGGCACCGTCATCCCCGGCGCAGAAGCCCAGGCAGTTGATAGCCAAGGTAACGAGGTTCCTCGTGGTGAAATCGGAGAACTCATCATCAGGGGCGTCAATGTGATGAAAGGTTACTATAAGAATGAGGAAGCAACGGCGCAAGTCATCAGGAAGGGCTGGCTCCACACGAGTGATCTTGCAAGGATCGATGAGGATGGTTACATTTTCCTCACAGGACGAAAGAAACGGATGATCATAACCAGCGGCTTCAATGTCTATCCGCGGGAGGTCGAGATGGTTCTGGAACTTCATCCTGCCGTTCGAGCGTGCATGGTCGTAGGAAAATCGGATTTCATGAGAGGAGAAACTGTCAAGGCGTTGATTGTAAGGAATCCGGATATACCGGTAAGTGAAAAGGAACTTACGCGTCATTGCAGGACCTATTTATCATCCTACAAGGTGCCGCGTGCGATAGAATTTGTTGAATCCATTGACATGCCAAGTGTTTCATAGGAATCAGCAGGGAATAATCTGTCGTTTAGCAGAAAACAAAATTCAAGATATTTTAATGTAAGGAGGTTCTTAAGCATGAGAGAAGTTGTAATTGTGAGTGGTGCGAGAACTGCTGTTGGTAGTTTTGGGTGCGCCCTCAACGGGGTTAGGACTGTTGACCTGGGTTCGCTGGTTATCAAAGAGGCTGTCAAGAGAGCCGGATTGCGACCTGTCATCAGTGATTCTGTTAAAGCTGCCCGTCCCGATGTCTTCGGCGAGTTTGACATGACGGACATCAACAAGAAATACTATGATTACGACCGTGCATTGAAACCGGTCTATTTTGACGAATGCATTATGGGAAATGTGCTACAGGCGGCCCTCGGACAGAATCCGGCCAGACAGGCGAGCATATATGCGGGCCTGCCGGAAGAAACCAATGCATTTACCATCAATAAAGTATGCGCTTCCGGTATGAAGGCCATAACCCTGGCTTCACAGATAATCAACTCCGGCGACGCGGACGCAATTGTCGCGGGCGGCATGGAAAACATGAGTAACGCACCGTTCGTCCTCCCGGATGCCCGCTGGGGATACCGTATGAGTATGCCATTTGGCAAGATTACTGATGTCATGGTGTATGACGGGCTTTATGAGATATTTAACAGCTACCACATGGGATTTACCGCGGAAAACATCGCGGCAAAATACGGTATTACCAGACGTGAGCAGGATGAAATTTCCCTGATGAGTCATCAGAGGGCAAGGGCTGCCATAGCCAACGGTACATATGCCGAGGAGATTGTCCCTGTTGTCATTCCTCAGAAAAAAGGTGATCCCATTATATTCAAAGTGGACGAGCGCCCCATGGATACCTCAATGGAGAAGATGGCCAAACTGGCACCTGCTTTCAAGAGGGACGGAGGAACTGTAACGGCAGGGAACTCATCCGGTGTTAACGACGGCGCGGCTGCTGTAGTTGTCATGAGTGCGGATAAGGCGAAAGAGCTCGGCCTGAAACCACTGGCCAAGATCAAGGGATTTGCGGCAGGCGGTGTTGATCCGGCTTACATGGGACTGGGCCCCATCCCGGCGACACGAAAAGTTTTCAAGAAACTCGGCTTGACCATGAAAGATATCGATGTAATTGAACTCAATGAAGCCTTCGCGGTCCAGGCCTTGGCCTGCATCAGAGAGCTGAAGATTGATATGGACAAGTGCAATATCAACGGCAGCGGCATTTCCATCGGCCATCCCATTGGTTGTACGGGCGCGAGGATTACTTACACCCTTGCCATGCAAATGAAGAAGAAGAATCTGAATCTCGGCCTAGCGACACTGTGCATAGGCGGCGGGCAGGGCATGGCCATAGTTCTCGAAAGAGTATAGGGCGCTTATGGATCCGGAATTCATTGACAGCCTTGTTGTAAAAAATAGCACGAAGATTATTTTTCTCATAATGGATGGGCTTGGCGGCCTGCCCATGGGAGAGAGAGATCAAACGGAATTGGAGGCGGCGAAAACACCCAACATGGATGCCCTCGCCTCAAAATCCGTCTGTGGGCTTCTGGACCCTGTTGGATATGGGGTCACACCGGGCAGCGGACCGGCCCACTTTGCCCTCTTTGGATATGATCCCATCAAGAACAACATCGGCCGGGGGATACTGGAGGCCGCTGGTATTGACTTCCCTATGACCGAACGGGATCTCCTCATCAGGATCAACTTTGCTACGATTGACAAGAATGGTGTCGTCATCGATCGCCGTGCGGGCCGGATCGACAATGAGACTAATAAAAGAATCTGCGGAAAGCTGCAGGACAAGATCCGGAAAATATCTGATGTCGAAGTTATCTTTGAACCCGTCCGAGAACACCGTGCCCTCTTAGCCTTGAGAAGGGATCGCCTTCGGGAGGAGATTCAAGAGACGGACCCGCAGAAAACGGGGATTCCGGCTTTACCACCTAAAGCCCTCATCCCTGAAGCAGAAGAAACATCTGGTATTCTTCAGAAGCTTATCGATAAGGCGAAGGAAGTGCTGTCCGACGAAGAGAAAGCGAATATGCTTCTCCTACGCGGCTATTCCACATTCAGAAGGTATCCGTACTTAAGCGAACGGTTCGGTCTCAATGCCCTGGCCATTGCCACCTATCCTATGTACCGCGGCATTGCACGGCTTCTGGGCATGGTTATTGGCCCTCAGCCGGATTCGCTCAAAGGGGAAATCATGGCCCTCCGCGAGAACTACGGAAAGTATGACTTCTTCTTTGTTCATGTGAAGGCAACCGATTCCCGGGGAGAAGACGGCAACTTCGATGCGAAGGTGAAGGTAATCGAAGAGGTGGACTCCCTTGTTCCCATGGTTACGGATCTCAAACCTGATGTCTTAGTTATCACCGGTGATCACTCCACACCGGCGGCCCTTGCCTCACATAGCTGGCATCCGTTGCCGGTACTCCTTTGTTCGGCAACCGCGAGACCGGATCGGGTTAAGCGATTTGGCGAAGGGGACTGTATCTCAGGCGGTTTGGGGAGGATGCCGACGGTCCACCTGATGGGACTCGCCTTAGCCCACGCCGGAAGACTTGAGAAGTTTGGGGCATAGAATTAAAGGAAAGGCTCTGCAAGAAGTTCATCCGAAAGAAAATTCCCCCATCCTCCCATTGATCAAGGGAAGGTCAGGGGGGATTTTTTTGGTTGCGGCTATTTAATCTTCCTTTTCTCCAACTCCTCGTCCCTCAGCTGCTTGCGCAGGATCTTTCCCACATTCGTTTTCGGCAGTTCTTTGCGGAACTCTATCTCCGCGGGGAGTTTGTATTTCGCCAGCTTTGTTGCACAATATTCCAGAAGTTCTTCCTGGGTCGCCGTTGCTCCTTGCTTGAGGACTACGAATACCTTGACGTTTTCCCCCCTCTTGGGATCGGGGATTCCGATAGTACATGCTTCCTGCACCTTGGGATGCTCGTATAATACCTCGTCAATATCCCTTGGATAGATATTGAAGCCGCCGGATATGATCATATCCTTCTTTCGATCCACAATATAGAAATATCCATCCTGGTCGATTGTGGCGATGTCTCCTGTATAACACCAGCCGTTACGAAGTGTGTTTGCCGTCTCGTCCGGCATGTCTTTGTAGCCCTTCATAACTTGCGGTCCCTTGATGATCAGTTCTCCAGGCTCCCCTATCGGCATATCTGTCACACCATCGTCAAGGCTGACAATACGGCACTCAGTATCTGAGATGGGCACGCCGATGCTGCCTACCTTGCGGACACCACCGAAGGGATTGATATGGGTGACCGGCGTCGTTTCTGTCAAGCCGAATCCCTCAACAATCACGGCCCCTGTTATTCTCTCAAATTCATGGATGACTTCTACGGGGAGAGGAGCGCTTCCGGAAAAGGCGCCTCTGATGCAGCTCATGTCTGTTTTTTTCAGATCAGGGTGATTGAGCATTCCGATGTACATGGTAGGCACGAGTGCTGCGAATGTGGGCTTGAATTTTCCTATGGCTTCCAGAAGAGGCTCGGGCTGGGGCCTCGGGACCAATACCTGACTTGCACCTGTCTGGACAGCAAAATTCATTGCTGTCGAAAGGCCAAATACGTGGAAATAAGGCAGCGCCCCCAGGACTATTTGCATTCCCTTCTCAAATTGGGGAAACCACGCCTCCAATTGCTGGACCTGTTTGCTCAGGTTGGCATGGGTGAGCATTACGCCTTTCGATACCCCTGTCGTGCCTCCCGTGTATTGGTACATGGCCACATCCTCGAAACCTAATGGAACAGCCGGCGGTGTCTGCGGATACTTGGCAATACAATCTTTCCACTTAAATACATCCGGCGCCTCTTTGACATCTGCGGCTAATTTTTTCTTTTTTGCAATGAGAGGGAAAAGGAGATTCTTTGGAAAAGGCAGATAATCGCCTATGGAGGCGTAGACAATCTGCTTGATTTTTGTTTTTGGCCGGAGGTCGATCATTCGATTCGCCAAGAGATCGAGGGTGATTAACGCTTTTGAACCGGAGTCATTGAATTGATGTTCGAGCTCACGGTCAGTGTAGAGAGGGTTATTCATCACCGCGATTGCACCAACCCTCAATATGGAAAAATATGCTACGACACAGGGTATCAAGTTGGGCAGAAGGATCGCCACGGCATCGCCTCGTTTGATGCCGAAATCGAAGAGGCACGTTGCAACTCTGTCCACCATTTCCTTGAACTGACGATAGGTCAGTTTGTACCCCTGAAATGTAAGTGCTGTCTTATCGGCAAACTCTTTCGCTGTCCTATCCAGGATATCCGGCATGCATATCTCTTCGTAACTGATTATATCCGGGACTCCCTTTTCATAGAACTTCAGCCATGGTTTGTCCTGGTACCTGATCTTTTCAGCCATATGCATGCCCTCCTTTTCTTGTTAAGCGTTTTTTGATTAGGTCATGTATTTGAATGCGGAAGCGAGTGAATGCCCAACAGTACAAATCCTTAAAGATCGAAGATCCGCCCTGTTTATGTGAAGATCTCAAATGTTGCATCCAGATCGGCGCTGATTTTACATCAAATGTTATTCAATTACAACTCCAATGACATGGTAATAGAAAAGCCCCATGTATGAGCAATGGGGCTTTTCCGGAAAAAGCTACAATTTTTCTTTGGATGATCTATTCAGTCGGTGCACATACGTCTGCCGACGGTTTCTCCTCTTCCAGGCCCATAGCCCTCCATACGACTTCGGCGATGTCAAGGGAAGCCATCTTTTCTTCCTTTTCCCTTGCCTTGATACCATCGGTCAACATCGTCAGGCAGAACGGACATGCGACGGCAATGTTCGTTGCATTTACATCAATAGCCTGGTCTGTTCTCATATTATTGATTCGTTCACCGTCATGTTCCTCCATCCACATTCTCGCCCCGCCGGCGCCGCAACAGAAACTCTTGTCGAGTTTACGATCCATCTCCGCCAGTTTCATGCCGGGAACGGCAGCGAGAATCTTTCTCGGCTGATCGTAGATATTGTTGTATCTGCCGAGGAAGCAGGAGTCATGATAAGTGAACATGCCGTCTACTGGTTTTTTCAACGATATCTTTCCCGCAGCAATCAGGTTAGCGATGATCTCCGTGTGATGATATACCTCATAGTTGCCGCCGAAGTGAGGGTAATCCTTCTTCAGGGTATTATACCCGTGAGGACATGTGCAGATTATTTTCTTGACGCCATAGCCATTCATGACCTCAATATTAGTTTGCATCAGAGTCTGAGAGAGATATTCATTCCCCCCTCTCATGGCTGAGTCACCGCAGCATCCCTCTTCAGTACCGAGAATGCCGAAACTGACACCGGCTGTCTGGAGGATCTTCGCAAAGGCCACAGACACCTTCTTTCCTCTTTCGTCGAAGGATCCCGAGCACCCGACATAGAACAGATACTCCACATTCGGATCTTCAGCCAAGGTCTTGACGCCCAATTCCTTTGCCCAGTCGGCCCTGAGATGGGAACCGACGCCCCAGGGGTTGGAGTTGTTCTCCATGTTTCTGTATGTTAACTGGAGTTCGGGGGCAAAATCCGCTTCCGTTAAAACCTTGTACTGCCTCATGTTGACGATCTTGGGAACATGTTCAATGGACGATGAGCAGTGCTCCATACAATACATGCAGTTTGTGCAGGCCCACAATTCGTGAAGATCGATAACCTCACCTACCATGGCCTTAGTCGCTGCAGGCATTTCCGGTGCTGCGCCTTCCGCAGCTTTGCCAGCGGCCTTCTTTGCCGCTGCTATCAAAGGAGCTCTCTCAAGCCAGTAGGTTTTCAAATCCTGCACCACCTTCTTTGGAGAAAGGGCTTTCCCTGACAGATAAGCCGGGCAGCCGTCCTGGCATCGTCCGCACCGCGTGCAGGCATCGGAATCGAACACTTGCTTCCAGGTGAAATCCTCGAGTTGCCCCGCACCGAAAGATTCTGCCGTTTCAAAATCCCGTATCGGTTCAATGTTACCCACCGGCTTCAACGACGCCATGAAGTGATTAGCAGGGGTAGTGATCATATGCACCAGCCGTGAGTAGGGGATATAGGCGATGAAACCTAAAGCCATAAAGGTATGAGTCCACCACATTACCTTGTGAATAATTCTGGCAGTATTGTTATCCACTCCCGCGAATGCCTTCGCCAGGGTGTAGCCTACGAATGACCATACTTCCCACGGCGGATTGGTGACGTGGATTCGAAGCGCCTCGATGACAAATCCCGTAAGTATGATGCCTCCCAGAAGCAGAAGCACGATTGCATCATCGGGCGTATTATCCGGTTCACCCTTATAACCGAGGCGCTCCGGCTTGGTAATGTACCTCCTGTCCAGAGCCATGAAGACCCCGGCGAGAACGAACAAGCCCAATACCTCCATCAGAAAAGAGAAGACGAGGTAAAATTTCCCTATCAAGAAGGGGAAACCATACGGCTCGCCCACATGAAATTCTGTTGCATCAAAGGCAGCGCCGAACATCAGTCCGATGAATCCGAAAAATATCAATCCATGCATAATGCCGGGATAGATGTCTCTGAATGTTTTTATTTGAAACAGACCGTTTTTCAGAAGCAGCTTAATTCGCTCCTTGATCTGATCATTCCTGACTTCCGGTTTGCCGATGGCTGTCCACATCTGCCATCTCCTGTAAATGCCGTAAGCAAAAATGGCCATGGCTATAGCAGTAAAGGCAAAAAGAAGTCCTTCAAAATTCTCAGCATTCCAGAAAACCTCTCGTCCTTCATTGCCGACTGAAAACTTTGACAGTTCCATAAGTCTCCTCGCTACAAAAAAAATGGGGGTGCTAAATACACCCCCAGGTTTGTTTCATTACGCCAGAAGCTTTTTGACTTCCTTCGTCAGTTCCGGGACAACTTTGAAGAGGTCGTCCACAATGCCGTAATCAGCCCTCGCAAAGATGGGCGCGTCCGGGTCTTTGTTTATCGCCACAATGTACTTGGAAGACCCCATGCCGGCAAGATGCTGAATTGCACCGGATATACCGCAGGCTATGTAAAGATTGGGGGAGACAACCTTTCCGGTCTGCCCAACCTGGTCCTTCTGCGGCCTCCAGCCGGCATCTACTGCCGCTCTCGATGCCCCCACCGTGGCTCCTAAAACGTCCGCCAGCTCTTCCAATATTCCGTAACCCTCTGGACCCTTCATGCCGCGTCCGCCGGATACGATTACATTGGCCTCTGTCAGGTCAACCTTTCCGGATGTATCCTTCTGTACCTCAAGCACTTTTGTCTTCAACTGACCCGGGTCCAGACCGGGATCAAATTTGACAACTTCTGCCGTTTTTGGCTTTTCAACGGCGGGAAATACGTTCGGCCGGAGCGATGCCATCTGGGGAAAAGCAGATACAACAATTTCGCCGTTGCATTTCCCAGCGTACATAGGTCTTATAGAAATCAATTTACCATCGGCTATCTTTAAGTCAACGCAGTCCGTTGCCATGCCAGTTGCCAGCTTGCCCACAAGGCGGGAAGACAGATCCTTGCCTTGGGCGGAAGCGCCGAGAAGCAGAATAGAAGGATTCTGCTCCTTAACCAGTTTCGCAATTGCCGCAGCATGTGCGTCTGTCGTATAAGGCTCAAAAAGGGCGTTATCCGCCACATAGACTTTATCTGCGCCGTATTTTCCTAACTCACCGGCAATTCCTTCAATCCCGGAACCAAGCAGGATGGCACCCACCTCTTCCCCGAGTTGATCTGCAAGTTTTCTGGCTGCACTGACGAGTTCAAAACTTATCTTGCGGTATGCTCCATATCTCTGCTCCGCAACGATCCATACACCTTTTGCCATTTTACTTTCCTCCATATATAGAGATCATCAAGAAAGCTCAGTAACACAAGCCCTTAAATAACCTTCGCCTCTTCCCTGAGCAGTTTCGCCAGTTCTCTGGCCTTTTCCGCCGGCTCCTCGCCGCAGATAATCTTTCCAGGGGGTCTGGCAGGAGGCGGTAAGGTCTTAGCGATCTTTGCTTTCGGGGCGACAGTTACTCCCAGCCCTGCCGCATCCTTAACATCGACAGGTTTCTTCTTTGCTTTCATTATTCCCGGGAGCGATGCATAGCGGGGCTCATTTAGTCCTTTCTGCGCGGTGACGACACATGGCAGTGAACTTTGAATGAGAAGCTGAGCCCCTTCAATCGGTCTTATGACCTTTATGGACGCACCTTCAACGTCGAGCTTAGTAACAAAGGTTACTTGAGGGATACCCAGGAATTCCGCAAGGACGGAACCTACCTGACCGGCGTCATCATCGATGGCGCGCTGTCCGCAGAAGATAATGTCGTGTGGAATCCCTTTTATTGCCGCGGCCAGAGCCGCGGCTATGTTATAGGCATCGGCACCTTCAAGTGCCGGATCGTTTATATGTATTCCTTTATCAGCTCCCATGGCAAGGGCTGTTCTGATGGTCTCCAAAGCCCTCGCTGGACCGACGGAAACGATGGTAACGTCTCCGCCGAACTTTTCCTTGAGTTTCAGGGCTTCTTCAACACCGAACTCGTCATAGGGATTCATAACCCATTTAATACCAGCTTCCTCAATCCCTGATCCATCAGGCTTCACCTTGATAGCTGCTTCTGTGTCCGGAACCTGCTTTACACATGCTACGATATTCACATTGGCCTCCTTTCTTCTATAGCACCCTGTTTTTCACGATATCGTCAACAACCGAAGGATCTGCCAGGGTAGTGGTATCTCCCAGATCACTGATTTCATTTGCAGCCACTTTCCTCAGTATCCTTCTCATGATCTTGCCGCTTCTCGTCTTCGGCAGACCATCGGCCCATTGGATCTTCTCCGGTGTAGCGGTTGGCCCGATGAGCTTTCTGACGTGCGCTACGAGTTCTTTTCTCAAGTCGTCGGATTTCTGCACGCCCGTCTTGAGAGTCACATATGCGTAAATGGACTGACCCTTAATATCATGGGGATATCCCACAACTGCGGCTTCTGCCACCTTCTCATGAGCAACGAGGGCGCTTTCAATTTCTGCCGTCCCCAGTCTGTGCCCGGAAACATTGATAACATCGTCGATTCTGCCCATAAGCTGATAATAGCCGTCTTCGTCCCTTGTAGCTCCGTCACCGGTGTAATAGAATCCGGGGCGCTGTATGAAGTAGGTCTCCTGGAACCTCATCGGATCCCCGTATACCCTCCTCATGATCCCCGGCCAGGGTTTCTTTATGCAGAGGGGCCCGCTTGCAACCATTGTCTTGATCTCCGCACCACTCTCATCAATAATGGCTGGTTCCACGCCCATAAAGGGAACAGTGGCCTTGCCGGGTTTGAGGTCGATGGCGCCGGGTAGCGGCGTGATGAGAATGCCACCCGTCTCGGTTTGCCACCATGTATCCACAATAGGAACGTCGTCACGCCCGATATTGTGATGATACCAGTGCCACGCCTCGGGGTTAATCGGCTCGCCCACCGTACCTAAAAGCCGCAGGGATGATATGTTAGCCTTCTTTACCCAATCCGTTCCCTCCTTCGCAATGGCACGGATGGCCGTGGGGGCAGTGTAGAAAATCGTCACTTTATACTTTTCACAGACCTTCCAGAAACGGCTTACATCAGGATAGTTGGGTACACCCTCAAACATCACCGATGTAGCGCCGTTGCAAAGAGGGCCGTAGACAATGTAACTGTGCCCGGTTACCCAGCCGATGTCGGCAGTGCACCAGAAAATGTCATTCTCATGGTAGTCGAAAATCATCTTGTGCGTATAGGCCACATACACCAAATACCCGCCCGTTGTGTGCAAGACGCCCTTTGGCTTTCCTGTGGAACCCGATGTGTACAGGATAAAAAGAGGATCTTCCGCATCCATCCACTCCGGCTCGCACTTATCGCTTGCCTTTGCCATAGCTTCGTGCCACCAGAGATCCCTGCCTGCCTTCATTTCACATTTGATCTTGTCGCCCACCCTCTTAACCACGATAGACTTCTCGACGGAAGGACAGGTCTTCAATGCCTCGTCCGCACCGCCCTTCTGGGGAACGGCCTTGGCGCCGCGGAAAGTCCCGTCGCAGGTCACCAGGATCTTGGCTTCGCTGTCCTGAATCCTGTCACGCAAAGACTCGGCGCTGAATCCGCCGAATACTATGTTATGGATAGCGCCAATCCTGGAACATGCCAGCATCCCGATGGCAAGCTCGGGGATCATGGGAAGAAAAAAGCATACCCGGTCCCCTTTCTTTACGCCCAAAGACTTCAGGACATTGGCAAACTTGCAAACTTCCGTATACAGTTCCTTGTAGGTGTATGACTTATCCTCAGTGGGTTCATTGCCTTCCCACTGGATGGCGATCTTGTTCCCGCGCGTCTTAAGGTGCCTGTCCAGGCAGTTGTAAGAGACATTGAGCTTACCGCCCTCAAAGTACTTCACGTAAATGGGGCCCTTCTGCACGTCATAATTGTAGTCTTCCACCTTGTCCCATTTCTTGAACCAGTCCACATACTCGGTTGCGATCTCTGCCCAGAATGCGTCAGGCTCTTCGACCGAACGTTTCCAAAGTTTCTCGTACTCGGCCCTGCTCTTAATGTACGCCTGTTTGCGCATCCAATCAGGAACAGGATAAACTTCCTTCAATTCAAGCTTTTCTTTATCTCCCATGTCAATGAATAACCTCCCTTTTCTATATCATTCATATTTGCATTAAATTAAGTTTCTCTATATTCGGCACGGCCCCTGTGTAAACTGGAATCCGCCTTTTTCTTTGCGGTTCTGAACCTCTCCCAAGGCGGAAATGATGGTGGTCAGGCTTTAGCTTGAGTTGCTGACTCTACCATATAATTGATAAATATCAATATTAAAAGATTAATAAATAATATTAAGATTATTTAAATATTTGCAGTATGCAAAAAATGCTCTTGTTCCTACCACAAAATAAGTCCTCAGACAAGAAACGTTTCCACACTTGAAGAATAATGATTAGGAGATGGCAGGGAACCGATTCAAAAGCTGAACGGGAGTCACTATATGACTATTAGTCACACCTGAGGGATGTCGGCTACATCATTAATTGGCAGATGTCAAGAAATCTTTTTGTAGTGAATGAAAATACGCAGCAGTTGTCCGGGAACAAATCATGATCAGCCGAACATCTTTATTAACGGTTTGTAGCAATCATACGGCGGCCGCGAAAAATTATGAATTCTGCCAATAACCCCAGCCACACTTATGCCCGAAATCTCTTCAATAGCGCATCTGTTTTCTCTAATCATTTCGGCCGAGGTCTCCTTTTCGCCGGTATCAATAAAGACAATTCCGAGAGGCTTAATCCCTCTTTTTTCCAGGGCTTCAACCGTAAGAAGAGTATGGTTAATTGTCCCTAATCCCGCCCTCGCGGCTATGACGGGGGTTCCATTTACTAAGCTTATAATGTCAGCCATTAGTTTCATCCCTACTACGGGGACCAGAACACCACCTGCACCTTCGATAATTACGGGGGAGTGGGCCTCGGCCTTCTGAGATACGACTCTCTCTATCTTCGATAGGTCTATTGATTCTCCCTCATCGCTCGCGGCATACAGAGGCGCCTTCGGATTCTTAAAGCAGTAGATCACGGATTCAGCCGGCTGCTTACCTGTCAGAGGCCTGACGTTGCTGTAAATGAATTTTGCATCACTGTCAGCATCGTTTGCATCCTTGCATCCTGTCTGCACAGGCTTGAGATAGAAAGGGTTATATCCCTTTGCAAAAAAGAATTGCATCAGGAGAAGTGCTAGCACAGTCTTTCCCACCCCAGTATCCGTTCCCACAACAAATAGATTCTGTATTTCTTTATTTGAGCTCTCCACTTGCTTCCCTCACATGGTCAATAAATGATGCGATATCCTCCTCTTCGTGAAGTGCCGTGACGCCTATTCTCAGTATGGACTTGTGCAGAGGCACTGTAGGATAGCGGGCCGGAAGGACAAATATATTTCTTCGGAGAAGCATCCGGGCCATATTCACGGCCTTCGTCTCATCACCGATCTCCAAAGCCAGGATGTGGGCATCACCGGTCACCCGAAATCCCTCGAGAAGCAAGCCTTTCTTTAGAGATTGACTGGCGTCTCTCAGGCGCTTCCTCTTATCTTCACTACGCGCTATAATTTCCAGAATATCTATCGCCGTGGCGGCATGGGCCTCGGGAAGGGTGGTGGTATAAATGAGAGGAGAGGAAAAGTTAAAGAGGTATTCTTTGAATCCCGCAGGAAGAAGAACGAAGGCGCCAAAAAAGCCAAAAGCCTTTCCAAACGTTCCAACAGCAATATCCGCAACGGAACCCGCAATGCCGCGTCCTCCGGAACCTATGGCTCCAAAGGCGTGGGCCTCGTCGGCGATCGTCAGGAAACGGCAATGCTCCTTTAATTTGCCGAGACCAGCTACATCCAAAAGATTCCCGTCCATACTGAAAAGAGACTCGGTCAGGACGGCAACCTGCTCGCTCGTGCACATTTTCAGTCTCTTTTCAAGGTGAGGCATGGAATTATGGTTGTACCCGAGAAAATTTGCCCCGCTCATCATCATTCCCTTGACGGAGCTTGCGTGGACGTGCTTATCAAAAATGACCGTGTCCCCCCGTTCCAGAAGGGTGGAAAGAATTCCTAAGTTCGCCTGGTAACCACTCGGGAAGAATATGGCATTGCTATAACCGAAATATGATGCGTATACTTTCTCTGCCTCGTTTATTATAGAGTAATTTCCCGATACCAGCCGTGATGACGAAGACGATGTTCCATATTTCTCAAAATTTCCGGCTGCCCTCCGCCGCAGTTCCTCGGAAACGCCAAGTCCCAGGTAGTCATTGGACGCGAAATTCAGAACTCTTCTTCCCTCTATGCTGAGGTATTTCCCGTCTCTGGTTTTCACTTCCGGCGGTTCACGGTACAGGCCCGCCTGCTGCTGAAGCATCAGCCGGTTTTTAAATCTCTCTGCAAACATGAAAATACCTTTGTGTAATGGTCATGTAAAATATCCTTCTGAAAATTATGATCGTAATCAACTGCGGCGTATAAGAGCTCCGCTTCCACGACCGTTTCTTTGTCCTTTTCCGCTTTCAGGAAGCAGCGGAAGGACGAGTCGCTCTGGCCGACCAAGTTTCCGGACAGTATGTATTCTCCTTCCATTGCCCTCATAGGCAATGAACAGCTGACTATCTTTATGAGAAACACGTGCCTTGCAAAGCCGGTTACGTAGCGAATATGATACGCACCGAGTTGGGCGAGCGACTCCAGAGGTACATACGCGGGCACTGCGGTAAAGGTTCTCGCACCAACAATGCGGACAACGCTCACTTCCATAACCCTGTCCAGCATCACAAAACCTGCGAGTCCCGAGTTGATGACAATGACCGTGCCTATATGGTGCTCTTCCATAAAATGACTTTCTGCAATGGCACAAGAACAAGAAGGCTTTTACACGTCTTCAGCCCGTCTCACGATTAGGGCGCCATTCTGTCCTCCGAATCCGAAATTCTCAATAACACAATTGCGAAATGGAAGAGTCCTTCCATCCCGTAGAAACTTGATTTCCCCGCGGCATGGATCCTTCAGGTTTCTGATCTCCGGGACATAATTCTCCTGCATACAGATTAGCGAGAGGGCAAGCTCCATAGCACCGCAAGCGGAAGCCGCGTGGCCTATCCAGGACTTCAGTGCAATCACCTGGGGCTGGCAGCCAATGTATATATTGTCTATGAGGTTGGCTTCTCCCTCATCGTTGAGGAGGGTTCCTGTTCCGTGTGTGGAGATTACATCTATCTGAGAGGGCGACATCTCCGCTTCCTGTAAAGCGGAAAGCACGGCCAGCCTCCTCCATTTCCCGGTGCTTTCCGGGGCTGTCATGGTGCAAGCGTCCATGGAACTTCCGTAACCACAGATCTCACCGTATATCTGCGCCCCACGTTCTTTCGCCTTCTCAAATTCCTCGAGAAGAAAAAATGCCCCTCCTTCGCCGGGGACAAAACCTTTCCGGCTGCAATCAAAGGGCCTGCTTGCCTTATCGGGTTCGCTATCGCCTTTATAGAGGGTGCTTGCCTTCTTGTAGGCCAAAATCCCTCCCGGACTGAGGCGAGAATCACCGCCTCCGGCAAGGGCACGATCAAGATAACCGGTTTTTATTTTGCGAAATGCCTCTCCGATTGCCTGCAAGGAAGCTGAACAGGCAGTGCATACCGTAAGGTTCTCTCCGTGGATCCCTGAAAGCTTCGCGATAACAGATGCGGCGGTGTTGGGCAGAAATCTTAGTATCCACAAGGCCTGAAGGTCTTCCCGGTCAATTTCGCCTCCTCTTACATCCGGGAACTCGCCGCCGATATTCAGGTTCGGACCGGCACCGACGAAAAGGCCTGCTTCCACCAAATCATCTTTCTTGCAGCCTGAATCCTTTATTGCTGCGATGGCGGAGGCAACTGCAAACTGTGAACCACGGTTAAGATAACGGCCTTCCTTAAGAGGTCCTGTATAGTCCCGAATGTTGAACTCCCTAACGGAGGAGGTAACGACTTCGTCATCGAAGGCGGGCCTTTCGAAACTCACTTTTCTCTCTTTAAAACTTCGCACAATCTCCCCGTGGTCATGACCAAGAGACGAGAGAATACTCATAGCGGTAATGACCACTCTTCGCTTCATTTAGATTTTCCTGTAGATTTCTGAGATATCTTTTCGCTTAATATAAGCTGGCTCTTCATCGGGATACCCTGTTGCAACAAAACATTTGATCTCCATCCCTTTCAAGCCGAGAATTCCCTCGGGTTCCCGAATAAAGATCAGAGGGGCCGTGAGTATACAGGAACCGAGGCCAAGCTCCTCCCCCTTCAGAAGGTATCCGTGAAGAGCCAGACCTACGGCGATATCAATGTCCCTGTGTCTCTTATGCCCCTGTTCCATCGCGCCGGCTTGGGACAGCCTTTTCGCGAGATTGAGAAATGTCATCGTGGTACCGACGGCAAAAAGTACTGGGGCATCAAACATAAACTCCGAAAACCTGCTGTAGGTGTTGACCCAGTTTTTCAACCTCTTCGGACTACTGGCATTCTTAACAGCCTCCAACAAGCGCCCTTCACCTTCGCGCATGCCCCGAAGTAGACGGTCCTTCAACTCAGGGGAAAGAATGCGGATGAACCGCACGGGCTGGCTGTTTGAAGGAGAAGGCGCCTTCATGGCTGCCAGGATCATCTTTCTTATCCATTCGTCGGGAGGGCATTCGGATTTGTACTTCCTGATGCTTCTTCTCTCATTGAGCAGTTTATCCAGAGGCGTTATGTCCACGGCGTTAAACCCACTGTGACCGGTAAGTTACGTAACTGATGAGGTCTTTGATTTTCAATTGAGGACCTTCTTTGATATGCGCCATTATGTCCGCAATCCTGTCTTTGGCGAGAAAAGGATATTTTCCGGCAATATAATGCATGGTGTCCTCCCCCTGCTGCTTCGCTTCTGCAGAATAGAGTCTGAATCTTGTCAGGAATATCTCATCATCCCTCACGGCGATCTTAAACCGGCTGTTGATGGTTACGGCGAGTTCCAGAAGGTCGATAGATTCAGCGCCCAAATCCTGGATAAGAAGAGTCTCCGGCGTAATATTCCTATCTTTAATGTCCATGAGCTCCTCTATAATTTTCTTTAATTCAGCAAAAACATCCATGCGTCCTCCCATTTCGGATCTGCGACTCAAAACCTCTCTTCCATTCCACTGGAGAGTTCAGGTGGCTTTTCATTTTCCGGATGTGTGACCGCCGTCCATGGTAATCTCCACTGCGTTGATGCCGGCGGCACCGTCGGAAAGAAGGAAGAGAACGGTCTGGGCAATTTCTTCGCCTGTTATAGCTCTCTTTATCGGCACCGCATCGAGAATTATCCGATCCTGCTTTTGCAGATAGATTCTGCCCCGACCGGCGTTAATATAACCGGGGCGGAGAATCACCGTGGTAACTCCGCGCTCCCCTAACTCCAATCCCATATTCCGATAGAGGGCCTCTGACGCCAATTTGGCGGCAGCATAAAATCCCTGGCCGGGATTTGGTCTTACCGCGGCTGCAGAAGAAATAAAAACGAGCCGCCCTTTTCTCTTCTTCAGCATCGCCCTGCCCACCTTTTTTAGAATCTCGGCGCGAGAGGATATGTTCTCCGTGAAATAACGGTAAACGCTGTCCTCGTCCGCACCTGCGATGAGGCTCTCATAATTTCCCTGTGCAAAATCTACCAGGAAATTGAGGTCGTCACCGATTTGGGAAAAGATCGATTCCAGTGAATTACGATCACCGAAATTCAGGAAGCAAGTGGCATATCTTCCATGAAAGGGTCGCAGAGCCTCGCCGATTGTTCTTGGACCCTTATCGTCTCTGTAAGTAAGAATGGGGAAAAGGTCAGACTCTATCATTGATTTAGCCAGTGTAAGAGCGAGCTCGCAGGTGCCTCCCAGAATGAGGGCACGATTTCCCGAAAAATGGAGGCTCATCTTCTCAAGGCTCCCGTAACGAGTTTCTTCTCTCCCCGATAAATCTGACATTTCAGCCGGTCCTCCTCCAGTTCGATACGAAATGCGTGATGGCCTGGTGAGAGAAATTCCCTGAATCTGAAGTTTTCTATTGTAAGATAATCCGGCAAGAAGCAGGCTTCTCTCGCCGCTTGCAAAAAAGCATGCACGATCAGGCTTCCGGGGACAACCGGGTAACCAGGGAAATGATCCTGGTAAATGCCGTCATCCGGATGAAAATAGAAGACGCCTTCCCAAGAGTCATTCCCGGGGCTTCCCTCTGATACTTTTTTATGACCGGCCATTTTGAGGCCTCACTTTTCTTCTGTCACAATCCGAATCGAATCGTATACAACCTGACAGAGCTGATCGATTTCCTTTTTAGAAATGCCTAAGGGCGGCATCAGGACAATGACGTCACCTAAAGGGCGTATAATCACGCCTCTCTTCCTGGCCTCCATAATGACTCGATGACCCGTTCTCTTCTCCGGAGGAAGGGGTTGCTTTGTCGCCCGATTATAAACGAGCTCTATACCCACCATGATGCCGCACTGGCGTACATCACCGACGTGATCGAGAGAGGCAAATGGTCTTAGCTTCTTTGCAAGGTGTGCAATTTTTCCCTGGAGATGATCAAGGGTGCGCTCCTCTTCGAAGATCTTAAGGTTGGCGATGGCGACCGCGCATGCCAGGGGGTTTCCCGTAAATGTGTGCCCATGAAAGAATGTTTTAAACTCCTCGAACTCCCCGAGGAATCCTTCATAGATTTCCTCCGCCACGAGGGTTGCTGCAAGCGGGAGATACCCTCCCGTTATTCCCTTTGCCAGGGCCATAATGTCCGGCACTACATCTTCATGTTCACAGGCGAACATCTTTCCCGTTTTGCCGAAGCCGACAGCCACTTCGTCAGCGATCATAAAAATATTGTAACGGGTGCATAACTCTCTTACCCTTTTCAAGTATCCCGGTGGTTGCACCAATATCCCACCCGCTCCCTGTACCAGGGGTTCTATCATGAGAGCGGCAATCTCATGGTTATGAGCCTTCATGATGTCCTCCACGTGTGTAAGACATGCGAGCCCGCAGGCGGGATAGGACTTTCCGAGAGCGCAGCGATAGCAGTAGGGTGCTTCCGCCTTGAAAGACGGGAAGAGCAGATCCCTGTACATGGAATGGAAGAGATCAATCCCTCCTACACTCACGGAGCCTATGGTGTCCCCATGGTAGGCGTTGGACAGGCGAATGAATTTCTTCTTGCCACGGTTTCCCGAGGGGCATTGCTGATGGTACTGGAAGGTCATCTTAAGAGCTATTTCATTGGCTGTGGAGCCATTATCAGAATAAAATACCTTCGTCAATCCTGCCGGTGCAATTGCGATTAATTTCTTTGCCAGTCTGGTTGCCGGTATATTTGAAAGTCCGAGCAGCGTTGAGTGAGCAATCTTGTCAAGCTGCTCTTTAAGGGCGTCGTCAAGTCTCTTTTTCCTGTGGCCATGAACATTCGTCCACAGCGAAGAAACACCATCAATATAGCTGTTGCCTTCCATGTCTCTTAACAGGCATCCATTCCCTTCCTCAATGATGATCTGCGATTCTTTTTCATAACCGCGCATCTGGGTAAAGGGATGCCAAATATACTTCTTATCGTCAATTTCCAATTCTTTCCTATCTTTGCCGGTCATGACATCTAAGCCTCGCTCATTTTATTCTGTAGGATCGTGCCAATCATGTCACAGTTTCTCCAGACGAAATGACATCGAACCTTTAAGACGCGCTACTCCTGATTCAACAGCGTTACGTCCCCGGAAATTATCCTCTCGATCATCCCTCTGCGATCCTGGAGAATAAGAAAACCGTCTTTGTCTAAATCCAGTACCTTACCCACGCGTACGCTGTCCATGAGGTCAACACTGATCTGTTGACCGATCATGTCAGCGAGGTGTTTCCATCGACTCAATATGGGATCAAAGCCCTTCGTCTTGAATGTTTCGTAATATATTTCGAGCCACTCCAGAAAAGCACGAAGGAGAACGATCCTCGGGAACACCCTTCCCGTTTCCATAAGAACAGATGTCGCCGTGTGTGCGATATCGGGAGGAAGGCCCTTGCAAGGCGTATTCACATTTACACCGACACCGATAACCACGTAATCGATTCTGTCCATTTCCGTGCTGATTTCTGTGAGAATGCCTGCCGCCTTCCTGCCGTTGATCAGAATGTCGTTAGGCCATTTGATGTTGACCTTCAATGAGGTAAGGGAAAGCAGCGCCTCAGCTAATGCCACTGATGTCAATAAAGTCAGCTTGGGTGCTTCATTTGGAGGAATGGGGGGTCTCAGGACGATAGAGGTATAGATGCCTTCACCGGGAGGAGAAAACCAGCTTCTTCCCCTTCTCCCTCTCCCATCTGTTTGCTTTTCCGCGACAACAAGCGTTCCCTCAGGAGCGCCGTCGCCCGCCAGATACTTGGCCCTTGCATTGGTTGAGTCCGTTTCCCTGAAATAAATAATGTCGCCCTTACCAAAAACGTTTGTATTCAGTCCTTCCCGGATCTCATTTGCGAGAAGCAAATCGGATATCTGACAGAGCAGATACCCTTTTTTTCGCGACGATTCGATGACATAACCATCGTCCTTCAAACTGCCGATATGCTTCCATACAGCAGACCGGGAAACCGCGATTTTATGTGCAAGGAATTCGCCGGAGACCCAGGTCCCCTTACTCTCTTTCAAATAGATGAGTAATTGCTGCCGGGTAGACATACGCGGCTCATAACATCCCCCCGCATAATTGTCAACCCGAAATATAAATAGGGTTGACTTATATTCGGCTCTCTGATATGAAAAAAATCTCTTGCAGCAATCAAGCGGTGGCTCATCTTCGGATAAATGGACATCCGGTAGAATAAGGAGAAGAATATGTTCAACAAGAAAATCATCGAGCTCACTGAGAAGATTATAAGCGATGGCAGTGATCCCGTTTCCTACGAAGATATCTGTGAGCTCGTGAAACTTCCGGAAAAGGATACCGTGGACTTACTATTCTGCGCCCATAAGATTAAGAAGATGCGAAAGGTAACAAAAACCATTCTGTGTTCCATCGTCAATGCCAAATCGGGTTCTTGTACCGAAGACTGCGCTTTCTGCGCCCAATCTGCACATCATAAAACGGAAATTATGACGTATCCTTTATTGGATGAAGAAGAGATTGTGAAAAGAGCGATTGCGTCGCACAGCGGAGGGGCAACAAGGTATTCCATGGTAACTAGCGGCTATACGCTGACAGACGAGGAACTCGATGTCATCTGCAATAGCGCCGCTGCCATTGCGAAGGATACGGACCTCACGGTCTGCGCCTCTCTCGGGATGCTGACTGAGGATAAGGCGCGCAGGCTCAAGGAGGGGGGGATTTCCGTTTACCATCATAATCTGGAAACGGCCCGGAGTTTCTTCGATAAGGTGTGTACAACACATGACTACGAAGAGGATATTATCACAGTTAAGCTTGCCAAAGCGGCCGGGATGAATGTTTGTTCAGGAGGCATATTGGGACTCGGAGAAACATGGGAACAGCGCGTGGAGCTGGCCTTCACTCTGCGGGCACTTGATGTAGATGGGATACCCATAAATTTTCTCAATCCCATTCCCGGCACCAGAATGGAAAATCGACCCTTGCTCAAGCCTCTCGAGGCATTGAAGTGTATAGCCATTTTCAGATTTGTGAATCCAGACAAGAATATCCTTATCTGCGGTGGAAGAGAAGTGACCCTCAGAGACTATCAGTCTTGGAGCATGCTCGCCGGTGCAAATGGCCTGATGATCGGCAACTATCTGACAACCCAGGGGCGCAACGTCAGAATGGACGTGGAAATGGTAAAAGACCATCAGCTCCTGTTGTAAAAAATCCCTCCATCCCCATTAATTGTGTTCTTTTAGCCACACATGCGGGCCGTCATTACGACTACTTCTTGATGGCCTATGTAAAATCCGATAAAAAAGTCATAACATATTGATAACTGGCGATATTGCCCGCGTCACACCATGGTCTTTTTCAGTACTTCGACTCCATTGCCGTGTGCGATGATATCCCTCGTTGATTTTCAGGGTGTTCATAGGTGTCTTAAGTTCTTTCCTCCCGCGGCAGTCGTTATCGGTAATTTACCCCTTTCTTTACAGCATGTTATCTCTGTCAATTCTTCTCTGCTATTTCCGATGGGTCGCGCTGGTACGCTTATTGCTGGTCGAATAAAAAAGAAGAGCGGTCGTTTGCTAGGCCCCTCCGTAAAACAGCGGTGAAAGTGCTTGACAACGAATATTGACGGTGTTACTTGTTTGCACCGTAAATCACAATGAAAGGAGGTGACATAGGGATTCGAAAGACCTTTAGATAATTCTGGAGGCTGAAGTTTTTAAAATGGTTCTGAAGAAAATGGTCTTTCAGGAACATGCCCGGAAAGATCGATTTAAAAAACTAAAACAGGAGGAAACAATGAAGAAGCTTTGGATAGTTTTACTATCAGTTGCCCTGATCATGGCCTTCACTATGCCCGTATGTGCGGCGGATGTGAAGTTCAGCGGTTCTTACACCGCCCAGGGAATTTATGACAACAACCGCGCGCTGTTGAAAGACGGCGGCGCATCCGTGGCCAATATCTGGCAGAGGCTGAGAGTTCAGACGGACTTTCAGATTCAGGAAGGCCTGAAGCTGACGACCAGGTTCGATGCCATGGAAAAGATCTGGGGCGCTTCGCGTTCAGCGACCCCGAATGCAACTAACAGCGGTGGAAATGACCAGGAATCTGAAAACATCAAGTTCGAGCACGTGTATGTGTCCGCCAATCTGTGGGGCGGTCTCTTAAGGGTCGGCTACCAGCAGCAGTCAGTGTTCGGTACCTCGTTCGGTGACGCTGGTGACACAACTTACGGGCCCAGGATCAGGTACGATTACGTTATCGGCCCCTGGACATTGATAGCCTTATGGGACAAGATCGAAGGTACCCAGTACTATAGCTCACTCGGTCCCTCCGGCAATGCGGGCGTAAACGGTTCACTCTACCAAACGGATGCGACTAACGAGAAGTACGTTGGCGCCTTTATGTATAACTGGAGCAAGGGGAATGCGGGTTTACTCTTCTATTACTATCTGAAGAGCAGCACGGCTAATTTTGCCGGTGGTCCCTCTTCAGCGGATACGGGGTACAAGGGGCAGTACTGGATATTTGACCCGTACTTTAAGGCCCAGCTCGGTCCAGTCTATCTTGAGGGTGAGGTTCTTTACGCTACAGGAAAAGATAAGAAGTATGAAGTGTCCGGCGGCGGTACAACACCAGCATCC
>PMBI01000043.1 GCA_003153775.1 Syntrophaceae bacterium | reverse complement strand
AAGTCGACGAACGGGGATACTCATTTAGGTGGTGAGGACTTTGACCAGAGACTGATGGAATATATTGCCGTGGAATTCAAGAATGATTACGGTATTGATCTGCGTAATGACAGGATGGCCCTCCAGAGGATTAAGGAAGCGGCAGAGAAGGCGAAGATGGAACTTTCCACTGTTATGGAAACAGATGTAAACCTTCCCTTCATAACTGCTGATGCGTCAGGGCCNNCTGATCGAAAAAACAATCGGGCCTTGCAGAACCGCGCTTAAGGATGCGAATCTGGCAGCAAAAGACATCAATGAGGTTATTCTCGTTGGCGGTATGACCCGTATGCCCAGGGTTCAGCAAAAGGTTAAAGAGATATTTGAGAAGGAACCCCACAAAGGGGTGAACCCTGATGAAGTAGTTGCCGTCGGCGCTGCCATCCAGGCGGGTGTCCTGGCTGGCGATGTTAAAGACGTTCTTCTTCTGGACGTTACGCCTCTGTCTCTAGGAATTGAAACGCTCGGTGGCGTGATGACGAGGCTGATCGAGAAGAATACCACTATTCCTACCCGGAAGAGCCAGATCTTTTCGACAGCAGCGGATAATCAGCCTGCGGTCAGCATTCACGTCCTGCAAGGTGAGAGGTCTATGGCGGCTGACAGCAGAACTTTGGGAAGATTTGAACTCGTAGGAATACCGCCCGCGCCGAGAGGTATGCCTCAGATAGAGGTGACTTTTGATATCGACGCCAATGGCATAGTTCATGTGGCGGCTAAAGACCTTGGGACAGGCAAGGAGCAGAGCATCAAGATTACTGCATCGAGCGGCTTGACTGAAGCAGAGATACAGAAACTGGTCAGAGAAGCGGAGGCTCATGGAGAAGAAGATAAAAAGAAGAAGGAACTTATAGAGGCCAGAAATCAGGCGGATTCCATGGCGTACAGCGCAGAGAAGAATGTCAAAGAATTCGGTGACAAGATAGATGCCACAGAAAAGGCGCGCATCGAAGATGCCATTGCCAGGGTGAGGAAGGTCATCGAAGGGGATGACATTGATGCCATCAAGAGCGCCCAGGAAGAGCTGACCAACGCATCGCATAAACTTGCTGAGGCTATGTATGCAAAGGCTTCGGCCTCACAGGCAGGGGCTGGCACGGGCGCAGGGGCGCACGGAGGCCCAGCCGGTGAACAGCCGGGCGCCGGCAAGAAGGATGAGGATGTGGTTGACGCTGACTTTGAAGACGTGAAATAAGCCACTGTAGTTCTTCATGCCCGGGATTCATCACCATGGATTCCCGGGCATTTTTTTGTCGACGGACGATCTCCTTTCATATAAAATATACGGAGATATCGAATCCTCGTGGTGATGATATGGGAGAAAAAAATTATTTTAAATCGCGGTTGATTTTATCTCTCGTGCTGATGCTCTTTCTTCGGGATGCTGGCGCGGCATTTCCTGCGGGGGCAGGAGCTAAGGGTTCTGTTGTCTCCAAACCAGTTGACCGTTACGCGATCGGCTGCGTCCTGCCGCTATCGGGGCGAAACGCCGCCGCCGGTAACAGGGCCCTCGACGCCATTATTCTGGCCGCCGGTGTATTCGATCCCATAGTCAAAACGCCTATCAGGCTCATTATAGAAGATTCGCGAAGCCAGCCGGAAATAGCGAGGGCGGCGGTAGCCAAGCTGGCGCGAGAGGACGGGGTGATCTGCATTCTTGGTCCCCTCGGCGCTGATGAATCCCTGGATGCCGCGAGAGAGGCTCAGAGGTTGAAGGTTCCTATAATAACCCTTACCCGGAGGGAAGGGGTTACGGATATCGGGAACTACGTCTTCCGGTCTTATTTGACGAATCGTGTGGAGATCGAGTCACTGGTTAAGTATGCCTTCCAAGAAATGGGCTTGAGCAGATTTGCGGTCCTTTACCCGGACGATGATTATGGTCGGAAGATGGAGGAATTATTCCGGGAAGAGGTTTTCCGCAGGAAAGGGAAAATCTTGAAGGTCATTTCTTATCAGACGACCGAGACCGATTTTGCCGATGAGATCAAAGCAGTAAGCGACCTAAGACAATCTTCTTCGGCGGTGAAAGAAGGCGTGAGCCCCGAAGGCGGGGAGACGCCTGACATGGGCTTTGACGCCCTATTCATTCCGGATTCCCCTGCGAGGATAAGCATGATCGTTCCCCAATTGGCCTTCCATGATGTCAGAGGTATTAGACTGCTTGGCACAAGCCAGTGGGATGCGCCGGATATTTTGAAGGCAGGCACTGATTTGCTGGGAGAGGCCGTTTTCGTAGACGCTTTTTCTCCTAACAGTTTTTATCGTGAAGTCAATGACTTTACTGATGTCTACTACACGAACTACAGCCGGGAACCGGACACTGTGGAGGCACTTGCCTACGATGCAGCGGGCATCATTGTGAAAACCATCAGGGAAGACGGCATCATGACGAGAGATCAATTCAGGGCGAACCTTCTCAATGTGAGGGATTACCGCGGCGTGACGGGGGAAACGTCGTTCTCAGGAAGACGAGACGCCCGGAAGGACGTCTTTATCTTGACAATAAAGGATGATAAAATCATCCAGATCAAATAGGTATGGGAGAAGTTTTATGAGGTTTCTTCTTACAAATGATGACGGCATATATGCAAGGGGGCTGGGCGCCCTCTATCAGGAGCTCTCCAAGGACGCAGACTGCCTGATTGTAGCGCCGGAGGTTGAACAGAGCGCGGTGGGACATGCGATCACTCTTTTCCGGCCCCTCATGGTACGGGCCGTGAAGAAAGAAGGAAGCTATGTCGGATACGCCGTGAAAGGGACGCCGGCGGATTGTGTCAAGATCGGTATCAGAGAATTATCAGACAAACCGGTTGACCTGGTTGTATCGGGGATCAATCTGGGCGCCAATGTGGGGACCAATGTGATCTATTCGGGAACCGTTTCGGCGGCGACCGAGGGGATCATCATGGGAATTCCATCCATGGCGATTTCTTTGGACACTCACAGAAATGCCGATTTTTCATTCGCAGCCCGATTTGCCCGAAAGATGGCGGCATTCATGTTGGAAGATAATCCCATAAGAAACTTCGCCATGAATATAAATATCCCGGCCGTTCCCGAAGAGGAGATCAAGGGAGTTGTTGTGGCAAAGCAGGGCAGGGCGCGCCTTATAGAGAGTTTTGAAAAAAGGGTGGATCCAAGAGACAACATCTATTACTGGCTGGCCGGAGAGACAAAACTTTCTGATGGGGAAGAAGTGGATTCTGATGCCTGCGCTCTTCGCCATCGCATGATTTCCATAACACCCATCTATTATGATTTGACCCGGCACGACGTCCTGGTGGAGTTGAGCGAAAAGATCAAGAAGAAGTTTTGATTGTCAGGACGCATGAGAGGTGTATTAGCTTCACAGTAAAACACTTTCCGGTTAGCGCGTGAGCAAAACGGGGATTGTGCTCTTGCGGATGACAGTTGAAGTGGTGCTGCCGAGAATCAGTTCCCTCAGCCTGTTGTGGCCATAGGCCCCCATGACCATTAATTCGACAGAACCTTCCCTGATGAACTTGATAATTTCACGGTCTTCCCTGCCTCTGAGAATGATGATGGCGCTATCGATCTTCAAGGGCTCGAGAAAGTCCTCCACCTTTTTTGTAAGGCTTGCGCTCAGATCATGATTATCCGTAACGATAATGACAGTGAGAGGCCAGGAGGTCTGCTCTGATAATTCTGCGGCAAGCTGCAAGGCCTTATCTGCCGGTTCGCTGCCGTCGTACGCCAGTCCCATGCTCTCGATCTCCTGGAACGTCGCCGGTGTGACCACAACCGGCTTTCCTGAATTCCGCACGACTGATTCCGCAACAGAGCCCAATATGCTGCCCCCGCCTGAGTGAAAATGTTCGCCTCTCTGGGCGATGAGTATCCAGTCGGCGTTACTGCCCTCTTCAATAATCATTTGATCGATGACGCCCATGGCCTTCTTCATCTCAGGATGCAATCCTGCCTGTTCGCATCTTGACTTGAAGGCCTGCAAGACAGTCTCTGCCCTTTCATCAAAGCCGCCCTGTAATACCGGAAGGAATTCCTGGTAAGGCGGAAGGCCGACAGAACCGGAAATATCGGTGAATACCGGCCCCTGCAGCAATCTGATATCAACTACATGGAGACCGATCAATTGCGCGTTGATGCACTTGGCTATATATATGCCGTATTCGATGGCAGTCTTTCCGTAATCGGAACCATCCGTCGGGATCAGGATCTTTTCTGCGATCATTTACCCTTCTGCTCCTTCTCAAAGTTCGCCAGGTTCCTGAAGAGGTCATCGACCATTTTTTCCTTCCCTCTCAAATTATCCTCTTCTGCGAAGGTAGACGGTTCTTCTTCCTGCCTGTTTTCTTGATTTTCTGGATCATCTATGTCGAAAGACAGAAACTTTCCTTCCAGCTTTCCGTTTTTGTATTTTGCCCTTTCCTTTGTCCTGCCGTTCTTATAATAGGCTATATATTCACCGTCCCGTTTATCATTTATGAAGCGCCCCTTTTCTTTGACCTGACCATTCTTGTAATAACATATGTAGTCGCCGTCAAGCTTGCCGTCTTTGAAATTTTCTATTTCTCTCGTCTGGCCTGTTGTAAAAAAAAGTGTATATCGCCCGTCTAATTTACCGTCTTTGTAGTTCTCCCTCTCCCTTGCCTGGCTGTTCTCATGATAAGAGACATATTCTCCGTGCAGCTTGTCATCCTTGAATGTGCATTTTTCCCTGATCTGGCCTTCCCTGTAATAGGAAACAGCCTCCCCGTCTCTCTTGCCGTTACGGAAGTGAAGATGGGCCATGACCTTTCCGTTGCCATAGTAGGAGGTATACTCACCTTCCAATTTTCCATTGAGGGTGAACTTTTTCTCCCTTATCTGGCCTTTTTCATCGGAGGCTACTTCTTTTTTGATTTCTTCCTTAAAAGACGACATGTGCAGTCCTTATGTGAGAGAATGGTTATTTTTTTTGCAGTTCCGATGCTGTTATCTGCTACCTTAATGTCTTGACGGCCTTTCTGTCAAGGAGACTTCTGTCCGCGTCCCTCCTTTTCCGCTGGCGTCAGATGTCTTATAGCTTTCTCCCTTTTGTGGCAATGTCTTCGAGGGTCGTGCGGTTCAGTATCATCATGCGTGAACCTTCCGATCTAATTATTCCCTGCCTGCCCATTTTGCCGAGGATTCGGGACAGCGTTTCCGGGATGGTGCCTAAGATAGAGGCCAACTGCCCTTTGGAGATATCGAGATCAAATTCGTCTTTGTTGGAAGACTTCTTGCATGCATAGAGAAGATAAACCGCCAGGCGCCCCGGCACCTCCTTCAAGGAGAGGTCCTCAATCAGCGCCGCGAATCTTCGCAGACGCCGGGACAAGAGGGCCAGCATGTTCAGAGAGAGCGACGGGTCTTTCTTAACAAGCTCGATGAATGAGTTTCTGGGGAAGAATAGGAGAGCGGAATTGTTATGGGCCTCCGCGTGCGCCGGATATTCCCGGCCGGTAAAAACCGGCACCTCGCCAAATATCTCTCCCGGCCTCATCATGTGGAGGATCTGTTCTTTCCCTTCCGGCGAGAGTTTGAATATCTTCACCCGGCCGGAAACGATCGCATAAAAGCCGATGCCTTCATCACCTTCGGAGAAGATTGTCTGGCCTTTCCTGTAAGAACGACTCACAGTGATTCTTGCCAGCGCCTCATGCTGTCCCCGTGACAGACCTGCGAAAAGGGGGATGGTGACAATGTGATCGAGCAGCTTCACGGGAATCCTCGTTGTAAACCTATAGGCTCTTTTTACTTGCGACTCTTTTGAGTTTGGGGTCATTATAATGTAATAAATGGTTGCCCAAAAGGAAAAAATAAAAAATAAATGTGGGAAAATTGACTTTTGTCAATGCGGAAAGAAATGAGGACGAGTATATTAAGAAAAAATTCGGGAGAACTGAAAACGGCGTTCAGCTGTAATTTTAGACGATAGGGAGGAATTTATGAAAAAGCGAAGACAGATCATCCAGATTGACGAGAAGAAATGTGACGGCTGCGGTTTATGCGTTCCTGCCTGCGCAGAGGGTGCTATCCAGATAAGGGACGGCAAGGCTAAATTAGTGGCAGAGATATATTGCGATGGTCTGGGAGCCTGTCTGGGTGAATGTCCCAGGGGCGCCCTGAATATTATTGAACGTGAGGCGGATGACTTTGACGAAGTGGCCGTGGAGGAGCATATGAGATCCCAAGAAGCGGGGCTGGTTTCGGAAGCGCCGACCATGGCTTGCGGATGCCCGTCTTCGCAAATCGTGAGTTTTGCATCTCTACAGCCGATCGGGAAAGCAAATAAGACAGTAGCGCATAAAGGTGTCGCTTCGGCACTGTCCCACTGGCCGGTTCAGATCCGGCTTGTGCCGCCGACCGCCCCGTTTCTAAAGAAAGCGGACCTTCTAGTGGTGGCGGATTGTACGCCTATTGCCTATCCGCGTCTGCACGATGATTTCATGAAGGGCAAAGCAGTACTCATGGGCTGCCCGAAATTCGATGAAACAGATATGTACGTGCACAGATTTGCGCAGATATTCAAGGAGGCAGATATCGCGAGCATAACGGTGCTCGTCATGGAAGTACCATGCTGCCAGGGGCTTCCGGAAATTATATGCAAAGGGATGAATATAGCCGGCAAGAATATCCCTCTGGAGAAAGTGGTCATCGGAAGAACAGGCGGGGTTTTGAAAAGGGAATTTCTCAAAGGATGATCTCTCTTATCGCTTCTTCTCCTTTGCGTCCCGCAATCTCTTAAAGGCAAATACCTTCTCAAGGAAATCTCTTCTCAAGGCGGTGTCGCCAAGCTGTTCATCGTCTATTACGGGTATCAGGGAAAAGTGTTTGACGAACGCGCCCCCGAATATACCGGCTCCTGTAGCGCACTCTTCGCCTGATGGTGAGAGAATTGTAACGCCCCGTATGGCCGAGGTCGGCGATTTACTCTTGAATATAAATCCGCAGAGGTCTTCTTTTTCGAGGCCCACAAGTTTATTTTCCACCCACTTCATCATTCCATCGGTGTGGTCGATACCCGTGAAAATCGTTACAAGGCGCGGCATTGCCGGGGCACCAATCAGGCGCATGGGTTCTCTCGGTATTCCGCGTCCGTACTCAACCTCCGGGCAGACAGGTATCCAGTCAAAATATTTTCCGAGGATATCTGTGATGTAGCGATTGTGCCGGTGTCCCCCATCGTATCTCACTTTCTTTCCCAAGAGGCAGGGGCTTATTCCCACACGTGGCTTTCTCATAGTAATTACAGGGCGCTCATTAGTAAAAAGATCATGGTCACAAGTCCTGCCGTTCCTGTCGGCTTCTTGACTCAGGAATTATCAGGGAGTGCCCGCGCTCTGTCAATATGAAAATTATTGCAACTCTCATCGATGTTGACAAAGAGATCAACTTTTTTATAAAATATGCTTTACGTATTTGAACTTAGGAGGCGCAACAATGTTTATTAAGAAAACCATCGGCATCATTTCCATGGTTACTGCCTTTGCCATTGTCCTGGGATGTGCAAGCTACGAATCGAAGGTAGTGCCCTTTAAAATGCCCGCAGCGTATCCCAATGCAAAGGAGGTCGCAGGGGCAACCATCGCAGCTCAGGCTTACAACGACAAGAAAGAAGCAGAGGACGCTTTTGGGTTTGATATCGTGGGCGCGGGTTTAATGCCTGTGAGGGTCATTTTCGATAACAAAGGGAAGCACCCGATTGACATAGTGGCCAGTCAGACGTTCCTGGTAGATGTAGATAATAACCTCTGGCCCGTGCTCGAGGATAGGATGGCGTACGATCGCATACAGAAGAAAACAGAGTTCGGAAAGGTAGCGCCGGAAGCAGGGAAGTATGGGGTGCTGGGCGGCATAGCGGGCGGCGTCATCGGCGCTGCCATAGGCATTGTATCTCGCCATAATGTCGCTGATGCGGCAATGAAAGGGGCCGCTTTGGGCGCGGCAGGAGGAATCACCGGCGGGGGTTTAAAGGGAATGAGTGATACCGATGTTCAGGCACAAATCAGATCGGACCTGGAAAAGAGGTCCCTCGAACGTCGGTCCATCATGCCCGGCGACATTGCGCAGGGGTTTATATTCTTCCCGGGCGAATCGAAAAAGGCCGTCGAGCTGCGGCTGCAGATCAGAGAGGCCGATACAGGAAGAAGCTATCCGCTCGTCATAAAATTTTAAATTGCTCAATGGCGCATTCATGAGAATCCTCCCCTCTATGCGGGGGGAGACGGGGGAATGCTTTTTGAGATAGGAAACAAGAATATCTTTTAGAGCCGTTCCGTACAGGATATTCTTCCCTTCCTTGAAGGGCGAAAATGCATCTCCGCCGGCGGCAAGGTAATCGACTGTCGTTACCGTATAAATCTTTTCACGATCTAATGATCGTCTTCCTATATGTACCTCCCGAACCCGGGAGCCCGCCGGTTCGGATAGATCGTACCTTATTTCCATACCCGAAACCTGCAGGATGCCATACTCCAGCTTCGCGTTCTGCTCGAGGATTTCGAGAATTTGCTTTCCCGCAAGGGTCATGGTGACAAGATTGTCATCGAACGGCAGAAGCGTGAAGACCTGCTCCATCGTAATTCTTCCTTTGGGGATGTTGTTCCTGATAGCGCCACTGTTGATGAGGGCCATATCCGCGCCTGTCTTCTTTCGCATGGCGTCGCATATAAAATTGCCTATGTTGGATTCGCGCTGGTGATACCTTACCAGAGGAACAGAAGTCTCACCGACGACTTTGCTGTATTCTTTTTCTATCCGGCCATAGTAGGCTTGAACGATTCCTGCCAACCCCTTATCATATGGCCTGTCCTTGCCGGCCATAACTTTTTCAAGCTCTTTTTCTTGCGTATGGCTAAGGATCTTCCCGGTATCGGGATCTATTTTGAGTTTTAAGACGCCCAGATATAATCCGTAGGCGCCTGCCTGGACGATTATTGTGTTCCCCACTACCACAGGATTCTCCAATGACTTATGGCTGTGTCCTCCCACAATAATATCGATGCCGGGAATTTTCTGAGCCAGGTCTCTATCGGCGTCTAATCCGAGGTGGGAAAGGACGATGATGATTACGGCCCCTTCGTCTTTCACCCTTTTTATTAACTGCGGAAGAATCTTCTCGGGCCTGTTGACAGACATGTGCCTGAAGCGGCCCGGTTTAGTGATGAGGGGAACCGCGGGCGTGGTCATGCCTATAATCGCAATCTTCACTTTTTTTCTCTCGACTATAATGTATTGCTTCACCCCTGGAAGATATCTGCCCCTTTCGTCTCTTATATTTGCTGAGAGATAAGGAAATCTGGAAGATGCGGCAAGCTGCCGGAGAACATCCATTCCCCAATCGAATTCGTGATTCCCGATTGCCATCCCGTCGAACTTCAGATAGTTCATCACATCCGTCACGGATCGGCCTTTGAAGAGATTGGAGACGGGCGTTCCCTGGAACATGTCCCCGGCGGAGAGCAGCAAGGTGCCGTCAGGATTTTTTGACCTTTCTTCCTCGATCATAGGGGCGAGATAGGCGGCGCCTCCGACCATCTGCCTTTCACCTGACATTGCTTCAGCGTAAGGCAGAATGCGGCCGTGCGTATCGTTGACATGGAGAATCGTCAAATCAACAGGCACAGCTTCCTTCGCGAGAAGGGCCAGTGGAAAGGAAAAGGTGAAAAGGGAAAGAAGAATAATTACCCTGGACATCTTATTCATAAATATGCCTCTAAAATTCTAATGTCCGGCTTCATCGATATCCTCTTTAGAGCCTTACCCACGAAGATGAGAGAATAGCCTCTAACATACCTGGCCCGCCATGATGTGGCAAGCCCTAAAGCGACAGCTTTTTACAAACTTACGATACATATTATACTGAAAATACGAAGGTAATAATAAGTAATAATTTGTAATTTTTTTATCTTGCAATATTGGTTTCATTGTGTATAATTTCCGGCTACATGAAGATTTTTACAAGGAAAATATATTAATTCCGCCAGGGAAAATGCGTAACTATTATTACGAAAGCCCTGTGGGATGCTTTTCCTGGCTGCTTTTTTAAGACGCGCGCTCAATTAACGAAACCTTATTCGTGCTGTCATCAAGTTGTAACACTCCGAGTGTATGCTGACCGTAAAAAATAAATGATCGTTCCACAAACATGCCCGGGAAGATCATTAAATAATAGGAAAGGAGGAGATGATGAGAAAGGTCTGTATTGTTTTACTATCGATTGGTCTGGTCATGGCGCTCGTCTTGCCCGTATCTGCGGCGGATGTGAAGTTCAGTGGGTCATATGTGGCACAGGGCTACTATGATAACAACCGCTCATTGAAGAGCGATGGCGGTGCATCCGTCTCCAATATCTGGCAGAGACTCAGGGTGCAGACGGACTTCAAGGTTCAGGAAGGCCTGATGCTGACGACAAGGTTCGATGCCCTGGAAAAGATATGGGGTGCTTCCCGTTCCACAACGGCAACCGCACTCAATCTTGCCGGCAATGACCAGGAATCCGAAAACATCAAATTCACACATGCATTTGTGACCGTAAATGTTCCCGGCGATTTTGGCGAATTAAGGGTAGGATACATGACGCAGGGCACATGGGGCACGGCATTTGGCGACACGGGAGAGCAGGACTACGGTATGAGGGTCAAGTGGGATTGGACAACCGGTTCTTTCTTCTGGGGCGCAAGGTGGGATAAAACTGAGGGAAAGAAGTACTATAGCAGCACCGGCCCCGCGGCAAGTGCGAACGTATCAGGGTCCACTTCCGCGGTGGACCAGGACTCGGAAAAGTTTTCCGTCCTCGGCGGTTACAAGTGGAGCAAGGGTGACGGCGGTATACAAATTACATATTACCAAGATACCAGCAATGCCAATTTTGCTGGTGGACCTGCTTCAGCTAATACAGGGTATAAGGGAAAGTACTGGCTCTTCCAACCGTATGCCAGGGCGACGTTCGGTATGGTTTATGTCGAGACCGAGTTTGGTTTCTACACGGGTAAATATAAAGAGTTCAATGTTGAAAATCCGTCTGCAGTTCCAGCCCGCCAGAATTCAGAATATCAAGGGTGGCGTGGTTATATCATGGCCAGCGTTGACCTCGCACCGGCCTATGTAGGCGCCATGGCCTTCTCTGCGGCGGGTGATGATTTGGGTACAATCGACAAGAATGAAGGCGGCGTTAAGATTGGTACCGACTTCACCCCCTGCCTGATTCTCTTCAACTACGACCTCGGCAGGTGGAACGGCTTATTGGGGGGTCAGAATGGTTTGACGTCCACCAATTCTCCTGCTTATAATAATGACAACGTCATGGCAGGGCAGATCTTCGCCGGCGTCAAGCCCTTACCCAAGCTTGATGTAAAGGCGAGCTATACCGTCGCGCAGGCGGATAAGGACGGCTCATCGAAGAATTGGCTGTCCAGGAGCATCGGCAGCGAGCTTGACCTTACTGCAACCTACAAAATCTATGACAACCTCTCCTACATGGTCGGCTTTGCCTACCTGTGGGCAGGTGACTGGTTCAAAGGCACCAGCACAACAGCCACTATCAATAACGACTATCTCTTGACGCACAAAATGACACTTAGTTTCTAATCTGGCTGCATAAGTTCCATTACACTGAAAAGAGCCCCGGTGGACTAACGGGGCTCTTTGTTATTACCTAAATTTCCTTGACCTCCGCGGATGATTGAATTAGCTTTTCATATGATGTTCAATTTTTTCATCAAGGGGGAGATATGTCAGAGGAAGTGATGAACACCAAGGAGGTGGCCCGCTACCTCGATATTCATGAAAAACAGGTATACAGCCTCACCAAATCCGGAAGGATTCCTGCCACCAGGGTCACGGGAAAGTGGATATTCCCTAAGAGATTAATTGATGAATGGATTGAAGTGAATGCGAAGCAAGGGGTCAAACAGGCAAGAAAGAAGAGCAGGCGGATAGAAGGGGGGCTCCTGGCATCGGGAAGCAACGATCCCATCCTCGACATGCTGCAAACTTACATAAAAAAGCGTCACCCCGATTTTTATATCTTTTCTGCAAATACAGGCAGCACAGAGGGACTTAAGGCCCTCAATATGGGTTTTACCGACATTGCCTGGTCCCACCTGCTTGACGCGAAAAGCGGCCGGTACAATATTCCTTATCTGTCTGCGTACCTGCCTAATATAAAAGCCGTGGTAGTCAACCTCTTCCACAGAGAGGTGGGATTGATCGCGGCTCATGGCAACCCTTTGCATATCAGCGGCTTTGCCGATCTCGCGAAAAAAGGGGTGAAAATTGTGAACCGGCAGAAGGGATCCGGAACACGGGTTCTTCTTGATTACCATATGGACAATATGGGTATTTCGAGCCGTAATATCTCCGGCTACGATATGGAGGTCTTTACGCATTTCGAAGTGGGTCTTGCTGTTCTGTCAAAGGAAGCTGATGCAGGCATAGCAACCGCTCCCGTGGCTAAACTCCTGGGTCTTTCTTTTGTTCCCATTACGCGGGAGAACTTCGATATGATCCTCGAGCAATCGACTTTTTTTACCAAGGGCGTCCAGGCCCTCATGGAGGTTCTCAAGTCAAGGGATTTTCGGAGGCGCGTCGAAAAGCTGGGCGGGTACGACTTTAAGGACTCAGGGAAAGTCTTGTATTCAACACAAGACTGAAAGAGAGACCTATCCATGAAAAGAGAATTTCAAATGACAAAGTGGTTATGCTGCTGCTTATTTTTGCTGGCCGTGGTCTTCCCGGGATCATCCATGGCGCAGACCGGGAAGTTCATCCTGCTGGCCAGCACGATCGGGCCCATTGATGCCGGCATTGTAAATGTCCTTGAAGATCAATTCGAGAAAGAGACGGGAATCCGCGTGCGGCATGTGGGTGCGGGGACAGGGGCGGCCCTGAAAATCGCAGAGCAGGGGAATGTCGACCTGGTTTTGGTGCATGCAAAATCGCTCGAAGAGAAATTCATCAGGGATGGTTTCGGAACGGAGAGAATTCCCCTGATGTACAACGATTTTGTCATAGTCGGTCCGGAGAAGGACCCGGCAGGCATCAAAGGCTTAAGCGTCGCAACAGAGGCCCTGAGAAAAATTTCTGAGACCGGCGCTGCCTTCATAAGCCGTGGAGACAAATCGGGTACCCATGTGGCGGAAATGGAGCTCTGGGCGAAAGCGGGGATCAAGCCGTCCGGCGCCTGGTACAAGATCTACGAGAAGGGAGCAGAGGGAAACGTCCCGACGCTCCGTTACACGGACCAGCAGCGGGCTTATACGGTGATGGACAGGGCGACCTATCTATCGATAAAGAATCAAATCAAGCTTATCATTCTTGTTGAAAAGGATGAGGCGCTGCTGAATTATATTTCCCTCATACCGGTTAATGTGAAAAAATGTCCGAGGGTGAACGAGAAAGATGTCCAAACCTTTGTTGCATGGTTAACCTCTCCGGAGAAAGGCCAGAAGATCATCCGTGATTTCGGAAAAGACAAGTTCGGAGCCCCTTTGTTTTTTCCGAATTCAAAAGAATGGATGAAAGCGCAGGGGAAAAAATAGCCGTAAAGTTCGTATTAAGATAATGTTGTTTATCAGGAGGTAAAATGATGAAAAGACTTGATCGCACTTGTTTGATTGCACTGATCATATCCGTCATGTCCGTTGTATTCTGTGCGTTGCCTGCAATTGCTGCGCAGCCTCAGCAGAAAAATATTATTCTTGCAACAACCACGAGCACCCAGGACTCGGGTCTTCTGGATGTCCTCTTGCCCATCTTTGAAAAGACAACCGGCTATTTTGTCAAGACCATTGCCGTGGGCTCCGGCCAGGCGATGGCCATGGGCCAAAAGGGAGAAGCAGATGTGCTCCTGGTTCATTCGCAGGAAGCGGAGAAGAAGTTCATGGCGGATGGTTATGGCGTCAATAGAAGGCTCGTCATGCATAATGATTTTATTATTTTGGGACCGAAGTCAGACCCGGCGGGGATCAAGGGATCAAGGTCGTCTATTGATGCCTTCAGGAAGATTGCTTCCGCAAATGCCGTCTTTATGTCACGTGGAGACAATTCGGGAACCCATGCGAAAGAAAAGTCCGTCTGGAAGGCTGCGGGGATAAACTCGGAAGGACAAAAGTGGTACCAACAGACAGGCCTCGGAATGGGACAGACGCTGAATGTCGCCGCCGAGAAAAAAACATATACCCTTGCGGACCGGGGAACGTATCTGGCTTTGAAGAAAAATCTCGGCCTCGATATCCTGGCGGAAGGGGATGCCGTCCTTCTCAATATCTACCATGTCATCGAGGTTAATCCTACCAAATGGCCCAAGGTGAACAGCGCCGGTGCAAAAGCATTTTCCGATTTCATGGTCGGGAGGCAGACTCAGGATATTATCAGAAAATTCGGTGTGGAGAAATATGGTTCGCCCTTGTTCTTCCCGGATGCCGGCAAGAAAGAAGACGCTCTCGGCAAATGATAATGCGTTTTTCATGATGTGAGTTTTTTCTATAGGCAATAGTTCATGGACATCATTATCGAAGGAATAAAACAGGCCTTTATTCTTCTCTTCACTCTCGATCCTGAAGTCATAGGCATTACTTGGCTTTCCCTTAAGGTGTCCGGGATAGCGACGCTTATCAGCCTGCTGATCGGGGTATCAGTAGGGACCATCATCGCCCTTACCCAGTTTCCCGGGCGTAGGATTGTCATCAGCCTGATCAATACGGGGATGGGCCTGCCTCCGGTGGTGGTGGGTCTCTTTGTTACTATCTTCCTCTGGCGAAACGGACCTCTCGGTTTTCTCGAGATCCTCTACACGCCAACTGCCATCATCATTGCGCAGGCCGTTATTGCTACACCCATAGTGATGGGCATAAGCCTTGCTGCCATACAGAATCTTCCCGCTAACCTCAGATTGCAGATCCTAGCCCTCGGTGCAACACGTCTTCAGATGGTGTGGATTCTTATTAAGGAGGCCCGCCTCCCGCTCCTGGCGGCCATCATGGCAGGGTTCGGCGGCGTCATCTCTGAAGTCGGAGCTTCCATCATGGTCGGTGGAAATATCAAGGGATACACGCGCGTCCTGACCACGGCGACGGTCATGGAAACAAGCAAAGGCAATTTTGATATCGCCATGGCCCTCGGGATCATCCTGCTGCTCCTCGCCTTCTTCATCAATGCCATCCTGACCCAGATACAGCAGAGAGAGCGGCCGCGATGAACTCCGAAAAGTCCACCATCCTTGAGGCGAAAAATCTCCAGGTTAAAAGGGGCGGGGTATCGGTTCTGGATATTTCCTATCTCGGCGTTCCCGAAGGCGAAGTCCTCTGTCTTATCGGGCCTAACGGCGCCGGCAAGTCGTCGCTGCTCTTGGCCTTATCGTGTCTCTTGAAATCATCTCAGGGCGATATTATCTTCCGAGGGAAAAGGGTGGGCGCAAATTATTCTCTCTCCGCATATCGAAGAAATCTTGCCATGGTATTTCAGGAACCCCTTCTCTTTGATACAACGGTCTTTGAAAATGTGGCAGCGGGTTTGAAGATTCGCAGCGTGAATCAGAACGAAGTGAAACGCGTCGTCGAGGAATACCTGGAACGTTTCGGCATCGGCCATCTCGCCAAGCGCTCAGCCCGGAAACTTTCCGGCGGGGAAGCGCAGCGGACGAGCCTTGCGCGCGCCTTTGCCATAAGGCCTGAAATAATTTTCCTTGACGAGCCTTTCTCGTCCCTTGACGCGCCGACCCGTGAATCCCTGATGGGAGACCTGGAGTTGATTCTCCATGAGACAAGAACAACAACCATAATGGCGACCCATGATCAGATGGAGGCCCTGAGGCTGTCGGATCAGATCGCCGTAATGAGCGAAGGAAGGATTATGCAGATAGGGCCTCCCGCAGAAGTGATGAACCATCCTGTGGATGAATTTGTTGCTTCTTTTGTCGGGACGGAGACGATTCTGACTGGGAAAGTCATAAGAAGGAATGCAGGAACATTTTCAGTTTCCGTCGCAGGCAGGGAGGTTGAAGCCGTGGGCGATGCAAGCCCCGGCGAGTCCGTAATTCTCTGTATCCGCCCGGAGAATGTGACTGTGTCGACGGGTTTCTCGAACGAAATTACCAGCGCCCGAAATGTATTCTCAAGTGTGGTAAAGAAGATTATCCCTTCCGGCGCATTCTATAAAGTAGAACTTGATTGTGGTTTCCCGCTGGTTACCTACGTGACCAATCATGCCCGCGAAGATCTGTCTATGCACCCGGGCATGGATATTACGGCGTCCTTCAAGGCGACAGCCATTCACGTCATAAGAAAAAAATTATTGTCAATCCCAGGCGAGTGATGCAGGATGTAAGCCGCGTATGCGAAAGGAGACTATCATGGAAGTCCAGGAACTATTGAAGAATAGAAGGTCCATTCGTGATTATGAGGAGAAAGAGGTTCCGGTGGAGACAGTCACGGACATCATCAGGGAATCATGTCTCGCCCCGAGTTCAGGCAATGGTCAGCCCTGGCAGTTTGTCGTCATCAACCGGAAGGAGACCATGAAAAGGCTATCTGATGAGAGCAAGAAAAATCTCCTTTCCGATATTGCCCAAAATCCAGACTCTCCAGCCAAGAAGTATGAAGACATTCTGCGAAACAAGGAATTTAATGTCTTCTACAATGCCCCCTGCCTGGTTTACGTGATTGGTCCCCGGGACTACCGGTCGCTCGATGTGGACTGCTCCCTTTTTGCCTGCTACTTCATGCTCACTGCCGCAGCGCGTGGATTGGGAACCTGCTGGATAGGTTTGGGAACAAACGTGAGGACTCCGGAACTCATGCGGGAAATAGGCATCCCCAAGGGTTGCAGGATAGTGGCTCCTATAATCATCGGCTACCCGAAGAACATACCGGAGCCTTCTCCGAGGAACGAACCAAAGATGCTGAAGATTGTATCCTAACGTTTCCGCTGATCGCACGAGGGCATAAATAGATCATAGTGCCTCACGGCCGCGGGTATATTTCCGCTCCCCTTGCCGGGAATTATTCTTTTGTCTTGACCTTGATAATGATGCTTCTGCAGCATTCAGCGTTCTTGATCTCGAAACGGTCGGGTCTTTCAACAATCTGATACTGGCCGTTCGATTCAACCTCCAGGCTGTCCTTCGTCAAGCCCCCCTCCTTGGGTATAAACATCGTTCGCCCGATGGGAACCACACCTTCCTTCAATAGTGCCATAACAAACTCCTCAGTTAGGATTCTTAGTTAAAGTTGATACGCTGATTCAAATAAATAAAGCGTCGGAGTCACTGGCAGCCGGCTTTATCGGTGATTGGCTGCATGGACTTATTTACAGTTCTCCGTAATTCATGCTTTTCCATCATCTATAGCTGGTTTTTCATATGCTTCAAGTTGCCATGCTTGATCATATTGCATGTGATCTGCAATCTTGGGTATGTCTGTTCCTGCAATTATTGATACATGGAACAAGCATCTGTGAAGATGTGCCCTGAGCATTTCCAGCGCGGCAAAATATGGTTCTCTGCTGTCAGATGGTCGGAAATGGCCGGGCAATTCAAACACTGAATCCCTATGATTGCGCAGACGTTCTTCGAATGTAAAGAATTGTCTGATGGCCTCTAACATGAGTTCGACAATAAGATACAAAGGCCCGTTGGCGAAATTTGATAGTTCCACCTGCTTGTCGACCAACAAGGAACGTATTTCATGGAGAGACCCCAAGGCTTTGTCGATACAGGCATCGCAGCATTCAAATGTGTTTAAAACTCGACGGTTCGCAAGACGTATGACTATCTCTTTGGCAACCCTCGTCTCTGTTGCTTCGGGCTGAACTGAGAAGGTGAGGAAGGGAATCTTTATCGATACTCCGGAGACACGATCATTAATCTTTTGCCTGGCCCGAGCAAGTAGATCACGCAAATCGAATTTGAAGGGTGGTTTCACATCACGCATAGCTTCCTTTCATTCATACTGACAACAATACCAAATTAGCTTTGATAAAAAAATTTATCAGATATTAACTTATTTCAACAAAAATTGAAAAGCAATTAATAATGGAAATCAATATGGTATGGGCTTTATGCTCCTGGTATATTGTGGTAACAAGAATAAAAAAGCAAGGGGATAGGGAGATAAACTGAAAATCGGGTTGTACGTATTAATGTTTGACATCGGGGTCTTCTTTTACCTATAATCCGCGTTCTGGATCGGATGGAATCTTACAACGCCCCTCATTTACTCAAGGAGAGGGGAAGTCTTGCAATAGAGAAGTCACAGCGGCTCGATCGCTAAGTAGAAGAACATAAGGCTCAAAGAACATACATCATGAGGATAAGAAATTTAGATACGGGCAGGATAGGCATTATCGGGCCGGGGAGGCTCGGTACGTCCCTCGCGTATAAGTTCGGCAGGGATAATAAAAGGGTAACCCTCTATTATCATGATACCGACGTATGCCGGGCAATCAATGCAGATCACCTCAATCCCAAACACCTTACCAAGGAGCTTGCGCGCAGACTCGGCGGCATGGATAATGTGCCCAGGTTATCTCCCACGGTCTATGCAACGAATGACCTGGAGCGTGTAGTTGATGATAACGATTTCATTTTTCTTACCATCACCATGAACAGGCTTCCGGAGTTTCTAGATTACCTGAAGCCGATGCTTGAAAAGAAAGCGGGAGACACGTGCCTTGTCACTCCTATCAAGGGTCTTATTTCCGATGAGATCACGAAGGAACTGATCACGCCGTCGCAATTGATTAATAATAACCTGTTCAACTTGAAGGAAAAGTATGAGGTGGTGTGTATCGGCGGCCCCTTCTTTGATATGGATATCATGCTGGGGCAACCCGTGTGCGTCACCGTGGCAGGGAACAAAAGTATCGCGAAAATAATAAGGGATGAGATCATCAGGTTCAACCGCAGAGAATTCACATCTTTCTATAATTTCGATATTGTCGGGGTAGAGGCGTGCGGCGCTCTTAAGAACATTGTGGCAAATATCATGGGAGTCCTGCATTCTTTGGATCTTGGCGATTCAATCCCAGGCACCATATTTGCCAGGTCTGGCGTGGAGATACGATCGCTCGCAAAATTACTTGGCGGCGGTTTCCAGGCGTTTCACAGCCAGGCGGGTGTCGGGGATATGTATATAACCTTGTCATCCGTCGCGAGCAAGAATTACCGGTATGGGAAATTTTATTACGAATTATATACAGGGAATCCCATTGAAACGAATATCAAGGTGCTTGAGAAGATCGACGGCACACCGGAAGGGCCTAATACCATAAGAAACGTAAATAAATATCTTGAAAAGAAAAATATGTACAGTCCGCTTTTTCACTGCGCCTATAAGATATTTAATGAAGTGGGGCATAAAAAGGATATCAAGGAGCAGATCATCCAGGCGTGCCAGTTCGACAGAAGAACGAGAGAGTATATCGGGCCCTTCTCGAGGGTGCTGTACAAAATATTTCCCAACTTATGGTATCGAAGGCATAAAGGGTTGCTTTCGAACCTCGAAGTATAACTGGGAGTGTCGCCGGCTTTGATAAGAAATAATGACAAGAGCAGGGTTTGGCAAAGCTCTCAATAAATACCAAAGGAGAACATGATATGGAACAGGTCAAGGTAGTATTGAACGACAACGAGATACCGAAGCAATGGTACAACATCCAGGCTGACTTGCCGACTCCCATGAAGCCACCCCTTCATCCGGGAACAGGGAAGCCTGTTGGGCCTGACGATCTATCCCCTGTCTTTCCCATGAATCTCATAGAACAGGAAGTTAGCCAACAACGCTGGATCGACATTCCCGAACCTGTCCTGGAGAAATATCTCCTATGGCGGCCGACACCACTTTACCGGGCCTTTAATTTTGAGAAACTCTTGGGCGCTCCTGTTAAGATATACTACAAGAATGAAGGTGTCAGCCCTGCCGGTTCCCATAAGCCGAATACAGCCATTGCCCAGGCCTATTATAATAAAGTCTTTGGAATTAAGCGGCTCGCTACGGAAACCGGGGCAGGCCAATGGGGAAGCGCGCTGGCCATGGCATGCAAGATATTCGATCTTGAATGCAGGGTATACATGGTGAGGGTCAGCTACGAGCAGAAGCCTTACCGTCGCATGATGATGAATACCTGGGGAGCAGAATGCATCCCCAGTCCGAGCACCATGACAAACGCGGGAAGGCAGGTGCTGGCGGAACACCCGGATTCGCCTGGCAGCCTTGGCATTGCCATCAGTGAAGCTGTTGAAGATGCCGTCACCCATAAAGACTCGCGCTATTCCCTCGGTAGTGTGTTGAATCACGTCCTCTTGCACCAGACCATCATAGGCCTGGAGGCGCAGAAGCAGATGGAGAAGATAGGCGTATATCCCGATGTCGTGATAGGCTGTGCAGGCGGCGGAAGCAATTTTGCCGGGATAGCTCTTCCGTACGCAAGAGATAAGATTCATGGCAAGAAAGTCCAGATCATTGCCGCGGAACCGACCTCCTGCCCGACCATGACCAAAGGACCATTTGCCTATGACTTCGGTGACCTCGCCAAATTGACGCCCCTCCTTCCCATGCATACCTTAGGGCATGATTTTGTGCCGGCGCCAATCCATGCGGGAGGATTACGCTATCACGGCATGGCCCCCATCGTCAGCCACCTCGTCAATGAAAAACTGGTTGAGGCGAGGGCATATAATCAGATGGAGACCTTTGATGCAGGCGTGAAGTGGGCCCGGACCGAATGTTTTATACCGGCGCCGGAAACGAATCACGCCATCGCCGCTGTGGTGGATGTGGCCATGAAGGCGAAAGAAGAAGGCAAGGAGAAGGTCATCCTCTTCGATTGGAGCGGCCACGGCCTTGTTGATCTTGCGGCTTATGACGCCTATTTATCGGGAAAGCTTGAGGCCTATGAGTTGCCGGATGAAGAGATCCGGAGGGCATTGAAGGCCATTGAGGGACTACCGAAGCCATAAATAAATCAGCCTTCCATAAACGCTTAAGCCGTCAGGGGAAAAACAAGATTCCCCTTGACGGCTTATTTGTTTTTAGACATGTTATAAGACATGCCTGAATTCGGTAGCGAACGCAGTGCCCGCAGCTTGCTGCGGAGAGCTTCAAATGGCATTATTAATGCAGCGAGCTGATATCGTGGATAAGTATGACCAATTAGAACTCAGGTGTTCCCGTCTTGGGGGTGAAGTCAAATTCTCATACTGCCGGAAGGAGGGCGGAGACCTGCCGTGCCTTCGCATCATCAGTTGCTGGTATCCCTTTTTTCCCATTGAACAGTACCTGAGAGAAACCATCACCGAAGAGTCATGGAATGCCTTTATCGGTCGGATGCCTAAGGACAAAATCACAACGCTTATCGAACTCGTCGAGGCGGCGAAAAAAAGTGCTCAAATCAAAGATGAGTGATTATTATGGATCTCTTTGATCAGAAAGACACCGACATCGATCTCAGTCCCCTGGCAGATAAGATGCGCCCCCGGGCTCTCAACGAATTCGTCGGGCAGTCACACCTCTTGGGCCCGGGCAGCCTTCTTCGGCGAGCCATTGAAGAAGACAGGCTTTTTTCGATGATCTTCTGGGGACCGCCCGGCTCGGGGAAGACCACCCTGGCCCGCGTCATCGCCCATGAAACAAAATCCCATTTTGTGAGTTTCTCCGCTGTCCTTTCGGGCGTCAAAGAGATCCGGGCTGTTGTTGATGAAGCGCAATCCCAATGGCGTTACCACCGCAAGAAAACGATCCTCTTCGTAGATGAAATCCACAGATTCAACAAGGCACAGCAGGACGCTTTCTTGCCCCATGTCGAAAAAGGCCTCATTACACTCATTGGTGCGACTACGGAAAATCCCTCCTTTGAAGTGATTTCGCCGCTCCTGTCCAGGACGCGGGTCATGCTGCTGAAGCCCTATTCAGACAGCGAACTGGCGGTTATTATCAACCGGGCCGTGCATAACAAAGAAAAGGGCTTAGGAGACCTTGCTTTCGAGACAGAACCGGACGCGGTTGAGCATATAATCTGGTCGGCCGACGGAGACGCCCGCATGGCCTTGAACAGCCTTGAGGCGGCAGCGTCTCTCCTGCGAAAAGAGGAGACGGGCGCAAGAAAAATTACTCGCGCCGTGGTGGAGGAAGCCCTCCAGAAGAAGGCGTTGCAGTATGACAAGGGAGGTGAGGAACACTACAATCTCATCTCAGCTTTTCACAAGAGCCTTCGTGGCAGTGACCCGGACGCCGCCCTCTACTGGCTGGGCCGCATGCTTGCCGCCGGCGAAGACCCCCTCTACATAGCCAGGCGCATGGTGAGATTCGCTTCGGAGGATGTTGGCAACGCCGAGCCTGCGGCTCTCGGAATCTCAGTTTCAGCCATGCAGGCATTTCATTTTATCGGTCTTCCTGAAGGGGAACTTGCCCTCGCCCAGGCCGCCGTTTACCTTGCTACTGCCCCGAAGAGCAATTCACTTTATATTGCTTACGGCAAGGTCAAAGAAAGGATAAGCGAAACCGGCACCCTCGCCGTGCCGCTCCATATAAGGAATGCCCCGACGCGTTTGATGAAGGATCTTGGTTACGGCAAGGGCTATCAGTACGCCCATGAATTTGAGGATGCCTATGTCCCCCAGGACTATCTGCCGGACGAACTCATGGGAGAGGTTTATTACAGGCCCACAGCGAGGGGACATGAGAAGATCATCAAAGATAGAATCGAGAAATGGCGGAAGTTGCGAGAGTCAGCGCATGAACAAGGCAAAAAAAAAGGGGAGACTTGAAGTCTCCCCAAGGTCAGGAGGAGTGAAGGTGTTTACCTTCTTAGTTTTGGAGTTTACTACCGGCCAATCATGCCCGTTATTAACCGATAATTAACTTGTTGTTATGCTTTGAGGATGCATAGGTCATGCCATGATCCGGCAAATGCGTGTAAGTCATTTATATTACGTAACTAATGGGGTATGTCTGAGGTAAATGGCGTGGCCGCCGGAAGAAAGGAAAGGGCAATAAATGTCGATGAGGGTTGCTGGTAAATGGTTATAGCGCTTGAAAAAACAACTACTTAAGAGATGAACGTCAATTGTTTTTGGGATCGACATAATTGTCGGATTTTTTCAGTCCATTCTGCAATTTTAGGGGAAAGAATTCGTTGACTTTTCATGCCGATGAAATATGATGGCACACCTCTAAAAGACAGTATAAGCGCTGCTTCCCTTTAGCGGCGACGAATCGGGGTTGTAGATATAAAGTATAATATATACGAAGAGTTGCATGGGTATTGGTAGATGAAGGCACAGAATAAAGTTATATGGCAGCACCGCGCTCCCGACTATGGCCGGCGTTTCTTGCAGCCCATCGCCGTTACGATTGTCTGTACCGTCTTCATCTGTCTTATTCTGATCATGGGGATCATGGACATCCGGCGAAGCGACAGGAGCCTTATGGGTTTCATGGAGAGCCAGGGCCTGGCCATAATCGGGGTTGTTGAGAGGCTTGCCCAGGAAAACCTCAATGCGCTGATTCAGGCTTATCAGAGGGATAGCGGCGGTACCTTTGCTCCCCCTGTTGATGAGGCCTTATTACCGCAGAAGTCACTAACAGCTGCCCTTGTGGATATGGGACGCGAAATTGATAATCAATGGAAGGCGCATCACCTGAGCGACGAATATCTGGGAAAATTTGCCGAAGAGAAGGGTCTATGGTTTGTGGCCGTCTTGGATAGAAGGGGAAAGGTCGTCTACCAGAGCAGGGCTCTGCATGCGGACCTCATTGGCGGAGATGCGGACAGGGTTTTGGGAAGAGACGCCATCACCATTGATCTTTTCTCAAGGCTTGGCAAGGACAAGAAGATCGGTTTTGTAGCATTACGGCGAACGGATGGGAGCGGGACAGTCATTATCGCTCTGGATCGCGACGGGCAAAGATATTGGGGCATTAAGGTATCCATAGAAAAGGCCCTGGAGAGATTGGGGCAGGGACAGGGTTTGGTCTATATTAAGATCATGGATCAGCGTGACATGATCCTTGGCAGTTCGGGGCAGGCACCTGATAAAGATGAACAAGGCAAGATGCGTATTGATGAAATCCTTGCCGGTACAAAGAAATTTGAAAGCCGGAAGATTGTTTCCCATGACAAGAAAGTTCTGGAGATGGCTGCACCCATATACCTGTTCGGCAAGGTGGCAGGGGTCGCGAGGCTTGGTCTTGATCGCGAGGGAACGGATGAAATCCTTGCTGAGAACAAGCGTAATATGATCTTCTTTATGTCCTCTGTAATCTTGATTACGCTCTTGGCGATGTGGATACTCTATCACAATCAGAACAGGCATCTGGCAGGAATTGTGGAGATGGAAAGACAGCTCGAGAAAGCCGAGAGGTTATCTGCCCTTGGGCAGCTCGCCGCAGGTGTCGCTCATGAGATTCGCAATCCCCTTAATGCCATAAGTATGGCCAGTCAGAGACTGAAGCGGGAGTTCATGCCGGCTGATGAGGACAAGATCAAGGAGTTCCAGACACTGGCCGGTGTGATCCGTGATGAAATCCGACGTTTGGATGGAATTATCGAAGAATTTCTGACGTTCTCAAAGAGCCGGCGTTTGGAGCTGCACGAATATCCTGTTGCAGAGGTTCTTCAAAAGATTGTCAATCTCATTCAGGAAGAGGCAAAATTAAAAGGGATCACATTGGATACCAGGTACAAAGATAACCATGCAATTATTCCCATGGACGTAGACAAACTGCAGCAGGCCATTTTTAATTTCGTAAAGAATGCCATGGAATCCATTTCCGGTGAGGGCACCGTCCGTATTGTCGTTGATTCGAGCGGAAAGGACCGGGTCATAATAAAAATTTCCGATGATGGATGCGGTATGGACCCTGAAGAGATAGAGCGCATTTTCAATCCTGAATATACGACGAAGGAAAAGGGATTGGGTCTCGGACTTCCCCTTGCACATGAGATTATCCGCGGTCACGGGGGAGAGATTCGTGTTTTAAGTCAGCCGGGTTCGGGGACGACCTTCGAGATATCACTGCCTGCAGGAAGGGTGGGAGAGAAGAATGGCACGGTCTAAAGGAATTCAGGCATGAAGAAGTTAAACATACTCGTGGTCGAGGATGGCCAGTCCCAGCGAGAGATGCTCCGCGATTTTCTCGTCAGAGAAGGACATAGTGTAGCGGAGGCTGAGAATGGAGACACCGCCATCCAGTCCGTTTTAAAGGGTCATTTTGATATGATCCTCCTGGATTACAAGATGCCGGGCATGGATGGCATGCAGGTCCTCAAAGAGGTGAAGAAAATCAATCCGGAAATCGACGTGATTATCATTACCGCATACGGAACGATAGAAACGGCAGTGGACGCCATGAAAGCCGGCGCCATAGACTATATTACAAAACCTGTTGAATTCGATGAACTCCTGATCCACGTGGATCGAGTATCAGAGCGGCGTACCCTGATCCGTGAAAATGAGATTCTCCGTCAGGAACTCTCGGAGAAGGGCGTCACCATGGACAAGATCATTTATCAGAGTCATAAAATGGATGTCCTGATCAATATGGCGAGCAGAATCGCAGTGAGCCGCGCCACTGTTCTTATCAAGGGAGAAAGCGGAACGGGCAAGGAATTGCTGGCCAGGTTGATCCACAATCTCAGCCCCCGTTCAGCAAAACTGATCAGTGTGGTAAACTGCAGCGCACTCCCGGAGAGCCTCTTGGAGAGCGAGCTCTTCGGTCATGAAAAAGGGGCATTCACAGGTGCAACGGCGAGAAGGATTGGCAGATTTGAGGAAGCCGACGGCGGGACCCTCTTCTTGGACGAGATTGGCGATATAACCACTTCCGTCCAGGTAAAATTACTTCGCTTTTTGCAGGAGCGCGAATTCCAGCGTGTGGGCGGCAATCAGACCATCCACTCCGATGTGCGGATTATCAGTGCAACCAATCGCGATCTGGAATCCAAGGTCAAAGAGGGAACATTCAGGGAAGACCTATTCTACAGGTTGAACGTGGTTGTGATGGACATACCCCCCCTGAGAGAGAGAAAGGAAGACGTACCCCCGCTCATAGATCACTTCCTCAAACGCTTTGCCGCGGACAACGGCAAAACCGTGACGGGTATAACCAGCGAAGCGAGGGACCTGCTTTTGAAATATGATTATCCGGGCAATGTCAGGGAACTGGAAAATATCATTGAACGCGCTGTGGTGATATCCCGAAATTCGGTCATCTCCATAGATGACCTGCCATTCGACGAAGACAGGATCTATCCTGAAGATGCAGGGAAAAAGGGAGAGGGTTTGCTGCGGGGATCAATTGAAGAAATGGAACGCAAATTGATTCTCGAGGCCATGGAGAAGTCAGGCGATCATCAGACAAAGGCCGCCGAAATCCTCGGCATCAGCGAGCGCATGCTGCGCTACAAACTTAAAAAATACGGCCTAAAAGAATGACGATCTTTTTAAAGGCTTCGCCTCGTCATTGCGAGGGACGAAGAATCACGGCAGTCTATCTAATATTGTAAGATGGAGACTGCTGCACTTATCCTCAACGTGCGCAATATTCGCAATTTCCTTTTCTCGCATTCTCAGAAAATCCTCAAAGAGTGTATTTCACCAGAGCTTGCCTCAACCCCCGTTTGATATGGGCGTATGTCCTGCGGTCTTTCTTGGCCAGCTCTGTTGCCAGTGCCATTGCCTTATCATAAAGCGTTTCTTCGGGGTACACGGCCGAGACAATCTTCATGGCCAGCGCCTCCTTGCCCCCTACTCGCTTGCCCGTGAGTACGAGTTCATTCAGAGCGTAGTGGTCTGGTAGCAAGAGAAGGATTTCATACATGATCGGGCTGAAGAGAATCTTGATGTCCACTTCAGGAAAGCAAAAGAAACCCCTTTCTTCCCTCATTAGGCGGAAATCCAGCGTTGTGGCGAGAATGGCGCCGCCAGCGTAGACATGACCCGTTAGACACCCGATCGTAGGCATGGGGAGCAGGGAGAATCTTAGAAATAATTCGTCAAGAATCTCTATGAATTTCGGAAAATAATCGTGCGGCTGCTTGAGGAGCCAATCCAGATTGATGCCATTACACCAGAATTTCGGATCACTGCTCGTCAAAATCAAGGCACAGTTCTCTGCGGAGGCTTCAAGTTCATCCATTATGTCATGATACTCGCCGACCACGTCTTCGGTCAGGGTATTGGCGTTGGCGCCGTTGGTCAGGGTCAGGACATAAACGGCTCCTTCTTTCGTTAGTTCCATAGTAGGCATACATCAGCTCCTTGGTGAGTCTTCATGACTGCCATATCCCCGTTCATTTTTTACACCTGACGCTCCTCTAATCATCTCTATTTTTTCTCGTCTTCCGGTCTGGGTTTGGGCAGCTCGCGCTTTTTCTGCTTTCTCCTCTTCTCCTCCATTTCTCTTTTCTTCCTCAAGTCTTCCCGTTGCTCCTTCTGTTTATATTTATCCTCAGATCTCTTTCTTTGGACAAGTTGCCTGTCTCTTCTTAATTGTTCATCGCGTTCCTTGAGCTGTCTGTCGGGCGGCTTATTGAGGAGTCTCTGCTTATCTCTATCCTGGCCCACCTTAAGGCGATCGGCGGTCTCCTTCCTTTCCCTGTCTCTCAGCTGTGTCCTCTCGTCATACCTCCTGAGAAGGATCTCCTTCTGCGGCATCTTAACGGGCCTGGTCTCCTGCAGCTTCTTGTAAATAAGATTCCTGTTATAAAGGGTCGTTCTATTCTGGGGGTTCAAGGCGACGGCCTTATTCATGTCCTTCATCGCGCTGTCATACCTTCCAAGTTGAACATACAGCGCCCCGCGATTGCTGTAGACCTTGGCATCATTGGGTCTTAATACGACAACCATGTCATATGCCCTCAGGGCCTCCTGGTAATTACCTGCGTACGTTTGGTACTGCCCCTTTTCAAACCAATCCGTGGCTACCAGCGTATTAACTGCTTTTTTATACTCTTCCCGCTTCTCTGTGGTCGCTTCGGCCGCCGCCAGTTGCTGCTGCAAAGCGTCGATCTGTTTGAGCGCTTGTGACGCCTCGTCCCTCGCCTCTGCAAGATCCTTAACCAGTTGCTGATTATTCCGCAGTTTTTCTATCGAGGAGGCAACCTCGTCGGGATCGGCAGTTATCTTCGCCTTAAGCCTATATTCCTTTCCATCCCATTTCTCTTCGAGAATAGTTGTCTCGACTACGCCTGCCGCCAGAGTCGTTATTTCATCTTTGGCAACCTGGTAATCTCTGACGACGGTAACGCTTTCCACGTACGTGCCCAGCTCCTCGAGAAGCAGCCTCTTTACCTGTTCAAGGGCGATGGCACGGCACGATATCTTGCTGTCTATTTCGCCGGCTTCGTATGTGTATTCACGGATAAATGTCTTCGTTTCTGCACGCACGGGGAGAGCGGCAAAGCATAGTGAGAAGCACGTTAAATATAATATGATTATTTTCACTTCAGGAAGGCACCGTTCCGGCAAATATTTTCATCAACAAATTATCCTTCATCAGCCAGCGAAGTATAGGGGAGGCGGCGACGCAAGTCAATATAATTTGGCTGCGGGGTACAACGGAGAACGCTGACTTTAATGCGAAGTTGCTTCTCCACTATGACCGGCTGTGAATGCCTCGGATTTTCCGGGTTGCCGCATTTGTAAACATCAGTCACGGGAAAATGATATCAACCATCTGTAACACATTCGATGTACGACGGGACTTACACCCTAATACAGGCAACAACGATAAGTAAAAGGAGTCAGATGAAACAGGAAAGAGACCCGCGTTAATACCGGGTCTCCTTCCTGTTTGCCGAAATGCTTTTGTCGAGAGATCTTTACGCCTTTGAGTGTCTACTGACCGGTAGGGGTCACTATGGAAACTGCCGCTGTGTAGTCCGACGCGTTGAACGGCAGTTTCATGACAACAAGCCTGTATGAATAGGATGTACCCGGCTTGAGTCCCTTATCCGTATATGTGTTAAGATCCACCGGTTGCTTCTGAAATATTTTTTCAAAGTTGCCGCTTCCCGTTCTTCTCTCGATCATGATGAGATCTGCAGTCTTTGAACGGTTCGCCCAGGTCAATTTTACTTCCGATAAAGATGAGGCTGCGGCTTGCAGATTCTCGGGTGGATAAGGATTTGTCGTGGCACTGGTTTCCTCCGGCGATGGAGTGACATTGTTCGCCCTGACGGATGCGATAATGTAATAGTAGGTTGTTTCCGGCTCCAGGCCTGTATCAAGGTATGTGGTCACATTTGGTCCCAGCTTTATCGTAGGAGAACTTGGATAATTACCTTGATAAGATGGTCTCCGGGCAATCCAGAACCCGTCCTCATTACTGGCATTGTCTGTCCAAGTCAACTGCAGCGTCCTGCTGGAAGTGGCCATCGGAGGATGAGCATGAAAATTTGATGGCGCTGCTGACGGGCCGGGTATGATTGCCTCGCATTGGCCCGAGGCCTCACCACTCGAGTTGTAGGCCGTTAAGGTATAGACGTATTTAACATCGAATTTCAGGTCCTTGTTATCTATATATTGGGTGGTATTTGCGGGGAGCTCAGCGATCTGCTGTTTGCCTTTGCCCGGCTCATAGCGGTATAAAATATATTTTGTCTCGCGCTGGGCGTCTTGCCAGCGTAATTTGATGCCATTTACAAGGTTGGCAAATTCCACTTGCATCATGCTGGGTGGACTGGGCCAGTTACTCCAAATATTTGCCGGATATTCATTGGAATAGCCTGAGTACGTGCTGCCGTTATAGGCACGCATCCGGTAAAAATATCTTGCCCCGGGTTTCAACAGGGGATCTTCGTCAGTGAAGACATTATAGCCTCCGGTGCCTAAGACGGCGATCTGCGCATAGTCTCCTCCCGCCTCCGGCCGGCGCTCCACCATAAAGCTCTTTATGTTCTTTGCATCAGCAGTGCTGTATGACCAAGTAAGTTTAACATGACCGGCGGTATCAGCCGCGGCCATGAGATTGGTCGGAGCCGGCGGAATCATCGACACTGTATCGATGTTTCCAGGGGCTGTCGATGGAGAAATCTTGCCCTTCTCTGCGGCATATGAAAAAGATGTCACCAGTACGGCTGTCATTACTACCATTAATATCCTGATCTTCATTTAATGCCTCCATTCTGAGGTTTATATCTATCAGAGTTTCTGCGGTACTTATTTCTTGAGCCATCATATGTTTTGTTCTCATTTGTTTAATTCAGACGCGCTCGGCGGCCTTGCGAAGGAGGACTTCCCAGTCCTCGTTCACCATCTCCTGAATTTGATCCAGGTCTCTGTCCGTCAGATGCCTGAACCGTCCCTGAAGCTTGAAATACTCTCTCACGAGGTATTCCTTGGGTTTGTAGTTGATAGTGTATTTGTTGCCATTTTCGACTTCATAAAGAGGGAAGATATTCGTCTGCACCGCCATGCGGGCAATTTTGACGGACATCTCCGAGGGGATGCGCCATCCCGTGGGACAGCTTGCATAGACGTGGATGAACTTGGAACCCTTCAAGGCCTTGGCCTTCTGAACTTTGCGGACGAGATCCTCAGGAAAGGCGATGTTTGCCGTAGCGGCATATGGAATACGGTGGGCAACCAGCGCCTCAACGATGTTCTTCTTGCGCATTTTTTTCCAATCCTGCCCGGGTGTGGTTGTCGTCCAGGCGCCGTAAGGCGTGGACGAGCTGCGCTGTACACCCGTATTCATGTATGCCTCGTTGTCGTAGCACACGTAGATGAAATCCTCGTTCCTTTCAACGGCGCCGCTCAGGGCCTGAAAACCGATATCGAAAGTGCCGCCGTCACCAGCCCAGGTGACGACGGTGGTCTCCGTATCACCTTTCACATCGAGGGCGGCCCGGACACCGCTCGCTACGGCCCCGCCGGTCTCGAAAGCGGAGTGGATGACAGGAACCTTCAGGGTCGACTGCGGATAAGGGCCGGCAATAATGGACCAGCAGCACGCCGGCAGCACCACGATAGTCTTTGCCCCGAGGGCCTTCAGTGTGAACCGCATGGCGATGGCCGCGCCGCATCCGGGACAGCCGACGTGTCCCGAGTACATGTACTCATCATCTTTCGTATCGAGTTCCATGAATCACCTCTTAAACTCCCATCCACACGCTTTCATTTTCCGGGTATGCTGCCTCCTTGGTCTTCCAGTATATTTCTTCGAGCAGTTCCATCGTTATGTCGAGGCCGCCGATTCCCGCGATATAGCCGAAAACTGGAGGACGTCCGGGGGTGTTGCATAATGCGGCGCGCAGCTCTTGGGCAAAGATGCCGCTGGCCCCGAAGGAAAAGTTCCGGTCGATGACAGCAATTTTTTTTGCCCGCGAAGTGGCTTTTCTGACCATGGCAACGGGGAAGGGACGGAACAACTTCATTTTCAGAATACCGACCTTTTCGCCCCTGTCCCTCAGTTTCCTCAGTACCAGGCGGCATGTACTGGTTGCCGTTCCCGAGGTCACGAGAATGATTTCTGCATCGTTACAAGATATGGCCTCCACGGGACCATAGCGGCGCTGGAATATCCCGTAAAATTCTTCCTGGATTTGGTCGAAGCGAACCAAGGCCTCGTCCATGGCCATGGCGATGTTCTGGCGCATTTTCATGTAGAAGCCTGGCGGTACAAGCTGTCCGAAGGCGCAGGGATTTTCCGTATCGACCTGAAATCGGGGTTCATACCGGGGAAGGAAACGGTCAACGTCTGCCTCTGCAGGCACATCGACAGGCTCGTAGGTGTGGGAGAGGTAAAAGGCATCAAGAACCACCATCACCGGCAGGTATACACGCTCCGCCAGCCGATACGCCTGGAGCATTGAATCCAGGACTTCCTGGCCGTCTTCGCAGTAGAGTTGTATCCATCCGGTGTCGCGCTGGGCGAGGCTGTCCGTCTGATCTGTCCAGATGTTCCAACCAGGGGCAAGAGCACGGTTTACCTCGGCCATGACGATGGGCAGCCGTGCACCCGATGTCCAGTGCAGGAGTTCGTGCATCAAGGCAAGTCCCTGCGATGATGTGGCTGTGAAGGTCCGCACCCCGCAGCTCTGTGCCCCGATCAGCGCCGCCAGGGCGGAATGCTCGCTTTCCACGCGGAGGAAACGCGCATCCATGATCCCGCTGGCACAGTATTCCGAGAGAAGCTCAACGATGTGCGTTTGGGGGGTAATGGGATATGCCGAAATCACCTGAACCCCCGCCAGACGCACTGCCTCGGCAACAGCATGGCTTCCTTCAATGACCCGTTTCATATATCTTCCTCCCTGAGGGTCATGGCATTACGCGGGCACTCCACCACACAGAGTCCGCAGCCCTTGCAGTAGTCGTAGTTGATGTGGCGTTCGTTGTTATTCTTTTCCCGGATAACTGCAATATCAGGGCAGAACATGTAGCAGTTATCGCACTGATTGCAGATTCCGCAGTTGAAACAGCGCTCGGCCTCCCTGATGGCCAGATTGGTGGAAATCTTCAGATCGATCTCCTTGAAGGAAGTTCGCCGCTCCTCTTTCAAGAGGCGCGGCCGAGTAATCCGGGGCTGGAACTGGAAATGGTCGGTATTGATTTCTTCGTAGCTCACAACATGGGTATTTCTGAGGCGGCGGCTTCCTTCCATGTACATTTCCATGGAAAGTGATGGTCCCTGTCCCACCCGGCATTCCGCGAGTTTCGGCACGATGGCCTCCATACCGCCGTGAAAGAAAATATCGAGGGCCATCGCGGCCTGTTTACCGGAAGCGACGGCATGGGCGACGCTCTTTGTTTCATTTGTAAGATCTCCTCCGAAAGCCAATGCAGGTCCGCTTTCCGGAGAGATCAGAATGGTATGGGAGAGCGTAAGGGATACCTTGGTCTTATCCGGGGGATTGTACCAGTCTTCTGCCGGTTCCGCGCCGGTCGCCTTGAAGACCCGCTCAACGCGGAGTTCACGGGTCTTTCCTTCATCCGGGAGAATGTTAGCCCGGCCGCGGCTGTCTTCTCCGGAGATTTTCATCTCCTGAAGTGTTAAAGTGTATTGTGCTCCGTCTGTTGTTATTCCTAAAGGAGTGACCAGTTCCCTCAGTTCCACGCCCTCCTCGATGCCCATTTGTACCTCTTCCTCAAAGGCCGGCATATCGCGCCGCCGGCGTCTGTATAAAATGACGGCCTTCCCGCCGCAGCGGATGACGCTCCTCGCCACGTCTATTGCCGTGTTCCCGCCGCCGATGACGGCGGAGACACCAAGGAGAGGAATCGTGTTACCCTGACGAAGCTGCCCAAGGAACTGGAGCCCGTTTTCGATCGCATTCGTCTTCTCGCCGGGAACTCCCAGCTTCACTGTGCGGGAATGTCCGCAGCCCATGAAGACCGCATCGTAACGTCCTGCGGCATCTTGCAAAAATTCGCTTCCAATCTTTTGCCCTGTCAGGATACGGACGTTCTGTGCTTCGATGTTAGCTATGTCGCTTCTCAGCGCCGCCAGGGGAAGACGGTAGACGGGTATCCCCCAGCGCAATACCCCGCCAGGCTCAGGCATAGCCTCAAAGACATCGCAGGAATATCCCAAAAGCGCGAGGAAATATGCGGCTGAGAGGCCTGCAGGCCCTGCGCCGACTATTGCTATTCTCTGTTTCTTGGCTGCGAGTCGCGTGAGAATGGGCTTCAGGTCATAACGGCCGGCGGTCTCTGCAAGAAAGCGTTCTATGGAGTGAATGGCTATGGCTTCGTCGAACTCCCGGCGGTTGCATACCCCCTCGCAGGGATGGGGACAAACACGCCCACAGACGCCGGGGAACGGGTTTTCCTGGAGAATCATTTCCCAGGCCTCCTTGAATGATCCCTGGGCGCTCAGCATTTCGATGCGAGCGATGTCTTCGCCCGCTGGACAGGTCGCGCTGCACGGTGATGTTTTCTCATCGAACTGAGGACGCAGAAAGCGCCACGACCCTGTTTTATTGCTTTCCGTAGATTGGGAAGAACAGGGAATCAATAGAGGAGAAAGGGTGTCTGCTTCATTCATGTTTCATTCCCCTATGAATTTCCGGCTGTCACTGGGCCCGGTGCGGAAGCAGGTTCTATGAGTCCCAGAAGCTGGACTTCCCTGTAAGCGTCTTCTGCAGCCGCAATATTTTGCTTATGTGTGTCGGGTATTTCCTCCTCAATGACGGCGCGGATGGCATCCAAGGGAGGCATATCCATCATACGCGCAAAGGCCCCCATCATGGCTGTGTTGACGATAGGATGGGTCCTCGTACCCAGTTGGTTTCTTAAGGCGATCCGGTTTGCATCTGCAAAGGCCAGCCGGTAGCCTTCGAACGGCTTTCGTTCGATGGGGGCGGCGGAGCCGTTGATAAGCACCCATCCGCCCGGCTTGAGTCCCCGTGTAACGCTAATACTGTGGAGAAGAGTCTGATCCTGGACCACTACGTGATCAGGGTAATTCACATTTGTCCGCAGCAAAATCTTTTCCTTGTCAAGACGGACATAAGCCTCCACAGGGGCTCCCCGCCTTTCTACGCCGAAGAAAGGAAAACTTTGCACCTGGTAGCCGGCGCGGAAGAAAGCCTTGGCCAGCAGGATTGTTGCAACTACGGTGCCCTGGCCGCCGCGCCCGTGAAAGCGGATTTCAAGCATAGTCAACTGTCCGCATGTTTATGCCTTGCTCCATACCACAGCTATTGCCCTGGCCGGTTTTCCGCCGAGAGACCGGAGGCCGTGATTTATGTCCGATTCAAAGTAGATTGTGTCGCCCGGATCAAGCCTTTCCACACGCTCGTCGGTCCGGAATTCCAGCCTCCCTTCGAGGACAAATAAGAATTCTTCACCTTCGTGGTTTGTAAACACCATATCACCCGTATCCACGGGCTGAAACTCCACCAGGAGAGGTTCCATATGCTTGTCGCCCTTGTGCGTTTCAAGGGATTCGTAAATATAATCGATCTCACCTTCATGGTGATGGTGGGGACGGCGTTTTATCTTGACTCTTTCGCCGCTGCGGGTGACGGATATTTTCGTATCAGCCGCTTCCTCCTCGAAGAAAGAGGCCATGCCAACGTTGAACGCCCTCGCCAGTTTCAGGAGTGTGGCCACAGGGGGTACCACATCGCCATTTTCAATCTCATCCAGAACGGTCTTGGCGATACCGGTCTTCGCTGCGAGATCATGAAGAGTGATCTGTTTCTTGTGCCGGAGTTCTTTTACGACGCGTCCGATCTTTAGTCCCTCGCCGGACCTATTCATATCATTATTTCTTGCCATCTCTGCACCTCGGCGGAAGTCATTTACGGTGAAACAATCTGTTTGAAAGTAAATTTCAGGGCTGCCGTTTCTTACGGACGAGATTATAAGACAGCACAGGATAGTAAGTCAAGAAGCAGGAATGAGAAAACACCTGGCGGGAAGTTAATTGCTGAAAGAGTAGATTTGAGCAGTACGCGCCGGCTCTTCTTTGCCCGCGGTTGATACTTTGTTGCGCCCGGCGCGCTTCGCAGCGTAAAGGGCGGCATCGGCGGCCTGGAGAACTGTCTCTCCTGTCCCTCCATGCTCCGGAAAGCTGGCGACTCCCAGGGAAAGCGTGATGCTGTCAAGCGGCCTGCCGTTATAGTAAATCTCCAAATCCTGTACGAGCGTCCTTAACGTCTCGGCGCGTTTTTCGGTTATATCCATAGGGGCCCCGGGTAATATAAGGGTAAATTCTTCACCGCCGTACCTGCAGGCGACATCTTCTTTGCGAATGTTGCTTTGCAGGAATTTCCCCAGGTCACGGAGTACCAAGTCGCCTGCCTCATGGCCGAAAGTATTGTTGAATCGTCGGAAGTGGTCGAGGTCTATCATAATAATTCCGAGGGGAGTTTCGTAACGCTTGGCTCGACTTATTTCCCGGATTAGAGTTTCCTCCATGTAGCGGCGATTGAAAAGACCCGTAAGGGGATCATGAATAGCCTGTTGTTTCAACGTATCTCTAAGCTTTATATTTGAGAGCGCCAGAACCAGATAGTCAGCCACCGTTACGGTCAGTTGCTGCATCTCGTCATTAAATCCTTCCGAAAGTTCATCAAATCCAGGCTGGGCGGAAGTTGATGGGGAAATCCTCTGCTGCAAATGAAGCATTCCCAGGGTCTCTCCCTGTGCCATCAAGGGAACGCACAAACCGCTTTTCCTGCCGCCGCCTAAGATATGCCGGCAGCATGAATCCGAGCGGAAATCGGCAGTAATGTGTATTTTTCCTTCCTGAAGAGCGAAACAATTTTCTGCGGGGAAAGTTTTTTCCCCGGACAGCGCCTTTCCCCAGGAAGTTACAGCCTCAAATAAATTCTGGGGAGAGCTGAGCATGAAAAGGGATCCGGCCGCAAGAGGAAATAAATCCTGAGCGAATTGGCTTATGACGGGGTACGTTTCCTCCAGGGAGATGCAGCGCTGAAGTTTCTCCGACATTTGATTGAACAAGTTGAGCCTCTGTTGACGCAAACCGTATTCATATACCATGGAGTGAAGTTTGTAATTGGTCTGCTCCAGCACACCTTCCATCTTTTCGCGCTCGACAACTTCATGTTGCAGTTCGTCATTAATTCTCCTGAGGTCAGCCGTCCGCCGGAAAACAGTTTCTTCCAGGTGCGATCTGTGTTTTTTTAACTCCCCTTCAGCCCGCTCCCTGTCCACGATTTCCTGCTGAAGTTGGGTATTTTTCTCTTCCAGTTGCATCTGCAAACGGCGCAATGAAATGTGTGTTTCAACTCTTGCCAAGACCTCATGCAAGTGAAAAGGTTTGGTGATATAGTCAATGCCGCCGGCTTGAAAGCCCTTCGCGATATCGATGGTCTCATCAAGGCTGCTTATGAAAATTACCGGCATACCGTGACCCTGTCCGTTGGATTTTAGATGATGGCAGACCTCATAACCGTCCATATCCGGCATTCTTATGTCCAATAGGATCAAGTCCGGCACTTCTGCTGCGAATGAACTCAGCGCCTCGGCGCCGCTCGAGGCTGACCGAACGCGATAGCCCTGTCTGGTAAGAGTCTCCGTAAGCAGCGCGATAATGTCCGGGGCATCATCCACAACCAGAATTTGAGGAACATTCTCCTTAGGCAGTTCCACGGTTTGTTTGTCTTTCACACCTTCTGCCTGTAATTTATTGTCCTGCTGCTCCATCCTGTCCCAGCCCTTTTTAATAGTTGCGATCCCCTATTTTTTCCAACGATGAGTTGTCCTAATCTCGTGCCGCTGCTGCCATCAATTAGTTATCAACGTAACGAATATATTCTTGTTGCTTAAGAATGATCAACTCTTTAAGGCACAACGTATTTGCCGCAATACATAGAGTATGCGAAAATACTTAACGAGTTTCTTGACGCAATTAATCAAAGAAAGATTAATGGTTCCTTGAACAGGATTATCGGCGCTCTTGGGCGTATACTTTAGAGAAAATGGACGGTACCGCACTATTTTACGACATGTTTTAACAGTCTGCTTTTTTATGGGGATACCCGAACTTTTGGTCGGCTGTCTGACTTTCTTTGTGAAATTATTTAGATACGCAAATCAGGAAAGGCTGTATCGCCTGCAATCTAAGCAGTCTATAGGTTCAAATACAATTGAATGGTGGGGGGTATCGAACCTTTTGTAATTTGGCGTCTTATTAAGTATGCGCTTGTAATCTCCGGTAAAAACATTTAAGACTACTGGCGGCTTTATATTGGCATATATATAATTTGACCTGTTGTCATAATCTCGAACGGGCTGATATTCGCTGTTACAAATGACGACTTTTCCGCACTCTGGGTTTACGGAGCGGGCCAGTTTTCCTCAGGTGCAATAAAGAATGGATAAAGATGCATCAGCTCCCATTGTCACCGAACACGAATTGCGTGTTTTGATTAAAGCTTTGACGAAGTCCGTCGAATATATCCATAAGAGACATTTTATATTGACGTTTATAGCCGGCTTGCTGATTGGTTTGGGCGCCGGGTTTCTGATTGCCAATCTTGCTAACATGAATCAGAAGAGAGCTCCGAATGCCGAGGTACTGCTGAAAAAGGCGGATGAGACCTTGCAGGAGTTGCAGCAGCTCAGGTCCGTGATGAACAGCCTGAATGCGGCGAAACCGGGTGGCAACGCCGAAAAGACGGCAGTTCCTGAGAGGGAATCAATTGCCCCGCAAAGAAAGGCGGAGGGAGTAGAGACCATAAAGGATATCGCTGCATACCCCGCGGTTAGCAAGGTACACATCCACTATGCCAGGCAAGAGGACAAGGAAATGGCTGTGGCATTTTCCGATTTCTTACGGACACAGGGATATACCTCCCTTGACATGGAGAGGATACAGCACAACTGGAGAGACATCAGGTATTTTCATGGTGAAGACAGACAGGCGGCGCTGTTCCTGCAGAAGCAGTTTAACGATTTTTTCGCACATTCAATTTCTTCTAATAAGATTAATCTAAAGATCAAGTATCTCGGAAAGAGTTATCCCCGGGCGCAAAAAGGATCGCTTGAAATGTGGGTGCATTTTTGAGGCCAGGGGTCAGACGGTCAATGAAGCAGAGCGATAAATGCCAGAACTCATACCAGAAAGTTACATAATACTGATTGTCGGGATAATGGTCATATCGGGGGCCTTGGGCGGTATGGTAAGCGCCCTCGTGAGCGCGCGAGACGATCAGCCATTTTTTAGTTTAATTATCAAACACAGCTTGATAGGCGTAGTCGCTGCATTGATGGTCCCGCTGTTACTCAACCTGCTGTCCAGTGATTTGCTCGAGTCCGGGCAGACGAGACCGCTGAAGCTCTTTACCCTAAGCGGGTTATGCGTTATTTGTGCGGTGTTCTCCACCAGATTTCTTGAGCGTATGTATGGGAGCAGATTAAAACATGAAAGGCAGTATGCTCAGGCTGTTGATAAGAACGGCGCTCAGCCTGACAGAATAGAAGAACAAGTACTTAAGGCGCCGCCTGTAAGGAGCCCTGACAAGGCAAAGAAACCAGAAAACCAGTCAAGAATCTTGCGGGAGCTGGCAGTTGCAGAAGATGCAAAACTGACTCTGACAGACCTTATGGAGAATACAGAAATATCGCAAAAGGATTTTGATGAAACCGTCTCTCTGCTCATGGCCAAAGGAGCAGTCGCGCAGGAGTTAAGTAGCGGCAATCAGCTTAAGCTTGTATTAACGCCACGGGGACGGCAACAGTTGAACAAGACATCCGCCAATTGACATCAAATGGTTCATATCAAACATACTGTCGTATACGCATCTGATAAAAGACCCCTATTCATAACCATCTCTTCCTTCTGAAATACATCAACATGGAGATGGCGATGGCCAGCATAATGCCCCAGATTGAGAAATATCCCCAGTGCCATTCGAGTTCCGGCATATACTTGAAGTTCATGCCGTATACGCCGGCTAAGAATGTCAGTGGCATGAATATTGTGGCGATAATGGTTAGCACTTTCATAATTTCATTCATTCTGTTACTGATGCTTGAGAGATATATGTCAAGTATGCCGGAAAGCATGTCCCGGAAGGTCTCTATGGTATCTATCACCTGGATCGTATGATCATAAATGTCTTTCAGGTAAACATCCGTAGATTCCTTCACCAGGTGGCATCCCGTGCGTTCAAGACTGCTGATGGCTTCCCGCAGGGGCCAGACCGTTTTTCTCAAAAAAATCATTTCTCGTTTCAGGCTTTGTATGGCCTGAAGTATTTCTGCCGAGGGGCTTTTGATCAGTGATTCCTCGAGGACCTCAATTCGCTCACCCACTTGTTCGAGAATAATAAAATAGTTGTCGACTATCGAATCGATGAGGGCATATGCCAGGTAATCCGCTCCAGATCTTCTAAGCCGTCCTTTGCCGGCGCGGATTCTCTCCCGGACGAGTCTGAATATGTCTGTTTCCCTTTCCTGGAAGGATATGACAAATGTCCGGCCGAGGATGATGCTTATCTGTTCGGAATGGACCTCGCTTGCCTGACCGTCATTGCTGTAAAAAGCTTTGAGAACGATATAGATGTAATCACAGAAATCCTCCATCTTGGGGCGCTGGTCGGAATTCAGGATATCTTCCTGGGTGAGGGGATGCAGGCTGAAGATGGTTCCCAACTCTTCGAGTGCCTTTACGTCATGAATGCCATTGATATGTATCCAGGTGACTGTTGGACGATCCTTGAATTGCCAGCATTCACTGGCCGTGCTAACTTCCTTCTCCTCGATGTGGGCTTCGTCGTAGTTCAACACAGTAATTTTTGTACTTTCGGTCAACCGCTCTCCTATATGAACGAGAGACCCCGGGGAAAGACCGGTCTTTCCGGATCTCTTCTTGAGCCATCTGGACATGATCATCAGCTCCTTGTCTTGATTACCACTTTTACGGATGGCTCTCTTCTGCCCTCGAATTGAACCTCCGGGGGCACGATCAGCCTCGGTGTAAATGTAGTTGTTGAAGTCAGTGGCCGCAGGTCAATCGGTGCCGTCCGTATCCTTATTTTAGTGTGAAGCAGCTTGCCCGGTACCAGAACCGCAATCGACGGAGGTGTTACTGTGATCTTCTGGACGGCAATTCCCGGAGGCGGCGCATTTTCAGTTACAACCTCAACAGGAACGGAAACATGGACAAACCGCGAAGCAGTGACGGTGATGCGGCTGGGCTTGATCCCTACTATGGTAATGTTTGAAGGAGCATCTATCATGTCTTTCGTGAGTACTATATCCTGTCTGCCTTCCTGTATCTGTGACAGATTCAAGGATATCTTGAGTGCATCCATATTCAGGATCTGAAAGGCCTGCGGAGGACCAACAAGCATTACCCTGGCCTCAGAAATTTTCGGCTCTTCGATTACCCATTCAGGAGGTATGTTCAGGTATTCGACAGGTATGGTAAGATCCTTCTGTATTGATTCTCTCTGGTATCCGAAAATCATCCAGAGGGTACAGGCAAGGATAACGGCGATGACCTTCTCCTTCGTATTTTCTTTTAACCATCGTGCAATAGGTCCAGGCTTCTTTACGGGTGCTTTGCTTGTATAATAAGTTACCAGGACACCCTTGAGGGCCGACGCGTTTACATCCCTGATCCTTTCACCTTCGGCAATGCAGATGGTTCCCCTTTCTTCCGAAACAACTATGGAAATGGCATCCGACCGTTCAGAGAGGCCAAGGGCGGCGGTGTGGCGAAGACCAAGATTTTTGTAACGACTGGCATTCGGAGATAGGGGCAGATGGCATCCAAAACGAGTTACTACGTTTCCGTCGATAACAACAGCGCCGTCATGGCCTACGGAATGAGGATCAAAAATGCTTTCCAAGAGAGGCTCGCTGAGACTGCCATTCAGTTCCACGCCGCCGCTGAGGTGTCTGTCAAGAGGATCATTTCCCTGGATAACGATCAGAGCGCCGATATGCTTACGGGCAAGATCGGCTACAGTCTGTGCTATGATTTCAGAGGTCTGTCCGTGTGATGTCGTCCTTTGAATCTTTTTCCTGATGATGCCTAGAATCGCAAGACGTTCAAAGAATCTCCGGAGGTCTTCCTGAAATATAACAACGAGAACGAAAAGAAGGATGGCAAAAAATCCCTGTAAGACGACTGTGGTAAGGTAAAGCTGGAAGAATTTGGCGATGACATAGATAAAACCCAGGAGACTGATGCCGATGAAAACAAAACGTGATGCCCTGTCTTTAATCCATATCAGGAGTACGGAAATGGCTATCGATATGATGGCAATGTCAAGGACGTCCTGAATCCGCAGGCTCTGCAGCATTGACCAGACGCTATCTATCATAATCTGTCTTCTTTCATTTCAGAAGGATCATCCGTCCACTTCTTGACTTTGTTAAATAAAACACGGTGATATAATTTTTGCAATAGACAATATGTGCGAATCTCATTTTTTTTCTTGACAATGGTTTCCGCTTATGGTTTTCTCGGCACAACGATTGTTAATGAGCGTGGTGGACAGAATGAACACAAACGGGTTGAACAAAGGCTTTTATTACTGGAACTACTATTACCTATTGGTCTGCCTGTTGCTCAGGAGGTATTAGCGCCAGTTAAATGAGACATAAGAGCCATGGGTAGACTGAGGGAAGCTGCCCATGGCTTTTTATTTTGTGAGGCCATGGGAAGAGATGTTTCCATGGCCTTTTTTAATTCCATAAGACCTGTCCCCGCATACAAAGCGGAACTTGCAGGAAGTGCGTCCGGTCAAGCACGGCCTTGAGAGAAGGACGCAGTCTAATTGCCTGCGGGCGAGTGAAGCGGGCGGAGACTCTTAGACTTAATTTTGAAAGGGGAGAATCGTGATTATTGTGATGAAGAAAGGCGCAACCGAAGGACAGATTGAGAACGTTATTGCCTGGATAGAATCTGTGGGCTACAACGCCCATCCTTCACGGGGTGTGGAACGGGCTATCATAGGTGCAGTCGGTGACGAGCGGGGCAAGGCCTTCCTGAAGTCTGCAGAATCAATCGCCGGGGTAGAAAAGGTCGTATCCATCCTTAAGCCGTATAAACTGGCGAGCCGTGAGTCCAGGGAAGAGGATACCATCATCAGGGTGGGCGAAGTGGAGATCGGCGGTCCCCGTTTCATAGTCATGGCCGGCCCTTGTTCCGTGGAGAGTGAAGAACAGGTAATGGAAAGCGCCTATATTGTAAAGAAGGGGAATGCGCACCTCCTCAGGGGCGGAGCATTCAAGCCGAGGACATCCCCATACAGTTTCCAGGGCATGGAAGAAGAGGGCCTCAAGCTCTTGGCGAAGGCCAGGGAAAAAACGGGTTTGCCCGTTGTTACGGAAGTCATGAATACGACAGACGTCGATCTCGTTGAGGCTTATGCTGATATAATGCAGGTCGGGGCGCGCAATGTCCAGAACTTCCCCCTTCTCAAGAAAGTTGGCCAGTCAAAGAAACCGGTTCTGTTGAAGCGGGGAATGATGACCACGATTGAGGAACTGCTGATGTCAGCGGAATACATCCTCTCTTCAGGAAACAATCAGGTCATTCTCTGTGAGAGAGGCATTCGTACCTTTGAGACCGCCACCCGCAACACACTGGACATCAGCGCGGTTCCGGTTTTGAAAGAATTAACCCATCTTCCGGTCATAGTTGACCCCAGTCATGCAGCGGGCAACTGGAAATATGTGATTCCTCTGAGCAGGGCGGCCATGGCCGTTGGAGCTGATGGACTCCTCGTGGAGGTTCATCCCGAGCCCGAGAAGGCCGTTTCCGACGGCGGTCAATCTCTCAAGCCGGAAAAATTCTACCAGCTAATGGAAGAAATAAAAAATCTCGAGGGCGTTATGAAGAAAGGGAAGCAGGTGCTCCGATGAAGAGTATGAAGGTCAATCTGGATAAAAGAGTAGCCTCCTCGTACGACATATGCATCGGATACGACGTTCTTGACCGGATAGGACTGCTCATCGCGAAGCATATGCCGGCCCTTCATTACATTGTCATTACTGATGTCAATGTCTCGGCAATCTATGGAATGAAGCTCCTCGGCAGGTTGAGAGAGATGGCGCTCCCGGCGGATATGATCGAGTTTCCGGCGGGGGAGGACGCAAAAAGCATCGGCACTACCGTAGCCATAGTGGAGAGATTGATAAAACTCGGAGCTGACCGAAAATCAGCTCTCCTCGCCCTGGGGGGCGGCGTCGTCGGTGACGTGACAGGTTTCATCGCGTCTACGTTCATGAGATCTATTCCCTATATCCAGATTCCCACAACCCTCGTGGCCCAGGTAGACAGCAGCATCGGCGGGAAGACGGCGATAGATCTTCCGGAAGGGAAAAACCTGCTTGGGACCTTTTACCAACCGAAGGGAGTGTTCATCGACGTGAAGTTTCTGGATACACTTCCCGAAGAAGAGATGAACAGCGGCCTTGCCGAGGCGATCAAATATGGTGTCATCGATAGTGTGGAGGTCTTTGATTTTTTGGAGAGAAATATTGAGGCAATCAAAGAGAGGGATCGGGATCTTCTTGAGGAGATGATTGGAAATGCCTGCAGGATAAAGAAGGGTATCGTTGAAATAGACGAAAAGGAGATGGGGATGCGCCGTGTGCTGAACTTCGGTCATACTATAGGACACGCCATCGAAGCTGAGTCTAATTTTACTATTTCCCATGGGGCCGCCGTTTCCATAGGCATGGTCGCTGCCGCAAGGATATCAGAGGGCATGCATGATTTTCCACGCAGGGATAGGGAGAGGATTGAACACTTGCTGGAAAGTGCGGGCCTCTCCTGCCGTATTCCGCAAACAATAACAACGGACGGCATCATGACAAGGTTAAGGGCGGACAAGAAAAAAGAAGGTGACAGGATTCATTTCGTCCTGCTTAAGAAGATGGGAATGCCTTTTATAAACGGAGGCGTTCCGGAAGCGGTTCTGCGTGAAACGGTGGAGGAAATGAAGAAATGAGATTATCCTCACTTGAGCGCCTCCGGCGTGATCTCAAGGAAACGGACGGCAGGATTGTAAAGCTGCTCAATGAGAGGGCACTGCTGTCCATGAAAATAGGTAGGGATAAGGCAAAAAAGGGACTGGATGTGTTTGACGCCTCGCAGGAAGCGAAACTGTTTGAATACCTGGCAGAGGTGAATGAAGGGACGCTGCCTGAAAAATACCTGAAGGCAATATTCAGGGAAATCATTTCCGCTTCGCGGGCCTTGCAGAAGCCCGTTACTGTTGCCTTTCTGGGGCCGCATGCGACATTCAGCCATCTTGCAGCAGAGTCCTATTTCGGCACAAGCACCGGTTTTATCCCTCAGGCATCGATCTTTCATGTCTTTGACGAAGTTGAGAAAGGGAAGGTGCAATGGGGGGTTGTCCCCGTGGAAAATTCTCTCGAAGGTTCCGTTAACCTGACCCTCGATCGATTGATATTGACCCCTCTTAAGATCCGGGCGGAGATTTTTCTCAGGATCAGCCACTGCCTGCTTGCACCGGGCAGGAGAATGGACAGGATCAAGCGGGTCTATTCGGTTCCCCAGGTGCTGGCGCAGTGCCAGGGATGGCTGCGCACCAATCTTCCCCGCTGTGCGCTTGCCGAGGCAGAAAGCACCGCTGCTGCAGCCCGGATTGTCAGGGAGGATAAATATGGCGCCGCCATAGGGAGTCGCCTTGCTGCCACCACGTACGGGCTCAATATACTTTCCGAAGGTATCGAAGACAATCCTTCGAATACGACGCGATTTCTGGTCATAGGAGAAGGTGAAACCAAGAGAACGGGACTCGATAAGACTTCCATCATTTTTGGGACTCCCCATGTACCGGGCGCCTTGTATCATGCATTGGAGCCATTTGTTCTGCGCCGGATTAACCTGATGAAGATCGAATCATATCCCCTCAGAGAGAGGTTATGGGAGTATCTCTTCTTTGTTGATTTTTCCGGTCACGCAGATGACCCGGAAATCAGGAAATGTATGAGAGCCGTAAGGGGGAAGACCAATTTCCTGAAGATCCTCGGATCATATCCCAGGGGCGAGGAGACACGATGATCTGTATTCCCGTCACAGGAAACACACAGGAAGAGGCTCTGCTCCAGATAGAGATGGGTCTGTCACGCGCCCACGTCTTGGAGTTGAGAATGGATTTGATAACTGCGGACTTAAGAACGTTGATGGAGAGGTGCAGATCATATCCAATTCCCGTCAAGATATTGGTCACGAACAGAAGAAAGGGATCTTTGCCGTCTGAGGAAAGCAGAGGAGAGGGAGAGAGGATCGCTTTGCTGAAAGAGGCTGTCCGCCTTGGCGCGGATTATGTCGACGTTGAACTTGATACGGCGGAGCGTCTTCGCCTGGATGTGCTGGCAGCGGCAAGCTCCCACGGCAACCGGACCAGAGTGATAATTTCGCACCATGATTTCAGCAAAACGCCGTCATTCGAAACATTGAAGGACATTTACCAAGACTGTATGGAAAGCGGCGCCGGCGTTGCCAAAATAGTCACTCTTGCAAGAAGTCCTGAGGATAACTTTACGGTTCTCAGACTGATCCCTTACGCCCGCGATAGAAAGAATGATATCATCGCGTTCTGCATGGGGGAAGAGGGAAGGCAAAGCAGGATAATGGCGCCCCTCCTCGGTTCTTATCTCAGCTTCGCATCGCTCCATGACGGAATGGCCTCGGCGCCCGGTCAGCTTACCGTCGGTGAGATGGAGAATGCCATGAATCTTTATGGTAGTGGCGTTCGCAGTGAAGGAAAATTATCTGTGCCCCCTAATGCGCGGATCTTTGGACTGTTCGGAAATCCTGTGAAACAGAGTCTCTCGCCGTTTATGCACGATGCGGCGTTCAAGAAGATGGAAATCGCGGCAAAATATTTGCCGTTCTGCATACAGGATATTGGCTCCGCCGTGAGAGGCATGAGGGGAATTGGCATCTGCGGCGCAAGCGTCACTGTGCCTTTTAAGGTTGCCGTCATGGAACATCTCGACGAAGTAGATGCTGATGCGCGGAAGATCGGCGCTGTAAATACGATCGTCAATGATAACGGCAGGCTGAAGGGCTTCAATACCGACTGGATCGGTCTTATTCAATCCATCAGCGACGTTACGGATATCAAAGGGAAGGTGTTTGCCATTCTGGGCGCCGGCGGAACAGCGCGGGCCGCTATTTTCGGCATCGAGAGAGAAGAAGGTATTCCCGTTATCGTCAATAGAAATGTTGCAAGGGGGGAGAAGCTGGCGAAAGAGTGGGGATGCTCTTTTTACACTCTCTCGGAGGTGGGCAGGGTCAGGGCGGATTGTCTCATCAATACAACGCCCGTGGGCATGAAACAGACTGCAGATGAATCACCCGTAAACGGCGCAATTCTTGTTAATTACCCGTGGGTCGTGGATGTTGTCTATAATCCCCTGAAGACGAGACTGATGCGGGATTCTGAAAAGGCAGGGTGCATAACTGTACCGGGTCTCGGCATGTTCGTTAATCAAGGGGCGGAACAGATCAGGCTCTGGACAGGGCAGGAAGCCCCGAGAGAGTTTATGAAACAGGTTGTGAAGGAGCGCCTCTTATATGGAAATTAAACCGGTGCGTCGTTTGAATGCAACTGTCGAGGTTCCCGGTTCCAAGAGCTATACACAGAGGGCCCTTGTCGTTGCATGCCTCGCGGAAGGCAGGTCCATGCTCAGCAATGCGCTCATTTCGGAGGATACGAGGTATCTCGTGGAGGCGTTGCGTTTCCTCGGCGCCGAGATCGTTATCTCAGGGAGCGATGTTACGGTCACCGGAACGGGCGGGAATGTCCATAATCCGGGACGGGTGATCATGCTGGGGAACAATGGGACAGCGCTCCGGTTCCTGACGACAGTGGCCTCCCTGGGAAAGGGTGAATATATTCTCGACGGCAGCAGCCGTCTTCGCGAAAGGCCACTGGGGCCGCTTCTCGACGCCCTGAGAATCCTGGGAGTTCAATTTCAAAGCAGGGACGGCTATCCTCCGGTAAAGATCGTTGCAGAGGGCTTAAAAGGCGGCAACGTCGCCTTTGCAGATGTGGAGAGCAGCCAGTATATTTCGTCGCTCCTCATCGGCGCCCCCTACGCAGCGGGTGATATACAAGTTGCTCTCACCGGGAGGACAGTTTCACAGCCCTACATAGACATGACTGTGGACGTGATGGGGCGCTTTGGCGCGGAAGTGAGCACGAGAGAAAGGAAGATATTCAATGTGAGTTGCGGGCAGCATTACAGGGGACAGAGGTACATCATAGAGGGAGATGTGTCGAGCGCATCCTATTTCTTTCTCGCTGCGGCCTTGTGCCATGGACGGGTCAGGGTCGTAAACATCAACCCGGCAAGTCTTCAGGGAGACATCAATATCCTGGGTATCATGGAAAGCTTAGGCTGCTCCGTAGTCCGCGGAGATCATTGGGTCGAGGTTGCCGGTGGGGCGTTACGTGAAGGGGACTTTCTTTTCGATATGGGAAACATGCCTGACATGGTGCCCACCCTGGCGGTTCTTGCCTCATTCAGACGCGGACAAACGATTATCACAAATGTTTCCCATCTGCGCGTCAAGGAAAGTGACCGCATCGCGGCGCTGGTAAGTGAACTGAAGAATATCGGCGTGGCTGCAGAAGAAACATCGGACGGGCTTATTGTTGTCGGAGGGAAACCGCATGGCGCCCATATTGAGACATATAACGATCACCGGATTGCCATGAGTTTTGCAATTGCAGGACTCGCAGTACCCGGGATCAGGATACAAGACAGGCATTGCGTGGGGAAATCCTTTCCCGGATTCTGGGATGAGCTCTCAAAATTATACGAGGATTAAATGCACATCGTATTGATTGGATACCGTGGAGCGGGTAAATCGGCCGTGGGAAAAAGGCTCGCTGATAAGCTGCGTCTGCCGTTCTATGATACTGATGAGCTTGTCGAACGAGAGACGGGGATCTCGATCCGGGATATGGTGGCGGAAAAAGGCTGGGCATATTTCCGGAAGAGGGAGAGTGAGATTGTCCGGAAACTGGTTCTTTTGCAAAGAGGCGTTGTAGCGACGGGTGGAGGGGCGGTCATGGATGACGGCAATTGCGATATTCTTAAGAGGCATGGTTTGTTGATCTGGCTTAGGGCTGATGTGATGACGATGGTTGAAAGAATTAGGGACGATGCCGCAAGCAAAGAACGGAGGCCTTCCCTTTTGCATGATGATATCGTTCGGGAGACAGAAGATATCCTCAAACATCGGATACCGGTATACAGGGGGATCGCGGATTTTTCATTGGATACGACGGGTAAGAACATAGATGAAACAGTCAACGCTGTCTGTGAATTTCTGAACGTCACAGACGCATTTGTGAAGAAGGAGTCAACATGTCAGGAAATTCCATAGGCGTCCTCTTTAGAGTGACAACCTGGGGTGAATCACACGGTCCCGCAACCGGCGCAGTTGTGGAAGGATGTCCTCCCGGCATCGACCTTGAGGAAGAAGACATTCAGACATGGCTCAACAGGAGAAGACCGGGCAGGATCGCCTCAAGTTCGCCGCGAAAGGAAGATGATATAGTTAAAATACTATCCGGGACTTTTCAGGGAAAAACCACGGGCACGCCCATCTCTCTCATTATAGAGAACATGAACGTTGACAGCAGCGTCTATGAAGACATAAAGGACATTTTCAGGCCGGGGCATGGTGATTTTACCTATTTCAAGAAGTACGGGATCCGCGACTACCGGGGCGGCGGACGTGCGTCGGGCCGGGAAACGGCAGCTCGCGTGGCTTCAGGGGCAATTGCGCAAAAAATTATTTCACGGGCGGGTGTGGCAATCATTGCCTATACAGAGGCGCTGGGAGGGATTGTCATAGATCGAAAGAAGTATAAACCCGGAACAATCTCTCATGAAGATATAGCGGTAAATCGCCTGCTGTGCCCTGATCCTGACGTCGCAAGGGTTATGGAAGAGAAACTGGAAGAAGCTCGGCGCTCCGGCGATTCCATAGGCGGCATTGTGGAAATAATCGTGAGAGGATGCCCTCCCGGTCTGGGAGAACCGGTGTTTGACAAGATGGATGCCGACCTTGCGAAGGCGCTCATGAGTATCGGGACGGTGAAGGGCGTGGAGATAGGAGCCGGCTTTGAGGCTGCCGGGATGACGGGGTCTCAGGCAAATGATCCCATAGCGCCCGATGGTTTCCTTTCTAATCATGCGGGCGGCATACTGGCCGGCATCACGACAGGCCAGGATATAGTCTTACGGGTGGCGGCAAAGCCAATCCCTTCGATAGCGAAGGTTCAACAGACCATCGATGTCCGGGGAAATCGCGTGGAATTGTCGCTCAAGGGAAGGCACGACGTATCGGCACTACCCCGGATTATTCCTGTGTGCGAGGCCATGGTGGCGATTGTGTTGGCGGATCATTTATTGAGGCATAAGGCGATTCGATGAAGACCAGGATAGGTATCATCGGCGGTACCCGCGGTATGGGCCATTGGTTTGCCCGCTTCCTCGAGAAGGAGGGATATACCGTAAGTGTGTGCGGAAGTAATGTGCTTAAAGCGGACATCGCAGAAATGGCCGATATATGTGACGTGGTAGTCGTGAGTGTTCCCATGGGGACGACCGGCAATGTTATTGCAAAGGTCGGTCCGCATATGCCCGCGGCTTCTCTTCTCATGGATCTCACGTCTCTGAAGCGGGATTCCGTCAGGTCCATGTTGGAAACATCCGCTTCCGCAGTGATCGGATGCCATCCCCTCTTCGGCCCGGGGGTTGATTCCATCACAGGGCAGCATGTTGTTCTCTGTCCCGCGAGGGCAGGGAAGTGGCTTCCCTGGCTCACGGACGTCTTTCAGAAGAAAGGCGCCCTGGTGGTGGAAGCGACGCCGGAGAAGCATGACCAAATGATGGCCGTCGTCCAGGGGCTCAATCATTTCAATACAATCATGATGGGTCTGATCTTGAGCGAGGCCGGGGTGAGCCTTCCAGAGTTAATGACGTTCTCCACTCCGATCTTCCGGGAGAAGATGGAAATCATGGTAAGGGTGTTTTGTCAAAATCCCGGACTCTATGCCGACATCTTAACCATGAATCCCGATATTCATCGGCATGTAGATGCATACGAACGAAACGTAGCTCAACTGAAAAGCATGATCTGTCAGGGAAACAGCGCTGGGATCGTAGATATGATTGAGAAGCACGCCTCTTTTTTAAAATGCGTCTGAGCGTGACGCGATAGATCAGGATTCACCCGCAGATTTCTTCTGGACAAAGCTATCACGGAATGCACGGGGAATCCTGGTTTCCTTCATGTAGCGCGCAGCCTCTTCCATGGTCGAAAAATTTCCAAGCAATATCCTGTGCCAAGTTCCCCGCCCCGGGATATGGACTGTCTCCATACGAACATCGGGCAGCTCCTTTTTTATATCGTCCACGAATCCCGCTGCCGCGTCTTTCTTATTTTCAGGAAAGGCCTTTATCTGAATCGCGTATTTCAGTTCACTGCGAGTGTTTGACGGTGCAGGTGCGGCTGGTGGGACATCAGTATGGGGTTTGTCCTGAATTATCTCAGGGGGTAATACTGCCGGTAATTGGGCTATCTGTGTTTCCGGGACGGCGCTTTTTACCTCCGCCGGAATAGGGGGCCGCAACCATTCGGCTCCATCAAAATATGCTGCTTCTCCCGTGAGCCTGTTAATCCTGAGCGGATAGGCCTTCCCTTCAAAGGTCAGTGCATCGTAATGGTAAATTACCGGCCAGTAAAAGACGGTAATCAGGCCGAGAATGAGAACAGGCAACAATGTGAAGGCGATGCGGAAAGGGCGAAAGCTGCGCTCCTCGCTCCTCTGCATGGTCCATTTTCCAGCCCCCGAGTGAAGTCCTGGTTCTTCAGTCGCCATCGCTTCAGTTTTCACTTGTTGCGGAGCATAAGAGACCTCCTCCGATTGATCGCGACTTGAGACCTTCCGATAAAGGACGTCCAGTTCTTCTTCGAGTTCAACCTCTTTCTGGTCCCCTTTTTCCAAAAAATTATTTCCCCTCTCCTATGCGTTTGATAAAACCATTGACGACGACGCTCTCATCAATCTGCAGATACCGCGCATATGATTTAAGGAAACCTTTCAGGTAAACCGCAGGAGGGAAATTTTCCAGGTTGTCCTCTTCTATTGCCCGAAGCATGCCTATTTGCACTTTAGTGCTATCCGCAATTTCCTCAAGAGGAATGTCCAATTCCGTTCTTATCTTGTGGAGGTCCGCCCCGGTAAGTATATCCTGGGCCAGGATTCCTTGTATAATCGCGTTTTGTGAAACCCGTTCTTTCAGATCATCAAGTCTTCTGTCAGGTTCAAACACGTCAAAATGGACTTTCTTGAAATCATATATGGGTATCGGCTCTTTCATTTTGTTGCTGTATTGCCCATCCCTATCCATCAATCCGAGTTCAATGAGCCGGCGATCATACTGTACCCTGGATTCAAGGTCAATCAGGGCCAGATACGCCTTTTCCAAGAGTGAAAGAATCTCTTCCCTTTCCTCCTTTGAAAAAAAAGAGTAACTTACAATAGATTCGTCCTGATAAAGTTCAAACACCCTCTTGTAAGCGCGCCGTATCTCCAACGGCGATGCATCGGGAAGGATTTCCAGGAGCTCATAGTAATTCTGTTCGCGGAATGGTTTCATTTTACCTTGCACGATCCTCTAAAAATTTCTAATCAACGGCATTTTGCAGGATCGGTTCTGCTTCATCTATAGTCAGGAGGTTCTTGTGGCAAGTTCTGAGATCAAGAGTCGTCTGAGTATAGGGGTAGAGATCGAGGAAAGGCATCTTCTTGCAGACGGCGTTGTGAACCCGTTCATCAAAGCTGATGTTTCCGAGAAAATGCATCTTCAGGGCGAGGTGTCTTTGGATAATTTTGCAGATCAATGCTCCAATATTCGGGTTATCCTGCTTTCTTAACTGATTGAGGGCCAGCTTGAAATTGAAAGTCCGCAATTCGTTTTCCAGGATTTCACCCTTCTCGGGGTCCAGTTCTTTCATGATGTAGAGTAGAATGTCCGGGTTGCTTACCGTGGCCCTCGCGTCCCGCTCCTGGGCTTCCTCGGCCAGTGTCCGGAAATTATGGCTGCTCAGGACTTGACGTATTTTCCGAAAATAAACGGACCGAATCAGACGGTAAATATTTTCTATGGAGGTCGGTTCGGGCGTCGTCACAAAGATGCCCAAGGCAGAGATCATAAAGAAATCGATAGTGTTAAAAGAGGTTCCCGCGCCGAGATCCAGGAGGATGTAGTCATAAGGGAGCTTGGGAATGTTTCGAATGATCTTCAATTTTTGTTCGTGGGCAAGATTGGCGATGTCCAGATTATTCATGGCGCCGCTGATGAGATAGAGGTTTGGAACAGGCGTGGGCTCGACTGTCTCCTGAAGGGTGCCTACCTTCTTGTTTAAGAAATCAGAGATGCTTTTTTCAGGCAGGGGAAGACCGATAATGGTGTGGAGATTGGCTGCCCCGAGGTCAAGATCAACCAGAAGGGTTTTATAACCTCCCTTCGCAAGCAGAATACCGAGATTGCCGGTAATAAAACTCTTGCCGGAGCCTCCCTTCCCACCTCCTATAGACCATATGTTAGGCATAGTTTTTCTCAGCAATCTTCGTCAGATGGCCGAAGTATAAGAGAAAGGGTGTTATATGTCAAGGGCGAGTCGCTGCTCAAAATGGCTTTTTCCCGCCTCCCTCAGTCGGGAATCGCGACTATACAATAGCAATGTCGGTTTTCCCCTTTTCCAATTTGCAGCGCGTGCATACGCCGTCCTGCCGGGGGCCTGCAGGGTAATTAATGTGTCTCTTTTGCGCCTTTTCGCTCCACAAGGCAGAGTATAATGTCGGTCCTCGGCCGGATGGACGGGAAAATAATGCTTGATTAAAATAAATTCTTCAATTAATTAAAAAAGTTATGCATAGGGACCATTGCAAATTTATGCCTCATCATCGTGAGGTCAGGCCTCGGCCTCGGCGGGAGCTGCGAGCAAAGACTTTTTCACGGAGCGGAGAAGGGATATAAAGGGTAGGGTTTTCAGAATAATTGCCTAACGCCTCTCTACGCGTAATCCGCATGTAGACTGGCGGAAACGGAGATTGACCAGTGATCGAAATTGATTTTGAAAAAGGGAGCGGACTTGTACCTGTGGTAGTTCAGGACGCTGAAACAGGAGAGGTTCTCATGCTCGCCTACATGAATCGGGACGCCTGGCTTAAAACGCGTGAAACGGGCAAGGCGACATACTGGAGCAGGTCGAGAAATGAACTCTGGGTCAAAGGTGAGACATCCGGGCATATTCAGCATGTCGAAGAAGTTTTTGTTGACTGTGATTCTGATACGGTTCTTCTGAAAGTCAGACAAGCAGGCGGCGCCGCCTGTCATACGGGCTACAGATCGTGCTTTTTCAGAAGAGTCGTTGATGGAAAAACGGAGGTTATCGGGGAACGGATATTCAAACCGGAGGATGTCTATAAATGAAGAAATTAAAACTGGGGATACCGAAAGGAAGCCTGGAGGTCAAGACTATAGACCTCTTTAAAATGGCAGGCTGGCGCATTACATATGATGAGAGGAGTTATTTCCCGGAGATAGACGACGACGACATCTCCTGCACACTCGTGAGGGCGCAGGAGATGTCAAGATACGTCGAGGATGGAACTCTGGATCTCGGGTTGACCGGCAAGGACTGGATCATCGAAAATGAATCGAATGTCATCGAGGTGCAGGATCTGATATATTCGAAGGCATCGGCAAGGCAGGCGAGGTGGGTTCTGGTAGTGAGAGATGATTCTCTTGTGCAGACCATCGGGGACATGGAAGGAAAAAAAATCTCGACGGAATTGGTACGGTTCACGGAAAGGTATTTCAGGGAGAAGAACGTCAATGTTCATGTCGAGTTTTCCTGGGGCGCAACGGAGGCGAAATGTGTTGAAGGCCTCGTAGATGCCATCGTGGAGGTAACTGAAACGGGAACGACGCTTAAGGCTAACAAGTTGAGGATCGTGCATGAGCTGATGAAAACCAATACGAAGCTCATTGCCAATCCTGCCGCATGGGAGGATCCCTGGAAGCGCAAGAAGATAGAGCAAATAAGGACGCTGCTGAACGGCTCACTCTTGGCGATGGGGAAGGTGGGCTTGAAGCTGAATGTATCCAAGGAGAATCTCGGGAGGGTTGTTCTCCTGCTCCCCGCGCTGAAGGCGCCCACCATATCAGGACTGTACTCGAATGACTGGTATGCTGTGGAAACAATAGTGGACGGGAATGTAGTCCGGGAATTGATTCCCCTGCTTAAAGAAGCCGGGGCCGAAGGCATCATTGAATATCCCTTGAATAAGGTTGTTTGAAAGGTACAATTGATATGGCACGCAAGGCTAAAATTTACAGGAAAACAACGGAGACGGAAGTAACAATAGAGATCAATCTCGACGGTACAGGAGAAGGAAAGATATCGACGACTGTGGCGTTTATGGATCACATGCTCAACCTCTTCGCCCGGCACGGCCTCATCCATCTCACCATCAGGGGCCGCGGCGATACGCAAGTTGATGATCATCATTTAGTTGAGGACATAGGTATTTGCCTCGGTGATGCCGTGAAGAAAGCTCTGGGTGACAAGAAGGGCATACAACGTTACGGATCAGCCATGATTCCCATGGATGAGAGTTTGTGCAGTGTGGTCATGGATATTTCCGGAAGGCCCTATTTGATTTATAATGTGGAATTCAAGGGCAAGAAGAGTGACAAGTTCGACTACTCGCTATTAAGGGAATTTTTTAAGTCCTTTTCGGATCATAGCGGAATAACCTTGCATATTAACCTTCTTTATGGTAGGAATAACCACCATATAGCCGAGGCGATTTTCAAAGCCTTTGCCCTCGCCTTGAGAAAAGCAGCGACCATTCACGGCCGCATAGAAGGCATCTTATCCACTAAAGGAAGTCTGTGATCAACAGTCTCCGCAGAGGAGGTGGTAACATCCACAGAGATTCGTTCAATATTTTAGTTCGGTTTGCCCGGTTTCTCCTTTTATTTTTCATTCTTTGCATCCTTTGCGGCTGCCAGCGAGCGAGCGGCGTATCCACTACTCTTAAAGATGACGGGAAGGTTGTCTTTAAGCGCATCGCTGTCGTCCCTTTCCAGGCAATCCGCCAGGAAGATGCGGATGTTAATACGGTGCGATGTCCTGTGTGCGGACTGGTGTTCAGGACGGAAAGCTATGCCAAGGGTTCAGAGACCGTTGTCGAAGGCCTGTTTCTTGATCGCCTCAAAGAGGAGAAGGCGTTTGCTATTATCCCGCCGGACAGAGTAGGAGGAGTTTATGAAGGGGTCGCGGGAGCCCTTTTTAAGGCGGACCTCCTCGCTGTCTTGAAAAAAGTCGGCACGGAATTGGAAGCGGATGGAATTATATTAGGTTACGTATACCGTTTTAAGGAAAGGAAGGGATACCCGTATTCCGCTGAAAAGCCGGCATCCGTGGCCTTTGAAATCCACCTGATCAGGGTGAGCGACGGCACCATCGTCTGGAAAGGCATCTTTGATAAGACACAAGCCTCGCTTATGGAGAATCTTCTTCAAATAGCTTCTTTTATAAAAGAGGGTGGAAAATGGGTTACGGCCAAAGAGTTGGCTGCCGAGGGCATGGATGAGGTTTTCAAGGATTTTCCCGGAGTTCGGCACGAATGACGGAAACTCATAGAGAATCTCGTGTGGAAGCATACAGCGGTAGTTTTCACGGCGGGAAGTTTAAGAGATTCGGGTTGGGAGTAGGCAAGTGATCATAATACCGGCGATCGATTTGAAAGATGGCCGGTGTGTGCGGCTTGAGCAGGGAGATTTCAGGCGTGTGACCGTATATTCCGACGACCCTGTCGGTATAGCCAAGAAATGGCGGGGGAACGGCGCCGAGCGCATCCATGTGGTAGATCTTGACGGTTCAGTTTCCGGTTCACCAAAGAATGCGGACGTGATCCGGGACATCGTCGAGGAATGCGGCTTGCCAATTGAGGTCGGCGGTGGCATAAGAGACATGAAGACCATCGAGGCCTATATAAGTATGGGCGTAAAGTGGGTGATCCTGGGTACGATGGCTCTCCGGGATAAGGATTTCGTCAGAGAGGCATGTGACGCTTATAAAGGCGGAATCATCCTCGGCATAGATGCGAATGACGGGAAGGCGGCAATCCGGGGGTGGACGGAGCGGACTTCAGAATCTGCGGTTGATATAGCGAAAGGTTATGAGGGCTATGGGCTGGCTGCAATTGTCTATACGGACATCAAAAGGGATGGCATGGGAACGGGCGTCAATATAGAGGCTACCAGAGATCTCGCCCAGTCAGTCGGTATACCCGTAATCGCCTCTGGAGGCGTTTCAAGCGTTGAAGATATCCACAGACTCCATGAAATAGAAAAGTTCGGCGTTATGGGTGTTATTATCGGTCGAGCATTGTATTCAGGTGCCGTTTCGCTTGAGGAAGCTATAAGCCTTTCAAAGTATTGATATCTGCGGAACTGACGCTTTTTGACTATTTGCAGAATCTTCATTCTCAAAGTCCCGCCGTTCAGGCGGGTAGGTTCAATTCAAAGAGAAAGGATGACGTCATGGAAGATTGCATTTTTTGCAAAATAGCAAATGGCACGATACCCAGCAAAAAGGTTTACGAAGACGAGGATACAGTTGCCTTTGACGACATCCATCCTATGGCCCCTGTTCACGTTGTCATAATTCCCAGGAACCATATCCCGGCCTTAATGGATGTGAGGAAGGCAGATATGAACTCCATAGGATCCATGTTCATTGCCGCGCAAGAGGTGGCGCGTATCAAAGGCATAGATGAAAGAGGATTTCGCGTCGTCATAAACTGCAATGAAGATGGGGGGCAGGTCATTTTTCACCTGCACATGCACGTCTTGGGAGGGAAAAAGCTGAAGGACGGGCTGGCCTGATTGAAGACATCTTGACAAACAGCCAATGTGACATAAATTATTGACGTTTAAGGTTATACAGGTGGCATGATGAATATTGATGAGAAAGTTAACAGTGAGATGATCGCGGCTGCGAAGGCAAAGGATCAGGTAAGGTTGTCTGCCATACGGATGGTGAAGGCAGCTATGCATAACAGGGAAATAGACCTGAAGAGGAAATTAAGCGAGGTGGAATTCCTGCAGCTCTTATCATCCATGGTGAAGCAGAGAAAGGACTCGATCGACCAGTTCAGAAAAGGCGGAAGAGAGGATCTGGTCAACAAGGAAGAGGCGGAGCTCAAAGTCATACAGGCATTCATGCCACAGCAGATGTCGGAAGAAGATGTAGCCCGCGAAATTGAGACGGCAATCAAAGAAGTCGGCGCCATCGGTATCAAAGACATGGGGAAGGTTATGAAGGTCCTCATGCAGAGATTAACAGGTAAGGCAGATGGCAAGCTGGTCGGCGAAAAGGTCAAGGAAAAATTATCGTCTTAGTCGGACATATATTTTATGAATTTGGGAAGGTCTCTGCATAGAGGTTAGTGCTACGATAAGTACCCCTCCCTTTTCAGTATAGGGGGATAAGGGGCTGAATTCATATCAGTCATCGAGAAAATTGAAGATAGATGAACTCCCGGGCAAGGTAGAAATTATTCTGCATTGCGCCCTTTCTCCCGCCGTACGGGCAGACCCATTGGAAGTGCTCCCGGCCTATGATTTGCCACTCGGAACTTCTTGTAAGAAGACCTGATACCTCCGCCCCTTTTGGCGATTTATCGGCGTCTATGTTCTTGTCCTGAAAGGATAGAGGCAGGAGGCAGTGAAAGGACATATTCCTCCGGATAAAATAGAAGAGGTAAAAAGAAGGGCGGATATCGTTGATCTGGTTTCCGAATATGTCACGCTCAAAAAGGGAGGGAAAAACTTTCTCGGACTCTGCCCTTTTCACAAGGAGAAAACGCCTTCCTTTACGGTGAATCGGGACAAGCAGATATTCTACTGTTTCGGATGCGGTGAGGGAGGCAATGTTCTGACATTTCTGATGAAGATGAGTGATATGTCTTTTCCTGAGGCGGTAAGGCATCTGGCGGGTAAGACGGGGGTTATCATCCCTGAGAGGGTGTTGACCCGCGAAGAGAAGGAGTCATTTAGCGTCAGGAACGATGTCGGCCGTGTCAACAAGATGGCGGCGGCGTATTTCTCCAAGAACCTATTTTCGCAGGCGGGCAAAGAGGCGCGAGACTACCTGAGAAAAAGGGGGATACAGGATGACGTAATCAAGGAATTCGGCCTTGGATATGCCCTTGATGGATGGAGGCATCTGAGGGACCATTTCGAAAAGGCGGGCATACCCTTGAAGCTTGTTGAACAGTCGGGACTGGTCATTCCAAAGGCGAACGGGGGTGGATCTTTTTACGACCGGTTCAGGGGGAGGTTAATGTTCCCCATACAGGACATCGGCGACAGTGTCATTGCCTTCGGCGGCAGGATTATAGGTAGCGGGGAACCGAAGTATCTGAATACTTCGGAATCGCCCGTATACATCAAGGGAAGGAATCTCTACGGCCTCAACCGTACGAAAGAAGACATCCGCAAGGAAGGTTATGCCATCCTCGTAGAAGGATATTTTGATTTAATCACCTTGTGGGCTTCCGGCGTCAGGAATGTTATCGCCACACTCGGGACCGCTCTGACGCGAGATCATGTCGATCTAATACGGCGCTATACTTCGCACGTCGCGGTAGTGTTTGATCCTGATGAAGCCGGGAAGAAGGCACTGACGAGGAGCATAGAATTATTTCTTTCCGGGAATATGCATGCAAAGGGCGTTGTACTTCCGGATGGCTATGATCCTGATCAATATTTGAGGACGCACGGAAAAGAAGCATTTATGGAAATCATCGATAAAGCCGGGTCCCTGGTAGATTACTATATCGAGAATGTTATCGGGAGAGTCGCGACCTATGAAGAAAAGAGAGATGCCCTGAAGGAAGCCGTGTCTTTTATTATCCATATCGATAATACAAGAGAGAGGGATCTATTCATAAAAAGGGTATCGGAGAAAATAGGTCTGGATCAAGAGCTTCTGACAAAAGAGGTCAATATAGTCCTGAAGGCTGCTCCTCCAAAGAAGGCAGATGTTTCAAGAGAACCTGAGATGGAAATCGACGCGGTGGAGCTGAGTATTATCCACATCATGCTCGAATTTCCTTCCATGGTTCCTGAAATTGCCAAAAAAAATATCTTTGATTGCTTTATGAGCGTGAATCTGAAATCTCTCGCCCTGAAGCTAACGGATTATTATGCAAAGGAAGGAGCAAAAGGCTTTGATGCATCACAGTTCATACAGGCGATTGATAACGAGTTTATAAAGAAGAAGCTTCTTCGCATGATGATAGACGAGAATCCTTACGATGAAAAGCTAATTGACCGCGTGACTGCGGATGCGATGAAACAGATTAAACGGAAGTGGTACAAGGAAAGATGCCGGGTCTTGAAGACGAAAATAAAGAAGGCCGAGGAGAACGATAATCAAGAGCTGTGGGCAAGGCTCTTGGAAGAGCTGCAAACATTGCAGAAAGAAGAAAAGACGTCGTTGTGAAAACAACGTGTTTAAATTTGTTTTTTGAATAAAAAGCACCGGGAGAAACCAATATGGGAAAAGAAATGGAATCGGAAGAATTTAAGAAGTTAATATCATTGGGCGAGTCGAAAGGTTTCCTGACCTATGATGATGTTAACGATTTGCTGCCATCCGACGTCATATCTTCGGACCAGATAGATGATATCATCATGCTCTTTGGTGAGAAAAATATAGACATCATCGATACTGACAAAGGCGAAAAACTGGTTGTGAAAAAGGTCGCCGATGAAAGGGCTGAGGTCAAAGAGGAAGACATTCTTGATCTCATGGCTACCGTGGGAAAGACCGGCGATCCTGTCAAGATGTACCTTCGCGAAATGGGGCTTGTGTCCTTACTCTCGAGAGAAGGAGAAGTTGAGATAGCAAAGAAGATCGAAGAGGGAGAGAAGGAAGTCATGGACTCCATCTTTGGTGTAACGGCCCTGGTGAAGGATGTCGTGGATATAGGCAAGAAAATCAAGAGCGGTGATATCCGCATAAAGAGTATAGTAGCAAATCTTGAGGATGAAGACGGTTTTGTTGAAGAGGATATGCATAAGGAAAGGGTAGTGAAACTGATTGACAGGATAACTGCCTTAGACAGGAAGAATGACACCCTTAAGAAAAAGCTTAAACTAAAGAGCCTGCGCAAGAAAGAGAGAAGCGTTGCCGAAGAGGAACTTGAAAAAAATATCAGGAACATCATTCGTCTCTGCAGAAAAGTCAAATTCAGCAAGAGACAGATAGAAAGAATGGCCTCGAAGCTGAAGGGCTATGTGACCGCAGGAGAAAAGGCGGAGCGGGACCTTCGCAGATGCAAGGAAACAACGGGACTGTCCCTCAATGAGATGGAGAAGGCATGGAAACGCGTAAAAAAGTTGCCGGCCGGTCGCGTAATCGATAAAGAGACGAGGATATCAATTCAAAAGTTGAAAGAATGCGAAGCTCTCGTAGGGGAAGCGAAGAAGACAACAGCGGCAATCGCACAGGAAATAGGGATCTCTATATCTGCTTTGAAAAAGATTGTTACCGTCATCGAGAGGGGAGAGAGAAAAGCCGAGAGAGCCAAGAGAAAACTGGTGGAAGCAAACCTGCGCCTGGTTGTAAGCATAGCGAAAAAGTATACAAGTCGAGGATTGCAATTTCTGGATCTTATCCAGGAGGGGAATATCGGTTTGATGAAAGCAGTTGATAAGTTCGAATATCAACGAGGATATAAATTTTCCACTTATGCCACATGGTGGATCAGGCAGGCGATAACTCGGGCGATTGCCGATCAGGCAAGGACCATAAGAATTCCCGTCCATATGATTGAGACGATAAATAAGCTGATTCGCACATCACGTTACCTGGTGCAGGAATTGGGCAGAGAGCCAAATCCTGAGGAAATTGCGAATAAGATGGAGTATCCCTTGGAAAAGGTGAGAAAAGTTTTAAAAATAGCCAAAGAGCCCATATCTCTCGAGACGCCTATAGGCGAGGAAGAAGATAGTCATCTTGGTGATTTTATCGTTGATAAGAAGATTATGTCGCCTTCAGAAGCTACGATAAGCATGAATCTCGCGGAACAAACAAGAAAGATATTATCGACATTGACGCCGAGAGAAGAAAAAGTGTTGAGGATGCGATTTGGAATCAGCGAAAGGAGCGATTACTCGTCGGAGAGGGAAAAGAGTCACTTGGAGATTAACAGGGAGCGGAACAAACAGTTAGAGGCAAATACGGTCAGAAAATTGAGAAACCCGTCGAGAAGGAAGGTCTTCCGACCGGCAGCGAAATAAAGATTGACAAGCATAAAGCAAGAAGTATAAATAAACAGTTTGCAACTGAGGCAGGATCTTTCGCAAGAAGTAATGACGGGCCCATAGCTCAATTGGAAGAGCCACCGGCTCATAACCGGTAGGTCCCTGGTTCGAACCCAGGTGGGCCCACCACGATAATTGAAAAGCCAGGTGCTGCAATTTTGTACTGCGTGTAAGGCATATGATTATATGCACAGCTGCATCTGTAGTGAGAGTAATATCTATATGTGTCCGGGAAAGATATCAGCAGGCATTTCAACAAAGCATCAGGGGAGAAATATCCTGAAGAATCAAGTGCACCACATGTTGGTGCACTTTTTTTTTGCACCGATGACAGATCTTGACTTCAAGGATGCATTAATGGATACGGCGCCCCGGTTGATAAATGAAGATGAAAGGGGATTCTTTTGAAAGAACAGTTATCATTCTTAATTGAGCTCCAGAAACTCGATTTGATCGTAGGTAAAATAATCGGGAAGAAAGGCGAACTGCCCGATAAAATTTTGCGGATGGATGAAGGATTCGCGGACTCCGCGAAAAGCGTGGAGGAAAGCAAGAAAAAGTTTGAGGAATTGAATGAACTGCAGGGTGAGAAGGAAGACAAGTTAAGAAAAGGCATCGATACCCTGAAAAAGACAAAAGATCGCCTGTTGGAGGTAAAGACAAACAAGGAATATCAGGCCATGTTGAAGGAAATTGAGACCATAGAGAACAAGAACAGCGAGATCGAAGATGAAATCATCTCCGGTTTGGAAGAGATTGACCGTATGAGGACCGAGGTGAAGACAAAAGTGAAAGATTTTTCGACTCACAGGTCGCAGTATGAAAGGGAAAAGGAAAAGCTGGAGAAAGAGATAGCTCAGCTTGACCACGATCTTCAGGAAGCGGAGCAGAGAACCGCTGCGCTCAGGAAACAGATTCGTGACGAACTTCTCAAAAGGTATGAGAGAATTAAAGGCAGAAGAAATGGCGTGGCCGTGGCATTGGTATGGAAGGAAGTCTGCGGCGGTTGCCACATGAACATACCTCCTCAGATGTATAATGAACTGCAAACGTCTGTGGATCTCTTAACCTGTCCGAACTGTAACCGTATCATCTACTGGCATAGTCAGGGTGAGAATAATGGATAGACCGGCTGTGAATCTTTACACCGATGGGGCATGCAGGGGAAATCCCGGGCAGGGCGGCGCCGGAGCTGTCCTGGTGGATGAAAGAGGAGAAATCGTCGCGACCGTGAGACGTTCACTCGGACATTGCACAAATAATATCGCCGAATACAAAGCCCTGATTTTTGGTTTGGAGGAGGCCTTAAAAAAGCGATACGGACGACTCAACATATTTCTTGATTCAGAGCTCCTGGTCAATCAGATAAAAGGCTCATATAAGGTGAAAAACGAAAATCTGAAAACCCTGATGTCCGAAGTGAGAAAATTACTGTCGTATTTTGACGGTTATAAAGTGGCGCATATCGATAGAAGCCTGAATCACATGGCCGACAAATTGGCCAATGAAGCCATAGACGAAGCCGTCTGATCCCTCGTTCCAATCTGGAATCTCAGTTTCTAAATTGAAGCTCTCCGCAGCAAGCCGCGGGGAATGCTCGCTGCCGAATTCCAAATAACTCTCTAACAGTTCCCGCATATCGTTGATGCTGCGCCATCGTGGCAGTTCACAGACTGCTTGCATCCTCATAGTTGCCAGCGGCCCCCTCAGTGATGATCTTCATATAATAACTTCTCTTTTGCGGTGAAATTGACTATAGTAAAAAAAGATAAAGGTGTTGGAGCAGATCAGATGATCGCTGGCCCGGTCTTCCGGGCTGGAGGAAAGTCCGAGCTCCGCAGGGCAGGATGGTCGCTAACGGCGACTGGGGGCGACCCTAAGGAAAGTGCCACAGAAAATATACCGCCTGTCATTGGCAGGTAAGGGTGAAAAGGCGAGGTAAGAGCTCACCAGTTTCCCGGGTGACCGGGAAAGCTTGGTAAACCCCATCCGGAGCAAGACCAAATAGGAGAACAATAAAAGTGGCCCGCTTGACGTTCTCGGGTAGTGTCGCTTGAGGCAGCAGGCAACTGCTGTCCCAGATTGATGATCATCACCGTCTTTCCGGTGACGGAAAGGCGGGACAGAACTCGGCTTATGATCTGGTCTGACACCGATTAAATATCATTGGCCAGTTAATCACATGATATATTATGTCCTGCTTATCATTTTCGTCCTGGGCGGAGCTTGTCCATGTCTTGCCTATAATGCCAATCAGGCCATGGAAGATGCAGATGCGTTCTTGAGAAGCGGGCAGTACCTTGAGGCAGTGGGGGCCTATCAGGATATTGCAGACGTCTCCCCCGACCCGGAGATGAAAGCCAGGGCAACACTCAGGATAGGTGATATTTACAGCTACTTTCTAAACAATAACGAGAAGGCGCTGGAAAAATACAGCGTCGTCATAAAGAAATATGAAAGCAGCATGTATGCAGCAAACGCCCATTTCAACTCCGGGATGATTCTGTATGAGAAGAACAGGTACAAAGAGGCGCTTAATGAATTCAAGACATACCTGAAAAGATACCCCCGCGGCGACAGGAGAGACACGGCGGAGTTTATGATAGAAACGTGTTCGCGACCGCCTCCTGCCGTAAAGGAAGAAAAACCATCCTTTAAAAAAGCGAAAGAAGAGAATGTCAGGGTTCTCGTGGTGACTGGTATTCATGCCCTCCGCGTGGATTCAACCTCCACATTTCAAGTGAGGGACGGCTATGGAAAAGATATGTCCGGCAGGGTCCGAAGCGCCGCGCTTACGATCTCAGGAGGCAATATAAGGCTCGATGGCAATAGTCTTTCCCGGGATAAGCTGGTGATCGTGCCGTTGGAGGACCGATGGTTGAATCTGAACGGTACACCCTACAGGGGCGAGCTCAGGATAGAGAAGAGCGTCAGGGGTGATATAGATGTGATTAATGTTCTCGATGTGGAGTCCTATCTCTATGGTGTCGTCCCGAAGGAGATGTCCCCCCGATGGCCTCTTGAGGCTCTCAAGGCCCAGGCGATTGCCGCAAGAACCTATGCCCTGTACCAGAAGGATAAAAGCAAGGACAAAGAATACGACGTAATTGCTACGACAGCATCCCAGGTCTATGGTGGAGCGGGGGCAGAGGCGGCCACGTCCAATCAGGCAGTGGATGAGACAACGGGTATGGTGCTCCTCTATGACGGTCAACTGGCGCTTACATATTTTCATGCCAACAGCGGCGGTATGACGGAAGAGGCAAGCCGCGTGTGGAGCGCGGACGTCCCCTATCTGAAGGCGGTCCGTGACGATTACAGCGCCAAAGCGCCGGGCTGTGCGTGGAAGCTTTCCCTGAACATCGATAAGATCAGGACAGCCCTCAACAAGAAGGGCCTTGATGTCGGTCAGATTGAGAAAGTGATGCCTGTTGATATCAGCCCCTCCGGTAGAGTGACGAAGATCAAGATATTCCATGGCGGCAGGGAGAGCGTGCTGACCGGCAATGATTTCAGGTTGAAGACCGATCCCACCCAGGTCAAGAGCACTCTTTTTACGATGACGAATGAAGGAGATGAGATCCACCTTGAGGGGAAGGGAAGCGGCCACGGTGTCGGCATGAGTCAGTGGGGCGCTTACATCATGGCCCGCGAAGGATTCTCATACGGCGACATTCTGAGACACTACTATTATGGAGTAGAGCTCAGGTAGCCGGCCATTCCCGCCGAATCAGCATCCTCATGGGCCGATACTACTGGCTGATCTCTTGATATATTTTTTCTATTGCCTCGATGATATTGTCTGATTGCGTGATGGGTCTTCCAATGGCGATGAAATCCGTTTCCATTCTGACCGCTTCCTTCAAGGAAGAGATTTTAACCTGGTCATGCCTGTCCCGATACCATGGGGGCCTTATGCCCGAGCAAATTTTCTTCAACGGGTTGTCCGTGATGTAGTTGATGTCCTTGACGGAGCAAAAGATATATTCGTAATTATTCATCAGGGCTATATTTGAGAATGCCCTCACAATATCGTCAGCCGTTCTCTCGTAAATCCACTTCACTTCCAAATCCGTGAAAGAAGTAAGTATCGTCACACCGGCAATGTACTTCAAGAGGCCTGCATTTTTGGGCCTGAAGTTCGACGAACAGTGGATGGTGACGATATCCGCGCCTGCGTCAACCAATTTACTAATGCAGTTTTCCATAGTGGAGGGGATGTCATGCAGCTTGACATCGGCCATCACATTCAGTTTATACTCATTTCTCAGCTGTGACACGATCTTCGCGACGTCGTCGCTGTAGAGCATGTCACTGACTTTAATCCCCCATATTATGCCTTTTAGCATAGCTTCTGAAAGGCTGCTGAATACCCCCTTTTCCTCGGCATCATGGAAACTCAATCCATCCACCGCCACGATCAGTTTCGGAATCATGCTTTCCTCCCAATAGGGTCCAAGTGGTGATAGTCAATAAGTCTGGAGATCAAGATATGTTTCATGAACGTTGCACTCGGTCTCAATATATCTGCAGGATATATCGGTAGCTTTGATTATTATCTTTAGTTCTTAGACCTTATAATACTCCCTGTACCATTCTATAAAGCGCCTGATACCGTCTTCTACGGATGTCGCCGGTTTGAAGGAGACATCTTTCATGAGATCGTCAATGTCTGCATATGTGCTGGGCACATCCCCCGGCTGCATGGGAAGCGGATTCATTCTTGCCTTCTTGCCCAATGCTCTTTCAATCATATTTATGAACTCAAGGAGCTGCACAGGCCTGTTATTGCCGATGTTATAGATTTTGTATGGCGCAAAGCTCGTAGCAGGGTCCGGTTTGTCACTCCGCCATTTGGCGTCGGCCTCCGGAATCTTTTTTGTCACTCTGAAGACGCCTTCTACGATGTCATCGATGTAGGTAAAGTCTCTCTGCATTTTACCGGCGTTATAAACATCGATGGGCTTATCTTCCAGGATGGCCTTCGTAAACAGAAACAGGGCCATATCCGGTCTTCCCCAGGGGCCGTAAACGGTAAAGAACCGGAGCCCCGTGCAGGGCAGCCTGTAGAGACTTGCATATGCATGCGCCATCAGTTCATTGGCCTTCTTTGTAGCTGCATAAAGGCTCACGGGATGATCCACGTTCTGATGCACGGAAAACGGCATCTCCGTATTGGCCCCGTAAACCGAGCTCGACGAGGCGAAAACTAAATGTTCGCATGCGTGATGCCTGCACCCCTCCAGTATGTTCAAAAAACCGGCGAGATTGCTCTCCTGATATGCATGAGGATTTACCAGTGAGTATCTGACTCCGGCCTGCGCCGCCATGTGGACGCAAATTGCGGGCGCCTCTCTCTTGAAAAGAGAGGCCATGTTCTCCCTATCCGCAATATCAATTTTGATAAATTGGAAGGCATTGTTGTCCTCAAGGAGCATGAGACGGGCCTTCTTCAGATTGACGTCATAGTAGTCGTTCAAATTATCCACACCGATCACGGAATGGCCGGCATGGAGAAATCGTCTCGACAGATGGAATCCGATAAAACCGGCGGCGCCGGTGACAAGGATTTTTTTCATTTTTATATGCCTTTGGATTTTTAAATTTTCTTCTTCCCGCTTGACGACTTTGTTATTCACGATATTTTCGCAAGCGTTCTGATCGCTTTTTCACAGGCATGGAGCGTCTTCTCTATGTCTTCATCCCGGTGTGCGAAAGAGAGGAACGCAGCCTCAAACTGCGAAGGCGCAAGGTAGATTTTGTTTGCCAACATTTTCCTGAAGTAATGGGCATAGAGCGATGTGTCGCTCTTTGCCGCAGAGGTAAAATCGAACACGTCATCTTTGGTAAAGAACAATGTAAACATTGAGCCGCACCGGTTGATACGGACAGGAATTTTCTTATGATCGAAGAGCCTCTGCAATTCGTCGCACAGGAGGACGGTCCGGCGGTCCAGTCTTAAGTATGCCTTGGCGTTCTTTTTCAAGATATTAAGTGTGGCCAGTCCCGCCGACATGGCAACCGGATTGCCGGAAAGGGTGCCGGCCTGGTAGACCGGACCCGATGGGGCGAGCTTTTCCATGATTGCCTTCTTGCCTCCGAATGCCCCGACAGGTAAGCCGCCTCCGATGATCTTCCCCAGACACGTCAGGTCCGGTTCTATCCCGGAGATGTTCTGAAAGCCGCCATAGGTCAACCTGAAGCCTGTAATGACCTCATCAAAGATAAGGAGTATTCCGTGCCTGCGGGTAATCTTTCTTAAGGTTTCCAAAAATCCTTTGCGAGGCGGAACAACGCCCATGTTTCCCGCCACGGGTTCAACGATGACGCAGGCCAGGCCGTCTTTATGTTGTTCGACAGCGGAGACGACGGCCTCAATATCATTGTAGGGCAGCGTGATGGTAAGTTCGGCAAGGCTTCGCGGAACGCCGGGACTTCCCGGGATGCCCAGAGTTGCCACTCCGGAGCCGACCTTTACCAGAAGTGAATCGGCGTGACCGTGATAGCATCCCTCAAATTTGATTATTTTTTCCCGGCCCGTGTACCCGCGGGCGAGCCTGATCGCGGTCATGGCGGCTTCCGTTCCGGAGCTTACCATCCTCACCATGTCCATAGACGGAAAGGCATCAACGATCAATTTTGCCATTTCCGTTTCCAGTTCTGTCGGGGCGCCGTAGCTGGTTCCTCTTGCCGCCGCCTTTTGAATGGCGCGAACTACAGCAGGATGGCTGTGCCCCAGGATCATCGGACCCCAGGAAGAAACGTAATCCACATATTCCCTCCCCTCGACATCGTAGATCCTGGAACCGGCGGCCCTTTCGATAAAAATCGGCGTCGAATCAACAGACCTGAATGCCCTGACGGGGCTGTTCACACCTCCGGGTATGTATCTGCTCGCCTCTCTAAAAAGAATTTTGGAAGATTTACTGGGCATCTGTGAAATACTCCATGCTGCTTTTTTTATATTCCTCTATGCTGGTGAGGACTTTAAAGTCCGTGATCCCCGTCTTTTGCGAGAGTTTATGAATTACACTTTCCTGGTCCTCTCCCGAGGAATGAACCATCGTGAAGACGTTATACTTCCCCGCAAATGGCGGGGTTCTTTCATAACAGTGTGTCACCTCTTTGAAGGAGGCCAGGGTATTACCGGCGATTTCAATTCTATCCTGCGAAACGGCCCAGATGACCATGGCGTTGTGCGGGAATCCCGCTTTCTGATGTCTCAGAATGGCTCCGAACTTCCGGACCACGCCTTTTGTCATGAGGCCATGGATGGTTGCGAGAACTTCTTCTTCGGAAGCTCCCACCTTTTCTGCAATGTATTTGAAGGGCCTCTTTTCGAGGGTGATATCCTGCTGGATGAGTCTTGAGATATTCTTTTCCAAAGCTGTTAACATGGTGGTTTCCCTGTACCAGTTTTCTATGCTTTATTCCAGTGGCAAGGAAGTCTTCGACCTGAGTGACTTCTTTTCCGCCTGCATATGTTTGAGCTTCAGCGTTTTTTCCTTAGCCCGCCTTGAGCGGCGGCGCTTCTGCCGCCTTATCTTTTCAGCCTGCTGTCTTTGCGCCTGCACCGCCCCGTGCTTAATCTCCTCGATCCTGTCCAGGAGCAGGCGCCTTGCGGTAAATCGGTTCAAAGTCTGAGATCGAGACTGCTGGCATTTAACGGATAGCCCCGATGGTATATGCACGAGTTGGACGCAGGAAGACACCTTGTTGACCTTCTGCCCGCCGGGGCCTGACGACCGGACAAACGTCTCCCGCAAGTCCGCTTCGCTAACACCGAGGCGCTCCATCCGCTCGCTTAAGCCCTTTTCTTTTTCCGGGGATACATTAAAAAGGCTCATAGGCTACATCATATGCATAATTCAACTACATCACCGTCCTGAAGGACGTAATCACGCTGCACCATCTGGCCATCACGGACTGATTTGCCCCAGGCCCTCGCGTATTTCAATTTATAAACAAAATCATTGTGAACCTTGCCTGCCAATTCCGCCAGCGTGCTCCCTATGGGGACCACAAACGGGGATTTCTTATCCGGCTCTTTCCCGGGAGGTTTGGTGTATACGCGGATAATACCGGAGAGGCCATAAAGCTTATCCAGGAATACCAGAATGTTCTTGCACGTGCGGGTCGAAATACCGATGCACGGCAATTTGATGTCCGAGAGTTCCAAGAAGATGTCCAGGGTTTCTTTATCTTCGGGCCTGTCCATCTTGTTCACGGCGACGAGCATCTTCTTTATCCTGGGAGGTTTTATTAGGTCCTCCGGAATCGTGCATGCGTGAGAGTAAATGCGAAATGAGTGGAGGATCCGGAGGGTTTCCTCCATCTGTTCCACCGGGTCCGCGGTGAGGTCGAGCAGAATGACCACAATGTCGGCCCGGCGGATCAGATCGATAAGGCCGGGCTCCGTATAGTCTTTTGTGAGGGGCGGGGTATCGATAAGCTGGAACTGGATGTTCTCATATTGCGCCATTCCCGGCATCGGCTTTTGGGTAGTGTGCGGAAAGTCGGCCACTTCCGGGGAGGCATTCGTTATTAATTTAACGAGGGAGGACTTGCCCGTGTTCGGAGGTCCGATAATTACCATCTGGGCCGGCCCTTCCTTCTCAATGTCATAGGCCGTTTTCTGTCTCGAAACACCTTTTTTCTTCAGGGCCTGGTCTTTTAATTTTGAGATACGTTCACGCAGCATTGCCTTGAGCTTGTCCGTGCCCTTGTGTTTCGGCATAATGGCAAGCATCTCTTCCAATGCCTCGATCTTATCTTCCGGCGTCTTGGCTTCCCGGAATCTTCGTTCCGCTTCGAAATAATGCGGGGGCAGATTGGCTGGCATGAACCGTTATCTCCTTCTAATCCGCTGTAACAGTAAACAAGTATTTTCGTACTCACCTGCGAAAGTCAAGTTGAATTTATTGAAAATCATGATATTCTAAACGTGTTGGACTTGATACTGCGTCATAGCCCAAGCGGCTGTCGATATGAAGAAGCATTGTCATGATACTTTCTCTGAGACGGAAATTATATGTTCAGCGCCCATCTGATCAATGATCCCTTCGGCGACCCGGGGGTATACGTAGAATTCAAGTATAGACGCTCCGCCATTCTTTTCGACCTCGGTGATCTTCACAATCTGAGTCCGAGAAAACTTCTCAAGATCAATCATATCTTCGTTTCTCACACGCATATGGATCACTTCATAGGATTCGATTTTCTGCTCCGGGTATGTTTGGGCCGCGACTGCCATATCTCCATGTTCGGCCCTCCCGGTTTCCACCGGCAGATAGAAAACAAGATCAACGCCTATACCTGGAATCTTGTCGAGAACTACACCAATGATTTTGCCCTCCATGTTACGGAAGTTCATCCGGGACATAAATTGCTGAGAACGTATCACTGCCGGAAGGCCTTTGAACCGGAGATCCAGGATGCGAGTGAAAAATTTGCCGGCACCCTCGTTGAGAACAGCTCCTTTGCCGTCAAAGGCGAATTCCTCGATCATAAAATTCCGTGTCTCGCATACACATTTGAAGAAAGGAGCCGCGTCAATATAAAGAAGAATACCCTGCTCGAAATGGGGCTGCCTGTCGGGGCGTGGCTGATGGACTTGAAAGACCGGATTCTTCGGGGCGACCCCGATGATACGCCTGTACGCGTGTGGTGGAAAGAAGGCAGACAGGAGGCGGGAGAAAAATTCATTCCCTTGGGCGAATTGAAGGAGACAATCGTGAAGATGACGCCGGGCCAGAAGATCACCTACATCACTGACGCCGTCTATAACGAAGATAATGCGCGAAAGATCGTCGAATTGGCTGATGGCTCGGACTTGATGTTCATAGAAGCGACGTTCCTTCATGAAGACGCGGATAAAGCAGCGGAGAAGTATCACTTGACTGCGCGCCAGGCAGGTTTATTGGCTCGCAGGGCGGGGGCGAAGAGAATCACACTCTTCCATTATTCTCCGAAATACAAAGGGGCCGGAGATGTTCTCTTCGAGGAAGCAATGGCGGCATTTGATGGTCGGGAGTCTTGATGATTATCTGCGACAATAATGATGTCCGCTCTGATAGAGTGACGGCAATTCCTGGAAGGCGCAGTGCTTATATCTTTTTTATCTGGAAGCCCTCGAGCTTTATGGCTACCGACCGCTGGAGAAGCTCGATGGATATGACGAAGAGTTCTTTGCTATAATCCGTGCTGACAACCACTCCTTCAATGCCGGTGAAAGGTCCGTCAGTGATCAGGGCCGGTTCTCCGACCTTTGGGTACTGGATCTGCTGCACTTCCACTTTTGACTCGATTATGCGCCGGATGGCTTCTATCTTGGCGTCGGGAACCGGTATCGGCTCGGCCCCTTTCGGGTTTCCGAGTATCCGGACAACGCCGAAAGTTTTGAGAACATTCAACTTCGTTTCGCTGTCGAGGGAGAAAAGCTCCACGAAGAGGTACCCCGGGAACATGGGAATTTCGATCTTTTTGCGCCTGTCCTTGCGCCGGCTCCACATCTCTATTTTAGGCAGAAAGGCGCGGACCGATTTCTGGGCGAGGCCGGCATATACGCGGTCTTCATGACGGCTGCGTGTATGAACTGCGTACCATGGCATAGCGGATTTCTCAGTCAGTCACTCTTTCTTCAGGGTATCCCATGAGGGGGTTTTTTCATTTACACTAATCACAATATTTTTTCAACGGTGAAATTGTGCGGAAACTGAGGATCACAGGTCTCGTACTTTCCCTTGGCGAGGGAGAGGACGTATTGAAAAGGAAAGTTGCAGCCATTTTACGCATCCCGGATGCAGATGTTTCATCTCTGACTGTGGTCAGGAAATCAATCGATGCAAGGAGAAGAAAACCGCCTCGCTTCATTTATTCTGTGGATGTGTCCACGCCGGATGGCGTCGAGGCGACCGGTAAAGCAGGTGTAAAGATAGAGGTGATCGACGAGGGCAAGAAACCGCTCCTATCACCGGCAAGGATAAGGACGGGCAAAAGGCCCATCATCGTTGGATGCGGCCCGGCCGGTATCTTCGCAGCCCTCACCCTTGCGGAGAGAGGCATTCCTGTACTTCTCCTCGAACGGGGGAAAAGCGCCACCGAGCGCATAGCCGATGTCCAGGCTTTCTGGGACAAGGGTATTCTGAATACGGAGAGTCATGTCCATTTCGGGGAAGGCGGAGCGGGTACATTTTCTGACGGGAAACTGACGAGCCGTATTACGAATCCATTCACGGCTTGGATCAAGACGAGGCTTGTCGATGCAGGCGCTCCATCGGAAATTATGTTTGATGCAAAGCCGCACGTAGGGACCGACAGGCTGAGGGAAGTGGTGATCAATCTCAGAAAGAGACTCATTGAACTGGGTTGTGAGGTTCGCTTCGAGGCCAAGGTCACAGATTTTTTGCTTTACCGCCGGAGGCTCGAGGGGATTGTTGTCAGAGGCAGTGAAGAGATAAAGACGGATCATCTGGTTCTTGCCGCGGGTCAGAGTGCGGAAGACACGTACGGCAGGCTGTATGAGCTCGGTGTGGCTTTGGAGCCGAAGCCCTTTGCCATCGGCTTGCGGGCGGAACATCCCCAGGAACTGATCGATGAGATCCAGTACGGCAAGTGGCGCGGGCATCCGGACCTGCCTCCTGCGGACTATTTCCTTACGGCCAGGCTCCCTCAGATGAACCGGTCCGTCTATACGTTTTGCATGTGTCCCGGCGGATCGGTTATCGGGTGCAGTTCGGGGGAGAGGACAGTTGTCACCAATGGCATGAGCCGCCGCCGGAGGGGAAGTCCGTATGCCAACAGCGCCGTCGTGGTTGCTGTCCGCTGCGAGGATTTCTCGGATACCGCACCCCATCCGCTCCGCGGCCTCTCGTTTCGGCGACAATGGGAGGAGAAGGCCTTTGTCCTGGGTGGAGAAAATTATTACGCGCCCGCGCAAGGCTTGGTGGATTTTATAAAAGACTCAGAAGGGACAACCATCAACAGGACGAGCTTTGTTCCCGGAGTGAAGCCTGCAATGTTGCGTGAGGCCCTGCCTCTTTTTGCAGTCGAGGCATTAAGACAGGGCATCATGGAGTTTGACAGGAAGATGCGGGGATTCGTCACGGAGGAGGCGACGTTGATCGGTGTGGAGACCAGGACATCGTCGCCGGTCCGGATATTGAGAGGCCCGGACTGCCAGAGTGTCAATGTAGCCGGTCTCTATCCCTGCGGCGAAGGCGCCGGGTATGCAGGCGGGATCATCAGTTCCGCCCTGGATGGGATCAGGGCTGCACAAAAGATTGTTTCTTGAAGAAACGGGTCAAAAGAGGGCATTTGCATTCATAAACTCTCTGTGATAATTTCCTCTAAAGACTGACCTGTACACATTTCTTTTGCAGAGCAGATATTTGACCCGAGGAAGTGGATCATGAAAAGGATATTTCGTTTTTTTGTCATGATGGCCATGCTGATAGCCGCCTCGTCCTTTGCCATTGATGCTGCAGCACAAGATAAGAGCTTCACCAGTCCCACGATTGGAGCGGGATTTGTATTGATTCCGGGAGGGACGTTCATGATGGGGGCTGCTGTAAAGCACCAGGTTGTAATCAGCAAGCCTTATTACATGCAGGTGACGGAGGTGACTCAGGGACAATGGCGGAAAATCATGGGAAGCAATCCCTCATTGTTCAACGCCTGTGGCGATGACTGCCCGGTGGAGAATATTTCCTGGGTTGATGTTCAGGAATTTATCAGGCGCATCAACCAGAAAGAAGGGGTAAAAAAATATCGCCTGCCTACGGAGGCGGAGTGGGAGTTTGCCTGTGAGGCGGGCTCCGCAGTGAAAGACGCGCCTGGCGCGAAGAAAGATGAATTTGGAGACTATGCCTGGTATGATGCCAATTCAGATAGAAAGACGCATCCTGTATCTACGAAGAAACCCAATGCCTGGGGTTTTTATGACATGCACGGCAATGTTCTGGAATGGTGTCAGGACTGGTACGATGATTATCCGACAGGCAAGGTGATAGACCCGAAGGGCGCCTCATCCGCGCAGCACAAGGTCTTGCGGGGCGGTGCCTGGCTCGGCAGCACAACGACCCTGCAGTGCACCTTTCGCAGTGAAGACTATGCGGTCGTGCAGTCCAATGACATAGGGTTTCGTCTGGCCAGAGATCTCTAACCCCTGATCCCTGCTTTGTCAGACTCTCAGTTCATTTTCTTGAACATCGTCTTATCAACGCCGCAGATCGGGCATCTCCAGCTGTCCGGCAGTTTTTCAAAGGAAGTTCCGGCCGGAATGCCTGCTGAAGGGTCTCCCTTTTCCGGGTCATAAATGTAACCGCAGATCTCGCAGATATACTTGGACATGGCGGGAGCGTCCGTTCCTGACTGTGCTCTCGCTCTTTCGGGAAGACCCGAAAGTATGAAAGACAAGAGCCCGAAAAAGGTCAAGGCTGCTGATTTTATGAACTGGCGGCGGCTCAGGGTGTCCCATATGTTTTTCATGGTATTTCCTCCGGTAGTCTTGCATGAGAGCTTCGTTGGGAAAGGCGGAGCTTATGCACGCATCACTTGATGATCAAGTCTCCGGCCTGTCCCACAACTTCCTTGTATTTTACATGAATCATGTTCCTGTCATATTCCCACATATCGCTTAGCATAGCGTCCATCTCGTCCTTCGTGAAATATTGCAGACACGGAATGAAAAAATGTTTGTCCTCAAGTTCGATGTGTTTTCTATAAAGAACTGTGATCGCTTTCAGGCTGTTCAGGATATCACTGCCGGCATCTTCATCCCCTCTTACGTATGTTTCCCTGGCCTGTGCCAGCTTCGCTATCATTTTCCTTGCCTGAACGTGTTCATTTATGAGCCTATTCAACATCTTCCTATGGTCGTCTGAGAGGTTCTTCTTGGCCAATCGAACAAAGAGGATATCCTCTTCCTTCCCGTGGTGTGTCCTATCCCCGTATGTTCTGAAAAAATCGCACACCATGTCGACGAAAGCGGGGTTCACTTTTTTGCTTCCCTGTGCGGAAGCCACATAGTCCTCCATTACTCCAACCATGCGCTCGATGAGACGGTGTTCGATCATGAGAGGGGCGATCGGTTTCATGGGGCCTCTCACTTCTTTCGCCCCGAGCGGTAGTGAAATAAAGACAAGAATTGCTGCCAGACCTGAAACCATGCATATTTTTTTCATTTCCTTACCTCCTTTCTCGTCAGCAACATATGGAGCAATAAAAAAAATCGAAACAGTTATATCCGCTCATCTGCCGCGCTGTATGCGGTGAATGTTGGCAAGTGCAAGAGCGACAAATAGAAACATGACGGAGGCCATGGCACTGTAAGAAGAGACGCCCCGGGCTTGCAGGAAGCCTACGGCAAGGCTGCTGAGCGCGGATCCGCCGAGTTGGAAAAACCCGATCAGTGCGGCTGCCGCGCCTGTCTGCGCCACATAACAACCGAGAGCCTCTTTCGTCGCTATGGGAAAGATTATACCGAAACCCACGGTAAAGAGAAAGGTCATTCCCAAAATCGTTGTCACCGTGACCATCTCCCTCGGCATGCAAAACATCCCGAGAGCCCCTATCAGCAGAATGACTTCCCCTGCAGAGAATATTCGCCCTGATGGTCTATTGCGAACGATGTATCCCGCACCAATGTTGCCCATGATAAAGCCCGTCGCAGCTATCAGGGTGATCAGGCCGTAGGAAGAAGGGCTCATGCGAAAACCACTGATGAAGATGAAGGGCGATGCCGTATAGTAAGCCCCCAAACCACCGAAGCATGCACCGAGAAGGAGAACGTATCCCATGTAGATCCGGTTTCCAAGGAAATTCCGATAGGTCTTAAGGACAGAGATAACCGCAATGCGGCGGGAGGAAGGGGAGGGAAGGGTTTCCTTGAGCAGGGAGAAATTAAGAATCCAGACGACTGCATTAAAGATAAGTAGTGACCAGAATGTCCATTGCCATCTTAAATGTTCAGTTATAATGCCGCCAAGGAAAGGAGCGACCGCCGGGGTTATCGATATGGCGGCCCCCAGCCAGCCCATGAGCATCACAGTGCGATCCTCGGACGACGTGTCCTGGATCATGGCCTTGCCTACCACGGGGGCCACACCCGCGCCGAGGGCTTGGAGGGCTCTTCCTGCCAAGAGCATGGTGATGTCAGTAGCCATGGCGCAGAGCAGAGTGCCAACAGCGTACACTTCCAAACCCCGGAGAATCATGAAACGCCTTCCCAGGGCATCCGAGAATGGGCCTGAGAAGAGATTGAAAAACGCAAATCCGGCAAAATATACGGTGAGGGTCAAGGACATCCAGGAAGAAGAGATGCGGAGATCAGCGCCGATCCCCGGTATTGCCGGCAGGTAGAGACTTACACCTAATTGACCTACCGCTATGGCGGCGGCTATGAGAACGACGAAGGCGCCGTTGCTTCTGGAAGGAGGCATATTCTACGGCGACCTCTCGGCCAAGCATCGTCTGATCTCACGTGGCGCCAATCCTGCCGGGATGCGCGGCTCACACCCGCCATGTCTTGCAGCGGTCGATGGCTTTTCTCTCATTGGGGTCACCGCGTCGTCTGATGCCATCTTATCCTGCCGGTAAGCCAGTTCGGTATCCCGATCTGCTCCTTTGCCGCGTCGTAATAGTAGGCACTCCCCTTGAAGGGGTCAAAGACCTGTATAATGGGGAACTCTATTACCTTCGTGTTCTCGAGTGTCATGCCGTTCATCACCGCCGTATTCTTCACGATCTCCCAGCAGGCCGCCGCATTCACCATGGAAACGAATATCTTGCAGTTCCTGGGCGGTATCTCCCGGCTCTGCACCTTCTTCAGGGTCTCCGGATATAGCTTTTCCGTCCGTCCCGGGAACATATAAATCTTCATGTACATGGGCAGGAGGGCCTGGTAGTCGACGTCTCGGACATCAAGATGTTCGACGCCGAATTTTCCCACGCTCTCGATTGAGATATCGCCTTCATGGGTTACGGTGCTGACAATCCAGCAATTGGAGGTGCCGGGACCGATAACCATCCGCTTCCGGAGCCTGTGGCATACCCGCGCGACCACAAGGTTCGCCTCGGCGTCTGATGTCCCGAGGGCCACAATGTCCACGGCGGAAACAATTTCTTCCACCCGTTTCTCGTCATTCCGGGTTACCTTCCGGCTATAGGTCGTAACACTGCAACCGGGATTGACTTTCTCCAGATATTCCTTCCATGCCTCCGTCTTGGCCCTGCCTACATATTCCGGCGTGAAGGGAAGGCGGTTCAGATTCGTGGCCTCAACCACATCGAAATCTACAATGACAAAGTGCTGGTAGCCTACGCGCAGGAGGAAGTCGATAACCGCACCGTTCCCCCCCGCTCCCATCACAAGGACGCGCGTTCTTCCTATTACGGAGATCAGCTCTTCCGTAAAATTAACGATCCCCTGCTCTCGGTTGACGATATCCTTCCAAGTCATAATTACCTTCCCGCACAAAATTCATTATGCTTTTTTCGGCGCATGTCTAATCCTCGCATCGTTTCGGACCTCCGTCGACCTTAGACTCCCGGCAGTAATCCATGAGGATGGCAACGGCGTCGGAACCAGCCTCGGCGAGCGCATGGGACTTCTCCGCCCCGAAATAATTCAATTCGCCGGCAGTCATGAGCTGCCTGTTCCTACGAATCCAGTCAACCATGGCCTGCTCCTCATCATTGCGGAAGAACCAGCGGTGGAGATTTCTCTTGCCCTTCAACCTGCCGTATCGATCCGCATACCGGCTTTCCATCGTTTCCAGGTTCATCCGTGTAAAGATCACCTGTTCACCCGTCTTCGGGCTTTGTCGCGACTCCGGCGATACCTCGTCAAAAAGAAGAATCTTTGAGTAAAATACGGAATGATGGGCCATGACAGACGCAACAATGTCTGTATTATGGAACAGGCGGGTAGCGGCAAGATGGACAAGTCTGTACAGGTGCATCGTGAGATCGATGGCGCTGTGGGTGATTCCCTCATCCACGCCGAGCGAAAATATCTCGCTGAGCCGCCGTCCGTCCTTTCTTAAAACTGCGAGCTGCTCGGGAAATATGATATCCGCAGGCAGCCCCAGCCGGGAGTCGGGAACAATACTGACAGTCCCCGCCGCCTGTCCTGCTTTCAGGGCGAGAAAGGTCAATGCTTGGGGATGCAGGTGGTGCAGCGTGCACCATAACCCGCTCTCCAGGTTCGGCGCCAGAGCGTATCCTTTGGCGGCGTAGATGTCATGGACGACCTTAAATGCCTTCTCACGCAACTGCCGCGCGTTTGCGACAACGATGGTCCAGTCATTTTTCGGTCCGAACCGGTATTCATTCCCTTCCAGTAATCTGCCGCCCAAGGCGCTTTCTCCTTTAAAACTGAGCCGATCTTATGCTAATAGCGTATAAGAAAGAGGTTTGTATGTCAATATTGGTATGTCACAGAAAGCACGATGCAGAATTTTTATTGACAGACAAGAACCTCTTGGTATACTCGGCACAACCAGTAAAACGGAATTCTAATCTAAGAAGGAGGAAATATGCGTATACTAAAAGTCATAACTGTCCTTTCTGTGGTCTTGTTGTTTGTTTTTTCCGGCGTAGCCCTGGCCCAGCAGATGCCAAATCCATATGGCCCGAATATAAGCCTGGCAACGGCTAAGAAGGTGGCTGCTGCTGCGGCATCGGAAGCGATGAAGATAAAGATAAATGTCGTGATCACCGTTGTGGATACGGGCGGCAATCTTCTCTATCTCGAACGGTTCGATGTTGTCCAGTACGGCAGTGTCGATGCGGCGCTCCACAAGGCAAAGTGTTCTGTTGCTTACAAGAGACCGACGAAGGCATTTGAGGATACGATCGGGAGTGGAAAGACGGCATATCTGACCCTGGACGGTATAATCGCAATTGAAGGCGGTGTGCCGATCATTCAAGATGGCAAGATCATAGGCGCGATAGGCGTGTCGGGCGGAGCAGCAGCGCAGGATGGCCAGGTCGCGACGGCTGGGGCCAAAGTGATAAACTAACTCGCAACGTTTTGTCTAACGGGTGCAAGAGGGGAGGTCCATACACGAAGGGTCTCCCCTTTTTTATTTCTTGTACTCGCAAACATGGTTCGGCGACTTATCTTTCTTGAGGTATATCAGTAACGTCTCAATGGCAGTTTGCCGTTGGCTTTATTAAGAAGGCGTGCAATATCGCTTTCAAGTTGATCGAAACAATTCATGAGTTCCTTGGCTTCATCCGTAAGATGCATGCCGTGTTTAACGCTGTCCATCTCCACAAGCTTCATACCCAGCCTTTCTTCGGACGCCTTGATCCTCCCCCATGCAGCCCTGTAGGACATTTTCAATTTTTTAGCCGCCGCGTTCAGACTGTGGCATTCTTCAACGGCCCTGAGCAATCCTTCTCGACCAGGCCCAAAAATCACGCGGCCATCACGCTCGAGCCATAATTTGTGTTTGATTTCCACTGGTAATCTCCATAAGCGAAAAGCGGACGCAAAGAATATTTTTATAAAATTAACATGATGGAATCTTCTATAGCAAGCTATTTCAATTCTGATATGTCAATAATGACATAACCAGTTGAAATCATTATCCTATTGCGAAAAAAATGATTGACAACAAGGCATGGATGGATTACATAAACAGCTCAGATAAGTAATTATATGAACGGCATTAAAAACAGCAATATTCTCAGAGCAGCTCCACAGATAAGCATATCTCGCAATTTTATTCTGTATCACACCAACCAAAATGCGGAGGATAGTTTAATATGAAGAAAACGGTGTTTTTGATTTTGCTTCTTATTATCTTGAGTCTTGTCTTCTCCGGGATGATCTTTGCTCAGGCCAAGAAGGGCGGCGCCCTTGCGGCGACGGGGGCTTCGGTATGGGATTATCTGAAGAAACAGACGTATGCAAAGAATTGGAAGATGTGGCCCGGAACGACGCCCATGTATCAGGGGCCGGAACCGCACGGCGCATTTTTGACAACCTATGTCAATGACGCGGCCTTGAAGTCCATCGGCGCCAAGAAGGGGAAGTTCTTGGACGGGGCAATAATTGCACAGGATAACTTTTCGAAAGACAAGAAGCTCAAATTTATTTCCGTCATGTACAAGGTTAAAGGCTACAACGCGAAGGACGGGGACTGGTTCTGGGCGCAGTACAAGCCTGATGGAAGGATCGAAGCGGAAGGAAAGGTTGACGAGTGCATAAAATGCCATGTCGCCCAGAAAGGAAATGACTACGTCTACACGAGCAAACTTAAGTAAACGGACGGCAGATAAAAATTAAGAGGCGCCGGAGTTTATTTAGGCAGTATAGAGTCAACACGTTAAATGAATGACCAGAATGGAGGTTATGTTATGGAAGGAAAGGAAAAGAAATTACCCGATCTGTTCCCGAAGGAAACTACGCGGCGTGGTTTTTTGAGAGGGACGGCAGTGGCAGCGGGCAGCGCTGTTGCCATGGTTACGGTCGGAGGCTTGGCGGCCAAGGCTGCCCATGCTCAGGCCGCAGCACCTGCCCCCCAAAAAGATTTAATGAAGTATCTGTTTGCCGAGAGGGAAAATTGCACAGGTTGCAGGGCCTGTGAATATGCATGTTCTGTCTATCATACAGGCGTCGTAAGACCCTCGGTATCCCGCATTCACGTGCTGAAGTACAAGGATTCGATAGATGTTCCTGTTGTATGCTGGCATTGTAACGACGCGCCATGCGTTGCGGCCTGTCCCACGACTCCGAAATCGATAATTCCAGATCCCAATCACAACGGCATTATCTTGAATGAAAAAACCTGTCTGGGCAGGAAGTGTCTGAAATGCCAGGAGGCGTGTCCGGCACAGTTTGTCTGGGTGAATCCTGACACGGGTATGCCCCTCATGTGTGACATGTGCGCCGGTGATCCCGCCTGCGTGAAGGCCTGCAAAGATCAGTCCGGCAATCCGCAGGGGCCCTGCCTTATGACAAACAAACTTGGGTTTGGCGTCAATCTGGCTTTCAGGGATGTGAAGCCCAACGAGGCGGGTAAGGATCTACTGGATCTCACGTTCTATCCTAATGTCGACGGGAAGAGACCCACCCCCGCTAAGACTAAAAAGACGAGGAGGTCGTAACCATGACAGCAACAAAAGGCGGATGTTTCGGAAAAATTCTCGAGATTGATTTAAGTAAACAGACATATAAGACCCGCGAAGTCCCCGATGAAATCTATCAGAAGGCCATCGGAGGCAACGGGCTCGCTGCATATTTTCTCACGACTGAGTACAAGGCTCATAAAGACCCCCTGGCGGAAGATGCGTTCATTTACATCGGTCCGGGACCACTTAATGGCACGTTCTGCGTATCCACGCGCACAAGCTTCGCCCATATGAGCCCTTACACGGGCCTGATCTCCCACGCAGAGACAGGCGCCCATTTCGGCAACGAAATTAAATGGGCCGGCTGGGACGGCATTTACATCAAGGGAAGATCGAAGAAGCCTGTGTGGCTTTCTATCGTGGACGATAAAGTAGAATTCAAGGATGCCACAAAGCTGTGGAGCAAGGACACGGAAGAGACGCACGAAGCGATCATCAAAGGGATGAATGACCCCTATGCCCGGACGGCGGTTATCGGCCCGGCAGGCGAGAACCAGGTTCCCTTCTCCTGCGTGATTGTGGAGCGTTTCCGCGCCGCCGCAAGAAGCGGAACGGGTATGCTGATGGGCAACAAGAAGCTGAAAGGCCTGGCCGTCAGAGGAAGCAAGGGTGTGCCTGTTGTTGACAACGTGAAATTCATGGAGATGGCCACCTATGCCAAGAAGCTCGCAGTGGAAAAAGAAGCCTGGCAGGGCATCAAGAGGTGGGGAACTGCCGGTCTCATGGAGCAGAATAATTTTTTCACCGGGTCACTCATCACAAAGAACTACCAGACAACATGGTATCCTGACGTTGTAAAGATCGGCGCCGAGGAGGCAAACCGGAAATTCTGGAAGCGGCACGTGGCGTGCAATCACTGCCCCATCCATTGCCTGAAGCTGGGCGTAATCCGTGAAGGCAAGTACAAGGGGCTGATTGCCGAAGGTCCTGAGTACGAATCCGGCGGACTTTTGGGCAGCAACCTCGGAATGACTAACTTCAACGACATGATCGCCCTCATCGAGGCCTGCGACGCCTACGGCATCGACAACATCTCTACTGGAGGCGTTCTCGGATTTACAACAGAGCTTGTGGAGAAGGGCGTCCTCAAACCCGCCGACCTTGATGGTCTCAAACCGAAGTGGGGCGATGGGGATACCTATATGGAACTTATCAGGAAGATAGTCTACAAGGAAGGCAAAGCGGGCAAACTTCTTTCCAAGGGTGTGAAGAAGATGTCTGCGGAGATAGGCAAGGGGTCCGAGGCATATGCCGTCCACGTGAAGGGCAAGGAATTGGCAGCCCATGACGCAAGAGGCGATAAGGCCAGGGCATATAGCTACGCTCTCGGTTCCTGCGGAGGGGATCACCATGAGGGCGCTTCAACGCGAGCCCTCGTCATTTTTGCGATGATCAATTCCCTTTCCACGTGCTCATTCGCAAGCGCACTCATCTGGGGCGGCGAAAACGCGAAGATCACCGTCGGCATGCTGAATCCGCTCTGCGGGTGGAATATGACGGAAGATGATTACTGGACGACGGGGAAGCGGATCCTCACCATGGAGCGCGTCTTCAACGTAAGGGAAGGCATCAGCCGCAAGGATGATATCCTGCCGGTACGCATGAGGACGGAGAAGCTTCCTGCGGGACCGAAGAAGGGAGCCATCTTCACTGAGGAAGATACAAAGAAGATGCAGGATGAATTCTACAGTTTCGTCGGCTGGGATGCAAAAGGTATCCCGACGGATGCGACATTGAAGGCTTACGGTCTTGAATACTCCATCGATGATATCGCACGGGCCCGCAAGGAGTACAATTTGTAGAAGAGCAGTTTAGAGCAAACGGGGCGGGTGCGAGGTTTCACCCGCCCTTGCTTTTTGGGGCTGCATGCTATATATTCAAGCGTACGGATCATCTTGTAGCTATCAAGACGAATTATTTTATTGGAGTAAAATAGGTAATCGTTTGTCATGAGTTTTTCAAGAAGGGATGCGCTCCATATTCTGGTTAGCGGCGCGGTTTCCACCCTTATTTTTACATCTTTTAAAGTCAGTGGTGCAAAAGCATTACCCCGCCCGCCCGGTGCGCTCATCGAACCGGAATTTCTCAAGTACTGCACACGGTGCTACCAGTGTATAGATGTGTGTCCTGCCGACGCACTTCATCCGGCGGGCATTTCCGGCGGCATTCCCAATTTTGGAACACCGGTTCTGGACTGGAAGAAGTGCATCTTTTGCATGAACTGTATCAGGACGTGTCCTACGGGGGCCATAAAGAGGATCTCCCGGGACGATATCGATATCGGGAACGCCGTAATCGACCCGGGTACGTGCCTTACATGGTCGGGCAAGAGCAAGTGTGACATCTGCTATAACGCCTGCCGCTACGACGCGATCAAACTGGAGAACAAGATTTACCCCGTGGTTCTCGAAGATCCCTGCACGGGCTGTGGGGCGTGCGAGAGAAAGTGCCCGACGAATCCGAAATCCATCGTCGTATATTACGAAAAGGTAAAAAGGTTCCTGCCGCCGGAGAAGGGGGTCTCCATGCGCCTTCCCGATGAAGCAGGCAAGAAACACGGCGAAGAGGATTTTAAGGACTGGTTTGTGGAAAGGGTCAAGAAGCTCGGCAAATCATACGGGATCATCAAAGAAGAGGAAGATGAGTAAATGAACAGCGCGAATGCATCTTCTGTTCTTATCATTGGCGGCGGCGTCGCCGGCATCGGCGCGGCTCTCGACCTCGCCTGTTGCGGCCATGCCGTCCATCTCGTGGAGAAGGAGCAAATCCTCGGCGGCCAGGTTGCCAGGCTCGACAAACTCTATCCTACGGATCACTGCGCCTTTTGTCCGCTCTGGACGGATATCAAAAAACTGAGGGACAATCCTCTGGTTACCGTCCATACATCTACCGAAGTGAAAGAGCTCAAGAGAGAGGGCGGCCGCGTCCACGCGGCCATGGTAAAAAAACCTCCGGTCATCGATGAAGGCCTCTGCGTCTTCTGCGGGCGATGCGCAGGCGTTTGTACCGAAGCAGCGATAGAGACCCCGGGTGAGCATGTTTACCCGCCTACTTACCTGGTCAGAGAGGAAATCTGCAACAGGTGCGAAGAGTGCGTAAAGGCATGTCCCACGAAAGCTATCGATTTTCAGAGGAGAGAAGAGAAGTCTGAACTTATGTTCGACGATGTAATCTGGGCTTCCGGTTTTATGGAAGTCGATCTCTCACCGCTTCCGGAGTTCGGGCTGGGAAAACATCCGGACATCATGACGGCGATGGAGTTTGAGGACTGGACGGGAGAGGCAGGCGTCAATAGAGGGGCAATCATAAAAAAATCAAATTCCATAGCCCCACGCAATATCGCCTTCATACAGTGCGCAGGCGCAAGGGATCAAAGGCTACTCTCATACTGTTCCGCCGTCTGCTGCATGCATGCGCTCAAGCAGGCCCAGTGGTCGATAAGGAGGAATCCTGTCATTCAGTGCGTCGTCTTCTACACCGATCTACGGACGGTGGGACGCGACTATTACGACTACTCCCAAAGGGAGATAAGCGGGAGCCGCGTGAGACTTATAAGGGGGAGGCCATCTCACATCTATCCGCTCCCCGGGCGGGACGGCATCGCAATAAAGTTTGAAAATACCATGACCCAGAAAAGGGAGATCTGGAAATTCGATATGGTTGTCCTGAACGGCAATATCGGGTCTTCCCTGAGAAAGAAAGACCAGGAAAAACATTTTTCACCTGTTCTTTCGGGTGAAGGGTTTGTGAATGCGGCGTCCGATGATATTTCCCGCTTCTCCTGCGGCTTCAGCGCGGCGCCTGCGGATGTGGCGGAGTCGGTCATACAGGCGTCTTCAGCGGCTGTGAGGGCAATTCTCGCGAAAAGGAAGAGTTAAGAAATGTCGGGTATCGCAGTTTTTCTTTGCAGATGTTTCGGAGAAGTCAATCGCGTGATTGACCTCGATTCACTGCAAAAAAAAGCAGAGAGAAATAACGATGTCGTTTCTTCTGCCGTTTGCGAATCCCTCTGTCTCGCGGATGATATCGAGAAGACGGCTTCCCGCATCAGGGAGTCCGGTGCCGAAAAAGTCGTGATCGGCGGATGCTCGCATCTGGCAAGGGGCGGCGCGGTTGTTGATGCTCTCGTCGAGCGCGGAATCAAGCGCTCCGCGATCGGTCTCGTCGACCTGAGGGAGGCGTGTGCATGGATTCACAAGGATCATCCGGAAGGAGCAACGGAGAAGGCATGGGACCTGATCAGTATGGAAATCGCCGGCCTTCATCACAGGCGGGCATCGGATGACGTAACAGTCAGTGTGTGTCCCGAAGCCATGATTGTCGGCGCCGGCCCGGCGGGGCTTTCCGCCGCGCGGACGCTTGCGCAAATGGGTTTCAAGGTGCATCTTGTCGAAAGGGGGTCAAACCCCGGCGGCATGCTGAACCTGATCTCCCACGTGTATCCATCCGATGAGAAGGCGTCCGAAAAAATCAAGACGTTCGTTGATGAAGTGGATAAAAATTCTCTCATCAATTTTTATCCGAAGGCGAAGATAAATTCGATTACGGGCTTTGCCGGCAACTTCAATGTGCAGGTCTCTTCTTCTGCAGGTGAACAGAGGCTCCGGGTAGGGGCCGTGATCCTTGCGTCCGGTGCGCGGGTGTGGCTTCCCCACGGCCTTTACAGATATGGCAAGCTTAAGAATGTGATCACACAGATGGAGCTCGAGAGGCAATTCATCAAGGGTCCGCGTGAGGTCAAGGCCGCCGTCTTCATTCAGTGCGTGGGCGCGAGGAATCATGAGCGGCCTTATTGCGCGACAATGTGCTGTCCTTCGAGCCTGAAAAACGCCGTAAGAATAAAAGAAGAAAATCCCGATGCGCGGGTATTCATACTCCATCGCGATATCATGACGCCCGGAAGCGTCCTCGAGGCCTACTACAGAAACGCCCTTGCTAAAGGGGTGCAGTTTATCCGCTTTGAAGAGACGAACCCTCCCGAAATGCTCGGTAATGAACGTGTAGAGGGTGTGGAGGTTATTGACAGCGTGAGCGGGATGAAGAGGAAGCTCGAATGCGATCTCGTCGTCCTGAGTACGCCTCTCATTCCGAATGACGATAACGTAAAGCTTGCCCACATGCTCGGTCTGCAGGTTGACCGCTACGGCTTCTTTTCGGAAATCTATCCGCTCCATCCCCTCGAAACAAGAATGGACGGGGTTTTCATCTGCGGTTCTGCGAGGTGGCCCGTGTCATCCGATAATGCGATGGTGCAGGGGGAAGGGGCCGCCGCTAAAGCTGCGGCGCTCTTGGGGAGCAAAGCCGTTTCGGCCCTGTCTTTGAGCCGGGTTCCCGGAGAAAAATTCGGCCATGCCGCAGTCAATGCCGAGAAGTGCACAGGGTGCGGCAATTGCGTGGCTGTTTGTCCATTCGCTGCGTGCCGGCTTCAGAAGATGGGAAGGAAATCAATCAGCAGGATCAACAAGCTCCGGTGTAAGGCCTGCGGCAACTGCGTATCCGTCTGTCCAAACGGTACAGTGCAGTTGCCTGAACAGGATTACCGGGCCGTAGCAGCCATGATTAAACAGGCCTTTGGCGAAGAGAGCGCTTTATGAAAATCCTGATCTTTGCATGCAAGTGGTGCGGCCTCATCGGCGCCGACGGCGCGGGGAAAAAGAGAATACAGCTTCCCCCGGAGTTCCGGGTGATTGCGGTGGAGTGCGCGGCGCTCGTCGAGCCTGATGCGGTAATCAGGGCGTTTGCGTCCGGAATGACAGGGGTGGCGGTCTTAGGCTGCCATCTGGGAGGGTGCCGGTTCAACGACGCGAACCATGCCGCCATCAAAAGGCTGGAGCTCCTGAAGACGCTGTTGGACGCAACGGGGATCGGCGGTAAGAGACTGTTGATCAGTTTCGGGACGGCACACGAGGGTTACCAGTATGCAGAGGTCGTAAAAACATTCTTTGAAGAACTGAAGACGATGCCGTCCACGGTAGCGTGGACAGCATCGTTATGAAAGACGTAGTGCGGGACTTCAGTCCTGCGAAAAGAAGGCAGACCTGAAAGTCTGTACTACATTATTCCGTCATTCCCGAGAAAGTGGGAATCCAGTGTTTAAATATCTGGACTCCCGCCGGAGCCTGTCCTCGAATGTGTTTGTCGGGGACGGGAATGACACTAATTATTTTCTGTCATTTCGAGCGAAGCGAGAAATCTTAGTTTGGACCGAAGAGGAAAGCTAAAGATTCCTCACGTGCGTTCGGAATGACATTTAAAGAGTACTATGCTGGAAAAAGTAAAAGAGATAGCGAGGACGGTTCTTGCAGAAAAGCAGGCAGACGGAGTCCTCGGTCTGATGAAAGGGCAGTGGGATATCATCCAGCCCCACATCTTCGAAAGTCCGGTCGAGGTGGATGCCCTTGTGATTGAACCCAAATGGCTGCTCGCAAAAATGGCGATGACCGTCCTGCGGTCTTCAAGGGAGGGCTACAGGCTGGCAGTCGTTGTGCGCGGCTGCGATGAAAGGGCGCTCACGGAACTTGTGAAAAGGAACCAGATTGAAAAGGAACGGCTCGTAACAATCGGAATTGCCTGCACGGCGGAGCAGGCGCAGGCGTGCATCTGCGACCGTCCGTACCCGCAAAAGCTCGATTGCGGCGATGCTGTAGCAGGTGTTGATCCGTTCTCGATTGAAAGCGTGAAGGAGCTGCTTGCCGGCGACGGCCCGGCGAGAATGGAAAAATGGGCGAACATCCTTAAGCGATGCATCAAGTGTTACGGATGCCGGAACTCGTGCCCCATCTGTGTCTGCGTACCCTGCAAACTGGAAGACCAGGTCTGGGTGGAAACAGGCGTCATACCTGCGGAGGTGCTTTCGTACCACCTGATACGGGCGTTTCATCTGTCGGATACATGCGTGGCCTGCGGGGCATGTCAGGAGGCCTGCCCGGTGAATATTCCGCTCATGGCCCTCCAGCTGTCCATGCGGGAGATGCTCCGCGAGACCTATGGCTACGATGCCGGGCTTGACCCGGAAAGGAATTCCCCGATCCTGTATGATCTGTGCAAAGAGCCTGCAGCAGGACAGGCGCTGCCGGACTGGGTAAACAGTTTGAGAAAAGACGATGAATCCTGATTTTATAAAAACCATTTGTCCCTATTGCGGTGTCGGCTGCGGCCTGGTCCTGAAGGTAGAGGACGGCAAGGTCGTAGGCACGTACCCGGACAAAGAACACCCCGTCAGCCGCGGCACGCTCTGCATCAAGGGCTGGTCTGCGCATCAATTCGTTCATCACGCGGACCGATTAAAAACGCCTCTCGTAAAAAGGGGAGACACGTTTGAGAAAATATCCTGGGACGATGCGATAGCGCTTGCGGTGGAGAAACTGCAGTCCACGGCGGCGCGTTACGGCGGGGATGCCATAGGCGGGCTCTCTTCCGCGAAGTGCACGAATGAAGAAAATTACCTTTTCCAGAAAATGATACGCATGGCCTTCAAAACGAATAACGTGGACCACTGCGCGCGCCTGTGCCATGCCCCTACGGCCGTGGGGATGGGCCAGACGACGGGGAGCGGCGCCATGACAAACTCCATCTCCGATCTGGCAGGGGCGGAGTGCATCCTGATCATCGGCTCCAACGCGGCGGAGAGCCATCCCATCATCATGGGCGAAATATACAAGGCCGCAGACCGCGGGGCGGCGGTGGTCGTCGTGGACCCGCGAAAGACGGCTGTTGCCGAGAACGCGCAGGTTCATCTGAGGATAAATCCGGGTACGGATATCCCCCTCCTTTGCGGCATGATGAGGCACATTATCGATGAGGGACTGCATAACGAGAAATTCATCCACGACAGGATGGAAGGGTTCGATGAACTAAAAACATTCCTTCGATCTTGGCCGGTGGAACGTGCCGCGAAAGAATGCGGGATAGCGGAAGAAGAGATTAGAAGAGTTGCAGAGATGTACGCAAGGGCGAAGGATGCCGCCGCTGTTTACTGCATGGGAATCACCCAGCACGCCTGCGGCACGGCGAACGTACATGCCGTCTGTGACCTTGCGATGCTATGCGGCCAGATCGGCAAGACATTTTCCGGCGTCTATCCGCTTCGCGGTCAGAACAATGTCCAGGGCGCCTGTGACATGGGAGCGCTCCCGAATGTCTACCCGGGATATCAAAGCGTAAGCGTGCCGGCCGTGAAAGAAAAATTTGAGAAGGCATGGGGAAGGGAGCTTTCCGCGAAACCCGGCCTCACCGTAACGGAGATGATCGGCTCTGCCGGCAAAGACATCCGTGCGCTTTACATCATGGCGGAGAACCCCGCCCTCAGCGATCCGGATGTTAACCACGTGCTCGAATCCCTCACGAAGCTGGACTTCCTGATCGTCCAGGATATCTTTCTTACAGAGACCGCGAAATTCGCAGACCTGGTTTTGCCGGCGGTCTGCTTTGCCGAAAAGACGGGGACGTACACGAACACGGAAAGAAGATTCCAGCTATTGAGAAAAGCGGTCGAACCGCCCGGCGAGGCAAAGGGAGACTTTGAAATTATCTGTCTCCTTGCCAACGCACTGGGTCTCGATTTCCCGTACAAGCATCCCGGTGAGGTCATGGAGGAAATCGCTAAGCTTGTGCCCGAATACGGCGGCATTCGCTTTGACAGGCTGGAGAAGGCAGGCCTGCAATGGCCGTGTCCAGACTTGAAACACGAAGGGACGCGCTTTCTTCATGACGTCCAATTTACGCGCGGCAAGGGGCTCTTCATCGTACCGGCATACACGCCGCCCTTTGAAACACCGGACGGCGAATATCCGTACTGGCTCAGCACGGGAAGGATGTTTGCGCACTATCACACGGGCACCATGACCCGCCGTTCCGCATTTCTCAGCAGGGAGATGGAAGGGGCATATGCGGAGATGCATCCCGAAGATGCCATAAAAGCGGGCATCAGAGAAGGCGACAGGATCAGGATAACGAGCAGGCGGGGGAGCATCGTCACAGCTGCGAGAATTACGAAGCGGGTCGCAAGAGGATCTGTTTTTGCTCCCTTCCACTTTACGGAAGCGCGCGCCAACATCCTGACGAACCCGGTTCTCGATCCGATCTCCAAAATACCGGAGTTCAAGGCATGCGCCGCGCGGATAGAAAAGGAACCGCATGAAAAACACGAAAGATAAAATCGACGAGGCGAAACGCGCATCGGGCGCGGATTCCTGCGTAGAGTGCGGGCGCTGCGTTGCCGTCTGTCCCATGGCGGAGATGTATGCGAACTTTTCCATCGAGATGTCGCCGCGGGGCATCATAAAAAAGACGCTCATGGGCGACCCGGTGGTTGAGGACAAGAACATCTGGTATTGCACGGAGTGCAACGCCGGAACGGATACATGCCCGCAGGGTGTGAGCTGCAGGGATCTCATCAGAAAGCTCAGGGAGGCGGCAGTAGATGAGAACCTCCTCGAAAATGCAAAAACCTGCAAATGCTGCGGCAGGGCCTTTGTGGCGATTCCCGTGGAGGACTTCGTCTTCGCGAGGTTGAAGGATGAACCGGCGAATGTGTTCGGGGTGCTCGATATTTGTCCGCCATGCCGGCGGGAGATTTATCTTCTGAGAAATGCGTAAATGATGAAACAAGAAACTACACAGAAACCGATGGCAGAGCAGGATTTTTCCCTCAACCTCGAGGACCTGCGCCCGCGCCCAAAGGAGAAGAAGCATCTTTCCGAGTACTTCATGCCGCGTCGCCACTCGTTTATAATCTTTCATCCGGACAGGTGCACGGGCTGCGGCGCCTGCGAGATGATCTGCTCCACGAGGAACGTGGAGAAAGTCGCGCCCGTATCCGCGAGCGTGAAGGTTGTGAGAGATCAGAAGGAGGGCAAGAACTTCTCCATTCTCTGCCAGCACTGCAGAAAGCCGCTCTGCCTTCCCGCCTGTCCCACAAGGGCCATCGAAAAGGGCGATGACGGCATCGTGCGCATAGACAAACTCTTCTGCACCGAGTGCGGACTCTGTACCATGGCGTGCCCGGCGGCAGCTCCCATCAAAGACCCCGGCAGCCAGGAAATACACAAATGCGACCTGTGCGAAGGCGACCCTCTCTGCGTCAAACACTGTCCTGAGAATGCGCTGACCTTTACGAGGGGGAAGGCCGTTCGCTGGATAAAGGGGCTCCGCTGGACTTCCCAGCTCATATCATTTCTGCTCCTGGTCATGGTCTTTGTCGGCACGTTCTGCTACTTCAGGACGGGAAGCGTCAGCTTCGCCTGTCCCACGGGGACGCTTCAGAATATCGCATCGTCGGGGACCATCGTGCTTGTCGGTGTTTCATCGGCATTGGCTCTTCTCATCCTCACCGTTCTTGCGGGAAGACTCTTCTGCGGATGGGTATGCCCGTTCGGTTTTGTCCTCGACGTTGTCGATAAGATAACTCCCAGGAAGATCGGCTGGCCGTCGTTTCTCAAGAGCCGGATGACAAAGTACGGTGTATTGGCTGGCGCCGTCGGGGGGAGCTATGCCCTCGGCTTCCAGGTCTTCTGCACCGTCTGTCCCATCGGGACGCTCTGCCGCTCCTACGGGGTGCAGTCATTTTTCAGGAGCGCCGAGCTAGCCATCGTCCCCGTCCTGGCAAGCCTTGAGATTGCGCAGAGAAGATCATGGTGCAGATATTTCTGCCCTGTAGGGGCCGTGCTGGGGCTCACGGCACTGCTGCGCATGATCAAAATAGTCATCGGGGCAAAGAAATGCAAGAAGTTCTCCTGCATCCAGTGTGCGGAAGTTTGTCCCGTGGGTATTATAGACGCGGACAAACTCCGGGAAGGTTTGTCGCCGAAAATTCCCATGACGGAATGTATCATGTGCATGAGGTGCGTCGATCGTTGTCCCTATTCTGCAGCGAAGATCCGCTTCCGCTGGCAGAGAGCAACTCCGGGAGAAGGCAGGATATGAATCCCCTCCAGCCATTTTACAATATGAAAATCGGCATTGTCGATCTTTCCGCCTCAAACGCTGAGGTCGTTCCTCTCACAGAGGAGCAGCTGGGCAGGTATCTTGGCGGCGCAGCCCTGAACGCGGCCGTCCACGCGCAGCATCAGGCCGACTCTCTCATCTTCGGCACCGGCCCTTTGACGGGAAGTTTCGCTCCCGCCTCGCCGCTCATGATCGCAACGTTTACGTCTTCCATTTTCAAGCGTGTCTGCCATGTCCCGTTAATGCTCCGCACCGGACCGGACATGAAATTTTCCGGAGTTGATTTTCTCGTGGTGAAAGGCACCGCGCCGGAACCATCCGTCGTCCATGTGGATCATGGAAAGATCAGGATACTCCCCGCCCCGCCTATCCTGAATATGCCTGTTCCCGAAGCGATCAGGGAATTAAAGAAAACATCCCCTCCCTTTCAGTCTTTAATTATAACCGGACCGGCGGCTGACCGCGGCAGTTCCTCTGCGTCCGTCTCAATCGGTACGAACGGCAGCCTTGACAAAGCGGGTCTCGCAACGCTCATGGCCGCCAAAAGCCTCAAGGGGATAATGCTGGGCGGCACGGACGGTCTTCCCTTCAACAAGGACAATCCGGCGCAGGGGAAGGAACTCGAAAAAATAATCTCCACGGATAAGAATTTCAAACGCAGGGGATTCTACGCCGTCCTGAAAAATCTGGAAGGCGGGAAAGATGCGGTAAAATCGCTCAAGGCGGAGAGAAAGAAAGACATGGCCTGCTATCACTGCCCTTCGCCCTGCATGACACATGTGATATTTTCGTGGCATGATCCGGGAAATAGTGAGATGAAAAATTCCGAGGAGGGCTTGCTGCTTCTCGATCATACGGGTTATGCGGCCCTTGCCAAAAAGGCGGGAAAGAATACCCTGCCGCTTCTGCGGGCTTGTCTGCACTGTGGTCTTGATCCCACGGCTGTTGCGGAAATGCTCCCTCAAGGCGAGACGCTGCCGGATTATCTCAACGCCATAGATAAAATCGTATCTGACAACGCGACTCGCACGCAAGACGTTTCCCAGAGGCAAGGCATTTTTGGAGGAGGCGTGCCCCCCATCGGGACGGATGATTTATTTGAAAAGAGGGTTGCCCTCGCCATGGTCCTCGGCGTCTGTCCCATTTTTCTCCTGCGTTTTCCGCAGATCACCGACGCCGCTCTCCTCTCCTTCATCTCTACGAGGGAAGAAGACTTGAAGGCTCTGCAAGAGCGTCTTTCCTCCGCTGTCGCATCTCTGTGACATCTCTTCTCGTGGAGTCAGTATGTCATCAATTTTTCTTAACCGGTTTAAAAGCGATAACCTGGCCCGATCATGATCACGTCGGTATCGCGGTTGTAATCTGTGGTAATGCGATTCCAGGAGAGACGTACCAACCAGTTCGGGTTGAAGCGATAGCTCGCCGATAACGTGATAACTCCCGCCACGGTATACCTATCTTCATTGCCGTGTGTGTCAACAAGGAAGTAAGGACCCGCGCCGGCTCCCAAGGCTAAATGCTCGTCAAAAAAAGCACGGACCAACCAGGCTTGAGAAAGGATGCCGTTGCGGCGGATGAGACGATTATCACCCTCGTTGAGCCATGCGATAGTCCAGTCCAGGTATCGTGCAATACCGCGGCGGTATTCGATGCTCTGAGATAGTGATTCCGGGGAATTTGCGCTGTTGACAGTGGTCTGCCCGATCATCACTGTTAATTCGTTATCCGTCGTTTTCGCACGCGTAGGGCCTGCTCCGGACGATGGCTCACGTGCCGATGAATAATCGAGTTGATACCCCACTCCGACCACGGCAGAATATGTATCGATATTATTCGTTTTAACTAAATTGCTGCGCAACTGGATAACCCATGGGCTTTCCGTGTACCAAAAACCTGCGAGGCTAAAGACGCCTCCCAAGCCATGGCTGTCGGAGAAACCGCGTCCTTGTTTTGCCAATTCGGTATCATAGAAATAGTAAGGTCCGGCCCCTGCAGCTAAGACGAACTGTCTATATATACGCTTGGTGTGTCCCCAGAATTGCACTGTTGGGCCATCGCGGTGATTATTTGGCAAATGTCCCTCATTCAACCACGAGATGCTAATTGCGGTGTATTCTCCCAACGCCTGCATGTATTCGAGAGACCAGGTGTATGAGCGGTCACTGCTCGCGGTATCTTCGATTATTCCGCCAAGCAGATAAAGTTCCTGTGCTTCTAAAGGGGTACAGTAGATCAGTAGCCCACACAAGAAGATAAGAATCATACTCATTGGAACTTTCGACATGAATACTTCCTTTGGGTTTTCAACTATACGTTTCATGTTTTCAGCTATTTCTTCCCGTCTACGCCCACCATCAGCCCGGCATGATTATCACCGCATCCCTTTGCCGGATCGTTTCCCTTTTTCCTTGTTGTCCGGGGCTTTTTCCTGTTCACGCTTCTCTTCAGCTACAGTCACTTTATTGATTTTGAAAGTGCAGATGTATTTATTCTGGATATTGCCGGTTTCCAAAACAAGGATCACCTGAAAGGTCTTCCCCACGAAGGGTTCAGCCTTCGCTCTCAATTCCGCTGCTGTCCCCTTGATCTGGGCCGGCAGGAACGGCGCCCTCTTCCAATAGCCTTGTTCTTTGTCTGAACTCCCACCGTAGCCTTCTTCCCGCTGGAAATAATCTGCCGGATGTACGAAATCTTCAAGAGCGCCTCTTGCGGCAACAACCGTCGGAGGATGTGAACTGTTTCTATCTTCATAGCCGGCGCCGGAATGTATCAATCTCTGCCTTGCGCCTTTCGCATCGATAAATCTCGCTTCATTCCAAATGATTTTCACGGGCCCGTCCGTTTTATTACTGAGCATAAAAACAATGTCATAAGGCGACGGCAGCCACTTAATTCTTACTGTCTCATCTTCAAAAGAAAATTTTGAAATTCCTCCCTCGACTACTGCTTCAATTCTTTGCGCTCCCATCTTTTTGTCCCCGGTGGATTTTTCCACAGAGATCAGAGATATGTCATAAGCCGCATTGGCGATTGTGTATGTTTTCGGAGATGAATCGGCGGGAGGTTTCGTTCGATACGAGGGCCCACAGCCTATTAAGGCGGCAATAATGAAGGCGCAAAAAAAGAGGGGAATTTGTTTTCTCATAGCGGCTGCTCCTCTGTATATGTTCATATAAGCCGATAGGTCGCAAGAACTTTCTCGATTGTCTGAACACAACCAAATATTTGCTTGGCCGTCCGATAGTATTCCATTCAAAGCGCCCCGGCAAGCTTCCAGGAAAATTTTACCGTTTCAGACTGTGGATTAACATTTCTTTCCCGGTAATCTTGGGGTGTGCAGCTCACCGCCAAAAATGTTCTCCGGAAACCCCTGTTCAATCAGGATATTGGCCGCATCTATTTGGGATGCCCGCACTGGCATGCGGCTTGCTACCAACAAGTGCGGCAAAGACCGTAACAGGAGGAAGGGAGAGCATATTTTGATTAAGGAGATCCTTATGGCAGTATCCGGAATATTCGCGAACACCGCTATTAACCAGACAAGCAACTCGCAAACGAAATTCGGACAAGTCAAAAATGACTTTCAGCAGCTCGGACAGGCGCTGCAGTCCGGCGACCTTAATGCCGCCAAACAGGCATTTGCGGCGCTCCAGCAATTCATGCCCAACTTATCTTCCGCGAGCCAGTCGCAAAACGGGCAGCAGGGCAGCAGCCAAAACCCGCTTCTCACAGATCTCAGTGCTGTCGGTAAAGCGCTCCAGTCGGGAGATCTGGCGGCAGCAAAGTCTGCTTTTGCAAAACTGAGACAGAATGTTCAGTCGGTATCGCACAAGGGACATCATCACGGTCATCACAAAACGGGCGGCGCTCAGAACTCACTCGCAAGCCTGCTCGACAGTTCCAGCCAGACTAATGGAACCAGTAGCGCCTCTCAATCTATCGGCGGGAACATTAATATAACGGCGTGAAATAAAAAAAGCCCGCTCCGGGAAGAAAAGCATACAGGCAGGCCGGCTATTTTGCCATCGCGCGCATCTTGCCGATGATTGCCTTCGTGACATCCCCGGTCTTTGCAGTGCCTCCCAGATCCGGCGTCAGTACGCGGCCCTCCGCAGTTACGGCCTTGATCGCCGCATCTATCAGCTTCGCCGTTTTCTTGTGGCCCAAGAAGTCCAGCATCATCGCACCACACCAGATCATCGCGATTGGATTCGCGATGCCTTTGCCCGCGATGTCGGGCGCAGAGCCGTGTACCGGCTCAAACATCGATGGATAATCGCGTTCCGGATTGATGTTGCCGCTGGGCGCAATGCCCAGGCTGCCGCTGATTGCCGCGGCGATGTCGGTGAGAATGTCGCCTAACAAATTAGATGCGACAACCACATCGAGCGATTCCGGATGCGAGATGAACCGTGCTGCAAGCGCATCGATCAACACACGCTCGACAGTCACATCCGTAAATTCCCTGCCCACTTCTGCTACCACTTCATCCCAGAACGTAAAGGAATGCTGCTGCGCATTCGATTTTGTCGCACTCACCAGCTTTTTGCGACGGCCCTGTGCAAGTCTGTATGCGTAACGCGCCACACGCTCAACGCCGACGCGTGAGAACACGGACGTTTCAACCGCGATCTCAATCGGCAGGCCGCGGTGCGCACGGCCGCCCGCGCCGGTATACTCGCCTTCGGTATTTTCACGAATGACGATGAAATCAATATCGCCCGGCTTCTTGTTTGCGAGCGGCGTCTTCACACCGGGCAGGAGCTCGGTCGGACGATAACATACGTACTGCTCGAACCCCTGGCAAATCGGCAGGCGCAGGCCGCGCAGGGAAATGTGATCGGGCACGGCAGGGGAGCCGACCGCGCCGAAATAGATCGCGTCAAATTGTCTGAGGAGCTTTAGCCCGTCATCCGCCATCATCTTGCCGTGCTTGAGATAGTAGTTGCAGCCGTATGGGAAATGCTCGTATTTTAATTTGTACTCGCCGGTCAGCTCACCGGCGGTATTTAGCGCTTTCACTCCCTCAGGAGCGACTTCTTGTCCGATCCCATCTGCCGGAATGACTGCTATGTTATGGTGTTTCATATTTTGTATCCCCTTCGAGGTATGGATTTTAATCCCGCCAAGATCTATCTTGCCTGCCTTGATAAACTTTTTCCGGAATGCCGGTCATTGTCAAGAACAAAATGGAAGCGTCACTATTTTCTCATCGCTCCTACGTCATTCCCGCTCCCACTACTGTCATTCCCGACTTGATCGGGAATCCAGTCCACATTGATCGAAGTCCTGAATTTGTTTTGTCTTAAATAAATTGGAAGATTTCAATCCGCATTTGTGATATTTGCGTGGTGATGAAAAAAGGTATACCACAGTCGGAATCACGTTGAAAGCGCCGGTAGCAATCCGCAAGACCCATCTGGTTTAGAAGAGGCCGTTGTTATGAAAGACGAGAAGAAAACAAAAAGGCAGCTCATCGATGAACTGACAGCCATCCGTAAACGAATGGCGGAGGTTGAGGTATCAAAGGACAAACAAGAGTCCCATGAGGAAAGGTCTTCACATATGGGCATAGCCCGTGACATAACCGACCGCGAGCGCGCAGAGGAAGAACTCGGAGAGAACGAAGGAAAGTATAGATCCCTCTCTCAGGAATTCCGTGAGATTCTCGATGCCATTCCGGACGGTCTGATCCTGCTTTCGCCGGATTTGAAGGTCGTTTGGGAGAATGAAGTGGCGAAGTCAGGGCATTTAGAGCATTCGGACATTAGCGATCCACACTGTTACCAGTTAAAACATGGGCGATCAGAACCTTGTGAATACTGTGTCGCGCCGGAGTGTCTTGCCTCCGGGCAGCCGAAAGTGGGAGAAAGCAAAACTCCCGACGGAAGGATCTGGGAATTGCGTTTCTTCCCCGTCTTTGATGAGAAGGGCGGAGTGAAAGGTGTGATCGAGGTTGCTCACAATATCACCGAGCGGAGGCAAACGGAGGACGCGCTGAGGGAATCGGAAAACCGATACCGGACAATTTTCCAAACCACGGGGACTACGATGCTGATCATTGAGGAAGATATGACTATTTCCCTCTCAAACCGTGGATTTGAAAATCTGACCGGGTACGAGCGCGAGGAGATAGAAGGGAAGAAGAAGTGGACGGAATTTATTGAAAAAGGTGATTTGGAAAAGATGGTGACGCAGCATCAGTTGCGAAGGGCAGATTCGGGTCTCGCGAAGAAAAGTTATGAGTTTCGACTTGTACACAGAGACGGCCGCGTGAAGAATATAATCTTAACCGTCGACATGATACCGGGTACGAAAAGAAGTGTTGCTTCTCTCATGGACATCACTGGCCGCAGGAAGGCAGAGGAGGCGCTCGCGGAGAGCGAGGCGCGGTACAAACTGATCGCAGACAACATGACCGACACCTTATGGCTCATGGACATGGACCTCAGGACGACATGGTGCAGCCCATCCGTGGTGCGAAGCCGCGGGTACAGTTTCGAGGAGATTAATGCCTTGCCGGTGGAAAGGCATGTCACCCCTGAATCAATAGAAACTATTCTCAAAACGTTATCAGAGGAATTGACTCCGGAAAGGCTTCGGCAAAAGGATCTAAGCATATCAAGAACACTGGAATTGGAATTTTACAGGAAGGATGGCTCTACCTGTTGGAGTGAAGCCCGTGTTACACTCCTCAGGGACCCGCAGGGAAGTCCCATCGGCTTATTGGGCGTGGGACGCGACATTACCGAGCGCAAGCTGGCGGAGGAAGCCCTTCACAAGTCGGAAGAAAAATACCGCACCATTCTGGAGAACATTGAAGAGGGTTATCACGAGGTGGACCTTCCCGGAAACTTCACCTTTTTCAACGATTCATTCGAGAGGATCATGGGTTACGGCCGGGAAGAATTGATGGGCATGAGCTATAAGCAATATTCGGCGGATGAAGAAAATAGCCGGAATATTTTCCATGCCTACAACAGGGTCTACAGGACAGGAGAGACCTTAACGCGGTTTGAATGGGACATCATCAGAAAGGACGGCGTCAGAAGAAGTATCGAGGTATCTGCTTCTCTCATCAAGGACTCCTCCGGGAGGCCGCAGGGCTTCCGCGGGATCGTCACCGACATCACCGACCGCAAGCGTGCGGATGCTCAGCGCCGGGAAATGGAGGAACGTCTCCAGCGGGCGGAGAAGATGGAGTTGATGGGGATCCTGGCGGGAGGCGTGGCGCACGATCTGAACAATGTTCTGGGGATCGTCATCGGCTATTCCGAGATGCTCCTCATGGATGCTAATCAGCCAGTATCGATCAGACCGAGTCTCGAGAAGATTATGAACGGGGGACAGAAGGCTGCCGCGATCGTGCAGGATCTGTTGACCCTGGCCAGAAGAGGAGTCTCCGGCAGAGAGGTTCTTAATCTGAATAAGATCATCGCTGATTGCAGGAAGTCGCCGGAGTTTGAGAAATTAGCTTCTTACCACCCCGCTGTAGAGATCAAGACCGATCTTGATCCGCGGCTCTTCAATGTCTCCGGCTCCTCCGTACATCTTGGCAAGACCTTGTTCAACCTGGTTTCGAATGCGAGCGAGGCCATGCCGAGAGGCGGCGTCCTGATCATCAAGACGGCCAATCAGTATCTGGGTGAGCCGATTCAGGGATATGATGAAGTCCGGGAAGGAGACTATGTTGTCCTCTCCGTTTCCGACACGGGTGAAGGAATCGCGGCGGCTGATCTGAAACGTATCTTTGAGCCGTTCTACACAAAGAAGGTGATGGGGCGAAGCGGAACCGGTCTGGGGTTGGCGGTGGTCTGGGGAACCGTGAAAGATCATAAAGGGTACATTAACGTAGAGAGCGAAGAAGGGAGGGGGAGCGTCTTCACCATTTATTTTCCCGTCACGAGGGAAGACGTCTCTGCTGAAGCGCCTGCCATATCAATATCTGAATACATGGGGAAAGGCGAATCCATTCTCGTTGTGGATGATGTAGAAGAGCAGCAAGATCTCGCGGCAGGCATGCTCAGGAAACTGAATTACAAGGTAGTGAGTGTTTCCAGCGGTGAAGGAGCGATAGCGTATTTGAAGGAACATCAAGCTGACTTGATGGTCCTCGACATGATTATGGACCCTGGTATGGATGGGCTGGACACGTACGGAAAAATTATTGAAATCCATCCTACACAGAAAGCGATTATTGTCAGCGGTTTTTCGGAGACGGAGCGGGTGATTACCGCCCAGGCTCTCGGTGCGGGTGCCTATCTGAGAAAGCCCTATATTATAGAGAAACTGGGGTTTGCCGTGAGGAGAGAGCTGGAAAGAAAATAGCCGGCGCCATGAACTGCGGGACGCCCACCATGTCATTACCGCGCGCCACCACTGTCATTCCCGACCTGATCGGGAATCCAATGTGTCTCCGTAGCGCAGACCTACAGGTCTGCTGTGTCACCATTTAAATGTAGTGCGTACCTTTAGGTGCGCCATATTAGCAGGACTAAAGTCCTGCACTACATAATTATGCCCGCCCCATTTGACAAAGGAGGCAACGGGTGATTTCCCTCTGCATTCTGTAATCACCATCACCCAAGATTCTATGATCGAGAATCATCCCACAGATAAATTCATCCATGTAGACAACCTGCAGTTACATTATCTCGAGTGGGGGAATGAGCAAGCTCGGGCCATGGTGCTGCTTCACGGTATCGGCGACAATGCCCACATCTGGGACCACTTTGCACGGAATGCCGCTCGTCACCTGAGAATTATTGCCCTGGATCAGAGGGGCCACGGTCTCAGCGACTGGGCTGTTCCACCGGCATATCGCTGTGATGATTACGTAGCCGATCTGGACAAAGTCATCCAGGCTCTTCAGTTAACAGGGATAATCCTCATGGGGCACTCGATGGGGGCCTTGCATGCAACCCGCTATGCTTCCTTGCGGCCGGAAAAGGTTTCCACTCTCATTCATGCCGATATTGAACCATGTCCACCCGAGTGGAATAAGAAATATCTTCTCAACCTCTATGAGGAACTGCCTGCCTTTTACGAAACTGTTGATCAATATGTCAGCGAGCTCCGGAAAAACAGTCCCTATGCAGAAGAGAATTTGCTTTACGATATGGCCTCACATGCTCTTGTGCAAGGAGAAGACGGCAGGTTCCGCTGCCGGTTTGATCGGGAGACCCTCTCTCACTTTGATAATTATGATTTGCGACCCTGCCTCCGGCATATTCAATGCCCCTCTCTTGTCATCCGCGGTAAGGAAAGCCGGGTAATGACCGAGCCGATTGCGAGAGAAATGAGTCAAACGATACCCCGGTGTACATTTGTGGAAATACAGAAAGCTGCCCACCCTGTCCTCACCGATAACCCGACTGAATTTTTGCGGGCAATATCTAATTTTTTGGGTCAACTGTTTGTTCGTAACCAATGATTACGATGCGCTCAGTTCTTCCCGCAGATCACAATTCGACAAGCCCGTCCATGTCATTCCCGCTCAGAGCCTGCTCTCGACATGATCGGAGGCGGGAATCCAGTCCATCCTTTGTCATTTCG
>PMBI01000054.1 GCA_003153775.1 Syntrophaceae bacterium | reverse complement strand
CCGGGGCGGACGTTCCCTCACTACTCAATTTCCGATATCATCAAAGGCAAGCTGTCCCCCGATACATTCAAAGATAAAATCGTGATCGTCGGCGCCACGGCCATAGGCATCTACGATCTGCGCGTGACGCCGTACAGCAGCGTGTATCCCGGCGTTGAGATCCACGCAACTGCAATAGATAATATCCTGCACGGCAATTTTCTTCATCGCTCGTCGGGAACGCAACTTCTCGATGTATGTGCAGTCGTATTCTTCGGCCTTCTCATAGGCATCGCCGTTCCGAGGGTCAAGGCGGTTCAGGGAATGGTCGTAAGCCTGATTGTCCTCATAGCCTTCGTCCTCATAAATGCGTTCATCTTTTCCCGCTACAACCTATGGCTCAACATTATTTATCCGGCTCTCACGATGATAGTGATTTACCTCGGCATCACCGTTTACAGGTATATTACCGAAGAGAGAGAAAAAAAGAAGATACGGGGTGCGTTCCAGTATTACCTTACGGCCTCCGTCATCAACGAGATGCTGAAAGACCCGTCAAAGCTTAAGCTGGGCGGCGACAAGAAAGACCTCACGGTGCTTTTCTCCGACATCAGGGGATTTACGACCATATCAGAGAAGCTGACTCCGGAAGACCTCGTGCGCCTGTTGAATGAGTATCTCACGGCAATGACCAACCTGGTTTTCAAATACGACGGACTCCTCGATAAATACATGGGCGATGCCATCATGGCCGTTTATGGCGCTCCCCTCGATCAGCCGGATCACGCAGCCCGTGCCTGCAGAACGGCCCTCGACATGATGGAAGAATTGAAGATACTTCAAAAGAAATGGGCTGACGAAGGCAGGCCCGCTTTCAATATCGGCATAGGCATCAACAGCGGCGACATGGTAGTCGGCAACATGGGTTCGGATATGCGATTCGACTATACCGTCATGGGCGACATGGTGAATTTGGGTTCCAGGTTGGAAGGAATCAATAAGGAGTACGGTACAAACATCATCATCAGCGAATACACGTACGCAGCGATCAAAGACGCCCTCTTCTGCCGGGAGCTGGATTCTGTCCGTGTTAAGGGCAAGAAGCTTCCTGTAAAAATCTATGAACTCTTAGGGGAAAAGAAAGACGCCGAGAAGTGGGAAAAAGCCGTCAGCCTTTTTGAAGAGGGGCTGTCGAAATACAAGCAGGCTTTGTGGGATGAGGCAATCGCTGCATTCCGGAAGGTCCTCGAGGTCAGGCCGGACGATGCACCCGCGAAACTGTACGTCAGCAGATGTGAGGAACTAAAAAAGAGCCCGCCTGAAGGTCCGTGGGACGGCGTATTCACGATGACGAGGAAGTAGGGAACAGGGATCAGGGGATAGGGATCAGGCAAAGATTTCTCAGTCGCTGCGCTCCTTCGAAATGACAAGATAAACTATGAACACCCCCTTTGCAAAGGGGGATAATTTTATGAGCGATAATGGCGCTAAAAGAAGATCAGAAATATAGAAGCTGGGTAGAGGTCGACCTCGATAATTTCACCAGGAACTGGAATGAGATGAAGCGGCTGGTCGGCCCCGACGTAAGAATTCTTCAGGTGGTCAAGGCGGACGCTTACGGCCACGGCGCAATCGAGATTTCCAACGTCGCCCTGAAAAACGGCGCCGCTCTTCTCGGCATTGCCAATTCAGACGAAGGCGTACAGCTCCGCGTCAGCAATATCACATCTCCCATCCTGATCCTGAGCCCCTCCACCGGCTCTGAAATTGACGAGATCATCAAATACAATCTGATGCCGTCTGTATCGGATATCAGCTTCGCACGGGAACTTCAGAAAAAAAGCAAGAAGACGGATACAAAGACGCCCATCCACATAGAGGTGGATACAGGAATGGGGAGAGGCGGAACTATCCATAACGAGGCGTTCAAGATGATCGAAGAAGTCCTCGGATTTCCCAATATCACAATCGAGGGCATATTCACCCATCTGTCATCCAGTGAAACCATGGATGCATATAACACAATGCAGTGGAAACTCTTTAAAGAGCTTCTCGATAAATTAGAGAAACACCAGATACGGATTCCCGTCAAACATATGGCAAACAGCGGCGCCATCCTCAACTACCCCTTGTTTCATCTGGATTTGGTGAGACCCGGCCTCATGTCTTACGGCATCTATCCCGGACCGGAAACAAAATCAAAGGCGGACCTTGCGCCTGTGATGAGCTTTAAGACCCGGGTGGTCCTCGTCAAGGAATTCCCCAAAGGATACAGCATCGGATATGGCCGGTCTTACATAACGGAGAAGCCGACAAAGATAGCGACCATACCGGTAGGATACGGCGACGGATACGGGCGCATCCTCTCCAATCAAAGCGAGGCGCTTGTCGGAGGGAAGCGTGCACCCATAGTCGGAAATATTTCCATGGACATGTGCACAGTCGATGTCAGCCACATAGATAATTGCCGCATCGGTGACGAGGTCGTCCTGATGGGCGGCCAGGGCAATGAATACATATCCGCTGATGAGATCGCGGAAAAGGTGCAGACCATCAGCTACGAAATTCTATGCGCTTTGGGAAAACGAGCGCCGCGGGTTTTCCTCCACAAGGGGAAGACTAATTCCGTAGAGCCCCGCTTGCGGAGAATTTTTATTCCCGAAGAAGAGAAATCAATCGCCAGGATCGACGGCATTATCCGCCACTGCTTCCAGGCAAGGGCCCATGATGAGGAACTGGGAGACGCCATATATTACGAGATGTTTGAAACCCTCTTTGGCAAAGATGACCGTCAACTGGAGCTGCGGACCAATTTCAAGTATGACATTTCCGTAAATGAGTTTTCCAAAGAAGAGAGATTGTCAGACAATAGAGCGGCGGAGTATTTCAAGGTTACCACTCATGTCGAGTATATGAAGACCCTAAAGAACACTTTCTTCATGATAGGCTGCGCCCTGAACGATGAACAGTTAGCCTCTTTCTTCAACGACAAGAAATGCGAGTACAGATGGCTCCTAAGCAGGGGGGATGAACCGGTAACGGAAAAGGATTTCAAAGTCGCCTCCGTGCGCATAGATAATGAAGAAGTGCCCATCATCAGGACGGAAAATACCGGGAGAGGTTATGAGGTCTGGTGCGGCGATGACAAGCTCAAAAAGAAGCTGAATAAGATGGCCAAGGTGGAGATCGAGATTGTCACGAAGAAATCCAAGAGCAGCAATACCTTCTCTGTCTATATCGTATACCCCACCAGGGGTCTTGATATTTCCTTCAATTACGAAGGAGTAAAATTCAAATATGTAAAAGAGGTCAGCTTCTTCGCAGGGAAGCAGCCGTATCCGGAGGTTGTAAGGAAAAAGGGAAAATCGATCAGGCTTCGCATCAGCGACGATGAATGGATCTTCCCCAACAGCGGCGTCACTTTCTTCTGGGATTATTGATTGTATGAGCAAGCTGAGAGTGGGCATCATATCAGGCGGCATGTCCTCGGAGAGGGAGGTATCACTCAACAGCGGCAGGAATGTCTTTGACAACCTGGATACCGAACTCTACGAAGGCAAGCCGATATTCATGGATGAGCGGGGAAGCCTGTGGATGATCACCTGGCAGCTCGTTTCCCAGAACACCACCGTTGACATATCGGAGCGTCTGACAAAGGAAGCGCGCAGGATACCATACGAGGACCTGAAAAAAGAGATCGAATTTGCGTTCATATCCCTGCACGGAAAGTATGGAGACGACGGCTGCATCCAGGGTCTTCTGGAACTCCTGGGGATACCCTACACAGGCCCGGGAATACTGGCATCAGCACTCGGCATGGACAAACATATGCAGCAGACACTCCTGAAGGCTGAGGGACTGAGCGTCCCCGACAGCATCGTCATCCACGAAAGGGAGTGGATGGAAAATAAAGAAGATGTGAAAAGGAGAATCACGAAACATTTCAGATTCCCCGTTTTCACGAAGCCCACCCGGGAAGGTTCAAGTATGGGCGTCACAGGCGTCAAAGATGAAGCATCGCTGGCGAAGGGGATCGAAGACGCCCTCAAGTTTGACAATGCAGTCCTCGTCGAAGAGTATATTGACGGAATAGAATTTTCCTGCATCGTTCTGGAAGAGGAGGGCGTTGCCCGGCCGCTTGACCTCACAGAGATCTACCCGCAAAGCGAATATTATACCTACGACGACAAGTATATGCCGGGGAGATGCAGGAAGTTCACACCACCGAAGAATATCCCCGCGGACGTGGTGGAAAAAATCAAGAGAGAAGTCGTCAAAGCCTATCAGGCGTTGGGGTTCAGGTCGTACGGACGCATCGACGGCTTTCTGACAAAGGACGGACGGATACTCATCACGGACCCCAATTCCTCATCCGGTATGGCGCCTTCATCATTCTTCTTCGAACAGGCCGCTTCCATGGGGATGCTTCCCACGATGGTCATATCCAAGCTGATAGAGAACGCAGTCAAAATCCACCAGGAAAAAATGGGGCCGTTGTAACGCCGGTGACATGTTCATCCTCCTGCAAAAGCTCCGGGAAATGACTTTACAAAAAAACAATTTGTCTCTATAGTTCACAGTAGTGTTTCGGGTCAGAAATCCCAAAAAAATATTGCGTGCAAGCATACAGTGAGGTGATTGCCATGAAAAAAAACGCTTTGTCAATTGTGGTTGTATTAGCCGGCTTTCTTCTGATTGTCGGTCTTGCGGCACCGGCCTTCGCCCTTGAATTCGGAGTGAGGGGCTACTACTGGTATCCAGACTTGAAATCCACTTGGAGGCTGGACGGAAACGGCGTGCAGGGCACCGAGTTTGACCTTAAGGATACGTTTGACATCTCCAACAAAGGCGTGCCGTCGATTGAAGCCTTTGCAGGATACGGCAGACACCACTTCAGCTTCATGTATACCGACGTCGGCTATTCGGGAACAGGAAACGTAACGACCCCTATAAACTTCGGAGGCAAGTCATACACCGGAAGCGTCTTCGGGGATTTCAACTTCCGGATGATCGATTTCGATTACATGTATGACGTCGTAAGCCTGAAAAACATTCTCGCTGGGTTCGCCATAGGAGTGATCGGCAAGGTCAAGTACATTGAAGGCGAAGCGAAATTGAGCAATGCCGCGAAAGGGGAAACGACGCAGACGTTCCGGTTCCCGATTCCCATGGTCGGAGTCGGCGCCAATCTCGGGATCCTTGCCAATATCCTCGAGGCGAGGGTGAAGGCGACGGGAATGGGCTATTCGGGAAGCTATGTCTATGAGGGCCTGGCCGACATAGGAGTCACACCTTTTCCCTTCATAGATATACGCGGCGGATACAGGATATTGAAGTTCAAGGTTGACAGCATCAGCGATGTCACGGGGGACACGACGTTCCAGGGCCCCTACGCAGCGCTGACAATCGGCTGGTGAGGATGGGAGAAAAGCAGGTGGCACCGGAAAACAGCACAGCGAGCGGTAAACTCAGGGTCGGTATAGTCATGGGGGGCGTGTCTTCCGAAAGAGAGGTCTCTCTTGAGAGCGGCAGGAATATCTACAATAAGATTGATCGCAAGAAGTACGATCCCATTGCCATATTCATGGACAGCAAGGCGGCATTCTGGGAAATACCGATAAAGCTCCTGATGCGAAACAGCACCAAAGATATCGAAGAGGACCTTGCGGAAGAAGCGCGACATATTCCCTACGAGATGTTGAAGACCCGTGCGGATTTCATCTACATCGGCCTGCACGGCAAGTACGGTGAAGACGGATGCCTGCAGGGCCTGCTGGAGCTTCTCAACATCCCCTACACCGGCTCAGGTGTATTGGGTTCCGCTTTAGGGATGGATAAATATGTATGCAGGAAGATCCTCGCCGCAAGCGGGATTGACGTGCCGAAGACGTTGCCTGTTTTCAGAAGGCAGTGGCAATCCGAAAAGAAAGCGGATATCCTTGACGCCATCGAAAAAGAGATCCGGTTCCCCTGCGTCATAAAGCCGACGCGCGAGGGATGCAGTACGGCCGTGAAGAAGGTGGTTTCGAAAGAAGGCGTAGCCTCCGCCGTCGAAGAAGCATTCCATTGGGATAATACGGCATTGGTAGAGGAATTCGTCGACGGCATGGAGGTGACCTGCGGTGTCATCGAGGATGATCAGCCGTTGGCGCTCACTCCCTCAGAAACCATTCCTACGGATGACGTCCTTTCCCTCGAAGATAAGTTTCTGTATGGTCAGGGTGAAAATAAAACGCCGGCCAGGGTTCCGGACAATATGCTGCAGAAGATCAAGGACGTCGCCGTTGCGACCTTCTCTGTCCTCGACCTCCGGGGTTATGCAAGAATCGATATGTTCGTGAGGAAGGACGGAAGAGTCGCCGTCCTCGAACCGAATACCCTCCCCGGGATGACGCCTTCCACGGTCCTTTTCCACCAGGCGGCGGCCTCCGGCATTACCCAGACGGAGTTCATTGACCGAGTGATCGTTGCATCGCGGAAGGCCCATGAAAGGAAAAAGGGGCCGCTATAAGCGACGGATAACTGATAGAAAATATTTAGCAACCGGATAAGACGCCCTGAATATCTGAAGACTTCCGCACCCCGTCATTAAAACATTGACAGAGCCCGATATATGACTATATTAAGGCCGTTCTTCGATGGTTAGTTGACTAAGCAGATGGTGTGATCGTGCACTTCAATCCAACACAAAAGTCGCTGGCGAATAAAGTGTTTCAACAGGCGGAAAACCTCGCGGGACAGTACTTTCGTCTCGACCGCGAAAGGATTAAGAAATACCGCTACGATGTAAAGACCCTCGCTGACCTTGAAAAACACGAAGTGAGAGAAGGGGCATTTGCCCATTTATGCAGGTATCATTTCAACAAAGAGCGAGAACCGGATAAACCGGATGATTTCTATTTTTACAGGGTCTGTCTCCAGGATAACCGGATTCTCGATGCCGTCGAAAGGGGACATTCCTTCATCAGGCTAAGCCCGCTGCTGTTGTATATTGCCGCGCACGAGCTTGTCCATATCGTACGGTTCGAGGCGAGAGAGATTGATTTCGATGCATCGCGGGAAGAGAAAGAGCGGGAAGAGGATAAAGTCCATATGATAACGAGGGATCTGCTTCAGTCCTGCATCTCTCCCGATCTCAGACTAATTTTTGATTGCTTCAGCAATCGTTACAAGATAGGAGATATTTTTCTTCAATGAGCATCGGCCTTTTTCAATGGACGCCGCAGAAAAAGGACTCAGCCCAATTGATTTAAAAGAATTTTATTGGTGGAGATTTTATATGCCGATTTATGAATATAAGTGCAGGAAGTGCGGAAAGCAGTACGAACTTTTCCAGCACATGACTGATCCCGTCGCCAAAACGTGCAAATTCTGTAAAGGCCATGTCAGCAAACTTATTTCCATGTCATCCTTCCATTTGAAGGGTTCCGGTTGGTACGTTACCGACTACGGCGGAAAGAAGGCGCCTGCAACTGAAACGAAAAAAACTGATGCCGTAAAATCCGAAACAACAGAAACAGTAAAGACGGAATCGCCCGCGAAAACGAGCACGGAGGATTAAGACACTTCCAAAAACTTTCTCAAAAGAGAAGGCGGCTTCCAAAATGGAAGCCGCCTTTTTTTCAGACTTAGCCCACCAGTAAAGATGAAAATGGGCAATGGAAGGAAATGATTATTTTGTAGTGAAGTCGATTACTGCTTACACCTACTCATATTTAGTGCGGGGTGGTCTTGATGATTGAGTATTATTGTTCGAAATAAACAAGACCCCTGTATGTATAACAGGCTGGCAATACATAGCATCTCAATTGCCGCGTGTGCCTATGAGCGAACCAAGCAAGCTTCAATCAATCTATTGCTGATCAATTACTTTTTTCAAGTGACTGAACCCCGAGGCCGCCGTGGGCCACCCGGCGTAAAAAGCAATGTGTGTAATCGCAGCCACGAGTTCTTCCTTCGTGAGGCCGTTTTCAAAAGCCTTTCTGAGATGAAATTCGACTTGCTCGATACGATTCAACGCAACCAGGCACGTGACCGTGATTAAGCTTTTGTCGCGCTGCGAGAGTCCGGGACGTTCCCAAATATCACCGAAAAGAAAGTCCCGTGTAAGTTTCGCAAATTCCGGTGCTAACGCCGCTAACTCGTCTATGGCTTTTTGTTGCTCNNCCGACATTATTTTTCTCGCAACTTGATAAGCCAGGAATCGAGGGCTTTATCAACCTCGCCTTTCCCGGCTTGCCGCGGTTTGTATAAGTCGAGACCTTCAAGGACAACGGCATTTTGGGCCTGCTCCTTGAAATGCGGGAAAAATTTCCCGATCCCTCCTTCATGGGTGCAAAAGGCGGAAACTTTCTTGCCGGCGAAGTCCGCCTGTCTTAAGAAACTCATCACCGGGGTTGATACTGTGTACCACCACACCGGGCTGCCTACCAATATCAGATCATACGATGACATATCGGGCGGGTTTTTCTTCAATGCCGGCAAGTCGCCTGTCTGCAACTCCCTTTTAGCCTCATCTGTAAGTGCGGAATACTCGGCTGGGTAGGTTTTCACTGTTTCAATTACAAACACATCGCCTCCGGTTTTCTTCCGTAACTTTTCCGCAATGTATTTTGTGTTTCCCGTTAGAGAGTAGTAGATGATCAACATTTTTGTCCTCCCAGTGCCCGATGCGTTAGAATGAGTTGACCCCAGATAGGGGAGTAAGGGTATTGCGGCCCCTGCAAGCAGCCCGGCAGCGGTCACCTTCAACAGGTTCCTCCTGGATAGGCCAACCTTGTTTGCGTCTTTTGTTTCATCGCTCATGACAGTACCTCTGTTATCTTTGATTCTAATTCCCTCAATTAGCAAAAATCAAGGATGTTTTATTGATTTCCGGTTGAAAGGTTCTATGCCTATCAAAATTACCGCATGATTGACTTCAGGAAGAACACGAGCACTCTCGTCGTCATCTTCTACTGGTCGCGCAACCCCAATTATGATGAGGAGAGATTAAGATAAAAAATGCATATGACGATGGGAGCTGAAATTTACAATTGATTGGTGAAAATTACTAATTCTCATCGAGACAATGAAATAACAGGATAGCTTAATCAGGGCATCATGATGTCCAACTGTCTATAATAAAACAAGATAAATTATATGACCTACAGTCTATTAAAGGGCGCATTGGGTACAATAATTGCTCAATAGTGCGCAAGCGTTACGCGTATAGTTTTTTAAAATAACATCTCTGAAATAAGGAAGCTAAAGTACAGGAAAGTTTGTGTCGATATGAGCATAGGGCTAAAGATGATTCGTACTTCTCACAAAGAAAGAGGACAGAACGGTTTCACGCTCATCGAGCTCATGATCAGTATCGGGATCATCAGCCTCTTGACGGCTATTGCCATCCCGCAGCTTACAGCTTACAGAACAAAAGGATTCAGCTCATCAGCGAACTCGGCTGTGCGTAATGCATATTCGGCATCGCAGGCCTTTTACAGCGATTCACCAGGCGGAACAATTGCCAATGAGGCTGCTTTAGCTGTCTATGGTTACAAATCTGACTCTAACATACCTTTAATAATTGGTGGTGGAGGGACGATAGGCAGCATTACAATACAGGGAACACATGTCACAGGAGGTTCGACCTTTACTATTGATGCAAGTGGCACGATTGCAAGAAATTAGTTGATAAACTTTGAATACGGAAGGGATGATGGTTCTTGTCTCATCCCTTTTATTTTCTGCACTTCTCACAAGTATTACTTTTTGAAGTCTTGCATAGCGATCAATATTCAAGATTTGAAGCTTTCAGGAAGTACTGTTCGCTCTAATAATGTTGCATGATCTACGGGCTATCGGATGCGGCTCTTTCGAGAATCGCCTGAGACTAGCGGAGAAAAAACCAGGAGAGCAATGCCGCCATGGCAAGAATGAACCCCACCGCGGCGAACCAGAGGGGACGGATAACCCGGGTTCCCTTTGACTCTTCTTGCTCTCGGGTCATCTCGCTTTTCTTTTTTTCCTTATTGTCCCGTTTTCTTTCCGTCCTCTTATGCAATTCCCTTTCTTGTTTGTGGTCCACGGATTCACCCCCCCAGGAACGTTTGGCGTTTACCAGACGACATGACTTCAGACTTTCGTCGCTTCTGTCGCAGGCTTACTGTTTGATAAGGCATTGCTTTTTCGTGGAGGAAGCATAGGAGAGGATGGCCTTGAATGTCAATGGAAAACTGATTACCATTTGAAATCATATATACCTGTTAAAATTGCCGTATGCTCTATTTCAGGAAGTACACCACGGGAAAAGCTGCAAATGATTTTTCTATGGTCGTTCGGTGGTCATTCTTGCATTGTCCACAACTATTCAGTGATGGGGCAGCTGCCACAAGTAGTATTAAAAGGAAGGCGCGGGAGGATTTTAAAAATAATGAAAAATCCCCCTTGACCAAAGGGAGATGTATCGGAACCTTCTCACAATTGCATTACAGCCTTATTTCTCCGTCGCTGCAAATTTTCGGGTCGTTGCTTTCCGCTGAAGCATCATCGGAGAGTTTCTCTGCCCCTCCCCCACAGGTGGTCTCCTCCTTGGTGAACCAACAGTTGATTCTGGCAAATATCGATCTTTTTGAATCCGTTGTTGCAATCTTTTCTTCCATGGCGCCCTCCTTTTATTGGTTTCTGTTCCTATTTGCGTAACGTGAANNGGGACTCTCCATCCGTATTTCTTGATCTTTACCATCTTGCCCCTGAATTTGATGGCGTCGTTTTGAACCGTGCCGGAATTGAACTTTAGCCGGTATTTGGCATCGTGGTTCACAAAGGGGCGGTACTCCGTCGGGATCATGAACATCCCATCTACTTTCGTCATCTGTGCATCGGTTATCCTCGTCACGACAGTGTCTGCAACGAAATAACTGTACAGTACCAGCAAAATACAAGCAGCGATTACGATCAGTATCACACTGAGCTTCAAGCTTTTGAAAAATTCAGCCATATCATTCTCCGTGCATCGTGGGACTTGATATTTTTTTTATAANNTAGTGACACTCTTTTCCTCTGGCTCTCTGTTAATGATCGGAAGTCCATTTACTTTGCTGACATAACTCCTTGCTTAGTTTCCCTTACCTCAAGCAGTTCATCGAAGAGGTCGCGGTAATGCACCACCGCTTTGCGTAGCTCCTCGGTGTTGGCTTCGCCGCGCTTATCGCGCACCGCGATGGCCTGCGCCGCCCGGTAATGTTCCACAACAGCAGGGTGATCGACTGAGATGTCGGCCGCACGACGCTCAAAATCACCCATGGGGTAGCCACGCTTTAGCATCAACTGGCGAACCAACTGGTCCGCCTGGACGACGACATCCTTCGGGTTATCGACGAAGCGGCCCTGCAAAGCATTCCAGGCCTGACTGAACCTGGCGGCTTCAGACGGCGACAAAGTTACGATATCGAAACGCTCAACGCGCTTTTCGCGCGCCTTGAGTTCCGATTCGGCCTTTGTTCTGCCTCCCAGTTCATCGACGGTTCGGCCGTATTCCGGACCGAAGCGTTCTTGGAGCCTATGAGATTGCTTTTTTTTGTAGAAGAACCATACTGCAAGTGCAATCAGCGCAAGGACCGCTACGCCGGCAAGAATTGTCCATGTTTGTGTATCTATCATATCCATGTGCACCTCCTGTTTTTATTAATCCGTTAGTGAGATGTTCGGATGCACCGTGCAGTTTTGACGTACTTTGCTGCCCTGTGCACCGTTGCGTCCTCCTATGGTAAGTCGGGGCGGCGAGATGCGACCTCCGCCCCCACCGTTAAAATTTAGCTACTTCTTGTCCGGCGCTGGCCCAGGCGGCGGGAACGGTTTAGGTTGTTCCCGTTTCGGAACTGGCTTCGGATCTGGTTTCTGCCCATTCGCCATCTGAATCATGTCCCTTTACGCCCTATGCGCTTTTCTGAAAAATTCTACCGGAACCGATTTAGATCCGCTTCCAATGAGTCAAGCCGACGGGAAATATCTGCTCTCTGTTCGTACGTGGTGGATCTGCCTCCTTCCGTCATCCGCAAATAATCACTCCGAATGGAATCTAGTCTGGATTGATAATCTCTCCCCTCTGCCTGAGGCAAGCGTCCGCTGGTTCTTCCATCATCAATTCTTCTTTGGAGTGTGACAATCCTGTCCGCATTCCTTGGTTCTTCAATTCTTGTAGTTCGGGCCAGTGCCCTGTTGATCTCATCTCCAAGCACATCAAGTCTTCCAAGAAGGCTGTTCCATTCTTCCTGCCGGACACTCCTGTCTCTCAGCGCCTCATAGTCTGTTCGAATACCTTTCAGTGTCGTCAGAAACATCTGGGACTGATCGGTGGTAAGGGCGCCGGTTTTCAGCCCATCTCCAATCTTCTCCTGGATTACAACCATTTTGTTCTCTGCACTTCTTTGATTATCCGGCCATGTCTGAGGCATGGTGGCGCAGCCCGAAAACAAGGCTAATCCAAAAACCATTAGTACTGCCAATAAAATAGCTTTCTTCATTTCTCCCCTCCTGTTTTAGATTGCAACTTTAATAGATCTGAACGGGCACGTTAAAATCAGCAAATCATCTATCCAGGTCTTCGCCCCTGAATGACCCCAATCAATACCACAACGATTGCGATAACCAGCAGGATATGAATAAAATAACCCATCGTGTAGCCGGTTATCAACCCTAGCAGCCACAAAATTACCAGTACCACAGCAATTGTCCACAGCATACGATCTACCTCCCGGATTGTTGAGGCTCGTTGCCGGCTGGCGCATTCCTACGACAGCCGGCAACGAGCGGTAGAGCTGGTCTTGGAATCGGACTATCTGTGAACATCCGATTCGTTACACTGTTCGCAGCGTTTATGTCGGTGACGTGCTTAGTCAACTTCGCCTTCCCGGCCAGTTGATCACGCACGTCCTAATTATAGCGATTGCCCTTGAGACGTTCTCTCGCCTTCGAACAACAGGGTTTTTCTAACCGTGTTTCTCGGAAATGCGTGACCGGCACGGGAACGGATAACGGTCGCCTATTTCACGGTCAGGTTGTTCTTTACGGATTTGACCCCTTTGACGCTCTTAGCGATTTCACCTGCTTTATCGATGGCGTTTTGAGAATCAACGGTGCCGCTCAGTTGAACATCGCCTTTCATAGTTTTGACACTGATCTTGAATGACTTGAGAAAAGAGTCCTCGGCAAGTAGAGATTTTACCTTGGTCGTGATGTACGAATCGCCAACGTATTCTCCCGCACCTTCGTGTTTGCCTTTCTTTGCTGGTGCCATTGCTACTCTTGTTGCCATATTCTCGCCGTCTTTTACCTTATATTTAACAGCAATCCTGTCACCGGCTTTCAAGTCTTCAAACGCTACGTTCTTTGCAAACTTCGCTGCTGAAACGTCGAAGGTCATCTCGCCCTTTTTGTTCTTTGCAACGACTTTCTTTGCGGCTGTGTCTACGCTGACTACTGTACCGACCCAACCATTACCTTTTGGTTTGTCCTGTGCCATAACCGTTGTCACAAAGGCTACGCTGATTATTAATACCATGACGATCATCAAAACTTTTTTCATACTTCTTACCTCCTTGTTTTTTTATTAACTTCATGATGCACTGCTAGCTAACAGTGTGATTGTTATGTAGGTAACCTGGAACCGTCTACCAGACGGCCACTCTCCGTTCTCCGCGTTAGATCAACTCCACAATCCTTATTTCGAAGATCTGGCTTTCTGATTTTTAACCTGCAAATCATTTACGACCTGCTTCACATTGGGCACTTTCATGGCCACCTGCTCGGCTTGGTCGCGCTTGTTCTGCGAGTTCACTTCTCCGGTTAGCGTGACCACTCCGCTCTTCACTTTGTATTTCACGTCGTCGTGCATCTTGTTCTGGATCAACGCAGCGTCCAAATTTTTCTCGATGCCTTGGTCGAGATCGGAGTTCACGGTCTTTGTTTCTTTTTCCAGGCCCTTAGGAATCACGGCAATCTGATTCGCGACAACCTGAGCGCCGGCCAGGGACTTTGCAAGGGATTCAGCTTGTGACTTGTCGTTGTCACTAGTGACTTTTCCGCTGAGGGTCACAATGCCCTTGTCGCGATCCTGACTGACGGTGATGTCTTTGAAACCTGCTTGGTCGAGCGATTTGCGAATATTGTCGGCAACGTCGGGTGATTTCACGGCCGTGCCGGAGCATCCGGCCAGGACCCCGACGGAGAGCAACGCGATCATTGCGATTGACATTATAAGCTTTTTCATGTTTCTCCTCCTTTGATTGCAACGTTAATGGAACTAACCGGGCACGTTAAAATAGGCAAATTATTTATCCAGATATTCGCCCCTGAATGACCCTAATAAACACAGCAACGATGGCGATTACGAGCAAGGATATCTTGCGTCGCAATAATGTGCGAAGTGACACCTATCCTCGTCTATTCCAATAGTAGCCACCGCCGCCGCCGAACAGTAGAACCAACACGACGACTAAAATAATAAGCCCTGTTGTACTCATGGTAATTTCCTCCCTTTAACTTGTTGAATATATATGTAAGTTTCGAATTCTTCTGTGCTCTCACTACTTTCCCCAAACCTTCTTGACCTCGCCGATCTTTTCCTGAACTTTGCCGGCTATCTTTTCACAGGTGCCTTCGGCTTCCAACTCAGGATTATCGCTGAGTTTCCCGGCGACTTCCTTGATCTTACCTTTCACTTCGTGAAACGTTCCTTCTGTCTTGTCCTTCGTGCTGGATTTCATGATATTCCTCCTTCTATCCCGCTTCTTCTACTCTGCCGGGAGTTTATCCCGAAAAAAGTTAAGAATCTTTCCCTCGATCCTCTTTTTCAGTTGTCTGGTTTCACGCATGACATAAGTTTGCCATCGCTGTAGAAAGAAACAAGACCATCTTGTTTGCATTTATTCCCGCCTATGGTAGCCTCCGCAGAGAGCACGCAAGATTCTATGTTGCCGTTCTTATGAAAACTAACAAAGCCATCACTTTTACACTGGATCTCATTCGCATCGTAACTATCTTTGAGTTGGCAAGCTTTTAGTGATCCGTTTTCATAAAGTTCAAGTCTTGAACCAGGATTACAAATTGATTGGTCAGCGGCGTAGACATTAAAACTAGCTAATAGTAATGTTAATGCTAAACACGGGAAAAACAGAGTCCTTATAATTTTCATAAAATATTGCCTCCCTTAGCTGCTGATCTTCACTCACTTTGACTCAGTTGTTACGTTTTGAGTCTATTGAGATGTCTGTAAAAGGATTCTCCTTTGTCAGACGTACTTATAGTGATTTCCCGCGCACTGAATTCACGTCATAGCCGCCCCAGCAGCACCAGGATGATCACAATCAGAAGAACCAATCCAAGTCCGCCGGTGGGATAGTATCCCCAGCTCTTACTGTGAGGCCAGGTCGGCAGAACTCCGACGAGGACGAGAATCAAAATAACGATCAGTATTGTACCCATATTTTTCCTCCTCTCCTGTTGTTTGAATTTCTTGTTTCTTCGTTATCAAAGGCTGTCCGAAGCGAGCAAGAAATGCAAATGGCATAAAATCTTCCTTCTGTGCCATTATTTCGCTTATGCGGCCGATAATTTCTGCCAATTCAACACTATCTTCATATTCCAGCTCGGCTTTGTCCCGAATATATCCATATTTCTTCTGTAAGAGCCCCTAGAGCTTCTCGCCTCTTCCTTCGATCTCCCCCTTCATCTCCTGCCATTTCCCTTTCAGAATATCTTTATTCATGTTCAGCCTCGCTTTGGCTGAAGTTGTCGCTTATCGCCATCCTACCCATTTCCTTTTTCTGTCCACTTTCCTTTGCAACGCTACACCAACTTGATCTCCCAAGCTTGGCCTGGAGCACTAAGAACTTGCTTCTGGGTGAGATGACAAGGATCATAAAAATAGTAATAGCAAATGGCCTGCCAATAGCTGAAAGAAAATCATAAGTTTTGATTCATCCTTTAATAACAGGTGATTAGATTGACAGGAGGGAACAGCAGAGAAGTATGAATGATTCGTTTATCCTCAGTATTTGGTGGAACCTCAACATACTGAGGGTTGCTTTGGCGGGAGAAGGACAGTCTAATTTGATTCTTTTGTCTCCGGCCTGACTATCCCGAGCTTATACATCCTTGCTCTTAATGTACTCGGGTGAAGGCCCAGGATCGCCGCGGCCCCGTCCTTTCCCTCAATGCGCCATCGGGTTTCAGAAGCTAGTAACAGATATCGTCCGTCACGATCATCTGTGAATCGCCACTTCTCATTTCGAACATACCCCTCTCGTCATTTCGAACGGTTTACTCAGGATAAACTCCGAGAGCGATCCTTGTCCCGAGAGAAGAGAGGGATCTGTTTCAATGCATCGCAGATTTCTCAGTCGCTTCGCTCCTTCGAAATGACAGGGGGGCTGGTTCCTTAATTTCAATATCAAATCTGGATTGTCTTCCCTCAGGCAGGTACAGATGGAGGCTTGGACAATTTTTCATGGTTAGTCAGATTGCGCTTCCCGCGGATACGCTGCATCAGAAAGCGATCCATGGCCCCCTGGGAAATGTCATTCCCTATTAATTCTCTGATCGTATCGATGGGGATCTCGACGCGCGCTGCGCTCCTGTGACCGCCGGCAGTCCCATAATTCCCGAAGGCCTTCTGGGCGATTACCCCGCAATCCTGGCGGTATCCGTCACCTCGAAAAATAATGACAAGCCTTTCTTTGACGATGCCGGCAACAATAACATAGGATATACCGACTATGCGCAGGTAAGAGTCCGCCAGTTGAACGCATGCATCGACGCTTTCCACTCTGCCCAGAAAGCTCATGATCCTGTCACGGTAGCGCCGCCTGTTGTGATACGCAATATCGAAGTACTTGAGGAAGCGCTCTGGAACCTGATTCAACTCGATGCGGCGAATAAGCTGGCGGTTGGCATGGGCGAAATTAAGGTAGTAGGCGCTGATGTCTTCCAGTATGACGTCGCGTTCGAAATTGTTTGTGTCCGCCTTGATCCCGTAAAGCAGCGCGGTGTAGAGTTTCTTGGGAATTCTCACCTTCGCAGCGAGGAGGTATTCCGTCATCATTGTCGACAGGGCGCCGTAATTCTCCCGTACGTCGGCAAGTTCGGCATGCCATACCGTTGTGCAGGGATGATGGTCAAAGACTATCTGTGGCTGAATGCCTTTGAGGGCATCGCCGAAAAAAGTAGGCTGGGCGTCCACAATGGCGATCAACTGGTATGCCCGTAGATCCGTTTTGTCCAAGAGCTGAATATCCAATTTCATCGCCCGGACGAACTCGAAATTCTGCTGGCGCACCACGGGTTCCGTGGCAACAAAGGTGCACTTGGACAAACCGGCAGTCTGCCGGAGGAGTTCCTGAAGGGCCATGCAGGATGCAACAGCGTCCGGGTCAGGACTGCCAAACATGAGCACCGCAAGGGCGTCATTCTGTTTGACCATGGTCTTGAGTTTCATTACATTGTGTAATGTTTCTTCTTTAATAAGGAAGGATTCAATGCGTTTCATAAGCGTCGCTTGACAAGCCTCCGGACATCTGAATGACTACGGATATAGAATTCTGATCTTTCCTTTTGGTTTTGATATGATTTCGCCGACGATGGCTGCCTCGGCAATGCCCTCGGAATGCATCCTGCCGATTAATGCCTCCGCCTGTTTTTCCGGCAGGGCAAAAAGAAGCCCACCGGCCGTCTGCGGGTCAAACATTATATCCACGAGCCAGTCGGGACACGCCGGATCAGCCTCGATAAGTTTCGAGCGATACTGGCGATTCCGCTCCAGCCCTCCCGGCACAATCTCTTTCACGACGAGTGCCTGTATTTCCGGAAAGAAGGGAACAGATGCCGCGTGTATTAACATGCCAACATCAGAGTCCTCTATCATCTCGCACGCATGTCCCAGAAAACCGAATCCCGTGATGTCCGTGCAGGCATGAATATCCGGCATTTCCAGCATGAGCTCCGCCGCCTTCTTATTCAGTGTGGTCATGTACATTGTCGATTTTGCCACAAGGGCCTCGTCGGCGAGCCCGCCCTTCAGCGCCGTGCTGACAATGCCCGTACCGAGGGGCTTGGTGAGAATCAGCTTATCCCCTGCCCTGCCGCCTCTATTGAGGAGTACCCTGTCGGGATGAATCACGCCGATCACGGAAAGCCCGTATTTCGGCTCTTCATCCTGAACGCTGTGCCCTCCGATAAGAAGGACGCCGGCTTCCCGCATCTTATCGAGCCCTCCCTGAAGAATCTGCCGGAGTATCGACATATCCATCGTCTTTGCCGGGAAGCAGACAATGTTCACTGCAGTAAGCGGCCTTCCTCCCATGGCGTAGACGTCGCTCAAGGCGTTTGTGACGGCTATCTGTCCGAACGTGTAGGGATCGTCCACGATAGGCGTAAAAAAATCCACAGTCTGGATGATGGCCAAATCGTCACGGAGTTTATAAACTCCCGCGTCTTCCGCATGTTCCAGCCCGACGATCAAGTTCGGATCGGAAATCAACGGCAAATCTCGCAATGCTTCGTTCAGGTCGCCCGGACCGATCTTGCAGGCTCAACCGGCCCCGTGCACCGTCTCGGTAAGGCGTATCTTGGGGTTCTCGTCCATGGCGGGCATACTACCGCAATCGGCAAAACGCGTCAATATTTTGTATTGGCCAAAATAAACCGACGGCATGGAGATTTAATAAAGATTCCCGCTTGGATTGCGGCGCATAATTATGGTAGCTTCCCCTGTATGAACGAGGATAAATTCAAGAATATCACTATACAGCAATTGGAAATCCTCATGGCGTTGGTTGAAGTAGGCAGTTTCACCAGGGCCGCCGGCAAGCTCTTTCTCTCGCAGCCGTCCCTCACAAAGCAGATACAAAACCTGGAAGAGGCAGCGGGCGCAAGGCTGGTAAACCGCGCGGCAACCGGAATTTCGCTCACGCCGGAAGGTCAGGTCGTCTTCGATTATGCAAGAAGGCTCATCCGGCTGCGGGACGATGCCAGGGAACGCGTCATGAGGCTCAAAGACCAGGAGTCCGGGCATATCTATGTATCCGCCAGCACCATACCGGCCACATACATACTTCCTCACCTGCTGGGCCGCCTGAAAGAAATGCACCCTGCCATCCATATCCACGTGCAGATGCGCGATAGTGAGGAGACACTGCAGACGGTGCTGAGCGACCAGGCGGAAATGGGCTTCATCGGAAAAGAGCCTGCAAACAAGAAGCTAATCAGCAGGCGCCTCTGGAAGGATTCGCTCGTCCTCGCCGTCCCCGCCGACCACCCGCTCGCGAAGCAGAGAACTGCAAAGCTGGGAGAACTCACAAATGTACCTTTCATCATCCGTGAAAAGGGGTCGGGGACACGCGATACTATCGAGGAATGCCTGGAAAAGCAACAAGGCGCAAGCCTGTCCCGCTTCAACGTGATATGTGAAATGGGGAGTTCGGAGGCCGTCAAAGAGGCGATACTTGCGGGTCTCGGCGTTTCGATCCTGTCCTCCTTTGCAATTAAGCGGGAAATATCGCAGGGTCTGCTGACAGCCCTTCACGTCAGCAACTGCAACATTGAAAGATATTTCTACGTCATCTATAAAAAGCAATTTCCCCTGATGATGTACCACAAAAATTTTTTGGACATTGTTAGGCGATATTCCCCATTCAAATAAATACCCCCGCAGCACACCGTAAAATCAGCAAGTCTATATCCTCCATAACCAATAAGAATAAGAGACGCATGTCTATAGTTTATTAGAATTTGACTTATTCAGATAGGCTATATACTTTATTTCTTTAACTCTGTGCAATCAACGTAATTGCAAGAACGATAATATAAGAGAAGGGGGTAGTTGAAGCATGATGAAGAAGAGTGGATTGTCAGCATTTATAATTTGCGTTATTTTCGTTTTCGGATTCGCCGGTACCGCCCTTGCTGCCTGGGGCACCAAAGAACTGGATACCGAGAAGAATGCCGTAACATTCGCGCGGGAAGTCGAAAGAGGCGGCTACAAGATCGTAACAACACAGGAGTTGAAAAGCTGGATCGACCAGAAGAAGGACATGCTGATTGTTGACACCCAGCCCTACGAAGCAAGTTTCAAGAAGCAGCATTACCCCGGGGCCGTGAATTTCGAACTCCCGAGACCGGAAATGACGACGCTCGACGACAAGACGAGAGCAGGCCTGGAAAAGGTCCTTGGACCCGACAAGAACCGCGTTATCGTTTTCTACTGCGGATTTGTAGAATGCACCCGGAGCCACAATGGGGCGATGTGGGCGACAAGACTGGGCTACAAGAACGCTTATCGCCAGCCCGGCGGCATCAAGGCCTGGAACGAAGCCGAATATCCGGTTGAAAAGGTACAATAACACTGTAATAAGGTCGAGGTATTTCGTAACACGCGAGCAGGATGTGGCATGGAGCCGCATCCTGGCTCTGCCAGGTCTTGAAGGGTACCGGCTGCATCACCGGCGCCGGGTCAGCGTGCTCGGAATCATTGATTAGACTTTAGCCGGGGATTGAGGTAACCTTTGACATGAAACTCTGGCAGGCCACGCTCATATTTCTGATCACTCTGACGGCGACTCCGGCCCTTTGCGATAGCAACAACGTCCTCTTCCGTGAGGATTTCAAGAATCTTTCCAACTGGGAGCCCCTCTATTTTCCCAAGATCAAAGAGCATTCAACATATACGATCGTAGGCGAGAAGGGACACCTGTTTCTGAAAACGGAAAGCCATCGTTCTGCATCGGCTATCATCTATCGGAGAACATTCAATGTGTATGATTATCCGCGCATGCGCTGGAAGTGGAAGGTGGACAATGTATATGAGAAGGGGGACATCCGGGACAAAGCCGGAGACGACTACCCCATCAGGGTCTATGTTACGTTTCAGTATGACCCGGAACGGGCCGGTATCGGAGAGCGCCTCGAGTACGGAATTGCTAAAACCCTCTACGGAAAATATCCGCCCGACAGTACGCTGAATTATGTGTGGACGGGCCAGGAAATTACGGAGAGGATCATCACAAGCCCATACACCGACAGGGCAAAGATCGTCATCCTTGAGAAGGGTCGAACGAAGATTGGAAAGTGGGTCGAGGAGACGGTGAATATCCTCGATGACTACAGAACTGCCTTCGGGAAAGATCCGCCGCAGACGGCAGGCATTGCCATCATGAACGACTCCGACAATACGGGGGAAGAGGCTGTCTCGTACGTCGAGTATATCGAGGTGTTCAAGTGACCTTATCTCTTGGCGGCATTCTTTTGTTCATAGTCGCCGATGGCTGCGAGGAGGGCACTGATACCGGAAAGAATACAGGTGCCGTCGCGCCCGGGTCTGCCTTCGAGGGCGCGGATGACATCAGCGTCCGTTATCCGCTTCGCCTCTTCGATGGTCTTGCCTCTGGCAAGGACCGTTGTCATGCTGCTTGTCGCCACGGCGCCGGCGCATCCGGATGATTGGAATTTGATGTCCGCAATTCGTCCTCCGTCTATCCTAATCCAGAGCTGCATCTCATCGCCGCAGGAAGGATCGCCAATATGCGCAAACCCGTCCGCATCCGTCATTCTGCCGACATTCCTCGGGTTCGTGCTGTGGTCCGCCACCAGCTCATTATAAAAAAGTACCGGGCCGTGAGGGAGTTCCATTCCCACTTCCAGTTCCACTTCATCGTGCGTCTTCCTCTTATAGAGATCCTTCCAGTCTGGTCTTCTCTTGATTTCCTTCTGTCTCATTGCCTCACCCCTGCGGTATCCCGAAATACGCTGCATCATGACCGCACCTGAATGAAAATGTTCTCATCGTTGTCTCCTAAGAAGATTCGTGATGAGATTTCCGGTGGTCAAATATAGAAGAAGTGGACTCGTCTGTCAACGAAGAATTAAAGTTGCCTTCATACAGTGAGAATTAATGGATATGTTCTGAAAAATCGTGATATATGGCAGGCAGAGAGATCACTGAGGACTAAGGCATCGCATGGCAGGTGGCATGAAATGATAAGGAAGCTCGATGAGTCGCTCAAAGAAGGCCCCAGATCATATGTCATTTTTATTGGATCCCTGCTGATCTCTTTGATGGGCTACATAGATTATTCAACCGGCCCGGAAATTACGATTACGTTACTCTACCTCCTTCCGATCACCTTTGTCACCTGGTATGCAGGGTGGCATGTCGGCGCACTAATATCCATCATAACTGCCTCCGTCTGGTTACTGGCCGATTTATCGGCAACAGAACAATACTCACATCCGATTGTCCCCTTCTGGAACACCGCGGTCATGCTCACGACGTTCCTCATTTTCGCATATATCTTATCTGCACTTAGAGACAGGCTGGATGAAGAAGAGTCGCTTTCCAGAACAGATAGTTTAACGGGCTCGATGAACAGAAGGTATTTTTTTGAATTAGCTGAAAGGGAAATAAGAAGGGCGGGAAGATATGAACATCCCTTTACCGTCGCCTACATCGATCTCGACAACTTCAAATTCATTAACGACAGCTTTGGACATGCCGTAGGCGACAGTCTTCTTATAACTGTCACCGATACGCTTCGCGCCAGCCTCCGCAATACAGATACTTTTGCAAGGCTTGGAGGAGACGAGTTCTCCGTCATCCTTCCGGAAACAGGCGATCCGGAATCCGTCGAGACATTGTTCAATAAGGTCCGGGACAACCTCCTCAACGCTATGAAGAAGAAAAGCTGGACCGTTACCTTCAGCATCGGGGTCGTCATTTACTTAAAGCCGCCTGGTTCGGTCGATGAGATGATCAACATCCCCGACAATGTTATGTATTCCATAAAGAATGCCGGTAAGGACATGGTCAAGGTCGAAGTATTCGGCAAATAGGCTCCCTGGGCGGATCTTCAACCTCAGAGCATCTACTTCAGGAGGAAATCGACCCTGCTGTTTTTCACTTTCTCCTTCTTCTCCGGCGCGAGGGTCTTCGGCTCCACGACGAAGATGCGGTCCGCAGAGATCGTGCCGTCTTTCAGGAGCAGTGACTCAATCTGTATAGCCCGCTTCGACGCCAAAAGCCTCAGGTCGCTGTCACTGACCGTCAACTGCGTCATCATCAGTTTTTCCATCTCCGGGGCCGGCAGGTCCTTCGCCACACCAAGGGCTGTTCTCGGCTTCGGGAACTTTTCCGCCTCATAGGCCAAGGCAAGAAATCTATTATACTCATACTCATTAATCTGGACATCATCCACTGAAACCGCCTTCTGTCCGTGACGGATCATGTCCTTCAGCTTCTGAGCCTTCAGCTTTGCAATGAGCCGATTACGCTTCAGCCCTTCCTTATCTTTTTCGATGTCCACATGGCCCTCGATATCGAGTCTTAGGCCCGGCCGCTCATGGAGGGCCTTAATCATGGATTCCACCTTCTCCAAGCTTGCTCCGCCTATGGAGGAACTGCCGTCGTCAAACTCGACATAACTGAGCTCCTCTCCGTGGCCAAACAAGGAACCCAAGATGGCAAATGGCGCCGTTAGGGCCTTTTCAAGAAGGTTGCCGATCACCTTGACCACAATTTGCCAGACGCTGAATTGCGGATCATTGAGGCTCCCGGTTACAGGGATATCAAGATCGATATCCCCTTTTCTGTCCTGCAGAAGGGCAATGGCCAGTTTCACCGGGAGTTTCGTCGCCTGTGGACTTTCCACGGGATCACCGAAATTGAACTGCCTGAGGAATATCTTATTCTTGGAATCCAGCTTTTTATCCACTATCAGATACTGCAAATCAAAGGAGAGCTTGCCCTTCCTGATGCCATATCCGGCATATCTGCCCGAATAAGGTGACAGCGGGCTCAGGTCTATGTCCCTGAAGCTTGCCTTGATATCTACGAAGAGGCTATCCGGAAATGGATGGATCCTGCCGGTAATTTCGAGGGGAGCGGCATTATCCAGCTTCCCGCGCAGATCCACATCGGCCGTCTTACTGGCCATGGAAGAGATTCCGGAAACGCGACCGCCGATCTCCACGAGCTTTGTCGCATAGTTCGGTTTTATATAACGATCCTGAAAATCGATCGTGCCGCCCTGCAGACTCAAGGCGCCGATCTGAATATCCTTCAGGGGCTTGTCCGCCGGCACAGTGGTTTCCTTACCCGGTACGGTCGTCTTGGGCTTCTCCGCCACCTGCTCTTCTGTAAGATGCTGGAGGTTGATGGTCCCGTCGGGAAGGATGATCAGGCGCGCATAAAAGTCCGCCAGGGAGATATCGCTGACACGAACATAAAGAGGATTGTAGCCGGCCTGCACGTTCTTAAAGAAGAGCGAATTCCACTTCAGGAGATCCTCGGCATTGACCTTGTCGATCGTGGCAAAGTTCGCGATGAGTATATTGCCGGAATAGCTCACCTTTAGAGTATCTTTGTCGGCTGACTGCAGGTTGAGATTCCCCGACATCGACACCTTGCCGTCGGTTATGCTGACCTTCAGTTTATCATCGACATAAGGCTGGAGCCCGAGAATGTTCACGGATTTAACGTTGATGCCGAGATCGGCCGAGAGCGGATCTACGCCTATGGGACCGGCAACGGTAATCATACCCGTTTTGTTCAGGCGCATAGAGAGCGATATATCGGCTTTCGCCTTCTTCTCCGTGGAAATATGACTTCCTTTCAGAGACAGGCCGCTGATTTCGAACCGGCCTTCCCTGGGAGGCACGGCGTCGAAGAACTGTATTTTCCCATCCTCGACCATTAGATCGTCGATCTTCAGGATCAGAGGCGTCTCATCCTTTTTCTTGACTTCCTTCTGCGGAGAGATGAGCGAGAGCAGATTCAACTTTCCCGCTTTGTTCCGCCGGATAATCACTTCCGGCGACGATACGGCAATTTTGGAGAAGTGGTAGACGGATGTTAAAGGCTCCAGCGAGGCTGCGGACACCTGAAGCGTGGGGATACGCAGCAGGCGCTGCTTTCCCTCCTCGTCAACAACAATATCTTTTAGTGTCGTATCTCCTTTGATGGTAATGGATGGTTTCTTGTCCCGGTTCTGAATGAAAGAAATACTCGTCTTCGTGCTCAGCAGTCCTGACAACATTTTGAAATTCATTTTGAAAGGCACGTAGGAGAGATAATAAGGGATGTTAAGATCTTTGATGTCGATATCAAAGGTGGATTCCCTGGAATCCGCAAACGGCTTAGTCTTCCCCTGGAGTGTATAAATGCCGCCGTTGATGTTTGCCGAAAGATATGGTGCAACATATTCATCTGTGTAGTAAGCCATATTGGAGATAAACGGAACGCTGATGTTTATTTCTCTGACCTTATGCGCGGTCTTCTTCGGACCATCCCAGAAGTCGACTGACCCATTCTCTATGTGGATGCTGTTCAATGAAAATTGCAGTGGCTGCGATTTCTTTTCGGTGGCTCCATCCCCCTGGGGGATCAGATCCGAGAAGTTGTAAGAGCCGTCGTCACGGCGCGTCACCCGGATGACGGGATTTGTGAGCCTGATTTCCTTAAGGATCAGGGCCCTGCGAAAAAGGGAGAGTGTGTCGATGTTTAGAACAAGTCTGTCTAAGCCGATAAAAGTGTCGGAGGCCCCAGGCTCTTTGACCTGGAGGGAATCGAGGGTCACGGTAAGTATCAGGGGATTTATGCTTATCTGCTTGAGCGCCACTTCGCGATGAAGGTTTTCTGAAAGAGTTTTGACAAGAAAAGATTTCAGGAAGGGGGGAAGAGCGAAATACGCCGCAATGACGATTGCCACGAGTACGGCAACGATGGACAAAATGACTTTGCTTGCGCGACCCATATCAGCCTCCCATCCGCTCATGTGTCGTCAAAGCGTATATAGACATTCTTTCAAGTCTGAGGCAAGGCTTAATCTTTCGCCAGTCGCCGGCCCCGCCAGATCATGTAGATGGCAGGATAGATGATCAGTTCAAGGATGGTGGACGTAATCACACCGCCGACCATGGGCGCAGCGATCCGCTTCATCACATCGGCGCCCGTGCCATGGCTGAACATGATGGGGATGAGCCCTGCAAGAATGACGCTTACCGTCATGACCTTGGGACGGATTCTTTTCACGGCGCCGTACATGATGGCATCTTTCAGATCGACCGTATTTTTCAGCTTCCCTTCTTTTATCCATTTCTCATAGGCGAGGTCGAGATAGAGGAGCATCACCACGCCCGTCTCCGCATCGAGGCCGGCAAGGGCGATGATGCCGACCCACACGGCGATGCTCATGTTATAATTGAGAAGATAAAGAAGCCAGAACGACCCGACGAGGGAAAAGGGAACGGCAAGAAGGACGATCGCCGTCTTCGTGACTGATTTCGTGTTGAAGTAGATCAGGACAAAAATTATGAAGAGTGTGAGCGGAATGACGAGTTTCAGCCTCTCATGGGTCTTAATCAGATATTCATATTCGCCGCTCCAGGCAAGGCGATAACCGTCGAGGATTTTCAAGGAGGCCACTTTCTTCCTGGCCTCCTCGACGTAGCCGCCGATGTTCCCTCCTGAGTAATCTATGTAGACATACGAGGTCAGTAGTCCCTCCTCACTTTTTATAGCTGTCGCACCCTTGACAATTTTGATATCAGTAAGTTCCCCGAGGGGCACACGGAAGGAACCCGGTGTACTTGACGGGGCCGGCATGCCCGGAACCGGCGCGGCAGCAGGACGGCTCGCCATCATCACAGGGACCAGCACGCGCCTTAGCTTTTCCACGTCATTTCGCAGGTCCCGTGCATAGCGGACATTTACTGGGTAGCGCGCCCTTCCCTCTATGGTAGTAGTCAGGTTCATCCCCCCGATGGCCGCCTGGATCACCTCCCCGACATCGTCCACAGTAAGGCCGTACCGCGCGATCTCCTCCTTGCGCACGACGATATCCAGGAAATAGCCCGTCGTGACTCTCTCCGCATAGACGCTCCGTGTCCCCGGGACTTCCCTGAGGTGATGCTCCAAAGCGAGACCTATTTTTTCTATCTCTTCCAGGTTGGGCCCGAGAATCTTGATCCCCACGGGAGTCCTGATCCCTGTGGCAAGCATGTCTATGCGGGCCTTAATCGGCATGGTGAAAGAATTGGAAACACCCGGTATGGACAATGCGTCATTCATCTCGTTCTTTATCTTCTCCACGTCCATCCCCTTGCGCCACTCCGCTTCGGGCCTCAGGTTGATCACCGTCTCGAACATCTCGAGGGGCGCGGGGTCCGTCGCGGTCTCGGCCCGGCCGGCCTTCCCGAAGACCTGGGCGACCTCCGGAATCTTCATGAGGATCTTGTCCTGCATCTGTAACAATTTGGAGACCTCGGAGATGGACGCCCCGGGCATGGTCACCGGCATGTAAAAAAGGGACCCCTCGTAAAGGGGCGGCATAAATTCCGAACCCAGTTTCATATAAGGATAAATAGTAGCAACCAGAATTATGACGGCAATTATAATAACTGTCTTCTTGAACCTGAGGGCGAGTACGGCAACAGGCTCATAAATCTTGTGCAGGACGATACTGATGGGATTTCTATCTTCATGTCTTATCTTCCCGCGAACAAAGATTGTCATCAATACGGGCGTCAGCGTGATCGCGAGGAATGACGAGAAGAGCATGGCAAATGTTTTCGTATATGCGAGCGGTTTGAAGAGCCTCCCTGCCTGCGCCTGTAAGGTGAAGACAGGCAGGAAGCCCACCGTAATCACAAGGAGTGAAAAGAAGAGAGAGGGACCGACTTCCTTGGCAGCCTCGATGATCACATCCATCCTGTTTCCTTGTCTGCCCTGGGCTTCCCATTCTTCCAGCTTCTTGTGGGAGTTTTCCACCATGATGATCGAGGCGTCAACCATGGCGCCGATGGCGATGGCGATACCGCTGAGACTCATGATATTTGACGTGACCCCGAGATAGTACATGCAGATAAATGACATGATGATAGCAACAGGCAGGGTGAGGATCACCACAAGGGCGCTGGGCAAATGGAAAAGGAAGATAATACATACCACGCTCACGGCGACGGCCAGCTTTATGATTTCATCTTTAAGGGTGTCTATAGAGCGCTTGATCAGGTCCGACCTGTCATAGGTGGTGACAATCTTAACACCCTTGGGGAGACTGGGTATGATATCTTTCTCCAGCTTTTCTTTCACTCGTTCTATCACATTGAGGACATTCTCACCGAAGCGGACGACGACAATGCCGCCCGCGACCTCTCCCCTGCCGTCCAACTCTGCAAGACCCCGCCTGATTTCCGGTCCGAACTGAACACTCGCCACATCCTTCAAGAAGATCGGGGTTCCCGCGTTATCCGTGCCCAGGGAAACATCTTCCAGGTCCTTGAGGTTCTTGATGTACCCACGGCCTCTAACCATGTATTCGACACCAGACAACTCCAGGACCCTGCCTTCCACGTCCCGATTGCTCTTCCGGATTACTTCCAGCACTTTGGTGATCGGGATATTGTAGGCGGCGAGGCGGTTCGGGTCAATGGTTACCTGGTACTGCTTCACAAACCCGCCAACGCTCGCGACCTGCGAAACGCCGGGAACGCTTTCCAGCGCCAGTTTGAGCGAATAATCCTGGATCGAGCGGAGTTCGGAAAGATCATGCGCACCCGTCTCATCAACGACGGCATAGGAAAAGCCCCATCCGAGACTCGTCGCATCCGGACCAAGCACGGGGTTCACGTCAGCGGGAATCTTGTTTTTGACGGCCTGAAGATACTCCAGCACTCGGCTTCTCGCCCAGTAGATATCCGTCCCCTCCTTGAAAATGACATAGATGAACGAACTGCCAAGATAGGAAAAACCCCTGACTGCCTGCACCTGAGGCGCAGCGAGCAGGGTGGATGAAATCGGATACGTAATCTGGTCTTCCACAAGGTCGGGGCTCCGGCCTGTCCATTCCGTATAGATGATGACCTGGGTATCACTCAGGTCCGGGATGGCATCGAGCGGCGCGTTTTTCAGCGCCCAGTAACCCCACGCAATGGAAATAAACATAATGAGAAAAATGATAAACTTATTGCGTGCGCTGTATTCAATGATTCTGGCAATCATATGATTACTTTCAATTCTGATCTATGGCTTGCGTAAGGGTTTGACGCCCTTGAGCTGGGCTTCGGAATCAATCAGGAAATTGGCCGATGACACAACCTTCTCGCCGCTTTTCAAGCCCCGCAGGACTTCCACGGCGCCGTCCGCACGGAGGCCGACCTGAATCGCACGGGGTTCGTAAACGCCGTTCCCCCGGTCTACATAGACCACCTGTTCGACGCCGGTATCGATCACCGCCGATTCCGGGACGACAAGCTTTCTACCGAGACTGATCCTGATTTCCACATTCGTAAACATCTGTGGCTTAAACTCACCTTTCGGATTTTGCAGTGTCAGTCGGACCTTCGCCGTTCTCGTATCCGCTGAGATGGTGGGATAGATATAATCAATCCGTGAAACCATTGCCCTGCCCGGAAAATAACTTAGAGAGATGCGGGCCTGCTGACCTACCCGCACAAAGGGTAATTCATATTCATAAATATCAGCGACTATCCAGAGTGTGGAGAGGTCGGCTATATCGAAGAGTTTTTCCCCCGGCATTACCTTCATCCCTTGAATGGCCGCTTTCTGCGTAACGAACCCGCTTACCGGACTGTAAAGGGTTAAAGTGCGGACGGGCTTCCCTGTCTCCTCAATTCTATTGATCTGTTCTTCGGAGATGTCCCAGAGCCGCAGCCTCTCTCTGGCCGCAGCCAGTGTGGCCTTTGCATCCTTCGTAATCATGTCCCGTAATTCGGATACGGGTTCGGAGGTCGTTCGTGTCTTTGACGAGTCCTGCCCCGACTGCGCGGCGCCGGACCGATCCGCAGGGGCGGTTTGCTTCACTGTCCATTTCAATATGCTGAGGTACTCCTGCTGGGTCGCCAGAAGCTCCGGTGAGTAAATCTCCGCCAGTGGCTCCCCTTTCCTGACGTAACGGCCTGTGTAATCCACGTAGAGCTTCTCGATCCAGCCCTCGACCTTGGTGTTGATGGTGGCCAGCTTCTTTTCGTCTGCCTCTATCCTTCCCACCGTTCGTATGACCTTCTGCATGGGCTTTGCGACGACCTTGAACGTCTTAACGCCGATGAGTTGCTGCTGTTCGGAAGATATCTCAATCTGAGGAACTTCCTCTGCCGCTTCTTCCTGCTGGGCCTCGGGCTTGATCGTCTTCGCTTTCTCTGTTGCTACAGGCTTCTGAGTAGAATGTCCCGCATGGCCCTGGGCCAGGAGCTGTGTGGAAAAGATGGTCCCCGAAAGCAAAAAGACTGCTGCCGCACTCACGATCATCAACATTGTAAATGTATTTCGCTTCCTCATCTGCCCGCTCCTCCCGGCGATGAAGCCGGTCCTTCCATAATGGCGTGCAGTCGCGCAATCGCTTTTTCCCTTTCTACAAACTGGCTCCAGTAAAGTATCTCGTAATCAAGAAGGGTCTTCAGTCTCGTAATCACCACTATTGCTTCCGTCCTCCCGGTCGCATATCCGGACAGGGCCAACTCGACGTCCTGAGAGTTCTTGGGGATCAAACCGTTCTTGTAAAGGTCCATGAGCTTTTCCGATGATCTGATCATGGAGAAATTATCCTGTATGGCTGCTGCTATCATCAGCTTGACAGCCTCCAGTTCCTGTTTCGCCTGCGCGAGGGACGCCTTTGCCTCAAGGACTGCCGGTTCCTGTTTTGTTTTGTAATATAGGGGGATGTTCACTGTCGCCAGTGCACTCCACATATCTTTAAAATCCCCGGATCGGTTGAAGTAGCCGGCGGTTATGCTAAAATCGGGGTAGTACTCCTTCTGGGCTATCAGGATTTTGGTGTCTGCCGCTTCGATCATTCTTGTCCTGGACCTGACCTCCGGCGAGCGCTGATCGGCCATCTGCAAGGCCTCATCAAGGGTGATTGTGAATGGCGCATAGATCGGTTCGATGGGTCTTCCCAGGGGAGTCCCCCTCCCGCGTCCTATTGCGGCCCGGAGCATGGCCTCCTGAGACCGTATCTTCTGGTTCAACATCTCCTCTTTTTCGAGGAGCATGTATTTTTCTGTCTGCGCCATGAGGACCTCCTGCTGCATCGCCTTCCCGGCTGCGTAGCGGGCAAGTGTGAGGTCCTCAGTCCGGGTGAACAGGTCTCGCTTGTCCTTCAGAAGATCGATATTTTTGTAGGCCAGGAAGAGATCGTAGTAAAGTTCCTTGACCCTCGCTGCCGTCTTGAGCTTCAGGAGTTCATGCATGGCCTCCAGGCTTTGACTGTCACGCTCTGCCATGTCCCCCTTCAAGGCACGCTTGCCGGGAAAGAGAAACTGCTGCGATGCGGAAAACATCCACTGGGAACCCTGTTCCTCACCGTAGGTGTACCGGTTAAAGCCCTCGTTCTGATAACCGAATGAAAACAGCGGATCAGGGAGGCTCTTCGACTGGGGTATGCGGTATTTGGCAGCCTCGATCTTCGCCTGTGAAGCCCTGATGTCCGGATTGTTTGTCAATGCTTCGTCAATCAGGTCGGAGAGCTTGAGGTCTTGCGCCGAGGCCGGAGTCCCCAAAAGTAACATCACCAGAGCAAAGATTACCGTTTGCCAAGCCTTAGCTGACGTCCACATTAAATTTTACCGACTGCGTCTTTCCGGCGCGCGTGATTTTGACATTGATGTTCCAGGCGCCTGACATGGAAAAGTCAATGGTCGCCATATATTTCTTGTTCTTTGTGTCCGTCTTAGTTTTGTAATTCATGGCCGGCATCCCGGGCATGGCAGGCATGGAGTATTCGACGATGACCGCCGCATCAACGACATCAGTGCCGACGGTATCCTGCACACTTATTTCCATATTATTCTTGCCGGTAATCGGAGGATTCTTGTCCATTACTACGTGAACCGTATAGCTGCCGACTTTCTTTGTCACCTCATAATTCTTGGCATAGGCAAGCCCCGATGCTAAGAACAGAATCGCCAATATTACTGTCACCTTTTTCATAGATTCCTCCCTCATCATTAAACTTGTTTTTTGTACTCATATCTTTCCAAATACATATTTACGGCACCGATAGTTTTACGATGACATTTTCATCGCCTTCGCCGGATTGACCTTCGCATTTCTGACGCTGATAAATGATTTTAGCCTCTCGGCAACAATAGGCAATGTCCTACCATAACTTAGGATTATGTATTATGATATTTTATAATGGAGTGAATTACGATCAGGGATATCCTGATTTGTGGCTTCGAAAATCCTTACTAACAGGAAGCGGCCGGTTCTAATGACCCATCATCCATTTCTAGATGATTATCCTTATCCACCTACTTGGCAAACTCGATCTGATCGCCCACCCGTACCTCGCCGCCAATCAAGACTTTCGCAAAGATCCCCTCACGGGGCATGACACAGTCACCGACTGCATAAAAGATGTTGCAACGTTCGTGACAGACCTTGCCGATTTGTGTGACTTCGAGAATGCATTCGCTTCCCACTTTNNAAGTCACCATACTGCACATCGAGACCCTTCGCTCTGATCTTTTCGATGCTTTCTCTTGCGAGCAGACTGACCTGCCGGATCCAGGTGCCAACGTGGGCGTCATCCTTCAAACCATGGGCCACCAGCAACAGTCCGCAACCGATATTATGTTTTTTTTCACCCTTCGCCTGGGAAATATTTACGGACAAAACCTTACCCTGCATTTCTTTCATCCTTCTAAATTCTCCACCCATTCCGAAATTATTTTTTTCATCTTACCAGATAATTCTCCAATCGCCCAATCTTAAATCACTCAGTACGAATATCGTCACTCTCATTCTTCTTTGGCAATTCCTTTCTCCAAGACAAAAACAGCATTCAATGCCAGTAGATTCGGCCAGAAATGAACGATTCTCTTTTCTCCCAGATAATGGGCTTCTATGATCCGGATATTTTTTTCCGCGCAATAATCCCTGAAATCATCAATGCTCAAGAAACGTACATTGGGCGTATCAAACCAGAGATAGGGAAGCGACTTCGTGATCGGCGACTTCCCCCGGAAGAAAAGCATGAATCGGGATCGGAGGAAAGCGAAGTTGGGAAACCCTACAATGACTTTGCTCCCGATGCGCAGGGCTTCCTGGATGACGAAGTCGACGTTCTTAACCTCCTGCATGCTCTGATTCAGAATCACATAGTCAAAACAATTATCCGGATATTCACGCAGGCTGTGTTCAATATCATCGTGAAAAACGCTTAATCCCTTTTTGACACATTCCTGAATGGCCTTATCGTCGAGCTCGATGCCCTGGGC
>PMBI01000077.1:931-3427 GCA_003153775.1 Syntrophaceae bacterium | reverse complement strand
AGAACAAGGTATCGGCCTTGATCAGATCGATGACCGTACCCACTGGAATGGTTTTCATGGAGCCGGAAGACATGAAGATCAGGGCATAGAGAAATTCATTCCAGCACAGGGTGAAACAAAAAATCCCGGCCGAAAGAAGGCCTGGAACGGAGAGGGGCAGGACCATGCGCACGAGGATCTGGATGCGCGAGCAGCCATCGGCCATGGCGCTTTCCTCGATTTCCTTCGGGATCGTGCGAAAATAACCCATCAAGAGCCAGGAGGCAAAAGGAATCAACTGGGTGGGATAAGTAAGAATAAGCGCCCAGTAGGTGTTGTTCAGACCTAATTCGTTAATAACCTGCGCCAGGGGAAGGAAGAGGAGAGTGGGGGGGACTAAGTAAGCCAAAAAGATTCCCAGACCCAAAAAATTGCTCCCGGGAAACCGCAGCCGGGCCAAGGCGTAACCGATAAAGATACTGCATACCAAGGATAAGATTGTGGATACTATCGAAACAATGAGTGTATTTTTCAGCCAGGTTAGAAAATCGGTATTCTGGAAAAGATACAAATAATTTTCCAGGGTGAATTGCTGGATCCAGAACGGACTGAATTTCATAACGAAAAGGTCGTTCGTGGGCTTAAAGGAAACGACCAACATCCAATAAAAGGGAAAGAGGAGGAAGAGCAAATATAACGTCAGCGGCAGATAGAGGCTGAAAAACTTGGCACGAAAGACNNGGCGAAGACGGCGAGGATGGGGAACATGTACAGGGAAATGGCCGCGCCCATGCCGATTTCCGTTGCCTGCAAGCCAATTTGGTAAGTATAGGTTCCAAAAATATGGGTCTGGTTTGCCGGCCCTCCCTTGGTCAAAATATAAATGAGCTGGAAATCCGCGAAGGTCCAGATGATGGAAAGGAGAGAGGCAATCAGGACCACTCCCTTGATCGAAGGGATGGTCACATGACGGAACCTGTGCCAGACCGAGGCCCCGTCGATCGCCGCGGCCTCATGCAGCTCCTGGGGAACCGACTGCAGCCCGGCAAGGATGGTGATTCCGAAAAAGGGGACTCCNNTAAAGAGCCAGCTGATCGGACTGAAGACAGGATCGAAGATCATGAACCAACCCAGAGAACTGAGCGCGGTGGGAACGATCCAGGGCATCATCACGGCGGCGCGGATCGGGCTGCTGAACCGCATTTGCCGGTTCAAGACCAAAGCCAATCCCAAGCCGAGCATTGCCTTGAAGGGGACGGTTACCAGGGCATAGATAAAGGTATTTAGGGCGGTTTGGTGAAAGATAGTGTCGGTCAGCAGATCAACAAAATTCCTGAGGCCGATAAAATTCCCGATTCGTCCGATCATGCTGTCCGTCAGGGACAGCCAGATGCCGAGAAAGAAAGGATAGGCCATGAAGGCAATCAGGAGGATGGCTCCAGGCAACATGAGCATGATGCCGAGATTCCTCTCCTTGTCAAAAAAGTCCCTCATGGAGAAGGATTTTGCTACCATGGGAGATATGCCCTTTGGACGGCTCAAAAAAAACCCCCTTTCATGATATCTCTAAGGAGTCCGTAATGACCCAAACCTTTCCCTTTTCTTTTCAAAGAGGGGAATTCCTGTCTTTGCAAAGGAAGGGGTGAAGGGATTCAACCCTGGTATTTATATCAATTATATCACGCCGAAGAAAATATTCAAAAGAGAGGGGATGGATTGTTTCCAATCCATCCCCTCTCGCATCAGGAATTACCTGCCATAGATCCGTTTCAACTGTTCCGCACCCCATTCAACCGCTGCTTTGGCATCCCCACCCTGAACAGCCTTGGCAAAAGTGTCCACCACGATATACTTTGACCACGCCAGGGCTGCTTTTTCATTCGGCGGTCCGGCAAAGCCCATATTTTGCCCGTATTTGGGCTGTTCCCGGAAGGGGGCCATTTTCGGATCCTTGAACCAGATAGGATCGGTGTAATACTTCTTCACCGGCTGCAGCATATATCCTTCCTGGCTGCGCCACCAGTCGCCGAACTGTTTATCTTCGAACCACCACTTCAAGAACGCTTTGGCTGCCGGGATATTCTTTGAGTTCTTCAGGATGGCGAACGTCCGGGTATCCAGCCAGTAGAACCGGCCGGCCGGTCCCTTAGGAATGAGAATGTGATGCGTGTCTGCGGCTATCTCCGGCTGGTTCTTCTTTGCGGTAAAATAGATGCTGGAGCCGTTGAAGGTGCTGGAGATTTGTCCGGCAAGATAAGCGCGGTTGTTGTTGCTGTCGTCCCAGGAGGTTCCGGTTTCGTCATAGGCATCCTTCCAGCCCTGAATGAACGTCCGCATTCCCTCGACAAACTGGGGCTTATTGAAGGATATGGTCTTGCCGTCCTTTTCCACTTCCATGGCCCCATAGGACCACATGTACGGATAGCAATATCCCGGAGGATCCCCGGTGCTGTGGCCAAGTGCCTGCCCGAAAGGGTGCCCGTTTGCTTTACACTTCTTGCCGATGGCGAAGTACTC
>PMBI01000077.1:0-884 GCA_003153775.1 Syntrophaceae bacterium | reverse complement strand
AATATCGCCTACCTCTACAAGGTTGTCTTTATAGAGATAGTTCCAGCCACCCCATAGCTCTACGATGTCGTAACCGCCGGCCTGCACGGAGGCCGCAATCTTGGGTTGCAGGTCCGGCCAGTTCAGGAAGTCGCAAGACATCTGAACGCCGTTCGCCTCGCCCCACTCCTGAGCCTGCCGCTTGTACAGATCCTGCGAGGGCGCAATGAAATAAGAACCCTGCAGAATTGAGAGGCTGGTTCCTTTCTTAAACGCCGGTGCCTTGGCGGCGAGAAGCATGTCGGGCAGCAGCCCTCCCATGGCAGCTACACCCAAGCCGGCCGCTCCTGCCTTGAGAAAATCACGCCGGCTTAACTTCACCCTTGTCTTTCCCTTCTTTGGATGGTCCTTCATCACGTTCCTCCTTTCTTGTTATGGTAAGAAATTACCCCCCACGCTGACTGACGGTACGGAAAAGAATCTTGTATTTCAAGAAGATTTTATTACAACAAGCCGTGTCAGAACACACTGCTTCTTCACACTTTCCTGCTTAGATTAATGTAAGTTGTGTGACAACTAAATTTTTACATGACTCTTTTCATATGTCAAGAAAATATTTTGGGGAATATTCTCTATGAACTCTTCCCAGAATATCCCTCGCTCGATTTGAGAATGGCTTGGATTGTTTCTTCGATGTGCGCGTCCATCAGCGCCTCACACACAGTCTTATCCCCGCTTTTTAACGCGTCGATAAGCTTCCTGTGATATCGGAGTCCGATTTCGCAACCGAGCAACTTGACGACATCGACCATGGCTGTGGAAATGATCTCGTTGATGATTCCATACACTTTCGTGATAATTGGATTATGTGCGATCTGTGCTATTCGGTAATGGAAAGAATGGTC
>PMBI01000033.1 GCA_003153775.1 Syntrophaceae bacterium | reverse complement strand
CCGGGCTTATTCAGATATGCTCGGTTGTAGCGAGAAGGAAATAAAAGGCCTTCCTTATCAGCAGACAACTCCTGCAAAATGGTATGATATGGAAAGAGATATAGTTATAAATAAGATCCTGAAAACAGGCTATTCCGATATCTATGAAAAAGAGTATATTAAAAAAGATGGTACGGTGTTCCCCGTCTCTATAAGAGTATGGGCTATTAAAGATGAAGCCGGTAATAATATAGGAATGTGGGGCATTATAAGGGACATCACCGAGTCCAAGCGGGTGGAATTGGATTTGGCAGAGCGCACGGCACAGCTTGAAGCCGCCAACAAGGAGCTTGAGACCTTCAGTTATTCCGTCTCCCACGACCTGCGTGCCCCGCTGCGGGCTATTGACGGGTATGCGCGTATGATACTCAAGAAACAAGGCGATAAATTTGACGAGGATACCCTCGATAAATTTAACGTAATCAGATCCAACACGCGTACGATGGGCCAGCTCATCGATGATCTGCTGGCCTTCTCACGCCTTGGCAAGAAGCATGTTTCTCTTATGTTGCTGGACATGGATGCCCTTGTCAGGGATGTATGGAAAGAAATGCAAAATACAAACCCGGAGAGGAATATGGCGCTGACAGTCAACAGCATCCTCCCCGGCTACGGAGACAGGGCGCTCATTAAACAGGTCTACATCAACCTTCTTTCCAACGCCGTCAAATTCACGAAAAACAAGGATACAGCACATATTGAAACGGGGAGCTACTCCGATGGAAACGAAGTCGTGTATTATGTCAGGGATAACGGTGTCGGCTTTGACATGAAATATTACGATAAATTGTTCGGAGTCTTTCAACGTCTCCATGGCTCTGCTGATTTCGAGGGAACCGGCGTTGGCCTCGCAACTGTCCAGCGGATTGTGCACAGGCATGGCGGACGTGCATGGGCGGAAGGCAAGATAGACGAAGGGGCCACTTTCTATTTTTCGCTGCCTTCGTCACACACGCAAGATGAAGCGGCTTCCTGAATGGGGGAGATCATCCTCGTCGCGAATGAGCCACGATAATAAAATTATCCCGGAAACGCTCGGTAATAGTGCAGAAGAAATTGGGGAGGCAAAGGTGTTAGATACTTGCAGAAGAGACTGCCTTGCCCGATCTGTAAGATGAGGAGGCGTCAGAATCGGGACGTACTGACAAAGCCCAATTTTTTATAACTTCCTCCACTTCATTCATATCGAAAGGCTTGGAAAGGCAGATATGCGCGCCCGCATCCTTGAGTTCTTTCAAGGAGCGGGAACAGCCGCTCATGCCTACGATATAGACACCGGGGAATTGCGATTTCAAATACTTACAGACTTCAACGCCGCCCATTACAGGCATCTGGGCGTCCGTGATGACGACGTCGTACCAGTTGTCCTGCAGCCGTGTAACTGCCTCGATCCCGTCGTATGCCTCATCCACGCCATGGCCTGAGAGCTTCAGGATGGAAGCGAGAACCTCCACAACAACAGGACTATCATCTACGACTAATAGTTTCATCTTGGGTTGCCAACGCTTTTTAGTTCAATTTTAATTTTATTCTACGACATTGAGACGAGATTGACCATAGTGCCTTCCCTGATGGGCTATGCCTAAATACCTGACTTTAATGTAAGGGAAAGGAGGCAAGGTGTGCATAGTGTTTCAAGAAGTGGCGCATATTACGGCTTATGATTGAGTGAATGCTGCAGGATTCCGAAGCCAGATCACGCAGAGACAGGTATTGAGAGAGGACTCATCTAATCAGCACGATGGCATTGAATGCGGGCTGTCACCGTGGATTGCAAAGGCAATTTCTAACATCACGAAGAGGGAGCTGCCTGGCAGCGCCCTTGTAAATTAATTTTTCCCACGGCGAGAAGGATTCGCAGGATTTCCGGCCTTTGTAGTATTGTCAGGGAGAGTTCCCCCGGCATCTGGTTGTAATGGTCCCCCAGCCTGCTTCAAATCTTCCCCTTCCGCTGTCCCTGGTTCGCTCAGCATCTCTTCGTATTCCGGTATTACGATACCCCTTTTTACCATAATTTCATATATCCTGTCGGCGCGAGCCTCCACATACTTTGAAGTGCCGGTGGGATTGAACCTTATGGGATTGGGGAGAACGGCTGCGAGCCGCGCCGCCTCCTGGGCAGTCAGCTCCGACACGTCCTTGCTGAAGTAGTGGCGGGCGGCAGCCTCGATCCCGAACAGGCCATCGCCCCATTCGACGCAATTGAGATAAAGCTCGATTATTCTCTTTTTCGAGAGATTCCTCTCCAAACGCCACGTGAGGATGGCTTCCTTTATCTTGCGCACAGGATTTTTTGACGGAGTCAGGTACAGGTTCTTTGCGAGCTGCTGACTTATCGTACTCCCGCCCAAGGCAAACTTTCTTTTCTTAATATCTTTTTCGACGGCCTTCTGCATGGCCTCGTAATCAAACCCTTCATGAGTCCAGAATTTATCATCTTCCGCAATAATAACTGCTTTTATAACGTATGGAGGAATTTGTGACAGGGGCACCCATTGCTGGACAATCTTTTTCTTCTTACCCTGATTCTGCCACTCCTTTTCCCGATACTCCATAAAGGCCGTCTTTTTCGGAGAGACCTTTTTCAGTTTGGCGACGTCCGGGTAAACGAAGTACAAGCCGATACTGGCAACCAGGGCGGCTATAAGGACAAGGATAGCAAGTCTGATAAATTTTTTCATTTCAACTCATGGAATTCCTTCATGCCTTCTTTGCTGCAAAGGGACAGGGAGGAATCAATACTTTCTCCGACGTCACGCCATCGCGAATGTTTCATATACCAAATCGTCATGTGAAAGCAAGGGGTAGCAACCGACCTTTCGGAAAGCATTTTTGGAGCAATCATGACCCCCTTGAGCATCTGAAACCGATATTTTATTGAAGCCAAGTAACCTGATATTATTTGTTTTTATTGAAAATTATGCGTTTATATGAAAATTTGCTTTGACTTATAGTAACTTTTTCTGTAGAAGGGGTCGTTAGCTTTTTTGTGTGCAGCTTATCATCCATTATCAAAATCTGTGCACCGTTAACAAAATGGGGATCCCCCGAATGAAAAAGAGGAGGTACTTCATGATGAGACGGCAGATTTTCCTATGGATGGGACTGATTGTCCTGTTCACCGCATTTGGCCTCAGCCAGGAGGTCTTTGCAAAGGAATACAAAGTCAGGCGAGGCGATTCACTCGCCAAGGTTTCAAAAAAGTTCGGCGTTACTCCTCAGGCCTTGATGGAAGCAAACGGTCTGACAAGCGGCGCCCTCCACCCCAGACAAGTCCTCATCATTCCTGATAACGGCAGGAAAAAAACAGCCAAAGTCAAGAAAACAAGTTCTCATAGCAACGAATACTATGTGGTGAAAAAGGGTGATACCCTTAAAACCATCGCAAAGAAAACAGGCCATCCTGTAACTGAAATCAGCAGGCTGAATCACGTAAATGCAAGATCTCTGAAAATAGGACAGAAGCTTGTCCTTGCCAGGCACGGACCTGTGCGAGAACTCGCGACAGCAAGAACTGATGAAGCTGATGAATCAGCCGAAGACGATGAATTCATAGGCGATGATGACGACCTTGTCATGAACAACGATCTGGCGGAAGTGGACAAGGATGCAGATGCAGCCTCTGAATTGCTCGGCAACTGGGACAGTCCCAACGAAAGGTCATTATTTGTCCGTGTCGCCAAGGGATTTTTGGGAGCTCCCTATCGATGGGGAGGATCATCAGTCAGGGGTCTGGATTGTTCTTCATTTGTAAAGAAGCTTTACGAGTTTTTTGATGTCAGCCTTCCGAGGACGGCAAAGGAACAGGCGCACGTGGGGAAGCGCGTATCGAGAGATGAACTTAAGGAAGGGGACCTCGTCTTCTTCAATACGAGGCGGGCCTATGGACACGTGGGCATATACATAGGAAACAATGAGTTCGTCCACGCCTCAGCCGGCCGGGAGAGAAGGGTCAGGATAGATACCCTCGACAAACCTTACTATGATAAACGCTTTGTCAAAGCCGTCAGGATCAAGGGGTTAGACAGCGGCGTATAATCCGCCCTTCGCAGCGTGGGGAAAAAGAAACAGTTGGGAAAGATGGGACATAAACATGTCCCATTTTTTTTCACCATATGTCCGCGAGGGATGCCGGCTGATGATGATGATACATTTCTATTGATTTATTCGCACACCATATATATTCTTGACTCGGTATAGATAGCAAAAAAAAGATAAAAGGCGGTCAGGGAATCACGGAGCGAGAGTTGCCATTTGCATAGAGGAGCGAAGCACCACGGTAAGACAGAGTGAATAAATAATTGTGAAAATTTTGAAGGAGGCAGACATGCATAAAAAAGCGCTATCATTCATCGTTGTTATAATGTTTTCATTTCTTATCGGCGGCTGCGTAACGACAGGCACCTACGACAAGAAGGTCGCGGAGGCGGACAGTCAGGCACAGCAACTTGCCGTAATGAGGGCGGACAGAGACCAACTGAAAGAGGCGTTCGCCAAGGCGGCCAACGAGAGAGACGAACTGGACAAGGTACTGAAATCCAAGACCGATGACCTTTCCAAGTCAATCGCAGATCTCAGGCAGAAGACTGCAGATCTCGAAGCGGAAAATACAAGACTGAAGGCGGACCTTGCAGAGCTGAAAAAGAAAGAGGCAGAGGTTGTGACTGAGAGCAATACCTACAAGCAGCTGATGCAGGAAATGAAGGGTGAGGTTGCCAAGGGTCAGATCACAATTTCAGAACTCAAGGGAAAACTGACACTGGACGTGGTGGATAAAATCCTTTTTGCCTCCGGACAGTCTGAGGTGACAAAGGAGGGACTGGCCGTTTTAAAAAGGGTCAACGATATCCTCAAGAATGTAAAAGACAAGTCGATCCGCATTGAGGGGCACACTGACAACGTAAGGATAAAAGGCGCACTCGTGAAGCAGTATCCCACTAACTGGGAACTTTCGGCGGCCCGGGCCATCAATGTCACAAAATATTTGCAGCAGCAGGGAATCGATCCGGCCCTTTTATCGGCTACTGCTTTCGGTGAATACAAACCGATTGCCGGCAACGACACTCCCGAAGGACGGGCCAAGAACCGGAGGATCGCCATTATTCTCCTCCCAAAGGAGTGAAGGCATAACAAGAATCTCATGGGCAAGACGATCACCGAAAAAATAATTGAAGCACATATTGTTTCCGGTAGATTCGTTCCCGGAACTGAGATCGGAATTAGAATTGATCAGACCCTGACGCAGGACGCCACGGGCACCATGGCCTATCTTGAGTTTGAATCGATACAGGTTCCGAGAGTCAGAACGGAATTGTCCATAAGTTATATTGATCATAATACCATTCAGAGCGGATTTGAAAATTCCGATGATCACAGATACCTGCAAACTGTAGCGCAGAAGTACGGCATATTCCTTTCACGGGCGGGGAACGGCATCTGCCACCAGGTGCACTTCGAGAGGTTTGGAAAACCGGGGAAAACGCTCCTCGGTTCCGACAGCCACACGCCTACGGGTGGAGCGCTCGGCATGCTTGCCATCGGGGCCGGCGGCCTCGATGTGGCTTTGGCTATGGCGGGGGAGCCTTTCTACTTTACCTGTCCTAAAATAATCAAGATCAATCTTCAGGGTAAATTGCCTCCGTGGACGTCCGCCAAGGATATTATCCTGAAGGTGCTCGAGATTTTTACCACAAAAGGAAACGTCGGGTCCGTCTTTGAATATGGGGGAGATGGCACGGCGGCGCTTTCCGCGCCTGAGAGGGCGACCATTGCCAATATGGGCGCAGAATGCGGCGTAACGACATCCGTCTTCCCGAGCGACGAGATGACGCGGGTTTTCTTGAAGGCCCAGGGGCGGCTCGACGACTGGCAGGAGATAAAAGCCGATCCGGATGCAGAATATGACAGGGTCGTTGATATCGACATCTCTCATCTCGTTCCACTCACAGCAAAACCTCACAGCCCCGATAATGTGAGCACTGTGAGAAACGTGGAAGGAATTCCTGTGGATCAGGTCTGTATCGGAAGCTGCACAAACTCATCTTTCAAAGACCTGGTGACAGTCGCCAAGATTTTAAAGGGCCGTGCAGTTCACCCGAAGGTCAGTCTTGTCATTGCGCCCGGCTCACGACAGGTGCTCGAAAATCTTGCCGCAGCCGGTTATCTTACAGACCTCATTATGGCCGGGGCGAGGCTCATGGAAAGCGCCTGCGGATTCTGCATCGGCAACAGCCAGAGTCCCCAGACAAGAGGGGTGTCCCTCCGGACATCAAACAGAAATTATCTCGGGCGCTCCGGCACAATTGACGCAGACGTGTATATCGTAAGCCCGGAAACCGCTGCAGCCTCAGCAATAACCGGAAAATTCACCGACCCCCGTGACCTCGGCGTGGCATATCCGGAAGTGAACATGCCTGATCGCTTTCACATAGATGACAGTATGATCATCACGCCTGAGTCAACTGAGAATTCCTCTGCAATGGAAATTTTCCGGGGCCCAAATATAGGAGTTCCGCCTGTAAATGACCTGTTTCCCGATGCGATTAAAGGTGAAGTCACCATCAAGGTGGGAGACAAGATCACTACCGATCATATCGTCCCTGCCGGCACCAGGATGAAATATCGATCAAACATACCCAAATACTCGGAGTGTTTTTTTGAGCCCCTGGATGGGCAATGTTCCGAACGTGCTGCAAATATCCGGGACAAGGGAAAACACAATATTATCGTCGCCGGCCTTTCATACGGGCAGGGTTCATCGAGAGAACACGCCGCCATATGCACGATGTTCCTGGGTGTAAAGGCCGTCATCGCTAAGTCTTTCGAGAGAATTCACGCGGCAAATCTGATAAACTTTGGAATACTTCCCGTCACATTTAAGGACTACAGAGACTACGAGCGCATCAACCAAGGGGATGCCCTTGAAATTCTGAATGCCAGAAAAACGATCGAGGGAAACGGAAAAATGATCGTAAAGAATATCTCTAACAGTCTAACTTTTGAGGTTAATTACAATCTGTCAGAACGGCAAAAAAAGATTCTCCTCGCCGGCGGCGCACTGAATCTAAGGCACACCTGATAAATCCAACCATGTAGCGTGAAGTTATAAGCGGTTAAGGAAACTGCTATGTCCGGAGTTGATGAAATCTACCGCCGCTGTCTTGACGGCCCTTTGCAGGGCGGACTTACGGCGCAGAACATCGCTCTATATCATACCTCTCCTTTCACGATCTATTGCGAGACATTCGTCTCCCCGGAAGAAAAAGATTCCATAAGCCCCTACCGCGAACTGCTTCTCGAGAGGGGCCGTGAACACGAACGAAGAGTGAAGGACACTGCTTTCCCCTCATGCAGGCAATTGCATTATGAGACGCCTGAGGAGGGTTTTCGCAGACTGCTCGAGGAAATGGCCGGCGGAGCCGAAGTCATCTCGGGACCTCCCCTGTTTTATCTCCCGGGAAATATGCGGGGGATTCCGGACATCCTGGAGAAGAGAACGGACCATCCTTCCGTCTTTGGAAATTATCATTATGTCGTCACGGAAATCAAACAGGCAAGAAAAATCAAGAGGGAACATATCCTGCAGGCGGCCTTCTACACATGCGTGCTGGGAAAGATCCAGGGACATCTGCCCGGTACATTCAGAATCATTAACCATGATTTGAAGACACAGGAATATTCTTTCTCCGACTACGAGGTGGAACTCCAGATTGCTGTGAAAGGAACCCAGGCGATTCTCAACGGCATAGAAAGGCCTTCGGCAACATACAACGCGGCGGAGTGGCCATGGGAAAGATACATCAATCATGAGGCGATCAGGATGAGGGACGTTTCCCTGGTGGGACAGGTCGGGCCCCGATTGAAAGAGAAACTTGTTTCACGGGGATTTAAGAAGATATGGGATGTTTCATCTGCCAGCAACGACGCCCTGCAGGCCATAGAGGGGATCAGTGAAAGCACGGCAAAGAAGTTGATATTGAATGCGAGGGCCCTTATGAAAAATGAACCAGTCCCCATCGACCTCTCGGGCCTCAATTTCCCTGCAAAGTCCGTTGAGATATTCCTGGACATGGAGGGAACCGATGAGCCTGATCTCGAAGGCGCAACTGATGCCGTTGATTATCTCATCGGCGTCGTTGTTCGTAAGGGCGGCGCCGATGAGTATCATCCATTCATCGCCCACAGGATAGAGGACGAGGAGAAAATGTTTTATGATTTCATGTCCTTCCTGAAATTGCATAATGATTACATCATCTACCACTGGCACAATTACGAAAACTGGCACATGAAGCGCCTTGCCCGGAGGCATAACCTTGTGGAGGAAGCCGATGCATTAGCCTTATCCCGCATGGTTGACCTCCACAGGGTCGCCACTCGCGCCTTCGCTTTTCCCACCTATACGAACGGACTCAAGGATATAGCTGCTTACCTCCGCTTCAAGTGGCGACACGGCGATATCAATGCACTTGACGCCATAGCCTACTATCTTAAATACCAGGCTGATCCGGATAGATACCGGGATAAGATCAAGGCTGTTATTGATTACAACGAAGATGATTGCAGGGCGACAGTGGCAATAAAGGATTGGCTTGCCGAGCAGAAGAATATTCCGTGAACCCAGGTTCGCAGACGTTTGCAGAAATGAGATCGGCGCATGCCCGTACCAATTTTATGCGCAAAAATCAAAATATCCCCTCCATATAAAAAGCCAAAATACAAGCGGACTCCTGTAGACAGTCCACTTCCTTTATGATAGAAAAAAGCATGAAATCGTCAGTCGGAAAGGCGCTTCCCTCGATGGATAAGATAAGAGTCCGATCCACAATCGTGGAGATGGACGGTGACGAGATGGCGAGAATCATGTGGAAGCTCGTTAAGGACAAGCTCCTTCTTCCCTATCTTGCCATGGACATCGAATACTACGATCTTCACATCAAGAACCGGGATGCAACGGATGACCGTGTAACGGCAGATGCAGCGAGAGCCGTAATCAGGCATGGTGTGGGGGTCAAGTGCGCGACGATCACACCTGACGCAGAAAGGGTCAAGGAATACAATCTCAGCAAACTTTGGAAGAGCCCGAACGCAACGATCAGGGAAATGCTCGACGGAACTGTTTTCAGAAAGTCAATCGTGGTGAAAAATATCCGGCCGTCCGTATCCTCCTGGAAGAAGCCCATCACTATCGGGAGACACGCCCACGGCGATGCTTACAGCAACACGGAGATGCGGGTTCACGCCCCCGGGAAGGCAGAGCTCCTTTTTACTCCGGCAGGAGGCGGCTCACCCGTCAGGCGGACCATTAAGGAATTTGCAGGACCGGGGATTATCCAAGGCATGTACAATACCGACGAATCCATAGAAACCTTTGCAAAAGCATGCTTCATGTACGCCCTTGATCAAAAAATTGATCTCTGGTTCAGCAGCAAGGATACCATCTCCCAGATATACGACGGCCGCTTCAGAAATATATTTGAGAAGGAATATACGGAAAACTGGAAGGAAAAATTCGCCCGGGCCGGCATCTCATATTTCTATACACTGATCGATGATGCTGCGGCCCGCATCATGAAGTCCGAAGGCGGCCTGCTGTGGGCTCTCAAGAACTACGACGGAGACGTGATGTCCGATATGATAGCATCGGCTAACGGCAGTTTGGCAATGATGACCTCCGTCCTCGTTTCTCCGCGCGGTTATATCGAGTACGAAGCGGCTCACGGCACGGTGCAGAAGCACTACTACAAATATTTGCGCGGCGAAGACACATCCACAAACCCCATGGCGATTATCTTTGCCTGGTCGGGATGCCTGCGCAAGCGCGCCGAGATCGATGCTACTCCCGACGTCGGGTCCTTTGCCGACAAACTTGAAGAAGCCGCCCTTTCCATAGTGGCAGCCGGGGTCATGACGGGTGACCTCCTCTCGGTTGCCAGGAAGAGCCCCAAAAACAGGAAGGTAAATACGGAAGCATTCATCGATGCCATCGCCAAGAATCTCAGAAACAAATTGTCTGGTTAAGCCGAACCTGAAAGACATGTCGCTCACGGAGCTTGAGACCTTTATCTCGAGATTCGGCAAGCAGAAGTACCGGGCAAGGCAGATCATGAAATGGCTTTACCAGGCGCATGCCGGATCGTTCGAAGATATGACAGACCTTTCCAAGGCATTCCGCAATGAGATAAGTGACGCAGCGAGGATCGCCCTGCCGGAGATTGTGGAAACACGGGTCTCAAAAGACGGCACGAAAAAGATCCTCTTCGGATTGGAGGACGGTCTTTCTATCGAAAGCGTCCTCATCCCCGGAAAGAATCACTGGACGGTCTGCGTCTCCACGCAGGTCGGCTGTCAGATGGGGTGCGCATTCTGTATGACCGGCAGGCAGGGATTCAAAAGGAACCTCCTTCCTTCGGAAATAACCGGACAGATAACAAGGCTCCGGTCCGACATGCCGGAGGGAGAAAATATCAAGAACATAGTCATGATGGGAATGGGGGAGCCTCTGGCCAATTATGAGAATACCGTCAAGGCAATAAGGATAATCACCTCCGAGATCGGATTCGGTTTTTCACACAGGAAGATCACCATATCGACCTGCGGGATTGCGCCCATGATCGAGCAGCTCGGCAAAGACATCTGCGTCAATCTGGCGATTTCTCTGAATGCCCCGGACGATATCACAAGAGGCCGTCTCATGCCTATAAACAAAAAATATCCCCTGACAACACTTCTTGATGCATGCAGGAATTACCCCATGCCGGGGCGGAGGATGCTCACATTCGAATACATTCTTATTGCGGGCGTGAATTCGTCGGCGGACAGCGCGGAAAAACTGGCGCGTCTCCTAAGGGGGATGCGATGCAAACTTAACCTGATCGCTTTCAATGAATTTCCCGGTTCAATTTTCAGTGCCCCTTCTCTCGATGAGATGCAGGCGTTCCAGCAGATTCTGCTCGACCACCATTACACGGCCATCGTCCGGGCGAGCAAGGGAAGCGATATCCTGGCGGCGTGCGGCCAATTGAGCGGCCAGAGGAGTCAAAGGGGGTGATGCAAAGAATAGGACTACAATAGGATGACGAACAATTGTGCATCTCTTATCGGCACGTACTTTTAATTACCGCTTACAGATTGAGGATTAAAAGGAGGAATACTGTATGCCTGGAGTCTTCAAAGACTATGCAAAGAACAAACTAAAGAAACCTGCGCCCCTGAAAGGGATAAGGGTAATAGAGGTCTGTACGCTGCTCTTCGGCCCGGCAGGCCCGTCATTTCTGGCCGAAATGGGAGCAGAGGTGATCAAGGTCGAATTACCCCCTGTGGGAGATGTGACGCGTTCCCTGAATCCCTTCGGGTGGTTCTACAAGGAACAGGGCCCGATGTTCATGCACATCAACCCATCCAAATATTACATGGCCCTGGACCTGCACAAGGATACGGCACAGAATATCTTTAAAGAGCTCTGTGCCAAAGCTGATATTGTCGAGTTCAACCTCCGGCCTGCGGTAACGAACCGCTGGAACATCGGTTATGAAGATATCAAGAAAATAAACCCCGGCATTATTTACCTTGAGAAAAACGGATTCGGCCAGTGGGGCCGCTATGCCGAGGAGGACCGGCCGTCCAACGATGGCGCGGCACAGGCGCTCTCCGGCTATGCATGGATGTCAAGCTTTTCCAAGAGGCCCCCGCTCAAGCAGGGCATCTGGATCTGCGACGTATACGGAGCCATGATGGGCGAGGTTGCCGTGCTCGCGGCCCTCCATCACAGGAAAAGAACCGGCAGAGGACAGTTTATAGAGATGTCACAAACCGAGAATATCATGCGTACCATGGGGTGGATATGGCCCTATCAGCAAGTGACAGGCAAGGGTGCGGAGCCATCGGGAAACCGGGATCAGTGCATCTGCCCTGCCGATACGTTCCTTTGCAAAGACGGCAATTTTGCCGCCCTTGCCGCGCCGGCGCCGGATGAGTTCAAGGGTCTCTGCCTGGCCATGGCCAAGCCGGAGCTGGCTGACGATGCCCGCTTCAAGGATCACACGACCCGGCTCAAGGACGAAAATGCGATGGCAATACTCAAGATCATCGCCGACTGGGCAGTAGGGAAGACGGCCGACCAGATCGAAAACCTGGGAAAGAAACACGGTTTCGCCGCTACCCGGCTTCACAGCTCCAAAGATGAATTCGAAGATCCACACCGCAGGGAGCGGGGCTTCATCAAAGAGATTGACGACCCCATGTACGGTAAGTATGTCGATCACGAAATTCCCATAATGATGTCCAAGACACCTCCCAAACACCGCTGGACAGTCAGGCCCGTGGGTTTTGATAATGACTTTATCATGACCAAGATCCTCGGGAGGAGCCAGTCCCAACTGGACGAACTCTATACGCAAGGAGTCCTGGGAAGATGGAAGGACCAGCAAGGCCGCAGGCCGCCCCCAGATTGGGACGGGCAATCCGGCGCCATATTAAGGAGGTGATGAACCATGGCAGACTACAAGAGAGCAAAATGGGCGGCATGGGCGGACAATATCAAGTCACTTGATAATCCGGCACGGAACTTTGAAAAACCCGAGGCCTTGGATGACCTCGTCGTAATTGATTTGAGCTCGCGGAGCATGGCAGGATGTTTCTGCTCTTCCATGCTGTCAGAGCTCGGCGCAGAGACCATTCGCATTGAACCACCGGGAGGAGACCTGGTCAGGACCTACTCCCCCAACGGGATTATGGTGAAGGATACGGGGCTCGCGTATCTACAGGAGGGTCGAAACAAGTACCATATAACACTGAACCTGGAGACGGAAGAAGGGAGAGACATACTCAAATCTCTTGTCGCTCAGGCGGACGTGCTTATCGAGACCTATCCTGCGGGCACAATGGAGAAATGGGGAATCGGCTACGAGGCGCTCTCGGAGATTAATCCCCGCCTCATCTTCGCATCGATTTCCACTTTCGGCCAGTTCGGCCCGGAGAGCAAGAGAAAGCAGTACGACTATGACAACGTTTCCCAAGCGCGCTCCAGCATACAGTATGCGACGGGCGAGGTCCTGCCGGAAGGAAAGACGGCAAAGGATATGCCGCACGCCGTTCCCACGAAGGCGGGACCATGGATCGCGTGGGCAGTCTCCGGCACCTTCGGAGCCATGGGCATCCTCGCGGCCCTTTATTACAGGGACATTACAGGCGAAGGCCAGGCAATAGACGTATCCACGCCGGAGGCATACGGCCGCCTGAATGATTATCAGCTCATGTGGTATGGCGAGGCGGGCGTGGTCAATGAGCGCTTCGGCAGCCTCGATACCGCTTTATGGCTGTATGGTTTTTATCCAACGAAGGACGGCGGTGTCTTCCTCGGCGGTCTCCGCCTGGAGATGTGGAAGGCCTTCGTAGACATCATCGGAAAATACGACGAGTGGAAAGCCGACGAATGGACGACGCTCGCGCCTTTCATGAAGAAAGACTGGCAGCTCAAGTATCAGTCTATGATAGATCCCTTGACTGCCCAGTATACAAGTGAGGAACTCACAAACAAATCTATCGAATATGCAAAAGGCGGCAGGTTGGCGCCCATCACCCCTGTCGTAGCGGAGATCGTATCGCCCTGGAAGGCGATGCACGATGAGAACTGGCTGGACCGGGGCATGTTCACGCCGGTTCAGGATCCAGTCTATGGTTCTGTTCTTTGCGCCCAAGCGCAGTGGAAGTCAACGGAGACCCCGCCGAGGACAAAATGGGCCTGCCGGCCCATTGGCTACGATAACGGATTCATATACCTCAAGTATTTTGGATATGGCCCGGTGAAGCTCAAAGAGCTCGGAGGCAAGGGCATTATCTAACGAGATGACTCATCCCAAACTGCTTCAAGCGATGTTCCGGCCGGAATTCTATCCCCACCGGCCGGAACATATCGAACTAATCCAGACCCACATATCATACATTTTCCTCGCCGGAGATTACGTCTACAAGATCAAGAAGGCCGTTGATTTCGACTTTCTTGATTTTACCACAATAGAGAGGAGAAGGTTTTACTGCTACGAAGAGCTCCGATTGAACAGGAGACTGGCCCCGGATATTTACCTGGACGTCCTCGAGATCGGCGAAGATGCAGTCGGCAACATAGTGCTGGGAAAAGGAGAACGCGTCGTCGATTACGCCGTCCTCATGAAGAAGCTGCCCGGGGACAGGATGCTCAAAACGCTGCTGCAACACCGAAAAGTTGACCTGCCGATCATGGATGCCGTAGCGAGGAAGCTCTCTCACTTCCACGCGCATGCCGCTACAGGCGGCAAGATTGATGAGATCGGGGGCGTCGAAACGATACACAGGAACCACGATGAGAATTTTGAAGAAACTCGGAATTACATAAATATAACCATCCCGGAACATCAGTACCGTTTCATAAGAGATTACGCATACGATTTCATGGCCAGGCATCATAATCTCCTTTTGAAAAGAGTGCAGGACCATAAGATCAGAGACTGCCACGGCGACCTGCATCTTGACCACATCTGCATTGCAGACCCGGCTACAAGGCGAGGCACAGCAAACGGGCCAGGCAATGATTACAGCCCGGACGACATCATCATATTTGACTGCATCGAATTCAACGAAAGGTTCCGCTATGAAGACGTCGCCTCGGAAGTGGCGTTTCTGGCCATGGACCTCGATTATAACGGCCATGCCGGATATGCAGATACTTTTGTATCGGCCTATATCGGACATTCAGATGATCGTGAGATCGGAAGCCTGCAGAATTTCTATAAATGCTACTACGCCTATGTGCGTGGCAAAGTCATAAGTTTCCGGCTGGGTGAAAGCTCCGTGACACCGGAAGAGCGTGCGGAAGAAATAAAGGCGGCATCGAGGTATTTCGATCTCGCCTACACGTATGCGGCGAGGTTGGAAAAACCGGCGCTCGTCCTGATGGCTGGACTTACGGGAACGGGAAAGAGCGTCCGCGCCGACTCCCTTGCCCCCCGCATCGGCGCTGAAATCATTCGCACCGATATCCTGCGAAAAGAGATGTTACATATGGCGCCTGCGGAAAGACATGCTGAAGCCTTTGGCACGGGTATATATAGGGAAGAAGTTACGCGGAAGACCTACGATAAGGCTATCGAACTCGCATCACAGAAGCTGACAGAAGGAAAGTCAATCATCATCGATGCATCATACAGGAGTCGCGCCGACCGTCAAAGGGCCCTCGCTGCGGCAGAGAGGCTAAAGGCTGATTTCTTTATCATCGAGTGCACATGCCCGGAGAATATTATCAGGAAGAGGCTCGATATGCGGACGTTTGATAAGGGAGAAGCTTCTGACGGGCGCTGGGAAATTTACCTGGCACAGAAGGAAGCATTTGAGAGGATCACCGAAATACCGGAAGATTCGCATATCATCATCGATACCTCTCTCACACCGGAGGAATGCACGTATAAGACCCTGCAGAAAATAAAACACTTCCCCGTAGCGCCTTAGCCGCATGCCCCGCGCTTCGCAAAAAGTTCTATTTCCACTCACAATTGATTTTTCAGGAAGGCAGGAAGAGTTACTTTGCGGTCTTCGGTTCCGCCTTGCGCGCCTCTTCATCGGCAATACGCTTCTTTGTCTCACCTATGAAGTAAGATACCTTGTAGTCCAGACCAAGATTTGCATAATCCTTCGCAACTGTCTCAAATCTCTTCAGTGCGGATTTATACTGCTTCTTCTTGAAGTAGAAGTTGCCCACGTAGAATTCATGCTCCGCGAGATTTCTCTTGCATTCCCGAAGGGTCTTCTCCGCCATCAAGGAAAACTTACTGTTAGGAAAACGTGCAATAAGTCTCTCGAATTCTTTTCTCGCTTTGTTCGTCTCAGTCTGGTCACGGTCTATACTGTACATCTGCTTGTAGTGACACATGCCAAGCTGATAAATCGCGTAAGGTACGTTCTCGTTCGTTGGATGGAGATTTATGAAATCAGTATAGGCCAGTTCGGCCTCACCATATTCCGCATCGCTGAAATGTGAATCTGCAATGCCCAGCTCCGCGAGCAGGGCGAGCTTACTGAGCGGATACTGATCACGCACCTTCTGAAAATATTCGATTGCTCTTTTGTACCAGCCATCCTGATACGCGTCATATCCCCTCTGATAAAGCTGCTCCGGTGTGCCTCTTGTCCTGTCAGGCTTCTCCCACAGATGCGTAATGTGAGTCCACAAGCCGCATCCGGAAAGAGAAAACACCACGATCACGATAAGAATTAAAACTGTATTTTTCCTGCACACTTTTTCGGTCATTGATCACAAAGCCTTTTTGATCAACCCTTCGAGACGCTCCTTGGGAGAGAGGCCTATCAGCTTATCCATGATATCCCCTTTTTTAAACAGGATAAGGGTCGGTATGCTCATTACACCGTAGGTGGTAGCTGTTTTAGGATTGTCATCAATATTTATCTTTCCTACTTTGACGCGGTCCTTATATGCCTCTGCGAGGTCTGCGACAACAGGCCCGACGGCCCTGCAGGGACCGCACCAAGGCGCCCAGAAATCNNCGGAGAATCAAATGGCACCTCTCGGCATCATATCCGGCGTAGTTCTTCTGCAAGGCAAAGGGATCTTCGATAATCTCGAAGAAAAGGAAATGACAACTGAATTCGGCAGGGCCCTGGTTTTCTCTTCGGATGCCATCGCATTCATACCGAGACACGGCAAAGACCCGCGCCGCCATATACTTCCTCACCTCATTAACCATCGGGCAAATATCAAGGCGTTTAAGGACCTGGGGGTCAAAGAGGTCATCAGCGTCAACTCTACGGGATCCCTCAGGAGAAATTTACCGCCCGGTACGTTTGTCGTACCGGACGACTTCCTCATACTCACGGAAACGCCCACCACAGTCGGCGGGCGGGCATTCCATATCACACCGAGGCTCGAGGAAGAAGTCCGGCAAAAGTGGATGGTCGCGGCAAAAGATTGCGGAATTGATGTTATAAATGGAGGAGTATACTGGCAGACGCAAGGACCCAGATTCGAGACGAAGGCGGAAATCAGGATGATGTCCCAGTTTGCCGATCTCGTCGGCATGACTATGGCGAGTGAGGCGGTCGTTGCGCAGGAACTCGGGCTTTCATATGCCTCATTGTGCTCGGTGGACAACTATGCGAATGGCCTCGGAGAAAGAGATTTGACTGTGGAGGAAATACTTCAGCATGCGCGGAGAAATGCTGACGTAGTGTTAAAAATAGTCACGCGATACATGGAAAGGAGAAAATGATGAAATTTTCCACGAAAGGGGACACAGGGGAAACAAGTTTGTTAGGCGGGCAGAGGGTCCCTAAATACGATCCCAGGCCGGAGACCTATGGTGTATTGGACGAGGCAAGCTCCGCACTCGGCGTAGCCAGGGCCACAACAAAGAACCGGAAGATTAAAGATATCATATTGAGCGTGCAGAAGGACCTGCTCACTATGGGGGCGGAGCTTTCGAGCGTTCCGGAAGACATTCAAAAGCTCGCACGCAGGATAGGGGAAGCAGATATTAAGCGTCTGGAACAAATCATTGACGAGCTTCAGAAAGATATTACCTTGAAAAACGAATTTATCTACCCCGGGGAAACGCAGGTATCAGCCGAGATAGATGTCGGAAGAACCATCATAAGAAGGGCAGAGAGAAAAGCCGCCAGCCTCAAGAATGAAGGACTCCTTCGCAGTGCAGAGATCAACAGATATCTCAACAGATTGGCGGATATGCTTTTTGTGCTCGCGCGGTACGAAGAACAGAAAGGTTAATACTAAAACGCCCCCAATTGGCATGGCTTAACCTTGATCTTTAAGGCTTCACACGCCGAGGAAACAGCCATTTTCGGAACGGCGAATGTTGCCGCGATACGCCAGGCGGCGGCGCAGGGAAGACGGTCGTTCACGAGTGCGCCGCGTATAGCCTTCTCGAGATCAGTCTGAACAGCTTGGGCGGCTTTCACGATCGTCTTTTGCGGCCTGTAACCGAAGAGTCCCAGTTGACACTTGCTTATCTCGATCTCCATGAGATCAATGGTGAGCCCGACGTCCTTCATGGATGCGCCCAACTCATCAGCAATGTCACTTGCATCGGTACAGGTAATCTTGCCATCGACAGTTTTTTTCTCCACAGCCTCGGCAATCCGCTGATCCAATCTCTCTGCGGACGAATGCTTAGCCTTATAGTTTCCTCTATCCCCATGTGTCATTTTTGTATCCTCCGAATTTGGTTATTCCTCTGCAAACGGCCTCTCTCCTGTCTATTCTTTTCTGTTGTCGATGACCCGAATGGCCTTCCCTTCTGTGGCGGGAATACTGCCGGGTTCGACCAGTTTCACCCTCGGCGTGATGAGGATGTCCGCCCTCAACTCATCAATGACTCTTTTTCTTAGATCTTCGAGGGGTCTCAGATCACCTGTAAAGACCTCATTTTGCACTTCCACTTTTACGGTCATGTGATCATCGTACCCTTCCCTTTCCAGTATGATCACAAAGTTATTGCCGACGCCCGGTATCTCCATCAGCTTCTTTTCGATCTGGATCGGGAATATGTTCACCCCTTTAATAATCATCATATCGTCTGTCCGGCCTTTGATACGCTCAATCCTCCGGTGAGTTCTCCCGCACGCACACATCCCGGGGATGATGCGCGTCAGATCCTTTGTCCGATACCTGATGATAGGCATACCTTCCCGGAGGAGGGTAGTCATGACAAGTTCTCCCTCTTCGCCATCGGAAACGGGCTTCAATGTTTTCGGGTCTATGATTTCCACTAAATAATGGTCTTCCCAGATGTGCATTCCGTTCTGATGCGTGCATTCAAAAGATACGCCCGGCCCGTTCATTTCCGAAAGGCCGTAGGAATTGTAGGCTTTGAATCCGTAATACTCTTCGATTTTCCTTCTCATCCTTTCCGAGTGCGGTTCCGCGCCCAGAAAGGCAATGCGGAGGCTTGTATCCCTCACGGGATCAACCTTCAATTCCTCAAAGACCTTGGAGAGATGGAGGGCGTAGCTCGGGATTATATGGATGGCCGTCGTACCAAAGTCGCGCATCAATTGAATCTGACGCTTGCTGTTGCCCGCACCTGCCGGTATTACCAGGGCGCCAACCTTTTCGGCGGCATAGTGAAAACCAAGCCCGCCGGTAAAAAGGCCGTAGGTCATCATGTTCTGGAAGACATCCGTCTTTCTCATGCCTGCCATGTATATGCAGCGGGCGAGGACGTCCGTCCATGCCTGGACATCGGCGGCTGTGTGAAATACGACAATGGCCCGGCCGGTGGTCCCGGAGGATGAGTGCATCCTGATGAGTTTGTCCTTGGGAACAGCAATAAAACCATAAGGCCACTGCGCTCTCAAGTCGTCCTTCGTGGTAAAAGGAAAATCTCTGATGTCATCGAGGGATTTAACAAGACCAGCGTTCAAGCCCATCCTCTTGAACATCCTGCCATAATAAACGGATTTCTGTGCCCTTTTGACCGTCTTTTTAAATCTGTTGAGCTGTATGGCTGCGAGCCTTTCCCGATCCATTATCTCTATATCTTTGTCCCAATACATTTGATGCCTCCCATCCTTGCACTCGATGTCACTCCTACAATTCGTTGCAAATTTTATCAAGGTATTTTTGCCA
>PMBI01000002.1:4177-7740 GCA_003153775.1 Syntrophaceae bacterium | reverse complement strand
ACAAATGCTCACTAACTTCCTCTAATGTTGTTTTTCTTATTTTCCCAATTCATACAACATTTCAATCCGTAATAAACATACGCATTATACTTTATATTTTGTGATTTCAGTACTTCAGCGAGTAACACTGGGCGCCCCGCCTAACGTGCGATACGACCATGCCGTCTTTTTCAAGTACCTGCAGGTGCGTAAATACCTCGGATACTGCGAGAAAAATTTCCAGCGGCAGGCGTTTTCCGCTGATCTCCGGAAATAGTCTACGCGCAATTCTGTAAACCGTTGATCCGTTTTTTTCCAAAATGGCGAGTATTTTTTTCTGCCGCAGGTAAAACTGCTCCCTGAACAAGGCGGCTGTCTGCGGCAGGTCGGTTATGGGATCACCGTGGGCTGGGTATACGATCCGCGGGGTAATTGATTCGACTTTTCGCAGTGAGTCGTAAAATTCCACCTGGCTCATCCTCCAGGGAATATCAAAATCGGATTCCAGCATGACAAAAGCATTGGGGGTTATATGTCCTAGGATATGGTCGCCGGCGAAAAGAATTCCTTCCTTTTCCAGGTAAAGGCAGATCGACCCTTTGGTATGTCCCGGCGTTGAAATTATGGTTGCTTCATAATCTCCCACCTGAATCTTTTCTCCATCTGAAAGGCAGAAATCAACCCGGCAGTTTTCCGCAAGAGATGAAAAGATCCATCCGACATAATAGAACAGAAGCTCGAAAATAAGCGGCACGCCCATAAGCCGATAAAACTTCGAGAATTGTCTGTCCGAAACTTCCATGCCGCTTTCGATAACCGGAAGATCCTCACGGTGAGCTGCCACCGATACGTGTCCTGACGATCCATTGACTACCTGTCGTGCGGCACCGTAATGATCGATGTGACCATGCGTGAGGATGATCCGGTCGATATCAGAAAAACCGATTCCAATCTGCTTGAGTGATTCCTCCAGATGATGGGCGGTCTTAAGCGTGCCGGTGTCGAGTAATGTTGTCTGTGTCCCCACGAAAAGATAGACATTTACCGGACCCGGCTTTTTGCCTGGCAGAGGTAGGATAATCCGGTATATCTGTGGATGGATTTTTTCGCAGCGTATGGTTGCTTGGTGTTTCATGTTGTCGGGATCATATCACAGTGAGATCGGTCGTCAATAGTGGACACCAAGCATTTATATATCATGGATATTCCGGAAAAACCGCAGGGAGTGTTAGTCGCATATTACGACCCGTAATAAACATTATTCACGTCTAACAATAAATAGCAACGACACACAGCTCTTTGAATTACCGTCCTCCAGCACCAGCGGCGCACCTGAATTGAGAAATAAAAAACTCTAACTCAACACTTGGTACAAGTATTTGGGGCGGGTCAAGATGAGCATTGCTACCTTTATATAAAGAGGTAGTGAAGATCATCATTTCTGACATACCCGGCCTTTTGTATCTCTGGAGCTGCTCTATGGTCCCCAGCAGTAACGGTATGTATGGGGAAGGCTCATTCACTAGGTTCTTTGTGTAATGCTTCACTTAAAATCACCAAGAGGGTGGGTATTATTTTTTCATGCCAAGAGCCTTCATGCGGGAGTATAGTGACGTGCGCTTCATGCACAGGATATCGGCAGCGCCGCCGGGTCCGCCGACTCTGCCTTTTACGTAGTCGAAGACGTGCCTTATATATCTACGCTGCAGTTCGTCGAGCGAGAGCAGGTCATCGAAAATTGCCTTTGCACTAGTCTGAGGACCCGTCGGGAACAGGGGTATCTGTAGTTCTTTACCCTTGGTCAGAATGACTGCCCGTTCAATGACGTTCTGCANNCGATTATATCTTCCTCGCGCTCTCTCAGAGGGGGCATGGACAAGGGAAAGACATTCAGGCGATAGAAGAGGTCTTGCCGGAAGCGCCCTGCAGTGACCTCTTCTTTGATGGAGCGGTTGGTGGCTGCGATGAGGCGAAAATCCGATCTGATAGACCGTCCACCGCCTATCCTGACAAAGGTCTTTTCCTCCAGGGTTTTCAGGAGTTTTGTCTGGAGGTGGAGCGGGAGTTCGCCGATCTCGTCGAGAAAAAGCGTACCGTTATGCGCCAGCTCGACCCTGCCCAGTTTCTGTTTGTCCGCACCGGTGAAGGCACCTTTCTCATAGCCGAACAGCTCGCTTTCCACCAGGTTCTCCGGAATCGTAGCNNCAGTCCACCACGATGAACGCCCCCTCGGATCTGCGGCTGTTCTCGTGGAGCCACTGAGCTAACACTCCTTTGCCCGTGCCCGTTTCACCGGTGAGGAGCACGGTCGTATCCGTCGTAGCCGCCTGTCCCGCCATTGACAGTTGATCCCTCATGACCCGGGACCCGGCGATGAGCTGGGATTTCTTAAACTCCTGCTGCGAGGTATCCCGCTCTCTGGAGAGTTTCTCCTTCTCTTCCCTCACACTCATGGTATTTAGGAGAAAATTGACCGTGTCGGACGTGTGCCTGCTAAGGAGCATCATCATCGTGGGATCCAGGAATTCGAAGGCATCCTGCATGTATGAGTTGTCGTGGTACAGGACACCTCGCGTCATGCCCTGCACCTCAAAGGGTATGCACAGGACTGACCGGATCTTCTCCCCCTTCACGGTGTGTGCCAAAGGATCGTTCCTGACGACCAAGGGCTTGTTCGTCCTGAAAGCCTTGAGCACATGTTCTATGTACGGTTTGAACTGGGTTGATTCCACCTCCCTTTTTGTCAGGTTGATCGCTGCGCGAAGCTCCGGCTTGCTGGTGTACTTACCTTCGGCGAACCAGAAAATACCGCCGCGCTCGGCACCGAAGAATCGGTTGGTGGAGATGATGGTCTTTAGCAGTGTCTCTTCCTGACCCATGCTGGATCTGATGGAATTCATCTCCTCGAAATAGTGCCTGAGATACTCGTCCCTGGTAGATTTGGTATCCGGGACAAGCAGCTTTTTCTCCAGGAGGGCTTTGTATTGATCAGGGAAGAAATCGGCTGCATGTCCGCCGAACAAGTGCCATGCCTCCTGTGCATAAGCCTTTGCTGCATCTTTGTTGTTGTTGAGGAGCTCGATGTGCGCCATCTCGAGGACCGTCTTTGCCAGCTGTATATGGTTTCCCGACAGCTCGAGGTATGTTCTGCTGGCTTCAAGGTCGGCCATTATGGGTTTCTTCTTCACGATTCCCTGATCCATCTTCTCCCGTGCCCTCAGGCGCAGGGCCACACCTCTCAGATGCTCATTGACCCCGTTCAGAGTTGTCTCCATGATATCGCGGAAATTCCAGTGCGGCAGTGGTTTAAAGTCAAGCCGTTGGAACTCATAGACGATCTCGAGAATCCATGGAGAAGAGAACTGCTGGATGAGTCCTGCCTGCTCTGCCTTTTGAATAGTATCCAGCAGGATTGCATAACTCTTTTCCATATCACCCTTCATAAAATAGAGGAGGGTAAGGCCGCCTCCGGAATAGTGGTATCCGAAGGCATTACCTGATTCAACCGACTCCTGCCTGGCCTTTTTGAGGTGAAACTCGGCCTCGTGATATTTTTTCACCAGGACCAGCGTCGTGCCCAGCAC
>PMBI01000002.1:0-4157 GCA_003153775.1 Syntrophaceae bacterium | reverse complement strand
TCATTGATGCCGATGAGGGTTTCAAGATACTCCAGGTGCTTCATAACCTCCCGGGACTGGCCCTTCATAAAATAGAACACGGCGATGAATTCGGCGGACTGGGAGAGAATGTCCTCATCTCCCAGTTCATTGACTTCCTCCAACCCTACAGACAATGCCACGAGTGCATTATCCCTATGGCCTGTGAAATAGTAGAGCATCCCCATATGGAGGTTGATCAGGGCCTGGGAACGTTTATCTCCCAGCCTGGTTGCCAAAGCCTGGGCTGTTTCCAGAATTTGTCGCAGTTCGGTGATTCCCCTGCCAAGTACATAACAGAGGTTCGAGAGCTTGAGGGCACGGGAGATGTACAAAGTGCTGGTTTCTGGGTCCATGTCCAGGTTTTTGAGCCTTCCGACCGCCCGCATGAGAGATTCATGGATTGTCTCGAGGTTTCTCTTTTCACCCAGGTCTCTGTCGGCACGTTCGAATTCTATCCTACTGGCTTCGACAGCCCTGCCAGCCCTTTCCAACAGAATAATAAGGACACGTGGGTCCAGGACCCTGTCGATCTTATGCGCATAGATGGCATTCACCAGGGCAGCGAGGTTCTTCTTTGAATTTATCCCCTTGATTTTCTGTACAACGGCCTCGGGAAGGGATGAGTCCAGCGAAAAGATTCCGTTGCTGTCCTGATGGATCAGGCCGGAGTCAGAAAATTTTTTCAAGAAATCAATGAGCTGTCTGGCTGTAAGAGGAGCCAGGACATCGAGAATGTTGATATGCGCAACACCGCCCAGAGCATTAAGGGTAGCGAGAAATCTCCATTGCTCCAGAGCAAGGTCAAGATATGGCTCCTTCATGGTTCACCTCTCAATAAGGTGATTTGGTATAACAACTTTCCAGAATAAATCAACAGTAATCTGTCTAAATAAAGTCAACGGATGTCTTAATAAAAACAATTAACGCCGCCAATAATAAATTAACCTGTATAATCAATTAGATGCTACCGATATTAGTTTGGCACAGCCATTGCTTCTAAGAATGAACAAAGGATAAACAATCTTAAAAAGGCGGAAGTATCTAACATGTTCAGATTGAGTCTAAGAGAGATCATCGAAGAGTTCTTGAAGCAGTTCACAGATTGTCAAGAATCAAGCTCGAGTGTTGCCGGTTTGAACATTACTGGTAAGCACGCATGGCTCACATGGCATGCTGAATAAAATTTAAGAAAGGAGGTATTGAGAATTCAGATTTTTCCAATACAGCGCGTTTCTATGCAACTTATTATTATAAAAAGTGTTTAAATTTTAAAAAGGGGGAAATTATGGCAATATTTACCAAGAAAGTAGCGGAAGAACTGTTCGGTGAACTCTGGACAAGGATGATAAAGGATTACGGGTTCGGGAAAAGTCTCAAGGAGTCGGGGATATCAATTTACTTTGTCGTGAGTGACCCCGATATGGTCATGTTTGTTGATGAAAACGGCCCCATCTTCGGTACTGAGGCGGAGAAGAAAATGCCTGTAGTCACTATGAAGATGAAAGGCGACATCGTGCACAAATTCTGGTTGAAAGACCTGAACGTCCCCATGGCGCTGGCTTTGCGACAGATCGTGGCAAAGGGACCGGTGAATAAGGTCCTGCAGCTTCTGCCCCTTATGAAACCGGGTATGGAAATATATCCCGAGTACTGCAAGAAGTTCAAACTGCCTATGAAAGCATAAGGAGGCCAGACATGGAATACTTTGATATCCAATTCATGAACCTAACAGAAGATGACATTGCCCTGAAGAAGGCGACCCACAAGTTTGCCGAGGAGGTCATGAGACCTACAGCAAAGGCGTTGGATACCATGTCCGCCGAGGATGTGGTGGCTGACGGATCGCCCTTATGGACATTCTTGAAGAAGGCATATGAGCTAGGCTACCACAAGACTCTGCTGCCCGAGTACTATGGTGGTTTGGGCCTTAGCCCCCTCCAGGTCCACATTGTGTTCGAGGAGTTGGGCTGGGGAAGCTTTGGGCTGTCCGTACTGCTCGGTGTAATCTGCTTCCCGTTCTACGTTTCGTGCCTGGCCGGTAATGAGGAACTTATCGAAAAATATGTAAAACCATTCTGCGCATGCACCGATGCAAGCATCAGGGGGTGCTGGGCCATCACGGAGCCGGACCATGGCTCGGATTACATTGCCTCGGGTGAGGATTACTTCACCACTCCCAAGATGCATGGGAATGTCCAGGCGCGGCTGGAGGGAGACGAATATGTCATCAACGGCCAGAAATCAGCATGGGTTTCTGGCGGCACCATTGCCACCCATGCCCTGTTGTTTTTGCAGCTCGACCCGAAACATGGTTTCGGCGGGAACGGCATCTGCGTTCTCCCTCTTGACCTTGACGGTGTAACCAAGGGCAAACCGCTTGAAAAGATCGGACAGCGTGATCTGAACCAGGGTGAGATCTACTTCGACAATGTGAGGATACCCAAGAGCTACATGCTTGCAGAACCGACGTTCTATGAGCCCCTTTTGGAGATGATCCTTGCCTCAGCCAACATGATCATGGCCACCTGGTCAACGGGCATTGCCCGGGCCGCATTCGAAGAGGCCCTTGTATATTCGAAAGAGCGGGTCCAGGGTACACGGCCACTCATCGAGCACTATGCGCACAAACAACGTGTCTTCAAACTGTTCGCGCGTACAGAGGTCATCCGGGCAATCTCACGCAACGTGCTCAACCTCAACTTGAATGTTTCCCCGCCTCTTGCGGAATATTCGCTGGTGGCAAAGAGCCAGTGCACTGAGATGGCCTTCCAGAACGCCCATGAGCTGATCCAGATCATGGGAGGCAACGGGCTGACAAGGGAATACATTGCCGAGAAACTCTTCAGGGATGCCCGGGCCACCCTCATCGAAGACGGGAACAACGAGACATTGGAGCGGCATGGCGGACATATTCTCGCGGAGACATACCCACGTCCGCCGCTGGATTTCTAACCCGGCTACAGGACACTGGATCTTAAAAGGAGGAAAAAGATGTCAAGGATTCATATTCAAGAATTTCCCCAATATACGCCATCTGAGCAGGCAAAGAAGGACAATGTGCTGCTGGCGGCAAAACTCATGACCAATGCCGCACTGACTGCACCGTTCACCGGTGGTGTAAGCGGAATCGAGGCTGAAATAGCCTATGGACAGAAAGAACTGGAATACATTGCCAGGGAGATGGAGCGCCTGGCCAACCATGAGGTTCCTGAGAGACTGAGGAAGCCGTTTCTCTATGAGGCGGTGATGGTCAGGGAAAGCGATGTTATTGTATTTATCGGCAACTTCCGGGCCCACAGCACACCCATGGATGCTGCATGCGGACTGTGCGGGGGCGAGCAGGATTGCTCCTTTGTCTACAATAAAGTGAAGCATGTCAATGGGCTTGTCGATACCACCGATCGCCAGAGAACAACGGCGATAAAGGGCCCACTCTGTACGCTCAGGGCCCACGATGTGGGGTATGCGGTGGGATCGGCCCTCTGGGTCGCGGCCAACCTTTTTGTAGACACCAAGCCATGCTACTCAGTGGGGCTGGCCGGAAGGAACCTTGATTTCTGCATGAAATCAGAGGTGGTCGTGGGTATCCTTGTGGGTGCCATGGCAAAGAACCCCTACGCTGACATCCCGACAGACTACCATCTGACGAACATGGACAAGCAGATAGATGCAGTCAGGAAGATCTCCATTATTACCCGTCAGATGGCAAACCATCCGTATCACCGGTTCGATCCCAGCAAGCCCAAGGGATCCAAAGACAAAAAAAAGAAGGAGGATTAGACCATGGCAATATATAGTGGAGAGCAAGCCACCCAAGAATATCTCCTGGAAGTTACCAAAGGATGCGCCGTGGCAGCAGCCAAGGCACCGACCCTTACGAACGCGCTGGGTCTTCGGACTGAGATAGTTACAGGAGAAGATCTCGATCCCATAATCGACGTCCTGGAGACCTTCGGGCAGACATCCACGTTCCAGATGCACGATGCCGTGGCATTGAAATCCATGGCAGCGAAAGGTATACTGCCACCCATACTGCTGATGGGAGCAGACCTCTGCAAGCCGGTCTTGTGGGACTGCGGGGCATGCGGTTTTCCCACGTGCGGTGAATACATCAAGTTCGTCAGCCGGAACAAGGG
>PMBI01000028.1 GCA_003153775.1 Syntrophaceae bacterium | reverse complement strand
AAGGCCCCTCGTAGACGACGAGGTTGATAGGTCAGGTGTGTAAGCACAGTAATGTGTTTAGCTTACTGATACTAATCGGCCGTGCGGCTTGACCATAATTTTTATGGTTTCATAGATAGTATCTCAGCAGGTAGTTCATGATATGCAATTGTTTACATAAATAAGTATATTATTTCGGTGGCTATAGCGGAGAGGACACACCCGTTCCCATCCCGAACACGGAAGTTAAGCTCTCTTGCGCCGATGGTACTGCATGGGTGACTGTGTGGGAGAGTAGGGAGCTGCCGGGATATAATACATGGAACCCCTTCAGAGATGGAGGGGTTTTTTATTTTACAATACAACTGCCACTGTGCTATGTAAACTGGATAGATCGACAATAACTGCGCTGGGAGATATGATGTCATGTCCGGTCATTCCAAATGGAACACGATCAAAAGAAAAAAGGGCGCTGCGGATGCAAAAAGAGGGAAAATATTTACGAAGCTGATCAAAGAAATAACACTGGCAGCAAGGCTCGGCGGTCCTGACCAGGAGGGCAATGCACGGCTCAGACAGGCAATCATGGCGGCAAAAGAAGAAAATATGCCGAAGGATAATATCGACAGGGCCGTCAAGAAAGGAGCCGGGGGAGCCGACGGATCTGCCGGATATGAAGAGGTCGTGTATGAAGGATACGGGCCGGGAGGCGTCGCTGTCCTCGTGGAGGCGATGACGGACAATAAGAATAGGACAGTTGCGGAGATCCGCCATATTTTTTCAAAACACGGGGGGAACCTCGGTGAAAACGGTTGCGTCTCCTGGATTTTCGAAAAGAAGGGAAGCATACTGCTTGACAAGAAGAGTGTCAGCGAAGACGTCCTCATGGAAATAGCTCTTGATGCGGGAGCCGAAGACGTGAGGGAAGAAGAAAACGAATTCGAAGTCGTTACAGATCCTGCCATGTTTGAACAGGTGAAGAAGATAATCAATGATAAGGGCATCAAGTACATTAAGGCTGAGGTCACGATGATTCCCCAAAATGAGGTCAGACTGGATGCAGATAAGGGGGTGCAGATGCTCAAACTGATGGAAAAAATGGAAGATAACGACGATGTGCAGCATGCATACGCCAATTTCGACATACCGGACGACATCATGGAGAAATTCAGTTAGTAGATGGAAAAGGCCTCCGCTTTGAGAGTCTTAGGAATCGATCCAGGCATTCACATAACCGGTTACGCTGTTGTTGAAAAACAAAAAAGCAGTCTCAAGCATGTCATGCATGGAGAAATTAAAATGGCAAGAGGTTCGTCCCTGTCGTCACGCCTTTCCATGATATACGATAATTTACTCGAGGTCATTAATCAATCGTCGCCCGATGCCATCGTTGTAGAAGATGTTTTCTACGGAAAAAATATAAAAAGTCTCATCAGACAGGGAGAAACGAGGGGCGTAGTTATCCTTGCGGGCGCACGGAGCTGTATACCAGTCTATGAATATACTCCGCTCGAGATTAAGAAGGCAGTTGTAGGGTACGGCAGGGCTGAAAAAAACCAGATCCAGAATATGGTCAAAGCTATATTGAACCTGTCCGATCTTCCTCCTGCCGATGCCGCCGATGCCCTGGCTATCGCGATCTGTCACCTCAATTCTTTGAAAGTGGTATCAATTTAAGATGATTGCTCTGATAAACGGACTATTGATTTACAAAGCCACGAGCAGCGTCATCGTGGACGCCAATGGCGTCGGATACCGTATCTTTGTTCCTCTTACAACCTTTTATACACTGCCCGATATCAACAAACCTGTGACTCTCCATGTTTACACAAACGTACGGCCTGATGCGATCAGTCTTTTCGGATTTGGCACAGGGAGAGAGAAGGATGTGTTTGAGTTAATGCTTTCCGTCTCCGGAATAGGTCCGAAGCTCGCCATGAATATACTTTCAGGAATTTCCGCGGAAGACCTGATGAAGGCGGTGTCTCATGGTAATCTGAATCGGTTGGTATCCATACCGGGCGTGGGCAAGAAAACGGCGGAGAGAATGATCCTTGAACTCAAAGACAAGATGGTGAAACTCTGCGCATGTGACGTCATCTACAAAGACAATGGCGATATAATGATTCTTGACTCTATGAAAGACGATGCACTGTCTGCTCTTGTCAATCTCGGTTATAAGAGTCATAGGGCTCGGGAAGTGGTGGACAAGATCATCAGCGAATCTCCCCAATCTGTGACTCTCGACGTTCTGCTTAAGCAGGCCCTGAAGATTTTGGCCGGTTAGGTTCAGGAGATTTACTTAGTTGGGGAAGTATATATTTTGAAAAACAGGATATCTTAGATGGAGACGAAAAATCCCCTCATAAGTCCCGCGAGCATGGATGGTGAAAAGGGATACGAAAGCTCTTTGCGTCCGAAGATACTGGCGGAGTATGTCGGGCAGGAGAAGATTAAGGCCAACCTTTCCATGTTTATCGAAGCTGCTAAACAACGAAAGGATGTTCTCGATCACGTTCTCCTGTACGGACCTCCAGGTCTCGGAAAGACTACACTTGCATACATCATGTCCAGAGAGATGGGGGTTGACATCAAGGTAACCTCCGGGCCTGTTGTGGAAAGGCCGGGAGATCTCGCGGCCATCCTCACCAATCTGCATGATCAGGATATCCTGTTTATTGATGAGATCCACAGACTTTCTCACGTCGTTGAAGAAATATTATATCCTGCCATGGAAGATTATCATATCGATATCCTCATCGGCCAGGGTCCGTCCGCGCGTTCAATGAAGCTCGAGATACCGAGATTTACTTTAGTGGGCGCAACGACAAGGGCCGGATTGCTGACATCACCTTTGCGGGATCGATTCGGCATGAGTTTCAGACTTGATTTTTATACGGCTTCAGAACTTGCCGTTATAATACATCGATCGGCAGAGATATTGGTAATTAAAATCGACTCTGAAGGTGCGGCGGAATTGGCAAAGCGCTCCCGTGGGACGCCGCGTATAGCAAATCGCCTGCTCAGAAGGGTGAGAGATTTTGCCCAGGTTAAGGGAGAGGGTTTCATAGACGGGAAAGTGGCCGTTGCTGCCCTCGAAATGTTCGAAGTTGATCATAAAGGTTTTGACCAGATGGATAGGAAGATATTGCTGACACTTATTGATAAGTTTAACGGAGGCCCTGTGGGGATCGATAGCCTCTCGGCCGCGATTGGTGAAGAAAGAACCACGATCGAAGACATCTATGAGCCGTATTTGGTGCAGGAAGGCTATCTACAGAGGACGGCGCGGGGCAGGATTGCTACCAAGACGGCATACGATCATTTCAGCCGGGAATGGATGGAGGAAGGACAGAAAGGGCTCTTTTAAACAAATACTAAGCACTAAATCTTAAATTCCAAAAGTTTTGAGCATTTGAATTCGGTAGCGAGCGCATTCCCCGTAGCCTTGCAACGGGGTAAGCGAGCGAATGACGAACGGCACTGTTCCTTAAGAATCGAAGATTCTCCGCAGCTTGCTGCGGAGAGCTTCAATTTTGAAGTTGTTTAGAATTTCCATATTAGAATTTAGAATTTAAATGTTATGAAGCTTTTGATGCATATATGCTGTGCACCTTGCACCATATACCCGCTTCAGGAATTGAGAACCGACGGTCACGATGTACGCGGATTATTTTATAACCCCAACATCCATCCCTATCGCGAATACAGGAGACGTCTCGATACCCTCACCGAATACGCCGATAAATCCTGTTTAAACGTGACATGCGAGGAAGAATATGATTTGGAGGCGTTTCTCAGGAATACTGCATTCAGGGAAAAGGACAGATGTCGCTATTGTTATTATAACCGTTTGCAGCGCACGGTCGATATAGCCAAGGAAGGACGGTTCGATGGGTTTACCACGACCCTGCTCTATAGCAAGTTTCAAGATCACGCGCTGATCAAGAAGATTGGGGAGAGTCTGGCGGTTGAGCATCAGATCGAATTCTACTATCAGGATTTTCGCATCGGTTGGAGCGACGGAATAAGAATTTCCAAGGAGATGGGCATGTACAGGCAACCCTATTGCGGGTGTATCTACAGTGAAAAGGAGAGATTTTTTCCCGTGAGGAAGAGCTCCAAAGGGAAGTCCGCGGAATTTTCCGAATGCAGTTAAGGATGCACCATTGGAATTTTTCGGCTGCTGTCCATGTTGTGATGTCGTGGATATACTGTGTCTTTTCCAACACACAATTGTGGGTCCGCATTATTCACAATTGTGAACGACCTGTCAGCAAATAATATGTATATTTAATCCCTTACATGTGTTATAAGTGCGCCCCATCGGTTAAAAACCCCTTGGTATATTAATTGCTACTGAACGAGTATCTTTAATCTAAACGGCTGTAAACATGCACCTGCAAAGAACCATCAAACACGAAATTAACTGCCGGAATATTGGTCTTCACTCGGGAAGAAAAGTCAGCATGACAATAAAGCCTTCCGGAGTCGATGAGGGCATTATCTTCATTCGCAAGGATTTGCCGGGTAATGTGAGGATAAAGGCGGATTTCGATAATGTCCGTGACACTATATTGGCTACAACCATAGGTCTTAATGGTGCAACGGTTTCAACAGTTGAACATTTGCTCTCTGCGCTTTGCGGTATGGGCGTTGATAATGCCGTTGTAGAAGTGGATGCTGCTGAGATTCCCATCATGGATGGGAGTGCGCTTCCTTTCGTTAACCTCTTAAAGGACGTCGGCACGACGATACAGGATAAATGTAAAAAATTGCTGGTGATCCAAAAGAGGATTTCCGTCTCTGAAGGAGATGGCACGGCCATGTTGCTGCCGTCGCCGGAGTTCAAAATCACCTACGGGATTGATTTTGAGCACCCCCTTATCCGCCAGCAGTCTTATGATATGACTTTTTCCGATGTCGCTTACGAAAGGGACATCTGCCAAGCGCGGACTTTTGGTTTTTTAAAGGATGTCGAATATCTCCAGGCAAAAGGTTTGGCATTGGGGGGATCCCTCCGGAACGCCGTTGTATTGGACGAACGGAGGGTGATCAATAAAGAGGGTTTGAGATGTCACGATGAATTTGTGAAGCATAAGATTCTGGATGCCATCGGCGACCTCTCGCTTTTAGGCATGCCGATCATCGGCCATTTTGTGGCGTATAAATCGGGACACAGGCTAAATAATCTTCTTCTCAAAGAACTGATGGTTCACCAAGAATGCTGGAAGATGGTAAGTCATATTGACAGAGACAGCGGTGAAGATGAATTCAAGTCTCTCAATATTCCGTCTTTCAGTATCCTCGATACAGTAAATGCTGCTATGCCCGTTGCGTGATGTTTTTGTACGGCCTTTCACCCGCTGACCCTTCCATAAATTACACTTGCTTTTTATAGCGCAGTTTCTTAGTATACCGTGTAAATAATCAAAACAGTAAATATATCTATAGTTTGATGAAGAGGTAACATGAGACGCATCTTACGGCTCTGCAATATGTTTCGAGTAGTGAACGGGAGATTTCTCACAATATATTTATGTGCCCCTATGATGACTCATGCCGGCGCAGGGCGCTTGTATGCGTAAACCAGTTCTTCTTTTAGCTGTATTCCTTGCCTGTTATTGTTTTCTTGTTTTTCCCCTAAGTTCATATCGTCGGGACGCGAGGATAGCGGATATTGTCATTACCGACAGTGATGATCAGGTCATGGTCTATGCGAAAGTGACTAACTGTTATACGAAAAGGATGGAGTCAGCCATCCTGGCAGGTGTTCCTACGACGTTTACTTTTTTACTTGATCTTTATCAGGAGAGGCCGAACTCGATCGACGAGAAGATATCCGGTGTGATTGTCAAACAAACAATTAAGTATGACAATGTGAAGAAGGTTTTTTATGTCTCGTCAATGGAAGGATATAAGCAATCGGAATTCCAGGATTTTGATGCAGCCAAAAAGGCCATGTCAGAACTGAACGGCATTGTGTTGGCCTCTGCGAAGGATTTGTCGAAAGACAAATCTTACTACGTCATGGTCAAGGCCAAACTTGATAAAATACGGCTTCCCATGCACATGGAATATGTCTTATTTTTCGTCTCACTATGGGATTTTGAGACTGATTGGTACCGACAGAGGATTGGTTAATAGGCATGTTTAGGGACCATTTAATCAAGGATGATCGGGAATTAAGAAGGCGCAGAAGAGAACGCATAATCATTGTTGTCATCATCCTTCTCATTGTCATGGTAAGCCTGCTGGGGGTTCAATTTTCTCGCACTGGAGCCATTCTTCCCATATCGAACAATGTGCTCATCTTTGGGCTGATACTGAATATCAATATCATCCTGATACTCGTAATTCTTATACTCCTTCTCGTTTTTCTGATAGTCAGAAATGTCGTCAAACTGCTTTTCGAAAGCAAGCGCGGCGTCCTGGGATCGAAGCTCCGGACTAAGCTCGTGGCTGCGTTCGTCGGCTTATCCCTGATTCCTACGGTGACTCTGTTCTTAGTCGCCATCAGCGTCTTTTCATACAGCATAGAGAGCTGGTTTAACATCACAATCGGAGACGCGCTAAACAAGACCGTTGAAGTCGCCCACCTCTATTATCAGCAATCCGCCGATCAAGCTAAATATTATGCCAGGCAGATCAGTTCTGACGTCACGAAAAATCGCCTGTACGACCAGGAGAGGGCGGAATATCTGAAAGCCTTAATTGAACAGCGCCAGAAGAATTATAAGCTGGGGTTGCTTGAGGTTTATTTTAACAACCAGGAGCGGGGACTCCTCGTGAGGGACCCCGACAATCCCAACATCGAGCCCAAGCCGCTCAGCCCCAAGATGCTCGAAGACGTTTTTACAGGTCAGGAAGTGTCTGTTGTGGAATCATCGGATGTCGGTGATTTGATTCGCGGCGTGGCGCCTATCTATTCCTTCGTGAGTCCGGGGGAGGTCATCGGCGTCGTTGCGGTCAATTATCATATCCCCAAAGAGCTTGTAAACAGGATGGGAATCATTTCTAAGACGGCCGAGCAGTATGGACAGATTACGCTGTTGAAGAATCCCATAAAGTTCACCTATATAATTACGCTTTTCATCGTAACATTTTTAGTCATCTTTTCCGCGACATGGTTTGGACTGTATCTTGCCAAAGGCATTACAGTGCCCTTACAGGATCTCGCTCTGGCAACGAACAAGGTGGCCCGTGGGGAACTGGACCATCAGATCGATATCGTGGCAGACGACGAAATAGGGATTCTCGTCGATTCCTTCAATAAGATGACCAAAGACCTGAAAAGAAGTAAAGAAGGACTGGAACAGGCGAACATAGACCTTGAGCAACGGAGAAAGTATATGGAAACAGTTCTCGGCAACGTCTCCGCCGGGGTTGTTTCGATTGATCGTAATGACGTCATCACAATAATCAACAAAGCCGCTGAAAGGATGTTTGACATAAAGACGGAAAAAGTCCTTAACAGACGATTCCAGGATGTGTTAATTGCCGAACATCTGGCTTTAGTGGATGAATTGTCGCGGGAACTGAGAGAGAACGGAACAAATTTCATAGAAAGACAATTGGAGTTGATGCTCAAAGGCAAGGTGCTCACCGTGCTGATGACGATAACGCGGATAAGCGACGATGACGGCAACTATATGGGCATGGTGGTTGTTTTCGAAGACCTCACGCAGATCAGCAAGGCCGAAAGAGCGGCTGCATGGAGAGAGGTTGCCCGGAGGATGGCCCACGAGATCAAGAATCCATTGACGCCTGTCCAACTCTCGGCCCAGCGACTGCAGAAGAAGTATGGTGAAAGCCTCGGTGATGACGGCGCAATTTTTCACGAATGCACCAAGACAATAATAGATCAGGTTGACGTGTTAAAGAACTTGGTCAATGCCTTTTCCCGTTATGCCCAACTTCCTGTCACCAGCCCTGTTCTCAACGATCTCAACGAGGTGATAAGCGATTCCGTCGTTCTTTTTCAGGATGCTCACAAAGATATCGGTTTTGAATTTCAGACGGATCAGGATATGCCGAAATTGAATATCGACTCAGAACAGATTAAGCGCGTCATGGTCAATCTTTTGGATAATGCGGTTGCCGCCGTAAGCAAGAATAATGGTCATATTGTGGTCAGAACCACCTTTGATAAGGGCCACAGGAAAGCCAAAGTTGAAGTTGCAGACGACGGTTATGGTGTGCCTTACAGTTACAAGGCGAAGATGTTCGAACCCTACTTTTCCACGAAAAGAACCGGCACGGGGCTGGGTCTTGCTATAGTGAGCACGATTATATCGGATCACCACGGTCATGTGAGCGTCCGGGATAATGTGCCCACAGGGACAATTGTGGCTTTCGAGCTGCCGATCCCGGAGGGCACTGATTCAGCCTAAAGGTTATCAATAATTTGTCCGATCTAAAATAGATTAACAGGTCTTTGTCGAATTATGCAAAAAACAGTACTGATTGTAGATGATGAAAAGAGTATCTGCCAGTCCCTGGGGTCGATCCTCACAGATGAGGGATATGAAGTCCTGACGGCGGCTTCGGGCGAAGAAGCCCTTAAAGTTGTCAAGGAAGAACTGCCGAGTCTTGTTATCTTGGATATATGGCTTCCGGGCATCGACGGCATCGAGACCCTGAAGACGATCAAGGCACAATATCCGCAGATAAGGGTTATAATGATATCCGGCCATGGAACTATTGAAACTGCGGTTAAGGCTACGAAGCTCGGGGCTTTCGATTTTTTTGAAAAGCCCCTTTCCATGGAAAAGGTGATACTCATTGTCAATCATGTGTTCGAGTTGATTAATCTGGAAGAGGAAAACAAATTATTAAAGCAGAAAATCAGCCAGGACTATGAGCTTACGGGTAACAGTGCTCCGATACTCGAATTGAAAGAAATGATCAGCATCGTAGCGCCCACAAATGCATGGATCCTGATCATGGGGGAAAACGGGACGGGAAAGGAACTGGTTGCGCGATCGATACACAGGTTGAGCAAGAGGGTATATAAGCCTTTTGTTGAAGTAAACTGTGCAGCCATTCCGGAGGACCTGATAGAAAGTGAACTATTCGGCCATGAAAAGGGCTCGTTTACAGGTGCAACTGAGAAAAAGAGGGGGAAATTTGACCTTGCTCATGAAGGGACTATCTTCCTCGATGAAGTAGCGGACATGAGCCTGAAGGCTCAGGCGAAGATTCTCAGAATTCTTCAGGAAAAGAAATTTGAGCGGGTGGGAGGAAACACGTTCATACCTACGGATGTCCGAGTGCTCGCTGCCACTAACAAGGATCTTGAACTGGAGATGGAAGCGGGCAGATTCAGGCAGGATCTCTACTACAGGCTTAACGTCATACCTCTCCGGGTTCCCCCTTTGAGAGAACGGAAAGAAGATATTCCCGTATTGACAAACTGGTTTCTAAAAGAATTCAGTCTGAAAGAACATGAGGATGAAAAGACCATCGCCGATGACGCCTTGGCCAAGCTTATGGAGCATGATTGGCCGGGTAACGTGAGGGAGTTGAAAAATTTTATCGAACGGCTCGTCATCATGATTCCGCAAGACGTGATTGCGGCGAAAGACATTCCTCTATTGACGGAAGGAAGCCATGAAATTCCGGAAGCAGGTCTTCCGTTATTTGCGTCGGACTCTTTCAGAACGGCAAAAATGGATTTTGAGAAAGAATATATAATAAAAAAACTGAAGGAGTTTGATGGAAATATCTCAAAGACTGCGGAGTCCATCGGCTTGGAGCGGAGCAACCTTCACAGGAAAATCAAAAGATACGGTCTCGACGATACACCGAAACAATAGAAGATTAATTTTCCTGCCGGCTCAGATCGGAGAGAGAAAATTTGTTTGAGGGCAGAAATATCAATCCGAGGATGATGATTATTCCCACGCATATGACGTGAAACACAACAGAGAAGGTTAAGGCCTCTGCCTTGGGAATTCCGAATAGGGAAAGTCCCAGGATACAGGAATAATGCCAATTACCTACGAAACCCGGCGCCGCAGGTATGCTGATTCCGATCATAAGGATAATCATCACGACAAAGGGAGCGGCAAGCGGCACGGTAAGGCCGAAGGCTAAAAACATGAAATATATCGCAACGACGTCCATCAGCCATGTCACGATAGATAAAGAGATCACATAGAAGAGCAGTTTGGGTTCAGTTATGATCTTGAATCCGTCGATGAATTGATGGAACAAATGGTTCAGTTTCAGGTTATATCTTTCGGGGAGCCTCCTGCAAGTCGAATTTAGAACCCTGAGAGACACCTCCCTTTTCAATATCATGAATATCATGCCGATCAATATGACCAGAGTGATAAGGAAAAAAACAATACCGGATCTGATCAGCCACGGCGGAAATGGTGTGAAGAATAACGCAAGAAGGAATATCAATAGTACCGTCAGACAATCAAAGACGCGCTCCACAAGAATAGTGCCGACGGCGGCGGACATGCGGATATGACATTTCTTTGTGATCAGATAGGGACGCGCCAGTTCACCGAGGCGCGCCGGGATGGCGATAATGGCTAAGAATCCTACGCTTGTGACGGAGAAAAGCGAGAGCTGATCGACCTTGACTATGGGACTCAATATGACTCCCCATCGCACGGACTTCAAGACCTGTAGGATAAACATGATGATCAATACAGGCAGCACATATCCATATCTTATAGTTCTGAAGCCTTGAGCGACGTCGTGAAAATTGATGCCCCTGATAGACAGATAGACGAGAATAGCGCCGAGAGTTATTCCCACCGCCAGTTTTTTTTTCATCACATATTCCTGTCAACGAATAGAGACGGCATGGATTCCGCCGTCACTTCTTTCTCGTGAGGTTATCAGCGATCTTATCATGCAGGAGCTGTGATGCAAGTTTGTCACCGATGACGCCCACCCGAACGGAAACGGTGGTGACATTCTTTGTCTTATAATTTGCGGTGATCTGAACCTTTTCATTTTCAATCATCGCGGTAATCTTCCCTGAACCTATCTCCTTGAGGGGCTCTACATCCAAACCACGCAAATCTGCCACGGTTTTTTCGCAGGCTGACCATACCTTGTCGAAAGAATAGTAGTAGTCCGTTTTGAGCTCGCCGTTGATGTAGAAGTATGTTCCCGAACCTGCGCCGACGGCAGCGCCGCCTACGAACGCTGCAGGGCAGCCGGAAGTGAAGAAAATTACAATGATTAATAATGCTAACCAGTTTTTTCGTATGATCATAAAACCTCCTTTCCAAGAAAAATCGGTTATTGTAATTTTTGCTTTTTCACGGCTGTTTCCGTCCTCAACATGAATGCGGATTGATCTCCCCGTAACAGCAGTGCAAGAAAAGACGCGGGGATTCTATTTTCGCATAGTCATATCTCGGTCCGGTCCGTGTGGACGAGATGCGGAAACAGCAATCAGTATCCTTATAAATGATGTTTTACCAATTGTCCATTTTTTCTTATTGAGAACTTCTTACAGGCGGGGCGTGCCGATGGGTAGTATTGCAGGACTTTCTGCAGCATCTCAAAAGCATTGATTTGCAGGCCAGAGGGGGATCATGATTCGCCGCTCAATTTGGCAAAATCTCTCAGAAGCTCTTCCTGCTTCTTACTGAGATTGACAGGTATCGTGACTATAGTTTCAATAATCTGGTCCCCGCGTCCGTATCCTCTGATGTTTGGGATGCCCTTTCCTTTTAGACGAAAGATGGCGCCATTCTGGGTTCCCCGTGTAATCTTGACTTTTTCAGTACCCTTGAGGGTCGGCACCTCAATCGTTGCTCCCAGAGTAGCCTGGACAAATGAAATAGGGATCTGGCAATATATATTGTTATCTCTTCTCTCGAAAAATTCATGGGCCTCCGCATGGATGAACACATAGAGATCGCCTTGAGATCCGCCGTATTCTCCATCTTCCCCTTCTCCGCGGAGTCTCAACCGTGAACCTGTTTCAACGCCGGCCGGTATCTTCAGATGGACAGTCTTCGTGACTCTCTCCCTGCCCGATCCCATGCATTCCGGGCACAATTTCGTTATGACCCTGCCCTGTCCCCTGCATTGAGGGCATGTAGTGCTGATCGTGAAGAAGCCGCTTGATTGCGTGACTTGGCCTCTGCCTGCGCATTGGCGGCACGTCTCCGGCGCACTTCCCGGTGCTGCGCCCGTGCCACGGCACGCGGAGCATCTTTGGGTCTTTTTCACTTCGATATCCCTGGAAGTGCCGAAGGCAGCGTCCATAAACGATATTTTGAGATCATAACGGAGATCGGCCCCGGCACGCTGCGATGTCCGAGACCCCGCACGTCCGGCGCCAAATCCGAAGATGTCTTCGAAGATATCGCCAAAACTTGAAAATATGTCTTCAAAACCCGAGAAGCCTCTGAATCCTGTGCCGTTTAGTCCCTCATGGCCGTAACGGTCATAGATATCCCTCTTCTCTCTATCGCTTAATACTCCGTAAGCCTCAGCCGCTTCCTTGAATTTCTCCTCGGCCTCTTTATCGCCCGGGTTTCTGTCCGGGTGATACTGCATGGCTAGTTTTCTATAATTTTTTTTTATTTCCTCGTCCGCAGCCTGTCGATCCACTCCGAGACAAACATAATAGCAGCGCTTGGTCATCAGTGTTTACCGTTGTCCTCCGATTTGATTATTTCCTTTACGCGTCCGACCATAGCATCATTGTTGCCTTTTTCAAAGGCATAAAGAGCAAATATGTATTTCTCAACTTTTAGTGCACGCTCGCCTATCGTGTTCCAGGTTTCCCCCGGGATTGTTTGCTTCAAAGGCTTCAAGACCTGTTGAAGAAGCATGACATCCCCCGATTGTTCGGCCATGCCTTTGATTGTTTCCAGGCCCTGAACGTAGTTTGCCTTCTGATAAAAATCAATGGCATCGGAGATTTTTCCCTCCTCGAGAAACGCATCTCCGTAAGCGATGAGATCCTTCTCGGAGGGGCGCTTTATGTAGAGGATATGCTGTTTTTCTTGATAATTGGGCAACTTCTTTGACATTTTTAAATCGCTACTTGGCTTGTATAAAACTGCTTTTTAAAATAACAACCGTTTTGTATATGTCAAGAGAGATGGCTGTGCTTATGTGACAAGTCTATTTAAGGCTTCCTCATACTTTTTCCTTGTTTGTTCGATAATCTCATCAGGAAGGTTTGGGGCCGGCGGTTTTTGGTTCCATTTGATAGAGAGGAGATAATCCCTCAAAAACTGTTTATCAAAACTCTTCTGGGGTCTTCCCTCTTCGTAATCATTTCTCGGCCAGAATCTCGAGGAGTCCGGCGTGAGCAGCTCATCGATCAGGATCAGCCTGTCTTCTATGATGCCGAATTCCATCTTTGTGTCAGCGATGACAATACCCGCCTCCTCGGCATGCCTTGACGCCCTCGCGTAAATCGCAAGGCTTTTTTCAATGATTTTTTTCGTTTCTTCGGAACCGATGGTATCCTCCATCTCTATTCTTGTTATCGGCATGTCATGCTTTCCCTCCGGGGCCTTGGTGGAAGGTGTAAACAGTGGTTCCGATAGTCTCGCGGATTCTTTTAATCCGGGTGGAAGCTTAATGCCTGACACAGTCCAATTCTCCAGATAATCCTTCCAGCCTGAGCCGCTTAAGTATCCACGGACGACGCATTCGACGGGAAAAGGTTTTGCCTTCTTTACGAGCATAGCCCTGCCCGCCAGCTCCTCCCTGTAAGGACCGCACTCACCGGGGAAATCGAAGGGATCTGTAGATAAGAGATGGTTCTCGACAATATCGGTCATCATGTTGAACCAGAAAACAGACATTCTTGTGAGTATCTTCCCCTTTCCCGGAATGGGATTCGGCATGATGACGTCGAATGCGGATATCCTGTCCGTGGTAACGACAAGAAGGCATTTATCCCATTCATAGATGTCTCTGACCTTTCCCCTGCATTGCAGTTTCAATCCTTTGAAATCGGTCGCAATCATTCCTTTGGCGTCCATCTCGAATATTCCCGTGTCTATTTCATATAAGGGTTGTACATCTTTTCGTGGCCTATCGTGGAAGTCGGCATCCTTCCATAGTTATGTCCGGGCAGCACCTTCGTGTCATCAGGCAGTGTCCAGAGCTTTTCTGTGATAGATCTTTGCATCACCGTCCATGAACCTCCGGGGAGGTCGGTTCTTCCCACGGCCTCAACGAAGAGGGTGTCTCCGGTGAAGACATACCCTTCTGTGTACAAGGACATGCCGCCGGGGGAATGTCCCGGGGTGTGGATAACTTTCAGTGAAATGCCGCCCACAGTTATAAGATCGCCGTTATTGACCGTGATATCTGCAGGCGGGGATTGTTCGACCCCGAACATTTTGAAGATCATGGGTGGCGTTGACACGAGCATCTCGGCATCATCTTTGTGGATAATGATCTTCGCCCCCGTCTTTTTCTTCATCTCCGTATTGCCTGATATGTGATCCACGTGGCCGTGGGTATTGACAATGTACTTGATGTTCAATTTATTTTCTTGGGCCACTTTGATGATGCCGCCGCAATTTGCCGCCGGATCGATGACCAATCCTTCGCCGCTTTCCGGATCACCCACAATGTAGGCGAATATCGCCATGTGGCCGACCTGCATCTGCTTTAGAAACATGTACATTCCCTCCCACGCTCGTAACAGTTCATATCCTCAGACTAAATGACAGTCACTATCTGCAGTTGCTGCTATTCCCATCCCAAAGGCTCATATCCACGGTCTCTCAGGCATTTTTCCACAAACCTTTTGTGGATCGGGCTTGGTTCGGACGTTTTGGATACTCCCCTCACCAGGCCGGCTGCAGCGCCTGCAGCCGCTCCCACTGCCGCCCCTCTTCCGAGATGTCCGGTAACGGCCCCTGCAGCCCCTCCGATCACGGTACCCGCTGCCGCACCTACCGCCGTATTTTTCGCTACGGTCTTGCCTGCTTCCGATTTAACATATTCAGCCGCCAGGCGGTCGCAGTCTGCAATATCCCTGTGTGCTTGATCTTCCCCGACCGTTTTGAAGTGTTGGTTAGGGTAAAGAACCGGGCCGTGTGATGCGCAGCCTGATGCTATCAAAATGGCGGCTAAAACAAAAAACGTTTTCATTGCAGGCCTCCATGGAAGTCTTTCGTCAGTTATTCTATTTCTCCATCTCCATGCCTTTTACAAGCACGGCGCCGAAGAAGCCGTCCGTGCCGTGGTGATGGGGATAGCTCCTGAAATACCCGTGGTCGTCGACCAGAACGGAATTTATCTCATCCGGCGGACGATTACAAATAAAATCAGGATGGCGGTTGGTAAAATCTTCGATCACCGCTTCGTTTTCCTCTCGTGTAATCGTGCAGGTACTGTATATGAGATAACCGCCTTTCTTTAGGCATGCCGCGGCGCTTTCCAATATTGCCTTCTGCAGAAGGCAACATTTCTCGGCATCCGCAGGGAGGGTACGCCATTTTATCTCGGGATTCCTCCTCAATGTGCCGAGGCCCGTACAAGGCGCGTCGATAAGGATTCTGTCGAACCTCTCGAAGAAGGCCTTCCCGGGTTTTTCCCTGGCATCTCCCACCTGTGCGTCCACAATGACAGCATTGAGCCTGCTTACGTTCCTGCACAGGGCGTCGATTTTTTTCCTGCTGATGTCGAGGGCCAGAATGCTCCCGCGATTCTCCATGACAGCCGCCATGTGGGCGGTTTTCCCTCCCATGCCGGCGCAGAGATCAAGGACGTTTTCCCCCGGTTGCGGGGAAACGAGGCAGGCAATCAACTGAGAGGCCTCGTCCTGAACCTGAATACCCCCTGAGGCATAACAGTCCGTTTCTCTCACGGACGTATGCCGATTTGATATACTAAGACCATCAGGAGAAAAAACGGTCTCGTTTACTTCAAATCCATGCTGAGACAGTTTTTCCTTTGTCCTCTCGCGTGTTGTCCTGAGTGTATTCACCCGCACTGTTACAGGTGGGACTTGATTGTTCGCTCTGCAGAGAGCCGCGGTTTCTTCTATGCCGAACATTTCGATCCATTGTTTTACCATCCACAAGGGATGCGAATGGACGATGGAGATATGATGTGCCGGGTCCTTCCGAATCTCGGGATATGGGATCTGATCTTTCTTCCGGATGAAATTTCTCAGGATCGCATTTACCAGTCCTGAGCCTCTCCCGCGCATCTTTTTTGTTATCTCAACTGCCTCATTCACGATGGCGAAGTCCGGTATGCGTTCGGTGAATAGCATTTGATAGAGGGCTGTTCTCAGGATGTTCCTTATGCTCATATCCATGGCGTCGAACTTTCCCCTGTAGATGTGTCCGATAACCCAATCCAGGTTGCCCCTCATACGGAGCGTGCCATAGACAATCTCCGTGATTAACCTTCTGTCCTCGATCTTCATCTGAGGGTGCGCCGAAAGAGAGGCATCGAGCAGCGGTTCCGCATATGCGCCTTCTTCCTCCACGCGATTCAGGATTTCGACGGCGATGTGGCGAGGCGTCATTATCATCATGGCCTCAACTTAGAGTGTCCCCCGGCGCCATACGAAAGCCCCTCAGAAAATCCAGAATAGACATTATCTTCTTGTTTTCGAGTTGCACCTCCTGCAAATACACATATCCATTTCCTGCGGCAACGGGAAGGCCCTTTCGCGTCACCGTCCCGATTCTTCCCGGTGATTCGGGCGAGGGAACTTCTTCTCCTACAGCTGAAAATATCTTCAGCATCTTTCCTTTGCAGAAGGTATATGCACAGGGCACAGGCGCGAGCCCTCTGACGAGGTTTACCGTTTGACGGACATCCGCGTCCCAGCGTATCAGGCCGTCTTCTTTCGTGAGCCGGGGCGCGTATGTGGCCTGCGCTGCATCCTGCGGTCTGCGCATGGAGTTACCGCCCGCAACTATATCAATTGTCGTCAAAAGGAGTCTCGCTCCCGTAACTGCCAGCCTGTCATTGAGCTTCCCGAATGTTTCCATAGGCTCGATCATGGTCTCTTCCTGCGTGAGAATATCGCCCGTGTCCATCCCTTCGTCCATGAGCATTATGGTTACACCGGTCCTCACTTCTCCTCTGATAAGAGCCCAGTTGATCGGAGCTGCGCCTCTGTATTTCGGGAGCAGAGATGGATGCACGTTTATGCAGCCCATTTTCGGTATTTCAAGAATCGCACGGGGCAGTATCTGGCCGAAGGCCGCAACAACGACCAGATCAGGATGGACGCCGGTCAAGTAATCTGCAAATTCCTTGTTTCTCAGGCGTTCAGGTTGAACGACAGGAATGCCGTATTTTTCAGCGACGACCCTTATCGGCGGCGGGGCGGGTATCCTGCCTCTGCCTTTTGGTCTATCCGGTTGGGTCACGACAGCGACGATCGGGTAATCATCTCTGATTAAGACATCCAGGGAGGGAACCGCGAATTCGGGCGTTCCCATGAAAACTATCTTTGGTTTGGTCATCTCTGCAATCTCTTCGCGGCGGAATCAACTAGCATTACTAAGTGTAATTGTCGGGCAGCCGTGAGTCTCAAAAAATAATGTCTAAACAAGATGCAAAACTATAAGAGAACGCACGTGCTATGTCAAGGAAAAGGCCGGTAATGTGGGATTATGACTGGAGAGCATCACGCTCCGGGGCTGACATGAAAAACCCGCCGGAACGTGAATTCTGCGGCGGGTTTTCTGATTCTACTTCTAAAAGATGATCTATCCCTTCTTTTCTTTCTCTTGCTCTTTTTCTTCCTTCACAGGCTTCGTCACTTTTCCCGTCATCAGATATTCATGCATGCTGGCAGCGGCTTTCTTCCCGGCGCCCATGGCCGAAATGACTGTCGCCGCACCGGTGACGATATCGCCTCCGGCAAACACGCCTGTCATGGACGTCTGCATGGTGTCGGGATCCGCTTCCAGTGTGCCCCAGCGTGTCGTCTTAAGACCGGGTGTCGTCATGGCAATGAGCGGATTGGGCTTGTTACCAAGCGCGGGAATCACCGTATCGCATTCAATGATGAATTCGCTACCTTTGACGGGAATGGGTCTTCTGCGGCCAGAGTCATCCGGTTCGCCGAGTTCCATTTTGATGCACTCAATCGCCTTCACTCTCCCTTGCTCGTCGCCGATCACGCGCACGGGGTTTGTCAGAATCATGAGCTTCACGCCCTCTTCTTCGGCGTGGTGGATCTCTTCTGCACGAGCGGGCATTTCATCACGACTGCGCCTGTACACAATAATGGACTCCGCTCCGAGCCTCAAGGCAGTCCGCGCCGAATCCATGGCGACGTTTCCGCCTCCCACGGTAATGACTTTTTTGCTCCGGATGGGTGCAGTCCCGTACTCAGGAAACCGGAAAGATTTCATAAGATTTGATCTTGTAAGATACTCGTTTGCAGAGTAGACGCCAACAAGATTTTCACCCGGTATGTCCATAAACATGGGAAGTCCTGCACCCGTGCCGATAAAGATGCTATCAAAGCCTTCTTTGAAGAGCTCTTCCACGGTTCGGGCCTTGCCCACGACATAATCCGTGAGGATTTCGACTCCGAGCCTTTTCAGGTAATCAACCTCGTATTGCACGATTGCTTTAGGCAGACGGAATTCGGGGATGCCGTACACAAGTACACCTCCGGTCACCTGGAGAGCTTCAAAAATAGTGACCTTGTGCCCGAGCATCACGAGATCTCCCGCTACGGTGAGGCCTGCAGGTCCGGCGCCGATGATGGCAACCTTCTTTCCTGTAGGAGGAGGGAGATCCGGCAGTTTGGTGTTTCCCGACCTTCGTTCGAAGTCCGCCGCAAATCGCTCCAGACGGCCGATTGCCACGGGATCGCCTTTCTTTCCCAGGATGCACAGGATCTCGCATTGCGTCTCCTGCGGGCAGACGCGGCCCGTCACGGCAGGTAGCGTATTTTGCTCCTTTAGCTTCCAGGCCGCTTCGATGAATTTGCCTTCTTCGATGAGTTTGATGAAATCCGGTATCCGGATATTTACCGGACAACCTGTAATACAGAGAGGCTTCTTGCATTTGAGGCAACGGCTGGCCTCTGCCACCGCAAGCTCTTCTGTGTAACCGTAAGGCACTTCTTCGAAGTTGCTCCTTCGTCGTCTCGGATCCTGCTCCGGCATTTTTTGCCTGGGGACCTTTGGCTTCTTCTCTTTCTCTTTTTGTTCCATATTTTTTTCCAATCTCAGGTTAATCCAAGGATAACAAGTTCAAAAGCAAAGATGACAAGATCATGCCCGCATGCACACATGGTCTATGCCATGGTCGTGTGCGGGATGCGGGTCCTGCGGTATCGCTTGCACTTCTTCCAGCTTGAAGGCGGCCTGCCTCTGCATCAATTCGATCCAGTCGATTTGCAGCCCGTCGAGGAACGGTCCGTCTACGCAAGAGAACTTCGTAACCCCTCCCACACTCACGCGGCAGCAGCCGCACATGCCTGTCCCATCCACCATCAGAGGGTTCATCGCTGTCATGGTCGGTATGCCCAGTTTCCTAGTCACGTCGCAGACGAGCATCATCATGAAGGTACAGCCGATGATGTATGCCTGGTCAATTTTTTCTCCCCGTTCCGCAAGCATGGAGATCGCTTCCTGTATCCCGCCCTTCATGCCCGCCGAGCCGTCCTTGGTAACTATGACGAGTTCATCACAGGCCTGGGAGAGCTTATCCTGCCAGTGGAGCAGGTAGTGGCTTGATGCTTCTTCAACGCAGATCACCCTGTTTCCTGCTTCTTTCATTACTCTGGCTATAGGCAGAATGGCTCCCACACCGAAACAGCCGCCGCCCAGGACCACTGTCCCAAATTTTTTCACTTCCACCGGACGCCCCAGGGGACCTGCAAAATGGGCGAGATATTCGCCTGCCGTGGTGTTCGCAAGTTCCCGGCTTGAGCGTCCCATTTCGAGGGTCACCATGGTAATTGTTCCTTTTTCACGGTCAAAGTCTGAGATTGTGTAGGGGATGCGCTCGGAGGTTTCCTCCACCATGGCGATCACAAATTGACCGGGCTGACATTTTTCGGCAATCACCGGCGCGTGAACAGTTACCATGTGCGTGTTCGGCACGATCTCGCTTTTTTCCAGGATCCGGAAACGTTTCCCTTCTTCTGCCGGCGGAGCAGGAGCCGCTTCCTTTTCTTCCTTTTCTTGAGCAGTAAAGAAGATGCGCATGGCGGTGACTATGTCGCTCATCGCATGGCCTCTGTACATCCGGGGAATGGCGGATACTTTATCGAGCGGGGATGGCTCCGGAGCGGCGGGCGGCGTTTCCTTGACCTTTGAGGTTGCCATTTCCTTGGCGATGTCGTCAGATGTTTGAAAATCAAAGCCGCTCGCGCCCATTTTCTTGGCGATATCGCACACGACCTTCCAGTCAGGCAGCAGCATCTTCGGTGCGGCGGCTTGAGCAGACATGGTCTTGATCTGACCCGCGGCATTGAGGAAAGTGCCGTCGGTTTCCACGAGTCCCGCAACAGCAAAAATAACGTCCGCGGATTTCTCTGTCCTCGAAGGGAACATATCGGAGACGATCAGGACGTCGAGTCCTTTGGGTCTCGTGTCCTGGAGGTAATCACCGAGAGCATAAAGCGCCTTGACGGTTCCTCCGGCTATCGCATCGGGAAGAGCGGCAGGCTCCACTATAAAGCTGCCCGATTTCATCACCTCTTTGGTGAATTTTCGGAGCACATAGAGTTCCTCTCGCGTCGCTGAAGAGGGGGCGATCATTGCAAACTGGCTGCCGGCGTATGCCTTGAGACTATTTGCCGCGAGATCAAGGGCCTCCTCATAGCCGGTCTTGATAAGACCGTCGGCGACACGTATCTGGTGCGAGGTGAGTCTGTAGCGGCTGTCAAGAAGCTGGGGCAATACAAACCGGCCGACAGCACAGATGCGGGCATCCTGCGTGAAGGCTGTCATCCCGGAGCTGATCACTTTTCCGTCCTTGGTCTTAAGGCGAACCGAGCAGCCCACAGGACAGAGTATGCAGGTGGAATCTTCTGTGCGGTCCGCTGCACCGTACCACTTGGCATATCGGTCGCTCATTGCGCCCGTAGGACAGATGTCCACGCACGCACCGCAGAAACGGCAGTCGGTCTTGGCATGAGGCTGGTCAAAGGCCGTTGAAATCCGGGCTTCCTTGCCGCGCTCCACGAAAGCAATGGTTCCGGTGGTGTGGATCTTTTCGCATATCCGGGCGCATCGTCCGCACAAGACACACAGATTGTAATCCCTGTCCATGAAGGGATCCATGTGTTCGGCAGGCAGATGTTTGTAGATGATGGGCACTTCCAGATCGTCGATTTTGTATTCCTCGGAAAGTTCCCGAAGTTCACACCCATCCCGGTTGCTGCAGAAGGCGCAGCGGGTAGCTCTGCCGCTCTTCGACGGGCGGGGCCGGTACTTTTCGCAGGGCTCGCGATGGAGGCAGACGAGGCATGGGCTGGTATGCCCGCTCAGCAAGAGTTTGATAACTTCCTTGCGAAGATCGATGATGACCGGGGAAGATGTCTTGACCACCATGCCTTGAGCTGCAGGCGTAGTGCAGGATGGCGGGTATCCCCTCATGCCTTCAATCTCGACTATACACAGCCGGCAGGCGCCGTAGGGTTCCAAGGCCGGGTGGTCGCAGAGAGTGGGGACTTCGATCCCGGCCTTCCGCGCTGCCGTAAGGACCGTGTCTCCTTGTTCCGCTTTAACCAGATTCCCGTTAATCGTAAGGGCTATTTCACTCATTCTCAAATTTTCTCCTGCTTTATAGGCGTTCTTCCGCCCGTTATTTTTCCGTCACCGTGCACGCGGTAAGCAAAGGGCGGGAGAGTTCTTCCCAACGGAAAATAGATATGTTTCGTTCACATTAAACAATTTCCGCATCGCACCTGAGACAGCGGCATGCTTCCAGGACGGCGATCGTCTTCTCGTAGCCGAGCTCGACTTCTTTGAAGTTCTTCTTCCTGTCGCCAACGTGCAGCTCAGGCATCCGCGCCTGCGGCGCCTCTTCGGAGTCTTCATCGATGACCAGCGGCACATCGATAAATTCATCCCGCGGTTCCACGTATGCCGGTTCGTTGTTGATCTTCCTGATATACGCGTCCATGTCACGCGCCGCCTGGTGTCCTTGAGCGATAGCGCCGATCACGGTGTCCGGTCCTGTCAAGGCATCGCCGCCGGTGAAAAACTTCGGATTCGACGTCTGGGACTTGCTTCCGTCTGCGAGGTCGAAGGTCGACCACTTGTTGACGCTCACGCCGCTTTCCGCAGGCACGAAGGTCATATCAGGCACTTGCCCTATGGCCGCAATGACAGTGTCCACGCTCAGGGTGAATTCAGATTCCGCAATCGCTACAGGTTTCCTTCGCCCGCTCTTGTCGAATTCAGTCAGTCTCGTTCGCTGACAGGTGATGCCGCTTACCTTACCTTCCTTTCCGGAGATCTTCAGAGGAATAACAAGAAATTTAATCTTGATCCCTTCGTCTTCAGCAGCAAGAATTTCTTCTTCCGCCGCGGGCATATCTTTCTTCTCACGTCTGTAAAGAATGGTCACCTCAGCGCCGAGCCGCTGTGCGACACGGGCGGCATCAATGGCTGAATTGCCGCCGCCTATAACAGCTACCTTTGCGCCGAGTGTCTTCTTGCCGCTTAACCAACCCTTTTCATCGGTATTGAAGTCTCTCAGAAATTCAACGCCGCCGTAGACGCCTTTAAGATTCTCTCCGGGGACGCCCATCGGTTGGCTCTTGTGCGCGCCGGGAGCCAGGAAGATATAATCGAAATCCTTGCTTACCTGGGCAAAGGAGATGTCTTTGCCCACGCGCGTGTTGCATTTGATTTCTACGCCCAGAGATTTTATATTGTCATTGATCTCGTCGGCCAAGGTGTTCCTCGGGAGTCTGTAAGCGGGGATCGCCCAGCGGAGCATTCCACCGGGTTCGGAGAGTTCTTCAAACACAGTCATCTTATATCCTCTGAGTGCCAGGTCGCGCGCTGCCGTCAGACCCGCTGGTCCTGCACCGATCACTGCAATCTTTTCCTTTCTTGTGACTGGCACCAATGTCGTCTGCGGCCTGGGTGCGTTATCGGTGATGAACCTCTTTAAAAATTTGATGGCGAGCGGTTCATCGAGATTGCCCCTGCGGCATTTCGCCTGGCATTTATGGTCGCACACTCTTCCGCAAACAGAAGGGAAGGGATTTGTCTTCAGCATGATCTTATAAGCGTCACCGAAGCGTTCCGCCCGGATGAGGGCAATATACTTGGGCACGTCCATCCCTGCGGGGCACGTGTGCTGGCATGGTGACTTAAAGAGTGCTGCACATACGACGGCCCTGCATTTCTTGTCTACAATATGCTCAACATATTCTTCCCTGAAGTAGCGGAGAGTGCTGAGGATGGGGTTCGGAACCGTCTGCCCCAAGGCGCACAGAGACGTGTTCTTCAACGTCATACCGATTTTTTCAAGAAGGGCCAGATACTCGAGCTTGCCTCTTCCCTGCGTGATCTCCGTCAGGATATGGAGCAGGTGCTGGGTGCCCATCCTGCAGGGGGTGCACTTGCCGCATGATTCCTTCTCCGTGAAACTGAGGAAGTACCGCGTGATGTCCACCATGCACGAGTCTTCATCCATGACGATCATCCCGCCGGAACCCATGATGGAGCCCACCTTTGCCAGCTCTTCATAGTCCACAGGCATGTCGAGGTACTTCACAGGGATGCAGCCGCCGGAAGGTCCGCCTGTCTGTACCGCCTTGAACTGCTTGTCGTCGAGTATGCCGCCGCCGACATCAAAGATGATGTCCCCCAGCTTGATGCCCATGGGAACTTCGATCAAGCCAGTGCGGTTGATCTTTCCGGCGAGGGCAAATGTCTTCGTCCCCTTGCTCTTTTCCGTGCCGTAAGAGGAGAACCAGGATGCGCCCCGATTCATGATCTCGGATACATTGGCCAGAGTTTCGACGTTGTTGATGTTGGTCGGCTGGCCATGCAGACCGGCCTGAGCGGGGAACGGGGGCCTGGGTTTGGGCATTCCCCGCTGTCCCTCAATGGATGCCATGAGTGCCGTCTCTTCACCGCATACAAAGGCACCGGCGCCTTCCTTGATCTTGATGGAGAGATCGAATCCGGACCCGAGGATATTCTTCCCGAGGAAGCCGTGCTCCTCCATCTCTCGAATCGCTCCTTCGATGCGCTCTATCGCCAGAGGATACTCTGCCCGGGCGTACACAATGGCGTAGTTGGCGCCGATGGCATAGGCTCCGATGGCGAGGCCCTCGAGGACGGCGTGGGGGTCGCTTTCCAGGGCGGCCCTGTCCATGAATGCGCCGGGGTCTCCCTCGTCGGCGTTGCAGATCATGTACTTGACGTCGCTTTTGTTCCCTCTTGCCAGTCCCCACTTCACCCCTGTCGGGAATCCGGCTCCTCCCCGTCCGCGGAGCCCGGAGTTCTTGATCTCCTCGATGACCTTCTCCGGCCCTATTTGTAGGGCCTTATTGAGGCCGGAGTAGCCGCCTCTTGCGATGTAGTGATAGATATTGGAGGGGTCGATGATGCCGCTGTTCCTCAAGACCACGCGGACCTGTTTACTCGCCATGGGCAGCTCTTCAAAGGTGGGGACGCCTTCGACTCTTTTCTGACCGAAGGTGCAAAGCGCGAGATCCGGTCGCGGGTTTCCTTTTACGATTACATCCTCGATGAGCTCAGGAACTATCTTCTCCGTGACTCCTCCGTAAAGCACACGGCGTCCGTCGGGAGTTGCGATCTCGATGCACGGTTCGGCATAACAAAGGCCGAGGTCCCCGACTTCGACGATGTTTGCCTCAAGAGACCGGCTGGCCAGTTCGTTTTTGAATTTTTCCCAGACTTCCAGCGCGCCGGCCGCGCGGCCGCATGTTGCGGCTCCCACGAGGATTCGCGGTTTATCAAAAGTGTTGAAAGCTTCCCATTCCTGCTGGGCCTTCTTCTTGATGGCTTCGAAATTCATTCGTATTCCTTTAATATATTCTTTATCTTCTTGGGGTTCATTCTACCGTATACCTTCTTATCCACAACCACCACCGGCGAGAGCGCGCAGGATCCGAAGCAGGCGACACGCTCCAGGCTGAACTTATAATTCTCCGTAGTCCCACCTGCCTGTATGCCCAGGTGGCGGCTTACCTCGTCCATTATGCGCGATCCCCCTCTCACGTGGCAGGCTGTGCCGAGGCATACCCTTACGTTGTGATCACCCGGTCTGGAGAACTTGAACTGGGTGTAGAAAGTAGCCACTCCATAAAGGCTGCTTTCAGAAATGCAGAGGTAGTCTGCGATGCCCTCCATGGTTTCCGGAGTGAGATACCCATACTCGCCCTGCACCGCCTGAAGAATAGGGATAAGGTTGTCGCGGCTCTTGTCAAAGCTCCCAAGTACATCCTGCAGTTCTCTTGTCATTTGATTAGAATAGGCCTCCTTCATCTGTCACTCAAAACGAGAAACTCCGTATATGAATTCGCCAGTAAAGTCAAGCCGAAAGTGGGAGGAGAATACGCAAGATCGCAGTAGATGATCGCTGTCAACTGTATCCATAACCGGAAATCAAACAATATTGGCCTATTGCATTTCCCCGGCAACGACAAACGGCGTTTTTTCCTTGACTTCCAAAAACATATAAAGTACGAAACGAGAAAAAATGACTGCCAGTAACCATTCATTTTTTGTTCGATATGCCCTGATGGTTTTCTCTCAATATGCGGATGGGGCTAATTGCGTCCATGTGGCGGCATTCTGAAGGTAATAGGGGCAAATTGCATACCGTTATGTGAGAAATAAGCACATCAAATTAAGGAGGCGGAAAATTGGCTGATCAGATGATGGCAATCGCCGTCTTGCTACCTGTTGCGGCAGGATTTCTCGTTCTGGCTGTCCGCAATTACTATGCGCGAAACGTCATTGTTATTGCAACCGCGATAGTCTTAATTGCTAACAGTATCCTGCTCGCACTGAGAGGTCCCTTCACATACACGCCGAGCGGCTTTGACTGGGGCCTGCTTATTACCATCCTGGACTATGCTATTCTCATCTTTTATCTTTACGTGGGCATAACACTGCGGAACTGGCTGGTTCTCATCTTCGCCCTCACACAGATTCTCCCGCTTGCATACTTTGAATTTATCATGAAGGCCCACGTTGAAGTGGCGCCTGCTTTTGTCGTTGATCATTTGGCACTTGTCATGACCATGGTTATTTCCATCATAGGCTCACTCATCTGCATTTTCGCCCTGCGGTACATGTATGACCATGAGCACCATGCCGGGATCGAGAAATCCAGACAGTCGAGATTCCTTTTCTGGCTCGTTCTGTTTTTGGGCGCCATGAACGGCCTTGTGTTTGCGAATAATCTGGTCTGGCTCTACTTCTTCTGGGAAGTGACCACCTTATGCAGCTTCCAGCTGATCTCGCACGATAGAACGAAAGAGGCGATACACAACGCGGCGCGTGCCGTATGGATGAATTCCACGGGAGGGACTGCCTTTATTCTGGCCATAATCTATCTTTATGCAACGCAGGGAGGCTCGTCCGCCCTTTCAATGCAGAGCATTATCGGAGGAGGCATCCAGTCCTCCATTGCCGTGCTGCCGATCGCGCTCCTCTGCTATACCGGTTTTACCAAGGCAGCCCAGATGCCCTTTCAGAGCTGGCTTTTGGGAGCCATGGTCGCGCCTACGCCTGTTTCCGCCTTGCTGCATTCCAGTACGATGGTCAAAGCCGGGGTCTACCTTGTTCTCAGGCTCGCTCCTGTCTACGCAGGGACATATTTGAGTGTCATCATTGCCATTGCCGGAGCATTCACCTTCTTTGCAGCGTCCGCGCTGGCAGTGAGCCAGTCCACAGGGAAGAGGGTCCTGGCATACTCCACAATCGCCAACCTCGGTTTGATCATTGCGTGCGCGGGGATTAATACGCCCCTTTCCATTGCCGCAGCAATTCTGCTCATCATTTTCCACGCCATATCGAAAGGACTGCTCTTTCTCTGCGCCGGTACGATTGAGCATCAGATCTGGAGCCGCGATATCGAAGACATGGAGGGCCTTGCCGCCAAGGCGCCTCTCACCACACTGATTACCGGAGTCGGCATACTGTCCATGTTCCTTCCACCCTTCGGCATGCTCCTTGGCAAATGGATCGCCCTGGAAGCCGCCTACATGGTTCCGCTCGCGGCAATCTTCTTCGTGCTCGCGAGTACCCTGACGATAGTTTTCTGGACAAAATGGCTCGGGCGGCTGCTGCAGGTCCTGCCGAAGATAGAGAGGCCTTTTGAAAAATTATCACTAAGCTATTCTGTTCCCTTGTGGACTTTGCTGATCGGCATATTCGTAGTCGGTATGGGGATCGGTCCGATTTATCAGAATTTCCTGCGTGCTGCGACGAACGACGTCGTTTCCGGGAATCAGATCATCGCCCTCGGTCTGAACAACCTGATACTGATAACGCCCTCTTTTATGCAGAGGGAAATTCTGGGTCTTTTCCCCGTGTGGCCGCTCTACCTGATTCTGATTGTTGCCTTGCTCCTGCCGCTCATGCTGATCGGGGTGAAGCCCAAGGAACTGAGGCCGGTTTACATGTGCGGTGAACAAACCGGCGGTACTGATACTGATGAATGGCTGGCAGAAGCGGATCGCAAAACTAAATTCCAACTGGGTGGCTTTTATTACCAGGGTACATTGGGCGAAAAAAGGGTGAATCCCTGGGCAAACGCGATAGCCATCTTACTATTGGTCATTATGCTCGGATGCGGGGTGATTGCTATATGATGATTAAACAGTTCCTCTTTGTCCTTTTGATTTTGGTGGGGGCTCCTATTGTCGGTGGTTTGCTTTTTGGCATCGACCGCAAGATAACGGCGCGCATGCAGGGTCGATATGGTCCTCCCTTCATTCAGCCGTTCTACGACTTCTTTAAGCTCCTGGGGAAAGAACATATTGCCGTAAGCAGGATGCAATTCGTCTGGATCTACGGATACCTGGTCTTTATGATAGCGAGTCTGGTTTTTCTCGTCATGAAATCGGATTTTCTCCTCCTCGTGTTTCTCCTCGGGTTTGCCGGCGTCTGCCTGGTTTTGGGCGGCTTCAGTACGAAATCCCCCTATGCTCATTTCGGAGCGAACCGGGAGTTGATGCAGATTCTGGCGTATGAACCCGTGCTGCTTCTTCTGGCGATCGCGATTTACGCCCAGAACGGAAGTTTTCTCATAAGCGAGATTTTCAGACAGGATAAACCTTTGCTCTTCACGCTCTGGCCGCTGTTCCTGGCAGTTCTTTACGTATTAACCATAAAGATGCGTAAATCGCCGTTTGACATTTCTACATGTCACCACGGCCATCAGGAAATTGTGAAAGGAGTGACTACCGAATACTCCGGTCCTTATTTCGCCCTCTATCATCTGGCGGAGTGGTACGAGATCATCCTGCTTCTCGGAATCATCTCTCTCTTCTGGACGAACCCGCTGTGGGTGGGGATATTGATTGCCCTGGCTGCATTCTTGCTGGAACTTTTCATCGACAACATTACCGCGAGAATGACTGTCGGCTGGATGGTCCGCTTGAGCTGGTCAGTGGGATTGATCCTCGGAATAATTAATATAGCGTATATCTATTACACGAAGGGGGTATCTTAAGAACTATGGGATTGATACAAAGATCTCGCGTTAAATCGCCATGGATTCTGCACTTTGACAACAGTTCCTGCAACGGCTGTGACATAGAGATACTCGCCTGCCTGACTCCTCTTTATGATGTGGAACGATTCGGTATGGTTAATATGGGAAATCCCAAGCATGCTGACATACTTCTGATTACGGGGCCCGTTAACAGGCGCACAGCCAGGGTCTTGAAGAATCTGTATGAGCAGGTTCCCGATCCTAAGGTGGTCGTCAGTGTGGGAACGTGCGCCTCCACCGGCGGCGTATTCCACAACTGCTATAATGTTCTGGGCGGCGTAGACAAGGTTATTCCGGTTGACGTATACGTCCCCGGCTGCTCCGTGCGGCCGGAGGCGATCATAGACGGTGTCGTAATGGCCCTGCAAAAGTTAGCGAAGCTCTGAGGGAGTAGGGAATGGAAAATATAAGGGAGATTAAGAAAGACGAATTATTAGCGGAAGGCAGGAAATTTCTGGATGCAGGCGGGAAATTCGTGACGGCTGTATGCAGCGACCTGGACCAACACCTGGAAGTGACGTACTTCTTCAGCCATGATGCCGGGACGGTTATGCACGGCCTGCGTTATAAAGTTGCAAAGGATGAAGAGGTCCCGAGTTTCTCCGGCATCACCCTTGCCACCGTACTTATTGAAAATGAAATGAAGGAATTGTTCGGCTTAAAAGTAACGGATCTCGCCATTGACTACGGTGGACACTTGCTTTTGGCTCAGGATAGTCCCGTTACACCTCTTTTGAAAACGTACAAGGTTACGTCGACTACTGCGAAAGGAGATAGTTAATGGTTACACGCACAACGGTACCCTTTGGGCCGCAGCACCCGGTGCTGCCTGAACCCGTACAATTGAGAATCTCTTACGAAGATGAAACAGTTGTAGAAGTGGTTCCTGTAATCGGCTATGCCCATCGGGGAATAGAAAAGGCATGTGAACTTAACGAATACGCCAAGAACATCTACCTCTGTGAGCGTGTTTGAGGGATTTGCAGCTACATCCACAGCGTGTCTGTGGTCGAAGTGATGGAGCGGTTGTGGCCGGTGGAAATATCACCCCGGACAAAATACCTGCGTACTATCTGGGCGGAGATGGCGCGCGCCCATAGCCACCTTCTCTGGCTGGGGCTGTTGGCGGACGCCTTCGGTTTTGAAAGCATGTTCCTCCAGTTCTGGCGCATACGGGAGCGGGTTCTGGATCTCATAGAGATGACAGCCGGACACAGAGTCATCCCCTCAGTCAATATAGTCGGCGGTGTGCGCAGGGATATAAATGCGGAACAGAAAAAAACGGTCCTGGAGGCGCTGCCCATAATCCGCAAGGAGAGCGAGGATCTGATAAAGGTCGTGATCAATGACTATACAGTGAAGTCCAGAACCGTCGGTGTCGGCGTCGTAACGAAGGAGCAGGCCTTCCTGTTAGGATGTGTCGGCCCTGTGCTCAGGGCGAGCGGTGTCGGGGAAGATGTTCGCTTGACCAAATATCATGCGTACGGCGAGCTCAGCTTTGAACCTATAGTGGAAACCGCAGGAGACTGCTATGCCCGTGCGCTGGTAAGGGCGAGGGAGCTCCTCCAGTCCATCGATTTGCAGATAGAAGCGCTGAATAAGTTGCCAGAAGGAGAAATAGCAACGAAAATAAAAGGGAACCCCCCTGCCAATGAGGCAATCATGCGTACGGAAGCTCCGCGAGGAGAGCTTTTCTATTATGCGAAAGGAAACGGTACGCGCAATCTGGAGCGTATGAAAATCAGAACGCCTACGTATGCGAATCTCCCCTCGTTGTTAGTCATGTTGCCCGGAAGTCAATTACCGGATGTGCCTGTGATTGTTCTCTCTATTGATCCATGCATCTGCTGCATGGAGAGGTAAAGGGCGAAAGGAGTGAGTAAATAGATGCCCTACATGTTACCGACCATTTTGAAAAACCTCTTCACCGGATATGCCACCCGGATGTATCCGGTTCAGGTTCGGGAGCCTTTTGAAAACGCCCGGGGGCACGTAGTATTCCTGGATGACAAGTGTACTATGTGCGGGGTATGCGCCCTTCGCTGTCCGTCAGTCGCCATTACAACAGACAAGGAAAAGAACGAGCTGGCATTCTACCCGTTGCGATGCATAGTCTGCGAGGTTTGCGTGCAGGCATGCCCCTCTGATGCGATAGAATTGATTTATAAATGGCGTCCCTCCCTCTACGACAAACCAGTCGAGTTGCATAAGTCTACCCGTCTTACGCATCTGCGTGAAAGCGCCGACAAAGCCAAGGAAGGTGTGGAAAAAGCGAAAGACTGAAGGTTGACTTCTCAGTGCGGAGTAATGAAGCAGGCAGGACGACACTCGACGTCGTTCCTGCTTTTTTTACGGCCGTGTACGTGCAGCTTAACAGATGCGAGGGACAAGTTCACCCGTCGGCAGGTCAATCTCCCTTGCCCCGCCGATGACAGTGTGGAGCAGGAGACGCCCGCGGCCCTTCTTGCCCACTTCCCCTATGACCGCGGCGGCCCTGCCGTACTTGTGCGCTGCCATTACCTGCAGGATTTTCTCAGTATCTTCGGGCGGGCAGAATACTACCATCTTTCCCTCATTTGCGAGAAACAGCGGATCAACGCCGAGGATCTCACACACGCCCCTTACGTCTTCGCGCACCGGGATATTTCTTTCGTCGATTACGATCCGGCAGCCGGACTGTTCTGCAATTTCGCACATGATAGCACCGAGCCCTCCTCTTGTTGCATCCCTCATGCAGTGAATATTGGGACTCGCACAGAGGATGCTTTCCACGAGCGAATTGAGCGGGGCCGAGTCGGAGACGATCTCGGACTTAAAACCGAGTTCCTGACGCTTACATAGTATGGCGGCGCCATGATCTCCAATAGTTCCGTTAATGATGACTTTATCTCCGGGCATCACACTTCGCGGAGAGATTATGCCTTTGTACTTGATGAGGCCGATCCCGGAGACGTTGATGAAAATTCCGTCTGCCGCCCCTCTGGCCACGACCTTGGTATCTCCTGTAACAATCTGTACACCGGCCGTTGCCGCCGCCTGCGCCATGGACTCAACGATCTTTTCCAGATCATCCATGCTGAAGCCTTCTTCGAGAATGAAGCCGGCGCTGAGAAAAAGGGGAATTCCTCCGCACACGGCAATATCATTGACTGTTCCGTGTACGGCGAGCGAACCGATATCGCCGCCGGGGAAGAAGATAGGACTCACCACATAAGAATCGGTGGAAAAGCAGAGCTTAACACCGCCTATATCGAATACGGCGCCGTCTTCCATGCGATCGAGATATGCATTCTTCAATTTGGGGAGGAACGTATGTGCAATCAGCTCATTCATTAACAAACCGCCCCCGCCATGATCCAGCAGAATCTTGTCATATTGCATCGCCGGTACCTTTCTGAGACTATGGTTGATTTTCTAAGAATTCAAGGATTGGACAAAAAAGAATAGCTTTGTAAAATATGCCTCCGGCAAAAGCCTTGGGGGGGCGTGATGCAGCGGTAAGAGAACATATTCATGAGCCGTAAACTGCTGTGTTGAAGGATCGTCAATTGGTTTCCATTTCAACGATCGTTCTCAGGCAATCCAGCATCTCCTGCGCCAGTTCCTCATCTATCTTATGAATGGCGTAACCCGCATGGCAGATTACATAGTCACCGACCACTGTGTCGTCATCCACGAGGTCGAGGCGGGCTTCCCGCCGCGTACCGCTGATATCGATAATAGCGAGCTTATTCTCATCTATCGAAATTATCTTTCCGGGAAAACCGAGACACATTTTCTATTTTTCTCCTGTTTCATAACATCAACTTCTTCAGCGTTTCTCTGCACGAAGCCCGATTTTCAAAATTAGGACGGATGATGTTACGGATTTTTTTCTTTGCGAAAGTATATGGATTTGCATACTGCGTGTCAAGTCAATATATCTTCCTCGGAATAACGGAATTAACGAAGGGACACCCAACCGCAAGGGGCAAGACCGTCCAGACGGCGTCGGCACGCGAGAACAACAGAAAACCTGCACCAATGAGTAAGCCCCGTAACGCTTGTGCATTATGGGGCTTGAGGGTGCTATGGATAAATATAGACGTACTTCAGAGTGCGAGAGGAACTCAGACATCCTTGCGCTTCAACCACGCCTCTTTGTAAAACCTGCCTATGCCGGCAAACAGTGCCAGAAGAAATAATCCGATTATGAAACTGGGAGACGTGCCTGCAAGGTCATCCAGCAATTTCCCTGCATAGAGAAAGAGAAATGAGAGAATCACGATCACATGCCCCCAGGCACTCATTATGAGCACCGACCGGTAACTCTTCTGCTCTCGTGTTCTTGCAATTGCTGCCATACCGATTGCCTCCTGAATCCCACCGGCAAGATTCCACAGCCGGAAAGGATGGACATGCCGTAGCCCTCAGCTCACTACGGTCCTGATGGCGGTGATTACCGGCATTGTGAAGAGGGCGATGAGCATCGTATAAAGGCAAAAAACGGCGACCAGCTCACGGGTATACATCTTCTGGTATTTGTGTCTCAGGGATATAATTGTAACGCCGCCGACAATCAGACAACCAAACTGGAAGTAAGGGAAGTCGCCGAGAGTTGTCGCCCCATACTCGGCGGCCCCGAAGGTGGCTGTAACCAGGACTACAAATACGGAGAGAGCCAATGTCTCTAACATCTTTTTCATATAGTTTTCTCCTGCGTTTCTTTATTCCTTTTGATACGTAGTGATGAAATATTCATGCCAGTTTTCATAACGCTCCTGCGATACTTGTAACGTAGTGATAATATGCGACGTTTATTGTCGAGTCGATTGCAGCCGCCGGCTTTTATCGCTTTGCGCAGGGCGTGATATTTAAAGAAACATTCAATCGTCTTTAATGAAACGAGAAAGGTCGCCGCTGCACGGCGCATAGCAGGGTCTATATTCCGCATGCTTAAAGGTTCTCGATTTAACTTTTACCGCGGGTGAATATATGAGCGGAGGGAGGGTTCAGGCGGGTATATTGCCGGCGGACAAATCTCTTATCGCTCCCCAGATCGCATCTTTTCCTTCGCCGGTCCGCGCCGAGAAAAGGATGGGATCTGTGTTCAGCTCCAGCAGTTCCTTTATCTTTCGCTGGCGGACCTTTGCCTCGCTTCGGGAAACCTTGTCTATCTTCGTAAGGACAATTGTAGGGATTACCTCATAATGGCGGAGCCAGTCGATGAGCGTGAGATCCTGCTCCGAAGGGTGTCTTCTCACATCGAGAATGACGATGACGGACTCCAAGGACTCCCTTTGCATGAGGTACGTCTCGATCATCGGCCCCCATTCTTTCCTTGATGCAATGGGCGCTTTTGCATAACCATACCCGGGCAGGTCCACGAGTGAAATCTGATTGTTCACTATGAAGAAATTGATGAGACGCGTGCAACCGGGCGTGCTGCTTGTCCGGGCAAGGTTTTTTTTCCGGGTGATGGTGTTGATGAGAGAGGATTTTCCTACGTTGGACCTGCCGGCAAAGGCGATCTCCGGCAGTATCCCTTCGGGATATTGGGAAGGCAGAGTTGCAGATTTGACGAATTCCGCCGAGACAATTTTCATAATGCTGTTCTATCCGCACTGATTCGGGACAACATATCGCGGAATGCGCTTTCATCCGTCGAGTTCAAGGGTGATCCCGTATTTCTCCAGCTTCCTTTCAAAGGTCGGCCGGGAGATGCCAAGTATTTCGCATATCTCTCCCTTGGTCCTATTGCCGCTTGTTTTGATCACCTGCCGGATGTATCTCTCTTCAATCTCATCGAGTGTCGCTAATCTCCCCGTTTCCATTAAGCCCATTCCGCCGGTTCCGTCGGGCGCGCATTTTGTTTCAATATCATCGAGCAGTTCCGGAAAATCTCCTCTGCCTAAGATCTGTCCCTTGGCGACGACAACGGCTCTGACGAGGAGATTCTCCAATTCCCTGATATTTCCCGGCCAGCTGTATTTTAGAAACGTATCCATGAGCTCGTCGGACACGCCGAGGATGCGCTTATGAAGGTCACGGTTAATCTTGGTGATCAGATAATCAACGAGGGGCGCAATGTCTTCCCTCCGCTCCCTGAGGGGAGGAATATTTATGGATACGATATTAAGGCGATAAAAAAGATCGTCCCGGAATTTCCCCTCCTTCACGAGGGTCTTGAGGTCTTTGTTCGTAGCAGTGATGATCCTTGCATTTACCTTGACGCGGTCCTTGCCGCCGACTCTTTCGAACTCCATCTCCTGAAGCACTCTCAAGAGCTTCGCCTGCAGGTTGATGGACATCTCGCTGATCTCGTCGAGGAATACCGTTCCGTAACGGGCAAGCTCGAACTTTCCCAATTTTCGGGTGAAGGCGCCCGTAAAGGAGCCTTTCTCGTGTCCGAAGAGTTCAGACTCGAGGAGGGTTTCCACGATTGCGGAGCAGTTCACCCCTATATAGGGCTCATTAGGCGACGTGTTGTTGTGTATGACCTTGGCGATCAGCTCCTTTCCCGTGCCGCTCTCACCCTGGATCAATACAGTCGTCTTGCTCTGGGAGACTACGCCGATGGTCTTGAATATCTCGCTCATGTCCTTGCCCGTGCCGATGATATCGCCGACCTTGAACTGCCGGGAAGGTTCCATCAGGAGGCCGTTTATCTTCTTTTCCATTTCTATGGATTTGAGGGCCTTGCGGATGGCTATGTCGAGCTCGTCAACGTTGATGGGCTTGCGGATATAATCAAAAGCGCCCGCCTTCATGGCATTAATCGTGGTGTCCATGTCGTGATGGGCGGTAATCATGATTACCTTGGCGTCCTCGTCATCCTCCCGCAAATCTTCAAGAACGGTGAAGCCGTCAATATCCGGAAGTCTTATGTCGAGAATAACAACGTCCGGCGAGGTTTGCACAAACTTATTCAACCCGTCCGTGCCGGTCATGGCAGTGTGCACCTCATGTCCCTCTTCGGTCAGATACAGGTCGATAGTTTCGCAGATAGAACTGTCGTCATCGATTATGAGAATTTTAGCCATGCGATTGTCCCTCGGTATCGTTAACAGGTGTTTCAGAATTTTTGTCGCTTTCTTCCAAAGGCAGAGTAACCACGACTTTCGTTCCCTCGCCCTTCCTGCTGAATATTTCTATGGAACCGTGATGCAAATCGATAAACTTCTTAACCTGCGTCAGGCCCAGGCCTGTCCCATATCTCTTCCTTGTAAAGAACGGATTAAACAGGTGAGGCATATCTTCTTCCTCGATCCCGTAACCACTATCGTCTATTTCGACTGAGACATGCTTGTGCCCGTTTGTGACGAGCCTCGCGGCTATCCGCAGCCTGCCTCCCTCCTCCATTGCGTCTATGGCATTGAGATATATATTCAAGAATGCCTGCCTGAGCATTGCCGAATCGAGATTTATCTGGGGGATGCCCTGATCGTTATGAACCTGCACATCTATCTTTTTGTCATACAGTTCTTTTTCCACCATCGATAACGAACTTTCAAGGAAAGCGCCGATATCTGCGGGCTTCATCTCCGGTTCCGCCGGTTTCGCATAAATCAGGATATCATTGACTATCTTCTCAAGATGCTCAACCTCTTTCTCCGCTATCTTGAACCGTTTCAAATCATTTCCGGCGGGATTTAATCTTTTTTCAAGAATCTGGAGGCTCATCTTGATGGATGAAAGCGGATTTCTCACTTCGTGGGCAATGCCCGCTGAGAGCTGACCGACAGCGGCAAGCTTCTGACTGTCATAAAATTTTTTCTCGAGATTCTTGAATTCCGTTATATCCCGCTGCACGAAGAGATATTTGTCGGTTCCTTTTATGGGAGCTGTGGTGATCAACAAATTTCTCTTCCAGCCTTCTCTTGTCGTCACCTCAATCTCGAAGGGCCTGTGCGATCCCCTCTTGACCTCCTCCCACTTCTTGAGCATAAATTCCCTGTACTCAGGGACAACATATTCTGCGAAATGTTTGCCATGCATCTGCTCAGGCATTGATCCGTCATCTATCTCGGAACTGCGGCTTACGTAGTTTATGACGCCGTCGGCGCTAAGAGCGAATATCCTATCCGGAGAGCTGTCCATCATGGATTGGAGGTAATTGTAAAGCTCCTGTATGTCTGTTCGCAGCCTGATCAGTTCATATATTTCGTTGGAGAGGCTTTCCGCGTACTCTTTCATGTTCTTGGTCAGCTCTTCTTCTTTCGTCACATCCTGGAGCGTCTCGATGGCGGCAATAATCTCTCCCCTCTCGTCATAAATAGGAGCAGCCAGGAAATAAAGGTATCTGTTCCTGCCTCCCAGATCCGAGAAATAATCGCTTGCCTCGTAAGCGCCTTCCACAATAGTTGACTTATGCACACTTTTTTTCCCGTAATACTTGTTGAGCTCCTCGATATTGTTGTCCACAATCAGGTCTGCGATAACCGGTCTCTTATCATGGTAAAAGGGCATGAACTGTTTATCAGTGCCGATCATGTCTTTGCTGTCGTAGCCGGTTAGCTCCGTGCAGGCATGGTTCCAAAAAATAATCTTGTGCTGTCCGTCAATGACAAACGTCGGTATGGGGGAACCTTCGATGATGCCCGCGATAGTCTTTTTCTCCTTGGACAGGGATTCCGCATATTCTTTCATATCCGTGGCCATCTCTTCTTCCTTGGTCACGTCTTGCAGAGTTTCGATAGCCGCGATAATCTCTCCCCTCTCGTCGTAAATAGGGGCCGCCAGAAAATAAAGGTGTCTGTTCCTGCCGCTCATATTCTCAAAATAATCACGCGCCTCATAGGCGCCTTCAATAACGGTCGACTTATGCAGGCTCTTTTCCCCATAGTATTTTTCGAGTTCGGGAATATCGTTATCCACAATCAGGTCCGCGATAACCGGCCTTTTCTCGTGGTAAAACGGCATATACTGTTTATCAGTGCCGATCATGTCGGCGCTGTTATAGCCCATCAGGTCCGAACATGCCTTGTTCCAAAAAATGATTTTGTGCTCTTTGTCGATGACAAAGGTCGGTATCGGAGAGCCCTCGATAATCCCCTCTAAAGTTTTCTTCTCTCTCGCGAGCTCATCCCTCCAGATGTCCCTGTCCCTTAAGTGCTTTAACTCTTCCTCGAGCAAGAGGCGTTTCTTGCCTGAATATACGACAAGCACACTTCCGATAATAACCGTGACAATAAGTACGAAGGCTTCGAGCATGACAATGAAGAATGTTTTTCTGATCTGTGAAATGGCGATATGGTAAGGAGTGCTGACGGCGATAAACCACTTGCGGTCGTTCAGGTCGGCGGGAGCGTATCCAACGATACTTTTTTCAAAGCTCCCTCCTGTCTGGAGCACTTCATAGTTGTCATATCCTGCCTTGTCCTTCAGGATTCCTTCTTTCAGAGACGCCTGCTTTTTCGTCTTTCCGCGTACGACGGCAGTAAGATCTGCGCCGACGTATTCATTCCGCGGATGGAATAGTACAGTTCCCGTGTCGTCGGCAATGATCGCATCGCATGGCAGATCGGTCTTCGTAATTTTTATGTACCTCTCGACAACTGAAGAAGGGGATAGTGCGGCATATACTATGCCTGCATATTTCCTGTTCAAATCGAAATCCGGAACACCGACGATAACGATCCTGTATTTTTTCCCCTGGCTGTTGCCCGCCTTAAGATCCACGGAGATAAGGCTGCTCACCCTGGTCTTGCCGGTCTTCCTGACATCCTGGGTGAGTTTGAGGAAAGCGGAGCTTCTGGAAATGTCATGCAGAATGTCGTCATGAAAAGTTTCCGGATATGCTTCGATGACCTTGCCTTCACGGTCGTTTATGGCTACAAAATCTATCTTTCCTTCCAGGTCGTCATAAGTCTCACGCATGTTGTGCATCGTTCCGCTATGATGCCGGGAAAGTATAATCAGGCTTTTCTCGACACTGTCAAAAAGGTCATCTATTCCCGCGGCCGTTCCCTTGGCGATGGTCATATATTGTTTCCCGTATTGCTCTGCCGACTCCTTGATTCTCGCCTGATTGATCATCAGGGAAAACATGACAATCATGATAATGACTATCAGAGTGGTGAGCCAGACGGGCACTCTCAGGTTTTTCTTTATGAAATCTGCAAGAGACGCTGTCAATCGTCTGCTCCTTTGGATTTCCTGTCCTTGTATTCTTTGACGCCTATCACGATATATACGCCGATGGCTGCTCCGAGTGAGATAAGGAGTTTAGTTAATCCACTCTCAATCTCAATTACCCGCGCACATATCAGCCACACAACAAGATACGTTACCGCTGTTAATATCTCTTGCATAGTAGACCTCTTAAAGTCTTAGTTTTCATATGATATACCGGTCAAGCTGCAAATTTTCAATAGAAATATACGGATTATTCCGCAGCGCGCTCTCAGCATCTCCGGGATCGATTTATCGTCAGAAGGACGAAGAGGTGAATACAGGAAAATTCACATGCGGCTTAATCTTAACTTATTTCGGACTGCATTGCACTTTTCGTTCAAACCTGGCGGAGGCAATTGAACAAAACGTTAAAACATTAAGCATTCGCAGCGGATATTTCGTTCCGTGAATAAATAAGAATAACATCGTCGTTGCGTAGTGTTAGAACGGATACGCGCTGCGGGCGTATCAATGGCATGCCTGTTGCAGTTGGTTACGCAGTTTTATAATATTTCCTATTTCCCCCGATATGTTTTCATGTTATGGGAATAGGGTATTATGGATTAACTTCTAATAGGAAAGGAGAAAAAAAATGTTACGGAGATTCGGAAAGATTTTATTAACTCTATTTTCAACAATGGCTGCTCTGTTATCGTCCTCACAGCTTGTGTATGCAGCAGAAGCAATTCCGTCTGGTGAATCTTACACGAAAGTCCTCTTCGCGGTAGGCGCCATGCTGGGCGCAGGCTTGGCTATGGGTATAGGCGCTGTCGGAGCCGGCTTGGGAATCGGCACTGCGACGAACGGCGCATGTCAGGCCGTGGGCAGAAACCCCGGCGTTCAGGGTAAAATCATGATGACCATGCTCATCGGTATGGCCATGGCGGAATCGATCGCCATTTATGCGCTGGTTGTTGCGCTTGTTCTTTTATTTGCGAACCCCTTTATGCGTTATTTTTTAGGTTAATTCATTCAAGAACAATTAACTTCAAATCTGACAAAGTTAGGGGGAGAAGGCAATGCCAGAAAATAAGAAAGATAAGCAGCTTTTTACGGTAGCGAGAGTATTCTTCCTGCTTATCGTAATCCCCTTTTCACTGATGGCTATTCTGATTGCCAACGGCATTCTTAAATTAGGGATTACAGCGAAAGAACGGGCAATCAACGTTCTCGATCAGAAATCTCAGGAAGAAATCAAGATACGTGCCATTAATACGGCGGACGAGGTTGCCAATTTTCTCATGGAAAGAAAGAAGGATCTGTTGATTGCAACCATCATCCCCGCGACCGAAGCAAGCTACAAGCAATTTGTGAATGAAAACAAGAAAGCAATCTGGGTAAAACAGGATAATAAAATTCAACAGGTCCTTGCCCCTCTTTATACCGAGATGTCCCTCATCGACAGGAATGGAAATGAGGTGATAAAGATTGTGAATGGCGGGGCGGCTAAATCGGGCTTCGGGAATGTGAGTAATCCCGCCAACACGCAATATAAATCCGAGGACTACTTCAGCAAAGCGTCGAAACTGAATAAAGGCGAAGTATATATCGGACATGTCACGGGCTGGTATGTGAATAAACTGGATTTTGATAAGGGCAAACGTTTTCAGGGAATAATTCGCATGGCCACGCCGATCTTCGGCAAGGAAGGATTTTCAGGCGTTATCAGTCTTGCCCTTGATTTTCAGCACGTTTCCGGGTTTACCGATCATATTATACCGACCCAGTCAGGGTATGTATTCAGGGCGGATGCAGCGACAGGAAGTTACGCCTACATGGTTGATAACCGGGGACTCGTCATCGCGCACCCCAATGATTATCACATAGAGGGTCTGTATCCCGATGGAACGCCGGTTCCTCCCCTTACCGATAAGACTGCGGAGGCAATGAGCAAGAAGGGCGAAGAAGTACTGGACCTTAACCTTCTCGGTTTTATGGATCCGGGTCTGCCTGCTGTCGCAAAGGATGCGGCTGCCGGAAATACAGGCATCAAGACGTACAAATTTGCCGGCCAGACGAAATTCGTAGCGTTTGCGCCCATTAAATTCTATTCGAATGACTACCCTAAACCCGGTGGCTTCGGATGGATCGGAATGGGAGTGAACGTGGAAAAGTTCAATGAGATGGCCACCAAGGCTTCTCAGGACGTAGAAAAAGAAGTGAAGGCATGGACCACGACAATCGTCCTGATCATCATCATTTCCGTCATTCTTCTGTTCTTCATATCGGCGCTCCTCTCGCGAGGAATCGGGCGTTCGATAGATGCGGAAGTCCCTGCAGGCTCGCAGGAAGCTGTATTCGACGAAGAGGACGAAGAGGATAAAGAGAACAAGTAGATCAAATAGCTAAAAAGGCCGGGAGTTGCACTTCCGGCCTTTTTTTTACTCTTGTAACGGGCTCCTTTCGCCTGCGTCTTTGTGCCCACCGCTGTTAATCCATTATCTTTGCGTATCAGTTTCCCAAGAAGTTGGCGGCATGTCGAGGATTGAAGAGCCCGAGGATTGAAGCTCTCCGCAGCCGAGCCGCGGAGAGTCTTCGATCCTTAAGGAATAGTCGTTCGTCATTCGCTCGCCACCGAATTTAGGGATTCAAGGGGCAGATGAATACATTGAAAGCAAAGAAGGAATCCTCTGCCGAAGAAATTGGATAAAAAAAGGGAGTTGAAGTCGTGGTAGCGCTCCCCCTCCCTGATTTCTTATAATACCGGTTTTCTACATGCCAACTAACTTAATCAGAGGATTGGCGTAGAGTACGATCAATGCAATAACCAGAGCATAGATCGCGAGTGATTCGATCATAGCCAGACCGACCATCATGGTCAGTAGGATCTTTCCCTGTGCTTCGGGATTTCTGCCGACGGCGTTTGTGGCGCCGCTCAATCCGTGTCCCATGCCAACGCCCGTACCGATTGTGCCGAATCCTATGGCAATACCCGCTACCAAGAGACTGCATCCAATCACGATCGCCTTTGTATAATCGACCGGTGCACCAGGCGCAGCAGCAGGAGCGGGCGCGGCGGCGGCAATCGCCAACGGGGCGAACATCATAACAAAGATCAAACTAAGAACAACACAACTTAAAGTCTTTCTCATTTTTTCCTCCTAATTTACTTGGTTGGTTTCTCGAGACATGTGGTACATCTCTCCAAATATCCGGGTCTCACCTCCTTTCTTATTGATATGCCGCGTCTTCCTTACGGATCAGTTTCCGCGGGAAACGTTCATCATTTTGCCTGTTCAATGACTTAGATGCGTAATATTCTACGTGAAAAATAATCCTGTCAAGAATTATTTAGCTCTTTACAAAGAAATCTTCATCACGGATATTGAAGAAAAACTGTCATGTTCGGAGAGACTTGCACGGAAACCCGCGCCGGACGGATATCTCCGGCACATGTCGCCTCGCGGGGCACGGCACGCAGATCATTCTCAATATCCGGATTTCTTGGCATTTAGCCTCGCATGTCAACTCTTCTCACATTTCTGTTTGACATCGCAGGACAAGACTGATAGACAACCACGATATCATGGAAGATTATTGCTGCTCTTATTCCAGCATTAACCTTAGAAGAAAACGCTGAAATTAAAATCAGAGTAGATTCAGGAGAGAAGAAAATGTCTAAAAAGTATGTATTTGAATTCGGAGGCGGCAAGGCAGACGGCAAGGCGGAAATGAAAGAACTCTTGGGCGGCAAGGGAGCGAATCTGGCGGAAATGGCCAGTCTCGGCATACCCGTCCCCCCCGGCTTCACTATCACGACGGAAGTTTGCAATTACTACTATCAGCACAATAAATCTTATCCGCCTGAGCTTGAAGCTCAAGTGAAGCAGGCCCTGGCAAATGTTGAAGGAATTATGCAGGCGAAATTCGGCGATCCCGCAAATCCTCTGTTGCTTTCCATTCGTTCAGGCGCCCGCTCTTCCATGCCCGGTATGATGGAGACGGTTCTGAATGTCGGTCTTAACGAAAAGACGCTGAAAGGGCTGATTGCAAAAACTGGCAATGAGCGCTTTGCCTATGATGCATACCGTCGCTTAATCATGATGTACTCGGATGTAGTCATGGAAAAAGCGGCAGGAATCGAGCCGGAAGAGGGCAGGGGCGTCCGCGTGCAGCTCGAGCATGCGATGGAGAAAATGAAGAAGAAGCTGCACGTCGTTCAGGACACCGACCTCACTGCGGCAGACCTGAAAAAGCTGATTAAAATATTCAAGACGAAAGTCAAAACAATTATCGGAAAAGAATTTCCCGATGATCCCTACGAACAGATCTGGGGTGGCATCGGCGCCGTCTTCCAGAGCTGGAACGGCAAACGCGCCATTTCATATCGGCGCATCGAGGGTATACCGGATGAATGGGGCACTGCCGTAACGGTCCAGTCCATGGTTTTCGGAAACATGGGCGACAAGAGTGCAACCGGTGTGGCCTTCACAAGAAACCCTGCGACGGGAGAAAATGTTTTCTATGGGGAATGGCTCGTAAATGCTCAGGGCGAGGACGTCGTGGCCGGCATACGTACGCCTAATCCGCTTAACATGAAAAACAAGACGGAGGATACAAAAGAGATCCAGAGCCTCGAAGAGGCCATGCCGCCGCTCTATAAAGAACTGGCAAATATACGAGACAGGCTGGAAAAACATTACACAGACATGCAGGATATCGAGTTCACCATCCAGGAGGGACGCCTGTGGATGCTCCAGACACGCACCGGCAAGCGCAACGGACCCGCAGCGGTGAAAGCTGCCGTGGAGATGGTGCGGGAAGGTCTCATCGATGAAGCCACGGCTGTCCTCCGCGTGAGGCCGGCGCAGCTCGATGAACTGCTGCATGACATGCTTGATCCGGCGGAAGAGCAGAAAGCCCGTGTGCTTGCCAAGGGATTGCCTGCCGGTCCCGGCGGCGCCACAGGCCAGGTCGTCTTCACCGCCGATGATGCGGCGAAATGGACGAAAGAAGGCAAGAAGATTATTCTCGTGCGTCATGAGACGTCGCCGGAAGACGTCCACGGCATGCACGTCGCAGAGGCCGTACTGACTGCAAGAGGTGGTATGACAAGCCACGCCGCATTGGTCGCCCGCGGATGGGGCAAGTGCTGTATCGTCGGCTGCTCCGCCCTGGACATCGACACGAATAAGAAGGTGATGACTGTCAGCGGCAGGACAATAAAGGAAGGCGACTGGATTTCTCTCAACGGTTCGGTAGGCCGGGTCTATGAGGGGAAGGTTCCTTCCGTAAGGCCTGACCTTGCGGCTAATAAGGAATACACAGAGCTTATGGGATGGGCTGACAAATTCCGCAAGCTCGGCGTACGCACCAATGCCGACCGCCCCCAGGACGCCGCTCAGGCGCGTGCCTTTGGCGCCGAAGGCATCGGGCTTACCCGCACGGAGCATATGTTTTTTGGCCCGGAGCGCATCAAACCGATGCGTGAGATGATCATTGCGGAGAAGGAAGCAGATCGCCGCGAGGCGGTTATGAAACTGCTGCCTTTCCAGAGGCAGGATTTCATGGGCCTCTTCGAAGCCATGCAGGGCCTGCCCGTAACGATTCGTCTCCTCGATCCTCCGTTGCATGAATTTGTGACCCTTGACAGTGATCAGATAAAGGAGCTCGCGAAGGACCTCGGCACCACCGTAAAAAAACTTAAAGCGCGTGTCGAGTCTCTGCACGAACTCAACCCGATGCTCGGTCATCGCGGCTGCCGTCTGGGCATCGCCTATCCGGAAATTACGGAGATGCAGGCCCGTGCAATTTTTGAGGCTGCCGCAGAATTGACCAAGAAGGGCATCAAAGTGTATCCGGAGGTAATGGTCCCGCTCGTGGGTACCGCTACCGAATACAATCATCAGGAAGCCATCATTCGCCGCATGGCGGCGGAGGTGATGAAGGAAACGGGCGTGACCTTCGAATACCTGGTCGGGACGATGATCGAGGTGCCAAGGGCGGCACTTGTGGCGGACGATATTGCCAAGACCGCCGAGTTCTTCTCCTTCGGCACAAACGACCTCACACAGACTACATTTGGTTTCTCACGTGACGACATCGGCGGATTTCTGCCCATTTATCTCCAGCAGAGGATACTTCCCGAGGATCCCTTCCAGAGCCTTGATGAAAGGGGAGTCGGCCAACTGGTGGAGATGGGCACCAAGAAAGGCCGTTCTACGCGTCCCAAGCTGAAGGTCGGCATCTGCGGCGAGCACGGCGGCGATCCGAAGTCCATCGACCTCTGCCACCGCGTGGGTATGGACTACGTTTCCTGCTCACCGTTCCGCGTGCCCATTGCAAGACTGGCGGCTGCGCATGCGGCTCTCATAAACAAGTGAGACACGCAGAAACGCAGTAGTCGCTCAATCACAAAAAAAGCCGTTGTCATGACCATGCAGGTTGCTGACAACGGCTTTTGATTTTTCTCGGCTCGCGCAGTGTCGATACGAGCGGGATTTGACTGCTACTTCTTTTTTATGCTGTAGAGCGCTGACCTTCCGGGATAGACGGCATAATCGCCGAGCTGTTCTTCTATCCTCAGTAGCTGGTTGTATTTTGCGAGGCGCTCGCTTCTTGACACAGACCCGCTCTTGATCTGTCCGCAGTTTGCCGCTACTGCCACATCCGCCATATAGCTGTCTTCCGTTTCGCCGGACCTGTGGGAGATGACAGTCGTGTACCCTGCCTCCTTCGCCCTCTGAATGGTCTCCATCGTTTCCGTTAGCGTACCGATCTGGTTGAGCTTGATCAAAATGGAATTGGCGACGCCCATGGCGATCCCCTTTTCCAGCCTTTTCTTGTTCGTCACAAAAATGTCGTCGCCCACAATCTGGATCTTGCTTCCCAGGGCGTCGGTGAGGAGCTTCCATCCGTCCCAGTCGTCTTCCGCGAGACCGTCTTCAATGGATACGATGGGATATTTTTTTACCATGTCCTGGTAGAACTTGACCATATCCGCGGCCGTCTTGTTTGGTTTCTTTTCCGCGGACATGACATATATCCCTTTTTCAAAAAATGCGCTTGCCGCAGGATCGATGGCAATGCAGATATCCTTTCCCGGTTTGTATCCGGCCTTTTCAATCGCCTCCACAATCACAACAAATGCTTCTTCATTGGATTTGAGGTTCGGCGCGAATCCGCCTTCATCGCCGACGGAGGTGTTGTAGCCCTTGCCCTTGAGAACGGACTTGAGCGTATGAAAAACCTCAGCGGACATGCGCAATCCTTCCTTGAAGTTCTTCGAGCCGATGGGCATGATCATGAATTCCTGAATATCGACGTTGTTGTCCGCATGCTGGCCGCCGTTGAGGATATTCATCATGGGGACGGGGATATCCTTGGCGATGGTGCCGCCGATGTATTTGTAAAGGGGCAGTTCCACAGATTCCGCAGCGGCCTTCGCGCAGGCCATCGATACGCCTAAGATAGCGTTGGCGCCGAGCGCGCCTTTATTAGGCGTGCCATCGAGAGAAATCATCGTGTAATCGACCTCCCTCTGATTGAGACTGTCCAGGCCGATGATCTCCGGCCCGATTTTGTTAATGACGTTATTTACGGCCTTTGTTACACCTTTACCGAGGAATCTTTTCTTGTCGCCGTCACGGAGCTCCAACATTTCGTGCTCTCCCGTGGAAGCGCCTGAAGGTACGGCGGCGCGGCCGGTAATTCCCGAAAAAAGTGTCACTTCGGCCTCAACTGTTGGGTTGCCTCTTGAATCCAAAATTTCCCTTGCGTACACGTTGATGATCTCAGTCATATGGCCTCCTCTGTTAATGTAGATATGTCCTTTTCCATATACCAATCCGGATGGAAATTCAAGGACGTAATCGGAAATGTGAACGACCTTGATTAAATGCAGAAACTTGTGTACATCAGAAACAAGTGGACAAGGGAGATGTACCGGTTGTGACAGGGAAAAAACAGACAAAACTATTTCTCCATCTGAAAAAATGGCTGGAAAAGGCCGTCCTCGATTACAACATGATAGAAGAGGGAGACAGGGTCCTCGTCGGCGTCTCCGGCGGCGCGGACAGCCTGGCGCTGCTTGATCTTCTCAATACGCCCATGGTGTATGTGCCGTCTTTTTCCATCGTCGCCGTAAACATTGACCCGGGGTTCGATCCGACGTATACTGCTTATGACAAGCTTGACAAATACCTGAGACAAAATAGCATCGACCACTACATGGAAAAGACGGAAATCGGGCCTCTTTCCCATAGTGATTACAATAAGAAGAACCCCTGTTTCCTCTGTTCGCGGTTGAGGAGGAAGAGGATCTTCGAAATAGCAGAGGAGAAGGGCTGCACCAAGATCGCCTTCGCCCATCACAAGGATGATATCATAGAGACGCTGCTCATCAATCTTTTCTATGGAAGGGAGATCAGCACGATGATGCCGAAGCAGACGATCTTTCAGGGGAAGCTTCATATCATCCGTCCCTTCGCTTATATCGGGGAGGACCTGATAAAAAAATATGCAAAGGAACAGCGACTGCCCACCGCGAAAAATAAATGCCCTACGAGCAATACTTCGCGGCGGATATACATCAAGAAACTCTTGAAAAAGATGGAGCGCGACAACAAGGACATCCGTGGAAATATCTATAAGGCATTGAGGCACATCAAGAGCGATTATCTGCCGCAGGATATGAAAGACATGAAGTGACATCCTCCAATGTCATTCCGCTCCCCCCTGTCATTCCGAGGAGCGCAGCGACGAGGAATCTTATCTGAACGATTCCTGTCACCTATGGTCGAAGGAACATGGCGAAAAAGGCACCAGCAGGACAAAAAATAATCGCCCAGAATAAGACGGCGCGTCTGAACTACTTCATAGAAGACACCTATGAGGCGGGGATCGCGCTTGTGGGTACGGAGGTGAAGGCGCTCCGTGAGGGGAAGGCGAATCTCAAGGACAGCTATGCCATGGTGAATAACGGAGAAGTCTTCGTCCATGAGATGCACATCAGTCCCTACACCTTCGGCAACAGAGAGAATCATGATCCCTTGCGGGTGCGGAAGCTTCTCCTCCACAAAGGGGAGATCAAGAGGCTTTATGGAAAGTCCCGGGAAAGAGGCCTGGCCCTCATTCCGCTGAAATTGTACTTTAAGGGCGGGAAGGTAAAGATGGAAATCGGGGTTGGTCGGGGCAAGAAACTTTATGACAAACGGGAGAGCCTGAGAGACAAGGATGACCGCAGGGAAATGCAGCGCGGCATGCGGCGAAAAGGATAAATCCTCTATGTCATTCCCGCGCCCCCATTGTCGTTCCCGCGAAGGCGGGAATCCAGAATCAGGCCTTTCAATTCACTTGACTAAAACTCCAGCAAGACCTATATTAAGCTACAGTCTATATCCACTCCATTATGGGGGCGCAAAGGTTTCGACGGGGATATGGAAGCTGTAGTCGCATACCGAGGTTCCTACCAGGCCTCGTAAAACAGGTAGGAAACATTTAAGCGCAAAGAACTTCGATTACGCTTTAGCCGCATAGACGGCTACGTCTTACTGATCCCGCCTGTCGGATCAGATCAGGGCGTCATAAAGGCAGGATAGCTGATTTCATCTTCCCGAGGTGAAAAGGGCGAAAACCCAAAGGGATGGCTCTCAATAAATCCTGCCTCCGGGAGTTGTCGAGAGCGAGATTAAAACAGAGGACAAGTATGTAGAAGCTGCAGTGGAATATTTTCGGACGCGGGTTCGATTCCCGCCGCCTCCACCAAGACCTAAT